>JBJHBM010000110.1:0-2623 GCA_050485485.1 Alphaproteobacteria bacterium | reverse complement strand
GAGCTGCGCGCCGTCGCCGAGCCGCTCGCGCGCGTGCAGCGGCGCCTCGGGCGCCTGCTCGCCGACCGCGCCGACGAACTCGAGACCGCGACGCGGCTGCGCATCGAGGGCGCGGTGCGCGCGATCGAACACCGCGCGGCCGGGCCGCTCGCCGCGTGGCGCGCCATGCTGGCCGCGCTCCACGAGGAGACGCCCGAGGACTTCGTGGACTGGTTCGGGCTCGAGCGCGCCTGGGGCCGCGAATCCGACGTCGGCATGCACCGCCACTGGGTGGACCCGACGCGCCCCTTCGCCGACGCGGTGCTGGCGGAGGCCCACGGGGTGGCGGTGACCTCGGCGACGCTCGCCGACGCGACCGGAGACGCGGACGCCGACTGGGCCAGCGCCGAAGCGCGCACCGGGGCCGCCCACCTGCCCGAGCCGGTCGCGCGCGCGACCTTCCCCTCGCCGTTCGACTACGGCGCGCAGGCGCGCGTCTTCATCGTCACCGACGTCGCCAAGGACGACCCGGACGCGGTGGCGGCGGCCTACCGCACCCTGTTCGCGGCGGCGGGCGGCGGCGCGCTCGGCCTGTTCACCTCGATCCAGCGGCTGCGCGCGGTGCACGCGCGCATCGCGCCCGCGCTCGACGACGCGGGCCTGCCGCTCTATGCCCAGCACGTGGACGCGATGGACACGCCGACGCTGGTGGACATCTTCCGCGAGGACGAGGACGCCTGCCTGCTCGGCACCGACGCGGTGCGCGACGGCGTGGACGTGCCGGGGCGGAGCCTGCGCCTGATCGTGTTCGACCGCACGCCGTGGCCGCGCCCCGACATCCTCCACAAGGCGCGGCGCGCGCGCTTCGGCGGGCGCGGCTACGACGAGATGCTGGTGCGCCTCCGGCTCAAGCAGGCGTTCGGCCGCCTGATCCGCCGCCAGGGCGACCGGGGCTGCTTCGTGCTGCTCGACCGCGCGCTGCCGTCGCGCCTCGCCCGCGCCTTCCCCGACGACGTGCACGTCGCGCGCGTCGGCATCAGGGACGCGGCGGAGGGGGTGCGGGGGTTCCTGGGCGCCGGCCAAGGGGCGGTAATGCCTTAATAACCTTACAAAAATAAATAATACTTTAGGACTGTATCTTTTCCCCTGCCGCCCCGCCGGCACGAGGCGGCGGTATCGCGTTAACTAATTCGGAAAAAACAAAAAATTCTTCTCAAATACCTGTTGATTTTAACCGCGTCCTTACCATATGACTGGCAAGCCAATGGTGTATGTATAAAAGCGTACCCGGCGGAGACCCGGCCCATATCCATCCTTTTCGAGGCAACCACCATGTTCCTGTCCATACCGTCGTATCTGCGTTCCGCCGCCCTGCCGCTCGCCGCGGCCGTCGCGGTCCTCGCCACGGCCCCGGGCGCCGCGCAGGCGGCTTCCGTGGGCGCCGACGTTTCGGTCACGATCCAGAAGGCCGTCAGCATCGCCAAGGACGCCGACCTCGCGTTCGGCACGGTGAGCGTGGGCACAGCCTCCGGCACCGCGGTCATCAACGCCGGCACCGGCGCCACCTCGGCCACCGGCGGCGTCGAGGCCATCACCGGCGCCTCGCGTGCACAGTTCACTGTCTCGGGCGAGCCCAACGTCGCGGTGTCGCTCGGCTTCGACCCATCAAACGGCGTAGCAACCCTCACAGGCACCGGCGACGACATGACCGTC
The DNA here is from genome assembly GCA_050485485.1 of Alphaproteobacteria bacterium. Lineage (GTDB taxonomy): Bacteria > Pseudomonadota > Alphaproteobacteria > SMXQ01 > SMXQ01 > WHSO01. The sequence goes on along the minus strand of JBJHBM010000110.1, from coordinate 931 downwards.
AACCTGACGCTCTCCGCCAGCAACCCGACCCTCAACGGCAGCGGCGCGGCGACCGTCTTCGTGGGCGGCACGCTCAACGTCAACGCCAACCAGGCGAGCGGCCTCTACTCGGGCACGTTCACGGTCACGGCCAACTACTGATACCGGACGCCCCGAGCGCGGGCGGGGGGCGGCCCGCGCCGGACGGCGGCGACGGACGACGATCGCGACGGAGAGGCGCCGGGGGGAACGCCCAGGCGCCTCCCTTGGGTTCGGGCCCGAGGAAGCGGTAACGAGGTCATCCATGTCCCGTGCCATCCACCGCTGGCGCAAGATCGCCCTCCTCCTCGCCGTGCTGGCGCCGGCGCTCGCCCTGCAGGCGCCCGCGCAAGCGCAGATCGCCACTGCCAACACGCCCCTCGCCTTCGGCATCGTGGCGAGCGACGTCGCCGTCGCCGGCACGGTGGTGGTGAACGCGAACACCCAGGCCGTCACCACCACCGGCGGCGCGCTGACCTTCGGCGGCAGCACCGGCGCGGCCAGCTTCACCGTCGGGCGCGACGGTTCCGGCGGCAACAACGCGCAGACCATCACCGTCTCCTGGCCCACCTCGATCACGGTGTCGAACGGCACGCAGACCGCGACCGTCAGCAACATCACCTGCCACTTCGTCTCGGGCAACGCCGACACCAATTTCAACTGCGTCAACGGCGGGACGATGCAGGCCCGCCGCAACCAGACCTCGACCTTCCGGCTCGGCGGCACGCTGGTGCTGCCCGCCAACCAGGCGCGCGGCAACTATTCCGGCACGCTGACCGTGACGGCCAACTGACCATGACGACGGAGATTTCATCCCCGGCCCGATGCCGCATCCGGCGCCCGCGCGCGCAGGCCTGCGCGCTGGCCTGCGCGCTGGCGCTGCTGCCCGCCTTCGCCGCGGCGCCCTTCGCCC
>JBJHBM010000109.1:0-2645 GCA_050485485.1 Alphaproteobacteria bacterium | reverse complement strand
CCGCTCGACCGCGTCGCGCAGGCTGGCCTCCGCGAGCGCCGCGCGCAGGCGCGCGTCGAGCGCGTCCTCGGCGGGGGCGTCCGCGGCCCCGGGCGGGGCGATCACCACCACCACCTCGCCGCGCGGCGGGCCCTCCGCGCCGTAGCGCGCGGCGAGCGCGTCGAGGGTCCCCCGCGCCACCTCCTCGTGCAGCTTGGTGAGCTCGCGGCACACCGCCGCCTCGCGCGCGCCGAGGACCCGGGCGGCATCGGCCAGCAGCGCCGCGAGGCGGCCTGGCGCCTCGTAGAGGACCAGCGTGGCGGCGACGGCGCGCAGGCCTTCGAGGGCGGTGCGCCGCGCGGCGGCCTTGGGCGGCAGGAAGCCCGCGAAATGGAACGCATGGGTGGGCAGGCCCGCGACCGCGAGCGCCGCCAGCAGGGCGGAAGCGCCGGGCACCGCCGTCACCGCGATGTTGGCGGCGCGCGCCTCGGCCACCAGCTTGTAGCCGGGGTCGGAGATCAGCGGCGTTCCGGCGTCGGACACCAGCGCGATCCGCGCGCCGTCCCCGAGACGCGCGAGCAGGCGCGGCCGCACGCGCGGGGCGTTGTGCTCGTGATAGGGCGTCGTCGGCGTGGCGATGCCGTAGGCGGCGAGCAGCTTCGCCGTCACGCGGCCGTCTTCGCAGGCGATCACGTCGGCGCCGCGCAGCACGTCGAGCGCCCGCAACGTGACGTCGCCGAGGTTTCCGATGGGCGTCGCGACGACGTAGAGGCCGGGCGCAAGACCGGGCGCCGGAGCCCGGTCGGCGGCTTCCCCCGTTCCGGTACGCTTTCCGCCTTGATTCCGTGTCGCGCGTGACATGATTCCGCCCGAATTTCCTGTTGCGGTTCCCGGGTCTCGTTTACTTGGCGCGACCGGCCGACTAGGCTTGAGGCCCTCGCTCGAAACGCAGGATTGTTCCGTGCCCGCGACTCGCGTCCCGTTCACTGTCCCCCGATGGCTCGTCACCGCGGCCGCGGTCGCGGCGCTGCTCGCGACCGCCGCCTGTGCCGGCTTCGACGAGGTTAGAAAACGGCCGGAACCGGCGCAACAGCCATCGCGGCCCGCGCCCACGGAGCCCGTCCGCCCGGCAACGCCGGTTCCCGAGGCCGTGCCGGGAACGGAAGGCGTGCTGCCGGAAACGCCGGGACTCCGGCTCACGCCGCCGCCCGGCGTGGTCCCGGCGACGCGCGTCGCGATCCTGGTGCCGCTCTCGGGCGAGCATGCCGCGCTCGGGGGCGCGCTGCTCAACGCCGCCCAGCTCGCCCTGTTCTCGCTCGCGGGGGAGAATTTCGCGCTGATGCCCCACGACACGCGCGGAACCCCGGACGGCGCCGTCGCCGCGGCGCGCAGCGCGGTCGAGGACGGCGCCCATCTGGTGCTGGGCCCGGTCTTCGCCCACTCGGTCGCGGCGGTGCGGCCGGTCCTGGCGACCGCCGGCATCCAGGTCGTGGCGTTCTCCAACGACAGCGCGGTCGCGGGCGGCGGCATCTACATCATGGGCTTCACGCCGGAAACCCAGATCGGCCGCATCGCGTCCCATGCCGCCGGGCGCGGCGTGCGGCGCATCGCCGCCGTGGTGCCGGAAGGACCGTTCGGCGCGCGGGTCGAGAATGCGCTGCGTTCGGCCGCCGGTGCGAACGGAATCGCGGTCGACCGCGTCGCGCGGTACGTGACTGCCGATACCGCGACGCTGTCGCCCCTGGTGCGGCGCCTCGCCGATTACGACGCGCGCCATGCCGCGCTGCTGGAGCGCCGCCGCGAGCTCGCCACCGTCAACGACGAGGCCGCCAAGCGCGCGCTCAAGCGGCTCGAAGGGCTCGAGACGCTGGGCGACGTCGGCTTCGACGCGGTGCTGCTGCCGGAGGGCGGCACGGCGCTCCGCAACCTCGCGCCGCTCCTGCGCTTTTACGACATCGACCCGCGCCGGGTGCGGATGCTCGGCACGGTGCAGTGGGACGACCTGGTGGTCGCCACCGAGCCGGCGCTGTTCGGCGGCTGGTTTCCGGCGCCGCCGCCCGAGGCGCGCAAGGCGTTCGAGAACCTCTACGCCAAGACCTACGGCGCCGCCCCGCCCCGCCTCGCCTCGCTCGCCTATGACGCGACCGGCATGGCGGCGGTGATCGCCCGGGCCCGGGCCGAGGCCGATGCCCGCGCCGCCGCGCAAGGCGCGTCGCGGCCCCTGCCGGTGTCCGCCAACCCCTTCACGGTGGACGCGCTCACCGCATCCAACGGCTTCGGCGGCGTCGATGGAATCTTCCGCCTGCTGCCGTCGGGCCTGGTCGAGCGCGAGCTCGCCATCCTGGAGGTGCGCGACCGCCGCTTCGTGGTGGTGAGCCCGGCGGCGACCAGTTTCCGCCGCCCTGCCACCAACTAGCGGCATTCAGGCGAGCAGCTCGGCCAGCACCGCGTCGAGCCGCAGTCGCCCGGCACGGGTCGCCGCCAGGCGCCCGTCCGCGCGCGTGAGGAACCCGCCCGCCACCAGCCGGTCCAGCCGGCGCGCGTCGAACGCCTCGGCGAAGCCGCCGCCCCCGACGCGCGCGAGGTCCGGCTCGGCGATGCCGTCGCCGAGGCGCAGCCCCATCATCACGAGCTCGGCGACGCGGGCGCGGGCGTCGAGCGGCACT
>JBJHBM010000108.1:0-2858 GCA_050485485.1 Alphaproteobacteria bacterium | reverse complement strand
GCCGCGCCGACGCGGCGGTGGGCTGGTTGCTGTGGGCCGCGCCCGAGCACCGCCGCGTGCTGTGGGCGCGTGCCTCGGGCGTGCCGTGGCGCCGCCTCGAGGAGCTCGACGGGCGCTCCCACACCACGCTGCGCAAGCTGGAGGCGGCGGGGCTCGACGAGATCTGCCGGCGCCTCAACGCGGCGCTCGCCCCGGACGCGGCCGTGGCCGCCGCGTTCCGCCAGGGCCGAAAAAATTTGTAAGTTTATCTTGACAATCTTTATAAAATCTGGTAGTGTTTGAATTACGCTGGGACGAACCCTGTCAGGGGGCTCCCGGCACCCCGATCCGGCCCGCGCGACCCCGCGCGGGCCTTTCTTTTACGGGCACCCCCCGACAGACAAGCAGGAGGCTGCGCATGACCTCTCCCCGGCCCGGCGCGCGGCCGCGCAAGCGCACGCGCGGCAGCACGCTCACCTGGATCACCAACCGCGCCATCGCCCGCCAGCTCCGGGAGCGCGACTGCAGCGTGGTCGGCGTGTTCGCCGATATCGCGACCGACCGGACGGCCGACGCCGCCGTGCGGTTCCGCGCGGCCGAGCGCCTCGCCGTGCTGCTGTTCGGCCCCGCCGCCGGGACCGGGCGCGCCGAGCCGCCGCCCCAGGGCCCCGACGTCGCCGCGATCATCGAGCGCGCCTGGGCCCGGGAGCCGACCAGGTGAGCGAGGTTCTTGTTACGTCATGGTCGTGCTCGGCACGACCATCCACGCGTCCTTTTTGTTTTTCCACGCCATCGGGACGGAAAAACTCGTGGATGCCCGGCCTTCGCCGGGCATGACGACGGAGAGGGCCGGGCCCGCGACATTCTACGTCATGCGCGGACTCGATCCGCGCATCCATGCGGCAGTGATATGGCACGCGGAAGGATGGATGGCCGGGTCGAGCCCGGCCATGACGAAAGGTGTGAACGAGTCCGAACCGGACAGCCGTGCGTCGAGCCCGAGCATGACGATAGGGAGGCGGTGAGAATCCCATGAAGATCGGAACCCCCTCGGCGCCACGAAAGCCGCGCCGAAGGCAACGTCCCCGCCAACCCGAACCGGCCGGCCTCGACCAGGTGAGCGGCGCCGACGGCGGCGCGGAAGCGCCGCCGCTGCTCGACGACATCCGGGGCTACGCCCACGACCCGCTCGCCTTCGTCGAGCATGCCTTCCCGTGGGGCACGGGCGCGCTCGCGGGCGAGGACGGGCCCGACGACTGGCAGCGCGCGCTGCTGGCCGAGGTGCGCGACGCGCTCGCGGCGGGCGAGAGCCGGCTGCGCTTCGCCGTCGCCTCCGGCCACGGCGTCGGCAAGACCGCGCTCACCGCCTGGCTGATCCTGTGGTTCCTGTCCACCCGCGACCATCCGCAGGTGGTGGCGACCGCCAACACGGCGGCGCAGCTCCGCGACAAGACCTGGCGCGAGCTCGCCAAGTGGCACCGGCTGTCCGCGGTGCGCGACTGGTTCGAGTGGACCCAGACCCGGCTCGCCCTCAGGACGAGCCCGGAGACTTGGTTCGCCGCCGCCGTGCCGTGGTCGCGCGACCGGCCCGAATCCTTCGCCGGCACCCACGACCGCCACGTCTGCATGGTGTTCGACGAGGCGTCCGCCATCGCCGACGACATCTGGGACGTGGCCGAGGGCGCGATGGCGTCGCCCGGCGCGATGTGGTTCGCGTTCGGCAACCCGACGCGCGCGAGCGGGCGGTTCCGCGAGTGCTTCCACCGCTTCCGCCACCGCTGGCGCACGCGCAAGGTCGATTCGCGCACGGCGCGCAAGGCCGACCGCCGCGAGATCGCCCACTGGGTCGAGGACTACGGCGAGGATTCGGACTTCGTGCGCGTGCGCGTGCGCGGCGAGTTCCCGCGCGCGGGCTTCAACCAGTTCATCTCCGCCGCGCTGGTGGCCGAGGCGTCGGGCCGCGCGCCGGTCCACGCCGCCGCCCATCCGCTGGTGATGGGCGTGGACGTCGCGCGCTTCGGCGACGACGCCTCCGTGATCCTCGCCCGCCACGGGCCGGAGATCGTCCACCTCGCGCACTACCGGGGGGTGGACACCATGCGGCTCGCGGGCTTCGTGGCGGAGGCCGCGCGCCGGCTGCGCCCCGACGCGGTGCTGGTGGACGGCGCCGGTGTCGGCGCGGGCGTGGTGGACCGGCTGCGCGCGCTCGGCCTCAGGGTGGACGACGTGAACGCGGGCGCGCGGGCGCGCGAACCGGGGCGCTTCGCCAACCTGCGCGCCGAGATGTGGTCGGCCGCGCGCGACTGGCTCAAGGCGGGCGGCTGCCTGCCGGCCGACGCCCGCACGCTCGCCGACGACCTCGCCGCGCCCGAATACGGCTTCGACGAGAAGGGGCGGCTGCGGCTCGAGGGCAAGGAGGAGATGAAGGCACGCGGCATCGCCTCGCCCGACTTCGGCGACGCCCTGGCGCTCACCTTCGCCCGCCCGGTGCGCCTTTCCGAATGGGACCGGGCGCGCCCGCGCACGGCCCGCGACGACTGGGACCCGTTCGCCGGCCCGCGCCCGCCCTCGCGCTTCCGCGCCGGGTGGTAGGGCGCGTTCCGGCACGACCATCGAGGACACGACCATGATTCGACCTTCCGCCGCGCCCGGCATGCCGGGCGGCGCGGACGGGGGCGGCTTCGGCGCGCCCGCGTCCGACGACATCCTTGCCCGCGCGCGGCGCAACCGCGACGCGGCCTTCGCGCTCGCCCAGCTGCCGCGCGTCTATGCGCTGGAGGACGCGCTGCTGGCGCGCGCCCGCGACCGCGCGCCCGAGGACGCCGCCGGCCTCGCCGACGGCTTCGCAGACGACTTCGACGGCGCGCTCGAGGGCCTGC
>JBJHBM010000107.1:0-2875 GCA_050485485.1 Alphaproteobacteria bacterium | reverse complement strand
AGACAGGCCGGCACCGACGAGCTGCGCCCCGCCCAGCGCGCCGCGCTCGCCGCGCTGCTGGAGAGCTTCGCGCGCTGGCGCGCGCTCGCCGGGACCGCGCGGCCGGCCGAGCTCGCCCGCGTCGTGATCGACGAATCGGGCTATTCGGGCATGTGGCAGGCGAGCAAGTCGCCCGACGCCCAGGGGCGCCTCGACAACCTCAAGGAGCTGGCGCTGGCGCTCGAGGAGTTCGAGAGCCTCGGGGAGTTCCTGGAGCACGTCGCGCTGGTGATGGAGCAGGAGGCGCGCGCGGGCGAGCCGATGGTGAGCGTGATGACGCTCCACGGCGCCAAGGGGCTCGAGTTCGACGCCGTGTTCCTGCCCGGTTGGGAGGAGGGCCTGTTCCCCAACCAGCGCACCCTCGACGAGCAGGGCGCCGCCGGCCTCGAGGAGGAGCGCCGCCTCGCCTACGTCGGGCTCACGCGCGCGCGGCGGCGCGCCGTGATCTCCTTCGCCGCCAACCGGCGCCTCTACAACCAGTGGAACGCGGCGGTGCCGTCGCGCTTCCTCGACGAGCTGCCCGCCGCCCACGTCGAGGTGATGGCCGACCCCGGGCTCCACGGCGCCCCGTCGGGGGACTGGGCGGCCTCGCGCCCGAGTCTCCGCGGAAATCTCGCGACCGCGCCCGATGCGAATGTCAGGGGGCTCCGGGAGGACTTCGACGGGGACGCGCCGGCCGAGGGCGCGCGGGTGTTCCACCAGAAGTTCGGCTACGGCCGGGTGCTCGCCCGCGACGGCGACAAGCTCGTGATCGCCTTCGACAAGGCCGGCCGAAAAAAGGTGATGACCGGCTTCGTCACCCCTGCATGAGCCTGTCGGCGCCGCCGATGTGGACCGTCCGCCTCACGGTCGCGGGGGCGATGGCGGACGCCTGCGCCGACGCGCTCGACGAGATCGCGGTCTCGGTCGCGCGGTTCGCGGCCGACGGGGACGCCGATGAGGGGGAGGGCGGCGCGGAAAAGCTCTGGCGGCTGGAGGCTTTGTGCGAAACCGCGCCCGATGTGGCGCGCGTTGCGCTGATTTTGGCGCGGGCTGCGCGCGCGATGCGCGCCGGAACCCCCGATTTCACCGTCGAAAGGCTGCCCGAGACCGACTGGCTGGCCCTCAACCGCGCCCAGTTTCCGCCCGTTTGCGCCGGGCGGTTCTACGTGGTGGGCTCCCATTTCGACGGAATCGCGCCCGCCGGCGCCACGGTGCTGCGCCTCGACGCCGGGCCCGCCTTCGGCTCCGGCACCCACGAGACCACCCGCGGCTGCCTCCTCGCCATCGACGAGATCCTTACGGAGAAACAAGGGGTTGCGCGCGCGCTCGACCTCGGCTGCGGCTCGGGCATCCTGGCGCTCGCCGTCGCCAAGGCCGGCGGCTGCGCGGTGCTCGCGAGCGATTCGGACCCGGTCGCGGCCGCGACCGCGCGCGCCAACGCCGCCGCCAACGGCCTCGCGGGCCTGGTCGAAACGGTCGCGGAAACGGGGGTGGGGGAACGGGTGCGGGCCGGCGCGCCCTACGATCTCGTCTGCGCCAACATCCTGGCGGGGCCCCTGATCGCGCTGGCCCCGGACGTCGCCGCCGTCCTCGCCCCCGGCGGCCGTCTCGTCCTGTCGGGGCTGCTCGCCCGGCAGGAACGGGAGGTTACGGCCGCCTACGGGGCGGAAGGCCTGACGCGGGCCCGGTCGATCATGCTCGGGGACTGGAGCACGCTGGTCCTCAAGGGACCGCCGGCGCCCGCGGGCTGACGGCTGACGTTACACTTTACGCTCTACGCGACGCTTTACGCTTCGCTCGGGCTCGTGCGGGAGGTTAGTCCCGCTCGATCACCAGCAGGCCCGAGTTCTCGATCGCGAAGCGGCCGATTTCCTCGCGCTTCAGGCCGATGGCGGCGAGGCTCGCCTCGTCCAGCACGCTCAGGTTCTTGTAGAGGTTGCGGGCGCGGTAGGCGCTCGCGAGCGCGTTCGGGAAGTCCACGAACACGGTGCGGAGCACCTCGGTGACGACACCGGCTTCCTTCTTGAACGGGAAGTCGGGGGCATTGTTGCCAAGGATCGAATGGTCGGTCATGGTCATATCCTTCAGGTTCGACGTTGCTTCCAACTTGAGCGGCGGTGGGGGGACAAGGCATTTCCATGCCGTGCCCACCCTGTTTCGCCGTTCTTTTTGTTGGTTCCTCGACGGGCCGGTTGTCCGGGGCCCCGTCGTTGTTCAAGTGGAATATGCGCGCCCCGACAGATTATTACCCGCGCGATTTCTCGAAACGAGCCATGCAGTTTCTGCATGCTCCGCGTCATCACCCTTTAACCGGCGCAGTGTCTCCTGGCGAACGGCCCCGGAGAACCAAGGGGAAGAGCCCACATGGCCGGGGCTCGCGGCGGGCAAAAAACAAGGGCGGCCGGAAAACCGGCCGCCCTTGCCTGACGCGGTTACGCTACGCGGTGACGAACGCGATACGCTACGAAAACTTACTGAAAGCTTTACGAAACTTCCGACTTACGCGTGACTTGCGCGGCAAGAGGGGGAACGCCGCGTCGAAACGATGGCGGTACCCTATACGCCCGGCCAGGGTTCCGGTACCCGGGATTCGGCATAAAAGCCATGCGTTCGACGCATGGCTATAAAGTACGTTTTTCCAAAGGCTTAACGGAACGGCCGGCCGCTTTCGCCTTGTCTCCGCCCGCGCGCCTGACTAGCTTTCAAAGATGGCCCGCACCTCGTCCCGCCCTGCCCCGACCCGCCGCGCCCGCACCGCGCCGCCGCCCGCCGCCGCGATCCTGCCGGCCTATGCCGGCGACGCGGCGCTCGGGCGCCTGCTGCGCGCTGCCGGCACGGGTGCCCGGCTGCGAAG
>JBJHBM010000106.1:0-2928 GCA_050485485.1 Alphaproteobacteria bacterium | reverse complement strand
TCGCGAAGCCGGTCGGGATCAGGGCGCGGGCGCCCGGCGCCAGCACCACGTCGGCGGCCACGGCGGCGGCGAGGTCGAGCCCCGCCGCGCCGGGCGTGGCGTAGGCCGGCAGCGGCAGGCCGGCGCCGTTCGCCAGCCGCTTGATGGCGACGGTGACCGGCTTCATCGGGGGGCGAGGCGCTCGGCGATGGCGCGCGCCAGCCGTTCGGCGACCGCGACCTTGGTCATGGGGGGCCAGCTCTCGGGGGCGCCGTCGCCGTCGCGGAGAAGGTGGACCGCGTTCTCGTCGCCGCCCAAAACGCCGCCCAAAACGTCACTGGCCGCCGAAACGTCGTTGGCGACGATCCAGTCGCAGCCCTTGGCAGCGCGCTTGGCGCGGGCGTTCTCGATCACGTTTTCGGTCTCGGCGGCGAAGCCGACCACGAGGCGCGGGCGCCGGTTGCCGGCGGCCCCGGCGACGGCGGCGAGGATGTCGGGGTTCTCGACGAGGGCGATCGCGGGCGGCGGCGCGCCCCTGCGCTTCTTGATCTTGCCGGGCGATTCGTCGGCGGCGCGCCAGTCGCTGACGGCGGCGGCCATCACCGCCACGTCGGCGGGCAGCGCCGCCTCGACGGCCGCCAGCATCGCGCGCGCGGTGCCGGCCCGGACCACCGTGACGCCCGCCGGATCGGGCAGCGCCACCGGGCCGGAGACCAGGATCGTCTCGGCGCCGAGCCCGGCGAGCGCGGCGGCGATGGCATGTCCTTGCTTGCCCGAGGAGCGGTTGCCGAGGAAGCGCACCGGGTCGAGCGGCTCGAAGGTCGGGCCCGAGGTGACCACGGCGCGGCACCCGTCGAGCGGCGCGCCGGCCCCGAAGAAGGCGGCGACGGCGGCAACGATCTCGGCCACCTCGGCGAGCCGGCCGTCGCCGGTCTCGCCGCAGGCGAGGTCGCCCGCGCCGGGACCGACCACCAGGACGCCCCGCGCCTTCAGGGTCTCGACGTTGGCGCGGGTCGCGGGATGCTCCCACATGCGCACGTTCATGGAGGGTGCCACCAGCACCGGCTTGTCGGTGGCGAGCAGCGCGGTGGTGGCGAGGTCGGTGGCGAGCCCGTGGGCCATCTTGGCGAGGATGTCGGCGGTGGCGGGCGCCACCACCACGAGGTCGGCCTCGCGCGACAGGCGGATGTGGCCCATCTCGCTCTCGTCGGTGAGCGAGAACAGATCGCCGTAGACCTTGTCGCCGGTGAGCGCCGCGAGCGAGAGCGGCGTCACGAACTTGGCGCCGGCCTCGGTCAGGATCGCGCGCACCGCGGCGCCCCGGCGCCGCAGCTCGCGGGTGAGCTCGAGCGCCTTGTAGGCGGCGATTCCGCCCGTGACGACGAGCAGGATGCGCTTCGATTGGATCGGGTTCCGGGCCATGGGCGGCGGGGCTCGTTAAATTACGAAAAAATCATGTTATTAGATAATATTCCCTATCTTTTCATGCAAGAACGAAAAACGGCCTCAGAGGCGGATGAGAAGGGTGGCGAGAACGGCCGCCAGCAGGGCGGCGATGAGCCACAGCGGCCGTATCCCGCGCCGATAGGCCCTCTCGGCGTCGGCCCCGGTTTCGCGGATACGGCGGTCGGTGGCGGGATGGAGGCCGTCCCGCCGCTCGGCGAGCGCCTCCACCGCGCGGTCGAGCTTGTCGAGGAAGGCCGGGAACCGCTCCAGTCCGGCGGCAAGGTCGCGCAGGCCGTCGCGGATGCGGGCCTCGGGCCCCATGTGCGCGCGCCCCCAGGTCTCGATCAGCGGGCGCGCGAGCTCCCACATGTTGACCTCGGGGTTGAGGCGGCGCCCGACCCCTTCCGCCACCATCATGGTCTTCTGCAGCAGCAGCAGCTGCGGCTGGGTCTCCATCCTGAAGGTCTCGGTGACGCGGAACAGCTGGGCGAGCAGGCGCGCGATCGAGATCTCGTTGAGCGGCAGGCCGAGGATCGGCTCGCCGATCGAGCGCGCGGCCTGGATGAACAGGTCGCGCGGCTGGTCGGCGGGGACGTAGCCGGCGGCGAAGTGGACGTCGGCGACGCGCGCGTAGTCGCCCTCCAGGAACCCTACCAGCATCTCCGCGAGGTAGCGCCGCGTGGTCCAGTCGAGCCGGCCCATGATGCCGAAGTCCACCGCCATCAGGTTGCCGTCCGGCGTCACGAACAGGTTGCCGGGATGGAGGTCGGCGTGGAAGAAGCCGTCGCGGAACACCTGGTTGAAGAAGGCGCGCGCGGCCTTCTCCAGCACCGCCGTGGGGTCGATCCCGGCGGCGACCAGGCGCTCGCGCTCGTCCACCGGAATCCCCGAGATGCGCTCCAGGGTGAGCACGCGCTGGCCGGTGCGGCGCCAGTCCACCGCCGGCACGCCGAAGCTCGGGTCGCCCGCGAAGTTGCCGGCGAGCTCGGAGGCGGCCGCCGCCTCCATGCGCAGGTCCATCTCGAGCGCGACCGCGCGCGCGAAGGTCTCGACCACCGCGCGCGGCCTGAGGCGGCGCAGGTCGGGACGCGCGCGCTCGACCGCCGCGGCGGCGAAGGCCAGCATCTCGAGGTCGCGCGCGAAGCGCGTCTCGATGTCGGGATGCAGCACCTTGACCGCGACCTCGGCGCCCTCGGGGGTGGTGGCGAAATGGACCTGGGCGATCGAGGCGGCGGCGACGGGGTTCTCGTCGAAGCGCGCGAACAGCTCGGCGACCGGGCGGCCGAGCTCGGCCTCGACGATGGCGCGCGCCTTCTCCCCCGGGAACGGATCGAGCCGGTCCTGCAGCCGCGCGAGGTCGCGCGCCACCTCCTCGCCCACGAGGTCGGCGCGGGTGGCGAGCGACTGGCCGAGCTTGATGAAGGTGGGGCCGGCCGCGATCAGCGCGGCGGCGAGCCGCTCGCCCGGGCGCGCCTCCGCCGCCGGCCGCGCGCCGCCCGGTAG
>JBJHBM010000105.1:0-3102 GCA_050485485.1 Alphaproteobacteria bacterium | reverse complement strand
CGTGAACGCGCGCAACTGTCCACGGCCGCATCGAGCGTGTCGTAGTGCCGCGTCTCGGGCATGTCCTCGGGCACGCTTCCCGAAGCGCGGGTGAACGCAACGTCCGGCCCGAACGCGTCCTTGAGGATCTCGGCCCCACCGGCGCACAGGGTGGAGAGCGCGGCGGGATAATCCGGATGCGCCGGCGTGGTCATCTCCGGTTCCCAGTCGGGGTCGGCGCTGGTGGCGGCGTTGCCGTCCCCGTCTGCCGCGCGTATGGCCGTGCGCGGGCGCCAGAATCCGTAGGCGTACTTGGCGTCCCAGGCCGAGACCAGGGCGTCGAAGTTGTCGATGGCGAGCAGCGCAAAAAGCCGCGCTGCGGGCCACAGATGGATGCCGTCCTGTGCGACGCGGGCGCGGGCGAATTCGGGGTAGCCGACGGTGGTGTACTCCGCCCACCAGTAGCCGATGTGCGTCTGCTCTTCGGTACGCTCGGCGCTGCCGCGGGCACCCAGGCGCTTCACTTCGGCGAAGTCCTCGGCGTAGCGGGCACTGTCCAGTTCGGGAGGCGGCCCCGGCCGGAACTGGTCGGGCGCTTCCATCGCAAGCGGTTCGGTCGCGGCCCAGCCGGTGCCCACCGGCGCGTCGTGCGGCGGCGTGAGCCGGTACTCGCCTGACGCATTGCCCGGCCTGAAGCGGCCTTCGCTGTCGTGTCCATCGTCCGCGCGCGCGACCAGAATCGCACCGGCCGCCGCTGCGCCGAGTTCCAGTCCGGCCGCGCGCGAGGCATCGTCGGGCACGGTCGCGATCCATTCGGCGTGCAGCCCGGCGAAGCGCTCGGCCTGGTCGGGAAACTCGGCGGCCAGCACGTCGTGGGCCGCCTGCGAGGCCGCCGCCACCGGGTGCGCGTCGGGCGCGGAGACATCATGGGCATACGGGCGATAGACCGGCACGATCGCGTTGAGTGCATCGTGGATCGCCAGATGCATCAGCGGACCCGCCCGGTTGGAGTGCAGGGTCTGGAAGCCGTCGGCTTCGAGCGCAGCCTCGATCGCCGTCGCGCTCCAGTCCAGCACCACCCCGGCGTCACCGAAGCCCGGCTGGGCGAGCGTCCGCTCGGCCTCGTCGATGTCGAGTGCGACGGCGGCGCTGCCAAGCACCAGCCAGGCGAGGCAGGCTGCTGCAACGCGGCGCGCAGGCGAGGTCCGTTGCGTCGGACGTCCCCGGGGAATGTGCGGAATCATGGTTGCTCTCCGGTCTGCTGAACGGGCCTTGCGGCGGCACGCACGCGCGCGCCGCCCGCTCCATGTCACTTGCGCCGACCAAGCACCGCGAGGTACTCGCGCCTCACGTGCAGACCGGCGGACACCCGGTAGCCGGCGTGAAAGGCGTCGATCTCCTGCTTGAACGCGGCCAGCCGATCAGGTGGCAGTGAACCGATCAGCGCCTTCACCGGGCCGAAGCCGGCGGCGTACCAGTGCCAGGCGGCCTCCACGCCGCCGAGGTAGTGGTTGTTCACCCCGGGCTCGAAGACCAGATCGAACGCATCGCCCAGCAGGGCCTGCACGTGTTCGGGCTCACCCCAGGCAAGCGGGGAGGGGTCCGGCGGCGGGTCGGGACTGTAACGCCCGATGATGCCGAGGAAGTCCTGAACCGCACCCTCCGGCGCCCAGACGGTCAGCGCGAGCCGCCCGCCGGGCCTGCAGACGCGCGCCAGTTCACGGGCCGCCTGCGCGTGGTCGGCGGCGAACATCACGCCGAAGGTTGAAATCACCGCATCGAAGGCGCGGTCCTCAAACGGCAGCGCCTCGGCATCGGCCTCGAGAAACCCGATCGGCGGGTGCAGGTGGCCGGACAGCTCACGGGCCGCGGCGAGCAGATCCGGCGCGATGTCCACGCCGGTCGTGCGCGCGCCGGCGCGGGCCATGTTGCGTGCGCTCCAGCCGGTGCCGGTGGCCACGTCGAGGATCCGTTCGTCCGCACGCGGGGCCAGGCGCTGCGCGGCATGGGCCAGCGCGTCCGACACGCCAAAGCTGATGCGGTCGTAGTCGCGCCCGCCGAGCGTCCAGGCAGCGGCCGCTGCAGCGTTGTGCGGCAGGGCAGGGGCGCCCTCGGCTGTCACGGTTGCACGGCTCATCGGGTTTTCCCTCGCCGGTGTCGCCAGTTTAGGTTGCAGCGTGCCGCAGCTGGCGTTGCCATGCTTCGGGGAAACCACCCACGCCCGTGAGTTGGGGGATTCTCCCGATGGACCCGCGGGCGACGCGGCTCAGATCAGATCGCGTTGGATGGCGAGCGCCACGGCGGCAGCGCGCGAGGAGACGCCGAGGCGGTCGAACGCGTTGCTCAGGTGGCGGTCCACGGTCTTTTCGCTCAGCCCCAGCTCGGCGGCGATCTCGCGGTTCGTCAGCCCGGCGGCAACGTGACGCAGCACCTGGGTCTGGCGCGGGGTCAGCCCGTCAGAGGCGTTGCCCGACGCCCGGTCGCGCAACGTGCGCTCCAACCGGGCTTCCAGCGCCGCGGCGCGACGCGCGAGGTGGGTGGCACCGATTGCCTGAAAAGCGGCAAGCGCGCTGGCCGCTTCGGCGCGCGCCGCCTCGACACGCTCCGCGGCGACCAGCAGCTCCGCGAGCTCCACCCGTGCGACGGCGGCATCAAAGCCCATGCCGGCACTCACGTGCAGGTCGATGGCGTCTTCGAAGCCGGCCCGGGCTTCGGCCGTCCGACCGGTGGCGGCCGCGAGTGCCGCCCGAGCGGCACCGGCCATGGCGAGGAGCGGCGGCGTCGCCACGCGCCGTGCGGTCGCCTCCAGCTCTGCCAGAGCCGCCTCGGCACGCGCCACCTGCCCGGAGCCCACTGCCGCCCGGACCAGGACGTCCAGGCCCTCAATCCGAAAGAGTGCACTCGATTCCGGGTAACGGCGCAGGTAGCGTTCGGCGCTGGCCACCGCTTCGTCGCCGTGGCCAAGGTCCAGGGCGCAGCGGGCGCGCACGAGGGCCGCGCGCGGCGTGCTCGCCGCATCGTCAAGCAGTTTGCCGGCCTCGCCGAGCCGGCCCTGCCGGCGACGCAGTTCCGCCAGGTCGGCAAGCGCTTCGATCCGATAGGGGGGCCAGCTCGCGTCGAAGC
>JBJHBM010000104.1:0-3134 GCA_050485485.1 Alphaproteobacteria bacterium | reverse complement strand
GAGCGGCGCCGGCCACAGCCAGCCGGGCAGCGCCGCCCACGGCGGCGGCGGCGTGCGCTTCGCCGCGACGTCGAGGCCGAGCGCCGCGCCGAGGGCGCGGGCCTGGATCTCCATCCCTGCGTGGCCCTCGGTCAGCGCCCAGGCGGTGCGGCCCGCGAGAGGCGCGGGCGCCGGAGAGGATCCGGCTTGCGCTTCCGTGGCCACGCGCGCGGGTCAGCTCGCCATCATGTTGCGCAGGACGTAGGGCAGGATGCCGCCGTGGCGGTAGTAGTCCACCTCGTCCAGCGTATCGATGCGGCACTTGACCTCGACCGTCTCGACACGGCCGTCGGCGCGGCGGATCGCGAGCGGCAGCGTCATGCCGGGGCGGATCTCCGTTTCGATGCCGACGATGTCGAAGGTCTCGCTGCCGTCGAGGGCGAGCGACTTGCGCGTCACGCCCTCCGGGAACACCAGCGGCAGGATGCCCATGCCGACCAGGTTGGAGCGGTGGATGCGCTCGAACGATTCGGCCACCACCGCGCGCACGCCGAGCAGGTTCGGCCCCTTGGCCGCCCAGTCGCGCGACGAGCCCGAGCCGTACTCCTTGCCGGCGACGACGATCAGCGGCACGCCCTCCTTCTGGTAGAGCTCGGACGCCTCGAAGATCGACATGACCTTGCCGTCCGGCATGTGGCGGGTGACGCCGCCCTCGGTGCCGGGCGCCAGCTCGTTGCGCAGCCGGATGTTGGCGAAGGTGCCGCGCACCATGACCTCGTGGTTGCCGCGGCGCGAGCCGTAGGAGTTGAAGTCCTGCACGCCGACCTGGTGGCGGACCAGGTATTCGCCGGCGGGACCGTCCTTCTTGATCGAGCCCGCGGGCGAGATGTGGTCGGTGGTGATCGAGTCGCCGAGGATCGCGAGCGCGCGCGCCTGCCGGATGTCCGTCACCGGCGCGGGCGTACGGTCCATGCCGACGAAATAGGGCGGCAGGCGGCAGTAGGTGGAGTTTTCGTCCCACTTGTAGGTGAGGCCGCCCGCCGGCTTGATCCGCTTCCATTCGGTATCGCCCTCGAACACGTTGGCGTAGCGGGCGCGGAACATGTCGGGCGCCATCGACGCGGCGATGGTGTCCGCGATCTCCTTCGCGCTCGGCCAGATGTCCTCGAGATAGACGTCCTTGCCGTCCTTGTCCTTGCCGAGCGGCTCCTTGACGAGGTCGCGCGCGAGCGTGCCCGCGAGCGCGTAGGCCACCACCAGCGGTGGCGAGGCGAGGTAGTTCGCCTTGCACTGGGGATGCACGCGGCCCTCGAAGTTGCGGTTGCCCGACAGCACCGCCGTCGCCACCAGGTTGGCGGAGTCGATGGCATTGGCGACCGGCTCGTCGAGCGGACCCGAATTGCCGATGCAGGAGGTGCAGCCGTAGGCGACGATGTTGAAGCCGAGCGCGTCGAGGTCCGCCTGCAGGCCCGACTTCTCCAGGTAGTCGGCGACCACCTTGGAGCCCGGGGCGAGCGAGGTCTTGACCCACGGCTTGACCTTGAGACCGCGCGCGCGCGCCTTGCGCGCGAGCAGGCCGGCGCCGACCATGACCGACGGGTTGGAGGTGTTGGTGCAGCTGGTGATGGCGGCGATCACCACGTCGCCGTGGGCGAGGTCGTGGTCCATGCCGGCGACCGCCGCGCGGGCGTCGGGCTTGGCCTTGCCGAGCAGGTCCGGCAGCGCCTTGGCGAAGGCCGTGGCGGCGTCCGACAGCGCGACGCGGTCCTGCGGGCGCTTGGGACCGGCGAGCGAGGGCTCGACCGTGGACATGTCGAGCGCGAGCGTGTCGGTGAATACGGGCTCGGGCGCGCCATGCGCGCGCCACATGCCCTGCGCCTTGGCGTAGGCCTCCACCAGTGCAACCAGGGATTCGTCGCGCCCGGTGAAGCGCAGGTAGTTGAGCGTCTCGGCGTCGGCCGGGAAGAAGCCGCAGGTGGCGCCGTATTCCGGCGCCATGTTGGCGATGGTGGCGCGGTCGGCGAGCGGCAGGTGGTCGAGGCCGTCGCCGTAGAACTCCACGAACTTGCCGACCACGCCCTTCTTGCGCAGCATCTGCACCACCGTCAGCACCAGGTCGGTGGCGGTGGTGCCCTCCTTGAGGGCGCCGGTCAGCTTGAAGCCCACCACCTCGGGAATCAGCATCGACATGGGCTGGCCCAGCATCGCGGCCTCCGCCTCGATGCCGCCCACGCCCCAGCCCAGAACCGCGAGGCCGTTGACCATGGTGGTGTGGCTGTCGGTGCCGACCAGCGTGTCGGGATAGGCCTCGTCCGCGTCGTTGGTCCATACCACGCGCGCGAGGTACTCGAGGTTGACCTGGTGGCAGATGCCGACGCCGGGCGGCACCACGCGGAAGTTGTTGAACGCGTCCTGGCCCCAGCGCAGGAAGGCGTAGCGCTCGGCGTTGCGCTCGTACTCGATGCGGGTGTTGGCGGTGGCGGCATCGGCCTTGCCGTACACGTCCACCATCACCGAGTGGTCGATGACGAGATCGACCGGCGACAGCGGGTTGATGCGCTTGGCATCGCCGCCCATGTCCTCCATCGCCTGGCGCATCGCGGCGAGGTCCACCACGGCGGGGACGCCGGTGAAGTCCTGCATGAGGACGCGCGCCGGGCGGAACGCGATCTCCTTGTCGGAGCGGCGCCGCTCGAGCCAGCCCGCGACCGCGCGCACGTCGTCGGCCGTGACCGTGCGGCCGTCCTCCCAGCGCAGCAGGTTTTCGAGCAGGATCTTGAGCGAGACCGGCAGCCGGGCGATGTCGCCGAGGCCGCCGGCCGCGGCGTCGGGCAGGCTGTGGTAGGTGTAGGTCCTGCCGCCCGCCTGAAGGGTGCGTTTCGACTTGAAGCTGTCAACTGCGCTCGCCAAGGTCCGTCTCCCGCTGATTGGCCCGGAGGTCGGCCGCGCGCGGCCGCCCGCCGTCCGAAGATGCTGAAATCGCGAAGGTGATGGGGTGTTAACGGAGAACGGGCGGGCCGTCAAACGCGCGCTGCGCCGGTGCCGCCCGAACCCCGTGCGGACGCCCGCGCGGGCGCCCGTGAAGCCCCGGAGTCCGGGGCTTCGGGCCTGCCCGGAAATCGTCATGGTTTGGCCCTATTGGGGGCCTATTGGGG
>JBJHBM010000103.1:0-3254 GCA_050485485.1 Alphaproteobacteria bacterium | reverse complement strand
GCCCTAGACGGCGACGCCCGCGCCGAGGCGCCGGTCGCGATACCCGAAGGCTCGACCATCCTGGTCCAGCTGTCGGGCGGCTGGGGCACGCCGCGGCTCGCGCTCGGCGCGCTCGGCGCCGAGTTCGAATCGGTCGCCGACGGCACCTGGAAGGCCAGCGCCGCCGTCGGGCTCGACCCGCGCGCCGAGCGTCTCACGATCCGCCAGGGCACCACCCAGGTCGCGGGCTGGCCGGTGCGCATCGTCCCCGACCGCGTGCCCACCATCCGCTTCGCCGACGTGCCCGCGCCCGGCAACCGGGGCGCCATGCGCGTCACGGTCGAGGGCGAGGACGACTACGGCTTCGCCGAGGCACAATTGTTCGTGAGCCGTCCGCGCGCCGCGTTCGACCTGCCGCCGGGTGCGAGCGAGGAGGAGGCCGCCGCGCTCGCGCGCTTCAACGCGCCCGAGGTGATCGGCCTTTCCCTGCCCGGCAACGCCCGCACCCTGAACGAGACCAGCTACCACGACCTGACCGCGAGCCCGTGGGCGGGCACCGAGGTCACGATGCAGGTGCTGGCCCACGACGGCGCCGGCCAGCCGGCCGCGACCGAGGCGGTGTCCGTGATCCTGCCCGAGCGCTATTTCCGCCATCCCGTGGCGCGTGCGCTGGTGATGCTGCGCAAGAAGCTGATGCTCGAGCCCTCGGCGCGCGCCGACATCGTGGACGAGCTGTTCAACCTTTCCACCATCCCGGGCTCCTTTAACCACGATTCGGTCGTGTTCCTCGCCATCCAGACGTCCGCGCACCGGCTGCGCGACAACCCCGGCATCGCCGTGGTGGACGAGGTCCAGAAGCTGATGTGGGAGACCGCGCTGCGGATCGAGGACGGGCAGCTCTCGCTCGCCGAGCAGCGCATGCGCGAGCTGCAGAAGAAGCTGATGGAGGCGCTCAACAACAAGGATGCCGCCGAGATCGAGAAACTGATGCGCGAGCTCGAGCAGGCGATGGCCGAGTTCCTCAAGGAGCTGATGCAGGGCATGGAGAACATGCCGGACATGGCGCGGCCGTTCGACCCCAACACACAATCGCTGTCGCCGCAGGACCTGCAGCGCATGCTCGACCGCGCCCGCGAGCTCGCCATGACCGGCAACATGGACGCCGCCCGCCAGATGCTCTCGATGCTGCGCGAGCTGCTCGAGAACCTGCGCGAAGGCCGCATGGCCGAGGGCCAGAACCGCCAGAACCAGGAAGCCTGGAACATGCTGCGCGAGCTTCAGGACATGATGAAGCGCCAGCAGGAGCTGATGGACGACACCTTCCGCGAGAGCCAGCCCGGCATGCGCGAGGGCGAGCAGCGCCCGAGCCCCGAGGACCTCGCGCGCCGCCAGGAGCAGCTCCAGCGCGACCTGCAGGATATGCTGCGGCGCTTCGGCGAGATGCAGGGCGAGCTGCCGAAGTCGCTGGGCGACGCCGAACTCGCCATGCGCGAGGCGCTGCGCGAGCTGGAGCGCCGCCGCCCCGGCGACGCCGTGCCGCCCCAGGGCCGGGCCCTTGAGGAGATGCAGCGCGGCGCCGGCGAGATGGCCCAGCAGCTGATGCAGCAGTACGGCCAGGGCCGGGGCCGCGGTCCCGGGCAGGGGCGCGCCGGGCGAATGATGCCGGGCGGCGTGCCAATGGCGGTCGATCCGCTCGGCCGGCCGCTGCCCAACGCCGGGCAGTCCTCCTCCGAGGACGTGGTGATCCCGGACGAGTCCGACACCCAGCGGGCGCGCGAGATCCTGGAGGAGCTGCGCCGGCGCGCGGGCGAACTCGGCCGCCCGCCGGTGGAGATGGACTACATCGAGCGGCTGCTCAGGCGGTTCTGAGACAGAGTCATCTCAAACGGATTCTCTCTGAAAGACCCGCCTCCCCTGTCCCCTCCCCCCAATGGGGCGGAGGGGGACGTGGTGGCACGATCACATAGCTCCCTCTCCGCCCCCGTCACGCGCAGCGTGCATACGCACGACGGGGGCGGAGAGGGCGGGGGTGAGGTGGGGGCTCGGCCGTTGCTCAGAATAAACCTAGCTTTTCACCACCTCGACAGTGTTACGCCCTTTAGGCCTTGGTTCCGCTAGCGGGCTATTCCAATAGACTTCAGTAATTCTGATGCCGGCTTTCAAAGGCGACTTGGCGTTTGCTTCCGCCCAACCTTCGGGACCGAGTCGATCTGGAAATCGGCACCTTCTATTGCGACCATCAACGCGAACTTCCTCGATGGTCCCTTTCGCGACAACACCAGCGGTCACACCGTTACCACCGCTGCGGTATATATACGCCGTATCTCCAACTTTGATTTTGTTGGCATGCTGCGGTGTAGCCCAATACACGTAGCCACTTCCATTTCTCATCTTATGTTTGATGTAATCTTCCAAGCTTTGGCTGGAATCCCAAAGTTTGCTGTTGGCACGAAACGTGTAGCTGCTCATCGTCGCGCTCCTGCTTTCCAGTTGATCAGGAACTATTCCTTCCGCGCCAGCGTCGCCTCCACCGCATCGCAGATGTCGCGCAAGGAGAACGGCTTGGGGATGACGCGGTGGATCAGCGCGTCGAGGTTGTGGGCGCGCTGGCGTTCGGCGGCATAGCCCGACATCAGCAGGATGCGCAGCTGCGGGCGCTCGCGCGCCGCCTTGAGCGCGAGCGCGATGCCGTCCATGCCGGGCATCACGATGTCGGTCAGCAGCAGGTCGAACTCGCCCTCGCCGAGCGCGGCGAGCGCGGCGAGGCCGTCCTCGGCGAGCGTCACCCGATGGCCGCGATGCTCGAGCGCGCGCCGGACGAACTCGCGTACCGCGCGCTCGTCCTCGGCGACCAGGATGCGGGCCATGGCTAGCGGCCGGCGATGAAATCGATGTTGAGGGCCGTGGCTTCGGTGGAGGGGTCTTCGACCCGGGTCACGAACGGCGCGGTCTCGCCCGGCAGGAGCCGCGCCTGGGCGGTCGCGAAGGTCCAACCCATCAGCTCCGCGCCGTTGCCGTTCCTGAGCGTCGCGCGCAGGCGGGGCACATCGCGGATCGTGCCCGAGGTGTTGGTCACCTCGCCGCGCACCACCAGCACCGCGGTCCTGCCCTCCACGTCGCGGCGATGCTCCACCACCTTGATGACGAGTCCCTCGCCGGGCTCGGCCGGGGCGAGTCCGACCGCGGCATAGAGGCGCTCGGCGGGCGGATAGGCCCGCACCACCGCCTCGCGCGCCAGGACCGCCGCCGCCGCGATCGCGAGGACCACCAGCGCC
>JBJHBM010000102.1:0-3461 GCA_050485485.1 Alphaproteobacteria bacterium | reverse complement strand
CACCAGCGCGGCGGCGGCGGTCGCGCCGGCGCCCCACAGCGCCGTGCACGCGAAGGCGGCCCAGGCCCCGAACCCGTCCCAGGCCACGCCGACCATGATCGGCCCCGCGAAGGTGCCGAGCCGCGCGGCCAGGCTGAACCGCGCCAGCACGGCGGTGTCGCCGCGGCTGACCTGGTTGGCGAGGGTCTGGGCCCCGGCCTGGGCGAGGCTGGCCGCGAGGCCGAGGAGCAGCTGGAGGGCGATCAGCGCCGGGAACCATCCGGCGAGCGGATAGAGCGTCGGCAGCGCGGCGGTCGCGGCGCCGAGCGCGATCGCGACCCGGCGCGTGCCGAGCCGGTCCATGAGGATGCCGCCGTGGATCGACAGCAGGGCCGGCAGGACCGAACGGGCCGCGACCACCAGCCCGATCTCGGCGGGGGAGAGGCCGAGGAGGACCGCGTAGAGCGGCACCAGGATGGCGAGCATGTCCCACTGGCCGTTGGCGAACAGGCCGACGCCGAACATGCCGTAGGTCGTCCTCGGCGACGCGACCGCCCGCGCGCCGCCGCTTCCGGTGGTCCCTGGATCCATGCCCCCTTCCGGTCCCGGGCCGCGATGGCCCGCGGCATTTAATCATGCGCGGGCGATGCGGGGGAAGGCGGCCTGGATAGTCATGCGGCCTCTTTCCCATAAGCGGCGGCGAGGTCGCCGACCGTCATCGGCGGATAGGTCTTCACAGGGGTGAAGATTTCGTGCTTGCCCAGGTGCGCGAAGAGCGACCCTTCCGCACTGAAGGCCGAGGCGCCGGTCAGAACGTCAAGGCGGAAGTCGCGCCGCTGAAACTTGCCTTTTCCAAGGTAGCCCCATTCCGCGAACGTCATGGGCTTGCCATCCTGCGCTTTCATCGTCAGAGCATCGCCATGCACAAGGTTCTGCGACAGGACGAACGAGGCGGCGCGGTAAATATCGTCCATTTTGTCGATGTTCAGATACTCGGCCAGAATCTCCAGCATGTTCGCGCGGCATTCGGCGATGTTGTCGTCCAGCAGCTCGATGCCATAAATGCACATCAGCGCGAAAAGAGCGTAGTACCGCTTCTCGAACGCGGACTTCCCGAACTTGAGTTCTACGGCAACGAGCTTGCGCTGAAGAACCCGGACGAGGAAATTTCCGCTCCCGCAGGCAGGTTCAAGGAAGCGCGAGTCGATCCGATCCGTCTCGTCCTTAACGAGGTCGAGCATGGCATCAACCAGCCAGGGGGGAGTGAATACCTCACCATGGTCGGCAACACGCTTCTTCGATTTGATCAATGTCATAAATTGCGCCTTGCGGATTGGTAGCTGGGCGGAGCAAGATCACCGCGAAATGTTTCCGCGACGTACCAAGCGTTCAATGGCGGCGTTAAGTTCTGCCCGATCAATCTAGGTTTCACGCTGCTCAGTGGACACTTTTCTAAAGTACGCATGCACGCGTCAGCTTCAAACTGTACTGGTAACCGTCCCTTCAATGTATCGTCGGATGGAACGGTGTGAGTCGAGGCTATTGAGCGCATTCCCCTATAGTGCGTTCCCCTGTATGGACGTCACTCACGCCTTTGCCGCAAAGACAATACCTGGTTCGTCGCCAAGACAAGCGCGGGAAAAGTAACCAAGCCCGCGAATCCCCTCGCGGAAGCGGTAGTAAATACAACCAGAACGTGCCGTGCAACAGTAGGCGCAGTATCGATTGTTCGTTTTTAGCTCGCCAATGTTAAAGTAATTCCATGTCAGACCCTTTCGACCTTTCCGACGCGGCGCCGGAGCGCGGGCCGGGGACGCCTGGGCGTCCCCGCGCGGCGGGCGAGGGCGCGGAAAACGTGGATGCCCGGGCTGATCCCCCGATCAAGTCGGGGGACGGGCATGACGTGTTGGGGTCGGGGCAGGGGCATAACGTGCCGGGGCCGCGGGACGGGCATGACGAAATAGGGGCTGGGGGCGGGGCGGCACCCGACGACTCGCCGCCGTTCGAGGCGGGCGCCGGCCAGGGCCCCTCGATCTCCGCGCGCGCGCTGGCGGCGCTCGGCGCCGGGGCGGAGGACGGGCCCGCGCCGCCGTGGCTCGCGGCCCTCAACCCCGAGCAGCGCGCCGCCGTCGAGGCGCTCGACGGGCCCGTGCTGGTGCTGGCCGGCGCCGGCACCGGCAAGACCCGCGTGCTGGTGACGCGCATCGCCCATATCCTCGCCCGGCGCCGCGCCTGGCCGTCGCAGATCCTCGCCGTCACCTTCACCAACAAGGCCGCGCGCGAGATGCGCGCGCGCGTCGAGGCGCTCACCGGCGCCGGCGCTGACGGGCTGTGGCTCGGCACCTTCCATGCCGTCTGCGCGCGGATTCTCCGCCGCCACGCCGAGCTCGCGGGCCTGCGCCCGAGCTTCACCATCCTCGACACCGACGACCAGCTGCGCCTCTTGCGCCAGGTGCTGGAGGCCGAAGGGCTCGACGAGAAGCAGGCGCCCGCGCGCGTGCTCTCCGCCGTCATCCAGCGCTGGAAGGACCGCGGCCTCGCCCCCGGCCGCGTCACCGCGGCGGAAGCGGGGGAGGCGGGCGAGTTCGCGCGCGGCCGCGCGGTCGCGCTCTACGCCGCCTACCAGGAGCGCCTGCGCGCGCTCAACGCCTGCGACTTCGGCGACCTGCTGCTCCACTGCCTCGCGCTGTTCGCCGCGCACCCGGACGTGCTCGCCGACTACCGGCGCCGCTTCCGCTACATCCTGGTGGACGAGTACCAGGACACCAACGTCGCCCAGTACCTGTGGCTGCGCCTGCTCGCGCGCGGCCCCGTCGGCGCAGGCGCGGGCGCGGGCGAAGGCGAGGGCGGCGGCGGCGGCAACATCTGCTGCGTCGGCGACGACGACCAGTCGATCTACGGCTGGCGCGGGGCCGAGGTCGGCAACATCCTGCGCTTCGAGAAGGACTTCCCCGGCGCGCGCGTGATCCGGCTCGAGCGCAACTACCGCTCGACGCCCGAGATCCTCGCCGCCGCCTCCCACCTCATCGCCCACAACGCGGGCCGCCTCGGCAAGACGCTGTGGACCGAGGACGCGGCCGGCGCCCCGGTGCGCGTGGTCGGCACCTGGGACGGCGAGGGCGAGGCGCGCATGGTCGCCGACGAGATCGAGGCGCTGCAGCGCGCCGGCACCGGGCTCGACGGGATCGCCGTGCTGGTGCGCGCGGGCTCGCAGACGCGCGCGTTCGAGGAGCGCTTCCTGACCCGGGCGATCCCCTACCGCGTGATCGGGGGCCTGCGGTTCTACGAGCGCGCCGAGATCCGCGACGCCATCGCCTACCTGCGCGTGATCGCGGAGCCCGCCGACGACCTCGCGTTCGAGCGCATCCTCAACGTGCCGAAGCGCGGATTGGGCGACGTCGCCCTCAAGGCGCTGCACGCGGCGGCGCGGGCGGGCGGCACGTCGCTCGCCGCGGCCGCCGGCGCGCTCGCCGGCACCGACG
>JBJHBM010000101.1:0-3533 GCA_050485485.1 Alphaproteobacteria bacterium | reverse complement strand
GCGTGTGCCTGGTCTATGACCGCGACCGCAAGCTCGCCGAAAGCATCGACTTCACCCATCCGGCGGTGCCGGGGCGCGGCGTGGTGCCGCTGCCGGCGGGCCCGCGTGGCATGCTCGCGCTGCACGCCAAGTACGGGCGCCTGCCCTGGACCCAGCTGGTGGGGCCGGCGGAAAGCCAAGCCCGCCTCGGGCATCCTGCCAGCCGGGCGACCGCCCGCGCGCTCGCCGCCCTGCCGCCGGGAACCCTCGCCGATCCCGCCACGGCCCGCATCTTCGCCGACGAATCGGGCAATCCCGTGGCGGAAGGCGGCACCATCCGGCAGCCCGACCTGGCCGCCACGCTGAGCCTGATCCGGCGCCAGCCGACCCGCTTCTACGGCGCCGAATCGGCGCGCCGGCTGGCCGAAGCCTACGCCGCGGCCGGGATTCCCGTGACCGAGGCCGACATTCGCGCGTTCGCGCCGCGCCTCGGCCCGGCATTGGAGGTGCCAACCGGTAACCAGGTGGCCCACTTCGCGCCGACCCCGGGCGGCCTGATCGCCGCCCAGACCTGGGCAATGCTGTTCCGAGAAGGCACTTTCGGACGCGCCGCGCGCGACGACCGGGCACATCTGGTGGCCGAAGTGTCGCGCCGCGCTTATGCCGACGCCGGCCGCTGGCTGGCGGCGCCGGAGAACCTCCCCGCCGACCCCGCCGAGGCGGTGGCGCCGGCCCGCATCCGCGCGCTGCTCGACGGCTACCGCGCCGACGCGCGCGGCGGGTTCAAGGTCCCGGGCGGCGCAGCGCCGGCACCTGCCGCTCCGCTTTCCGATGGGGGCTCCGCCGGCGTGGTGGCGGCCGACCTCTACGGCCAGGCGGTGGCCTGCGCCTTCACCATGAACGGCGCCCTCGGCGCGGGCCGCATCGTGCCCGGCACCGGGATCGTGGCGGCGCGCGCGCCGGCGCCCGGGGAGGGCGTCCCGGCGCTCGCCGTGATGGCGCTCGGCCTCGGCACCCAGCGCCAGCTGGAATACCTGGGGACCGCGACCGGCGGCGCGGCGGGGCCGGTGACCCTGGCCGCGGGGGCGGCGCGGATGCTGCTCGAGAACCGCACCGCCGAGGAGATCGTCGAGGCGCCGCGCTTCGTCGCCCCGGGGCCGGACGCGCCCGTCACCGTGGAGGACCGCGCCGACGCCCGCGCGCTCGCCGACGACCTCGCCCGGCGCGGCCACGGGATCGCGCGCGCGCCCGCGCTCGGGCGCCTCAACCTGTTCGTGTGCCCGGCCGGCTTCGCCGGCGCCGACAGCCAGTGCGACATCCGCACGGACCGCCGCGGCTTCGGCTTCGCCCAGCTCTACTGACATGGCCCTCAAGGTCGCGCGCCGGGGCTTCATCCCGTCCTTCATCGTGATGGACGTGATGGCGGAGGCCAACGCCCGCGCCGCCGCCGGCCACGACGTCATCCACCTCGAGGTGGGCCAGCCCACCACCGGCGCGCCGCCGGACGTGCTCGCCGCCGCCGCCCGCGCCCTCGCCGCCGACCGCCTCGGCTACACCGAGGCCTTCGGCCTGCCGGCCCTGCGCGCGCGCATCGCGCGCCACTATCGCGAGCGCTACGGCGTCGCGGTGGACCCCGCCCGCGTCGCCGTCAGCACCGGCTCGTCCGGCGCCTTCATCCTCGCCTTCCTCGCCGCCTTCGACGCCGGTGACCGGGTCGCCTTCGCCACCCCCGGCTATCCCGGCTACCGCAACATCCTGGCCGCGCTCGGCGTCGAGACCGTGGCGCTCCCCGCCGGGGCCGGCGACCGCTACCAGCCGACGGTCGCGCTGCTGGAGGCGCTCGACCGCCCGCCCGACGGGCTGATCGTCGCGAGCCCGGCCAACCCGACCGGCTCCATGATCGCGCCCGCGACCCTGCGCGAGGTGCTGGCGTGGTGCCGCGCGCACGGCGTGCGCGTGGTCTCCGACGAGATCTACCACGGCATCACCTACGCGGAGCCCGCGGAGACGCTGGTCGCGCTCGAGCCCGAGGCGGTCGTGATCAACAGCTTCTCCAAGTACTACTCGATGACCGGCTGGCGCCTCGGCTGGATGGTGGTGCCGGAGGACCTCGCGCGCACGGTCGAGTGCCTGTCGCAGAACCTGTTCATTTCCCCGCCGAGCCTGAGCCAGCATGCCGCGCTCGCGGCGTTCGACGCGGACGAGGCGCTCGCCGCCAACGTGCGGCGCTACGCCGAGAACCGGGCGATCCTGCTCGACGGTCTGCCCGCCTGCGGGTTCGGGCCGATCGCCCCCGCGGACGGCGCGTTCTACCTCTACGCGGACAGCACGGGTCTCGGCCCCGACAGCACGGCGCTCGCGCGCGAGATGCTGGAGCGGGCGGGGGTCGCCGCGACCCCCGGCGAGGACTTCGACATGGCGCGCGGGCATGGCTTCATCCGCTTCTCCTACGCGGGCGCGACCGAGGAGATGCGCGCCGCCGTGCGCCGCCTCGCCGAGTGGGCGCGCCGCCGCGACGCCTGAGCGGGCCGGACGGGACCGGTACGAGCGCAAACGACGCGGGCCCCGGTCGGGGCCCGCGCGCCGTTCGGACGATGGGGTTAATGCGTGATCGGTTTTGCTTGAAGCGGCGACCGCGCCCTTTTTCCGTCATGCCCCGACTCGTTCGGGGCATCCACGCGGCAACACGGCTCCAACCACCTCCCCATCGTCATGCCCGGCGAAGGCCGGGCATCCACGTTCTTTTATGCCCCTACAGCCGTAAAAAACGCGTGGATGGTCGTGCCGAGCACGACCATGACGTGGGAAGGGAGGCGTCATGGATGCGCGGATCAAGTCCGCGCATGACGAGGCTATCGCAGATTCGCCCCCCATCGTCGTGCGACTGCACGCTGCGCGTGACGGGGGCGGAGAGGGGAGCGCAGGACTGCGCAACCGCGTTCCCCTCCGCCCATTGGGGGGAGGGGACAGGGGAGGTGGGCCGCCCCTGCGTGACTCCGTCTCAGGCGATCCCGCTTTAGGCGTCGTCAGCCGCCGAAGCGGTTCCACCAGCCCTTGCGGCGCGGCGCGTCGGGCTTGGCCGCCTCGACCTCCGCGGCGTGGGGAAGCTCCGGCTCGGCGTCTGCCGCCGCCTTGTCTTCGTCGTCCTGCGCGCCGTTGCCGTTGCGGGCGGACGCGGTTTCGGGGGCGGGTTCGGGTTCGGGACGGCGCTCGACCGCTTCGCCGGGCTCGGGTGCGGTCTCTTCGGCCGCTGCCGCCGGCTCTTCCGTCGCCCAGTCTTGTGCGGCCGGGGGCTCGTCCTCGGGCGTTCCGGAGGGCTGCGCCTCCGCGGCGGGGGCTTCGTCCTCGCGGTTGCGCCGGCGGCGCCCACCGCGCCGTCCGCGCCGGCGCCGCTTGGGCTTGGCCTCGCCGTCGTCGCCGGCCGCGTCCGCGGCGGCACCCTCGACCTCGGCCGCGATGTCCTGGGCATCCGTCTCTTCGGCGGCCGTGTCGGCAGCCGCGTCGGTGAGCGCGGGCTCGTCCGAAGGCTCGCGCACCTCGGCGTCCTGCGCCTC
>JBJHBM010000100.1:0-3719 GCA_050485485.1 Alphaproteobacteria bacterium | reverse complement strand
GGCGCGGCCCGCGGGCTTCGCCCCGCCCGCCCCCGCCGGCCAACAGCGCCCGCAGCCGGGCCCCGACCGGCGCGAGGGCGCGCCGTCCTCCGCCTTCCTCGCCCAGCACATCGCCCAGGAGGTCGCGCCCGACGCCCCCGGCGCCGACCGCTACAGGGCGGGCACCGGCGCCTACGTGCTGCGGCGCGATTCGACCGTCGAAATCCTGCTCGGCGCCGCGCGCCTCGACGTCTTCGTGTGAGGCGCGGCCGGCCCGGGAGGCCGGATGCGGGACGTTGATTCCGCCCGCGCTTGCCGATAGGGTCCGGCTACCGCCGAACCCGCCGCAGGTCCACGCCCGCCCATGCCAGCCGCCCCCGCCCTCTCGGCGACTCAAGCCGCGATCGCCGCCGCCGTGTTCGGCGCGGACGCGCGCGTGGAAGGCGACCGCCTGACGGTCGGCGGCCGCGCCTTCCCCATCGAGAACGGCGTGATCCTGCTCGACGCGGAGGTCGCCCCCGGCGAGGAGGCCAAGCGCGAGGTGGTGCGCTCCTTCGGCAGCGAATGGCGGACGTTCCGCGAGATCGCGCCCGAGCACGCGCGCGAGTTCGACTGGTACTTCGACCTCGTGGACCTCGCGGCGCTGGAGGGCAGGACCGTCGCCGACCTCGGCTGCGGCATGGGGCGCTGGTCGCGCCTGCTGATGGAGCGGACCCGCCCGCGCTTCCTGGTGTGCGTGGACCTGTCCGAGGCGATCTTCGTCGCGCGCGAGACGCTGGCCGGATTCGACAACGTGCTGTTCGTCCGCGCCGACCTGGAGCGCCTGCGCTTCCCCGGCCACCGCTTCGACTTCGCCTTCTCGCTCGGCGTGCTCCACCACATCCCGGCGGGCATCGAGACGGCGGCCGCCAACATCGCCGGCTACGCGGACGAATTCCTGGGCTACCTCTACTACGACCTGGAGAACCGCGGGCGCGCCTTCCGCGCGCTGTTCCGCGCGGCGGGCGCGTGCCGCCGGGCGCTCTCCCGCATCCGCTGTGAGCGCGCGCGCCGCGCCATCTCCTGGGCCATCGCCGTGCTGGTCTATCGCCCCTTCACCCTCGCCGCCGCCGCCGCCGACCGGCTCGGCCTCGGCAAGTACCGGGTGCCGCTCAACGCCTATTGCGGCTTCTCCACCCGGCGCATCCAGCAGGACGCCTACGACCGCTTCTTCACCACCGTCGAGCACCGCTACGCGCGCGACGAGATCCGGGCCGTGTTCGGCCGCCACTGGCGGGACATCGCGTTCTCCGACATCCAGCCCTTCTGGCACTTCCTGTGCCGCCGGCGCGCCTGATCCGGCCCGCGCCTATTGCGCCCGGCCGAATCTGGCTATGATCGCCCGCGCGCCGCAGTGCCCGCGCAGAGGGGCCCCGCGCCGAGGGGCCCCAAGTCAGGGGGGACCGTTTCCGATTGAAAGTCCTGCACGTCATCACGGGCCTCAACACGGGCGGGGCGGAAATGATGCTGTGTAAGCTCCTCTCCGCCCTGCGCGCCGAGCCCGGCGTGCGCTCCGAGGTGATCTCGCTCGGCCCGCCCGGCCCCATGGCCGCGAAGATCGCCGCCCTCGGCGTGCCGGTCGCGAGCGCCGGCATGAAGGACGGCCTCGGCGCGCTCGCGCGCGTGGCGCGCCTGCGCGCCATGATCCGCGCGGCCGCGCCCGACGTGGTCCAGACCTGGATGGCCCACGCCAACCTGCTGGGCGGGCTCGCCGCGCGCGCCGCCGGGCCCGCGCCGGTGGTCTGGAACCTGCGCCAGTCCCAGCTCGACCCCGCCTCGGCCAAGCCCGCCACCGAACGCGTCATCCGGCTCGCCGGACGGCTGTCCCGCGCGATCCCGGCGCGCATCGTCTGCGTCTCCGAATCGGCGCGGCGCGCCCACGCGGCCGTCGGCTACGACGCCGCCCGCATGACGGTCATCCCCAACGGCTTCGACGCCGGGGAGTTCCGGCCCGACCCGGCGGCGCGCGCGGGCGTGCGCGCGGAGCTGGGCCTTGCGCCCGGGACGCCGCTGGTGGGCCTGGTCGCGCGCGTCGATCCCTACAAGGACCACGCCACCTTCCTCGCCGCCGCCGCGGGGGTCGCCGAAGCCGTCCCCGGCGCGGCCTTCGTGCTGGCAGGCGCCGGGGCCGAGGCCGGAAACCCCGCCCTCGACGGCCCGATCCGGGACCACGGCCTCGCGGGACGCGTCCACCTCCTCGGGCGGCGCGACGACGTGGCGCGGATCACCGCCGCGCTCGACGTGGCGGTCTCGTCCTCGGCCAGCGGCGAAGGCTTCTCCAACACGCTGGGCGAGGCGCTGTGCGCGGGCGTGCCGGTGGCCGCGACCGACGTGGGCGACGCCGCCGCCATCGTCGGCGCCGAAGGGCGGATCGTGCCGCCGCGCGACGCCCCCGCCCTCGCCCGCGCCATCGTGGAACTGCTGTCGCTGACGGCGGAGGCGCGCGCCGCCCTGGGCGCGGCGGGACGCGCGCGCATGGCGCGCGACCACGCCCTTCCCGCCATCGCCGCGCGCTATCTCGCGCTCTACCGCGAGCTCGCCTGATGTGCGGCATCGCCGGACTGTTCGACCTGAGCCGCGGCCAGCCGGCGGGCGCGCTGGAGCACGCCGCGCTCGCCATGGCGGCGACCCTGGTCCACCGCGGGCCGGACGGCGCGGGCGCCTTCGCCGACGCGGCGGGGGGCGCGGCGCTGGTGCACCGCCGCCTCGCCATCATCGATCTCTCGGACGCGGGCGCCCAGCCGATGACCTCGGCCGACGGGCGCTTCGTGATCTCCTTCAACGGCGAGATCTACAACTACGCCGAGATCGCGCGCGAGCTGCCGGGCGGCGGCGTGGACCTGCGCGGCCGCTCCGACACCGAGGTTCTGCTCGAGGCCTGCGCGCGCGCGGGCGTCGCGGCGGCGGTCACGCGCGCGGTTGGCATGTTCGCCTTCGCGCTGTGGGACAAGCGCGAGCGCACGCTCACGCTCGTCCGCGACCGGCTCGGCATCAAGCCGCTCTACTGGGCGCGCGCCGGGCGGATCGTGCTGTTCGCCTCCGAGATCAAGGCGATCCTCGCCCATCCCGCGTTCGAGGCCGAGATCGACCGCGAGGCGCTCGCGGCCTACCTGCGGCTCGGCTATGTGCCGGCGCCGCACACCATCTACCGCAACCTCCACAAGCTGCGGCCCGGACGCATCCTCCGGTTCGGCCTCGACGGCGCGATCCGGGAAGAGACCTTCTGGGACCTGCGCGCGCTCGCGGTCGAGGGCGCGCGCGCGCCGCTCGCCGTCTCCGAGGCGGAGGCCGCGGACCTGCTCGAGGAAAAGATCGCGGCGGCGGTGCGGCTGCGCATGATCGCCGACGTGCCGCTCGGCGCGTTCCTGTCGGGCGGGGTCGATTCCTCCACCGTGGTCGCGATGATGCAGAAATGCGCGACCGGGCCGGTCAAGACCTTCACCATCGGCTTCGCCGAGGCCGACTACGACGAGGCGACGCACGCCCGCGCCGTCGCGCGCCACCTCGGCACCGACCATACCGAGCTCACCGTGACGCCCGCGGACGCGCGCGCGGTGATCCCGCTGCTGCCCGACATCCACGACGAGCCGTTCGCCGACGCGAGCGCGATCCCGACCTACCTGCTGTCGAAGCTGACGCGCGGCCACGTCACGGTCGCGCTGTCGGGCGACGGCGGCGACGAGCTGTTCGCGGGCTACGAC
>JBJHBM010000099.1:0-3731 GCA_050485485.1 Alphaproteobacteria bacterium | reverse complement strand
GCGCAGGAGAAGCCGACCATCCGCTTCTCCGGCACCTACGAAGTCGTGGCGGGCGGCGGCAAGGTCCGCGGCCCGAACGTGGCCGCCGGCCTGACCGCCGACGGCACGCCGAACTACGCCGCCGGCAACCGCAATGCCGACTTCACCATGGGCACCTACGGCGAGCTCGTCGTGCGCGCCACGGGCACCACCGAGAGCGGCATGCGCTGGGGCGTCAAGTTCGAGGACAAGATGGACGACGCGGGCCGCCAGGTCGGCGCCGACGAGACCGTGCTGTGGCTGGAAGGCAGCTGGGGCAAGCTCGAGCTCGGCAACGACGACGGCGCCGCCGACATCCTCCAGGAAGGCGCGTACAACTTCGACCTGGTGGGCGGCAACCTGATCGGCGCGTTCTTCCCGGGCCGCGGCAGCATGGGCCTGCGCGGGCGCGACACCGACAACATCCAGGAGTCGTCGGACGACACCAAGATCACCTACTACACCCCGCGCGTCTCCGGCTTCCGGGGCGGCGTTTCGTACTATCCGGGCAGCGGCAACTCCGGCACCAACCTGGGCCAGAGCACCCAGGGCGCCTATGAGGCCGGCCTCAACTGGGGCGGCAACATCGGCGACGCCAAGATCGAGTCGGCCATCGTCCACACCATGGACGGCCGCGATGCGCCTTCCACCCTCGGCGGCCGCAAGAAGATCGGCTGGGGCGTCGGCGGCACCGTCACCTTCGGCGCGATCGGCGTGGGCGCGAGCTACGTCAAGAACGACAACTGGCGCCGGGCCGACTCCGACCAGAAGACCTGGGCGCTCAGCGCCAACTACAACGGCGGCGCCTGGCAGGTCACCCTGCTGCACCTCAACTCCAAGCTCGACGGCGGCCCCGCCTCCGGCGGCGCCAACGCCAACGCCCGCGACCGCTACAAGCACACCACCCTCCAGGGCGCCTACAACCTGGGCGGCGGTCTGACGGCGGCGCTCGGCTACTACATCTGGGATCTCGACTCCCGGACCGCCGCCGGCGCCGTCCGCGCCAACGAGAACGACGGTCACGGCTTCATCGCCAAGATGTCCGCACGGTTCTAACCGGACGTTCCTTTACCCTTCGAAGACTGGCGGGCCCCTCGGGGCCCGCCTTTTTCGTTTCGGGCGGCCGGACGAAGCCGCAGACCCGGCCCTCCCTTTGATATCGTCTTGATATCGTCATGCCCGGCGAAGGCCGGGCATCCCTGCGGCCGTGCCGTGGGCTGGCGGGTGCCGCCGGTGTCCGGGATGAAGGAGGCTCGGATGCAGCCTGTCCCCCCACCCTGTCCCTCCCCCACGAGGGGGGAGGGAACGCACGGCGCATTCCGCAGGACTCCCTCCCCCTTTATGGGGGAGGGTCGGGGTGGGGGTGACATGAACCGGACAGCCGTAAATCAAGTCGGGCCATGACGGTGGAGAGGCGTCAGCCGCCGCCCCGGGCCGGGCGGAGCCGCCTCCGGGAGGCACGGGACCCTATGGGCTTGTGGCGGAGCCGCGCACGGGCTAAATTCCGGCAATTCACCATCCCGGAGACCGTCGTGCCGGTACGCGCCGCCAGACTGCCGTTCCTCCTGGCCCTGGGCCTCGTCCTGGTCCTGCCCGCCGCCCTGCCCGGCTGCGGCGGGATCACAACCGACGCGGACCAGACCTATTCCGAATACGGTCCCCGCGACCGCTACCGCGAGCGCTACCGCCAGCTCGAAGGCGGCGACGCCACCCTGTTCGGCGATCTCTCCATCGGCGGCCCGGCGCGCCGCGGCGAGCAGCCGGGCGAAGGCGCCGCGGCGGTCAACCTGTTCCTGTGGCGCGCGTCGCTGGAGACGCTCTCGCTCGGCCCGCTCGAAAGCGCGGACCCTTTCGGCGGCGTCATCATCACCGACTGGTTCACGCTCGAGGAAGACCCCGCCAACCAGTACCGGGTCACCGCCTATATCCTCGGCCGGGCGCTGCGCGCCGACAACGTCCGCGTCGCGCTCTACGTGCGCGGCAACGAGAACGGCCAGATCACCACCCGCCGCGCGACGCCCGAGGCCGAATCGCGGCTCGAGAACCTGATCCTCTCCAAGGCCCGCACCATCCGCGCCACGCAGTACCGCTAGGTCCGCCCAAACACTTGCGGTCGGAGGACGCGCGGGCGAAAATCCGCGCCGATTTCCACCCCGGTGCCAAGCGTAGCTCCATGTCGCGATACGATTTCAAGGCCAACGAGAAGAAATGGCAGGCCGCGTGGGAGGCCGCGCGCGCCTTCGCCACGCCCGAGGCGCCGGACGACCCTTCCGGCGGTCCCCCCGATGGTCCCCCCGATGGCCCCAAGGCCTACGTCCTCGAGATGTTTCCCTATCCGTCGGGCCGCATCCACGTCGGCCATGTGCGCGTCTACACGCTCGGCGACGTGATCGCGCGGCACGCGCGCGCGCGCGGGCTCAAGGTGCTGCACCCGATGGGCTGGGACGCCTTCGGCCTGCCCGCCGAGAACGCCGCCATCGAGGTCGGCGTCCATCCCGCCAAGTGGACCTACGAGAACATCGCCCACATGCGCCGCCAGCTCCAGTCGATGGGGCTCTCGATCGACTGGTCGCGCGAGGTCACTACCTGCGACCCCGCCTATTACCGCCACGAGCAGAAGATGTTCCTCGACTTCCTCGCGGCGGGGCTCGCCTACCGGCGCGAATCCTGGGTCAACTGGGACCCGGTGGACCAGACCGTGCTCGCCAACGAGCAGGTGATCGACGGCAAGGGCTGGCGCTCCGGCGCCCCCGTGGAGAAGCGCCGCCTGTCGCAGTGGTTCCTGCGCATCACCGCCTTCGCCGAGGCGCTGCGCGCCGACCTCGCCACCCTCGAGGGCTGGCCCGAGCGCGTGCGCATCATGCAGGAGAACTGGATCGGCCGGTCGGAAGGCGCGCGCATCCGATTCCGGCTGGATGCCCGGATCAAGTCCGGGCATGACGGTGCGCAGGCGGCGGATGGCACATTGGAGGTCTTCACCACCCGGCCCGACACCATCTTCGGCGCGGCCTTCGTCGCGGTCTCGCCCAACCATCCGCTCGCGGAGACGCTCGCGGCCGACGATCCCGCGCTCAAGGCCTTCGTCGCCGCGTGCAACGCGCTCGGCACCTCCGAGGAGGCGATCGAGACGGCGGAGAAGAAGGGTTACGCCACCGGCCTCGCCGCCCGTCATCCCTTCATCGAAGGCCGCGCGCTTCCCGTTTATGTCGCCAACTTCGTCCTGATGGACTACGGCACGGGCGCGATCTTCGGCTGCCCGGCGCACGACCAGCGCGACCTCGACTTCGCGCGCAAGTACGACCTGCCGGTGCGCCCCGTGGTGATCCCCACCGACGCCGACCCGGCGACCTTCGAGGTCGGCGCCGAGGCCTACACCGGCGACGGGCGGCTCGCCAATTCGGATTTCCTCGACGGGCTCGCGGTGCCCGAGGCCAAGGCCGAAGTCGCGCGCCGGCTGGAAGCGAAGGGCGAAGGCAACGCGGAAGTGACCTACCGGCTGCGCGACTGGGGCGTGTCGCGCCAGCGCTACTGGGGCTGCCCGATCCCGATCGTCCACTGTCCCAAGTGCGGCGCGGTGCCGGTGCCGAAGGCCGACCTGCCGGTGACGCTGCCCGACGACGTCACCTTCGACCGGCCGGGCAACCCGCTCGCGCATCACCCCACCTGGAAGAAGGTCGCCTGCCCCCGATGCGGCGGCGACGCCGAGCGCGAGA
>JBJHBM010000098.1:0-3777 GCA_050485485.1 Alphaproteobacteria bacterium | reverse complement strand
ACGCCGCACCTGGCGGGCGCCATCGCCGGGGCCGCGCCCGCCGACGCGGCGGCGCTCGCGCGCCAGTTCGTGCCCGCGGGCGAGGAGCTGGCGATCGCGCGCGAGGAGCTGGCCGATCCCATCGGCGACGACGCCCACGCGCCGGTGAAAGGCATCGTCCACCGCTATCCCGACCGGGTTCTGCTCAAGCCGCTACACGCCTGCGCGGTCTACTGCCGCTTCTGCTTCCGCCGCGAATCCGTGGGGCCGGGCGGCGACGCGCTCACCGAGGCCGAGCTTGCGGCCGCGCTCGACTACATCCGCGCCCGCGACGGCATCTGGGAAGTGATCCTGTCCGGGGGCGATCCGCTGCTGCTCGCGCCCCGCCGCCTCGGCAGAATCGTCCGGGAAGTCGCGGCGATTCCGCACGTGGACGTGATCCGCGTGCACACGCGCATGCCCGTGGCCGATCCCGCGCGAGTGACCGATGCCCTCGTCGCCGCGCTCGCATGCGAAAAGGCGGTCTATGTCGTGCTTCACTGCAACCACGCCGCCGAGCTGACGACGGAGACGCGCGCCGCCTGCGCGCGGCTGGTGGATGTCGGAATCCCGATGCTGGCGCAGACGGTGCTGCTCGCGGGCGTCAACGACGACGCGGCGGCGATGGAGCGGCTGATGCGCGCGCTCACGGCCGCCCGCATCAAGCCCTACTACCTCCACCACCCCGACCTCGCGCGCGGCACCGGCCATTTCCGCGCGACGCTGGAGAAGGGCCGCGCCATCCTGCGCGCCCTGCGCGCGCGGCTCTCGGGTATCGCCCAGCCGCTCTACGTCCTCGACATCCCGGGCGGACACGGCAAGGTGCCGGTGGGGCCCGGCTACCTGCGCCCCGCCCCCGGCGGCGGCTGGATCGTCACCGACCCGGCCGGCGCCGAGCACGCCTATCCGCCGAAGGCCGGCGCGGACGGGTGAACGGACGGCCCGCATGACGTTCGGCCCCGACCATCGGGGACAGAAAAGCTCGTGGATGCCCGCGTCGAGCGCGGGGCACGACGATAGGGAGAGGCCGTGTCCGTGACGTTTAACGTCATGCGCGGACTCGATCCGCCATCCGTGCCGCCGTCCCGTCCCTACCGCGTCCCGGGACCCACCACCTCCTTCGCCCAGGCGGCCTCGATGATGCGGGCGACATCGAGCTCGGGCGGCTCCTCCGCCTCGGCGTCACGCTCGAAGACCCGCGGAACGTAGTGCAGTCCCAGCAGGCGGTCGGCGGCGCGGAACCGCAGCGCCGGGTCGGCCGTCGCGTCGCCGGCGATGGACGCCAGCACCGCGACCGGGTTGCAGTCGCGCTTCTTCAGCTCGCGCGTGATCGCGCGGTTGACGATCCAGCGCACCCGGATGCGGTTGGGGCGCATTTCGCCCCGGCGCGGGCGGCCGGGAGGATATCTCTTGGGCATGGGCTTTCTCCTTGGCTGGTCCCATGAAAAATGGGCCCGCGCGAGGTCGGGCCCATTGTATAGATTTCCTTACCACATTTTATAAAGAATGTAAAGCAAAATTTACGCGCGCGGCGGCGGGTGTCCTGGCCGACGCCTCGGTCCCGGCCCCGGAACCCCCCGGAAAATCCCCCCGCGCGCCGCCTTGCCTCCCCCCGGGCAAGCTGGTAGGTTCGCGCCCGCTCCGGCCTCCCCGGCGGCGCAACATCCGCACACTCTCGCGCAGTCAGGCACTCCGATGAAGATGAACGCCAACCTGATCCGTCCCGGCAACGTGCTCGACCACGAGGGCAAGCTGTGGTCGGTGCTCAAGATCCAACTCATCCAGCCCGGCAAGGGCGGCGCCTTCATCCAGGTGGAGATGCGCGACGTCCGCACCGGCGTGAAGACCAACGTGCGCTGGCGCACCCAGGACACGGTCGAGAAGGCGATGGTGGAGGAGGCCGAATGCACCTTCCTGTTCGCCGACGGCGACGCGCTCACCTTCATGAACAGCGAGACCTTCGACCAGTTCATGGTGCCGAAGGAAGTGGTGGGTGACGCCGCCCAGTTCCTGCAGGAAGGCATGACCGTCCAGGTCGAGCTGATCGAGGGCATGCCCGCCGCCGTCACCCTGCCCCAGACCGTCGCCATGACCATCGTCGAGGCCGACCCGGTGGTGAAGGGACAGACCGCGTCCTCGAGCTACAAGCCCGCGGTGCTCGAGAACGGCGTGCGCGTCATGGTGCCGCCACACATCACCAACGGCACCCGCATCGTCGTCAACACGGCGGATGCCACCTACGTCGAGCGCGCCAAGGACTAACGGCCCGACCGCGACGCCGTCCCCACGACGCCGTCCAGCGACACCGACAAGGGCGTTGTCCGGCTACAGCCGATCTTGCCATACGTTTCCCGAAGGAGTCCCGCGCCCGATGGCCCTCAAGTCCCCCCTCGTCAACGTGATGGAGCGCGCCGCCCGCCGAGCGGGGCGCGGGCTGGTGCGGGATTTCGGCGAAGTGGAGCAGCTTCAGGTTTCGACCAAGGGCCCGGCCGACTTCGTCTCCGCCGCCGACCACAAGGCCGACCGCGTGCTGCGCGAGGAGCTCGGCCGCGCGCGCCCCGACTTCGCCATGCTGACGGAGGAATCGGGCGCGCTCGGCAACAGCGAGGCGAGCCATCGCTGGGTGGTGGACCCCCTCGACGGTACCACCAACTTCCTGCACGGCATCCCGCACTTCTGCATCTCGATCGGGGTCGAGGCGCGCGTCGCCAGCGGCGGCAGGCTCGGCAGCGAGATCGTCGCAGGCGTGGTGTACGACCCGATCCACGACGAGACCTACTGGGCCGAGAAGGGCCAGGGTGCCTATATCAACGACCGTCGCCTGCGCGTCTCGGCGCGGCGCGACCTTTCCAACGCGCTGCTCGCCTCGGGCCTACCGACGATGCACCGCGCCGATCCCGACCGCCATTTGCGCGAGACGCGCGCGCTGGTGGACCTTTGCGCCGGCCTCCGCCGCTTCGGCTCCGCCGCGCTCGACCTCGCCTGGGTCGCCGCCGGCCGCTACGAGGCATTCTGGGAGGTGGCGCTCAAGCCGTGGGACATCGCCGCCGGAATCCTGCTGGTCAAGGAAGCGGGCGGCTACATCACCGAGGTGGACGGCGGCGGCGACATGATGCGCTCGGGCTCGGTGCTCGCGAGCAACGGCCACCTGCACGAAGAAGTCCGGAAACTGCTGCTTCAGGCCGCCTGACCGGCATCGGCAAGGCGGTTGTTCCGCCCGGGCGCGTTGGTCTATTGTTGAGCGCGCTCGGTCCCGCGACGGCCGCGCCATCAACATGCGTGACAGGAGACGTGGCCGCATGATTCGTGCCCGCATTCCCGACCGGAACGCCGTGCCGGCGTCCCTTGCGGCGGCCCTGCTCGTATGCGCGCTTACCCTCGGCCCGGCGCACGACGCCCGCGCCCAGAGCGTGGTGATCGACGACGGCGCGCTCGACGGCCCGACCGTGGTGGTCGGCGGCGGCGGCGGCGGCGTCTCGGTGGACCTGTCCGTGCTCGACGAGCTCGACCGTCCCGACGCCCGCCGGCTCCTGTTCCCCGGCACGCCGCGCACCGGCGCCGACGGGCGTGTGCTGCTGCAGCCGCCGGGCGCGCCGCGCCTCGCGCCGCCCGCGCGCCAATCCCAGCCCGCGCCACAGCCCACGCCCCGGACTGCCGCCCGGCCGGCCCCGCCGCCCGCTCCCCGTTCCACGGAGCCGGCCCCCGACATCCGGACCGCGCGCCCGCCGCAGCGGCCCGCCGCAGCGCCCGCCGCGGCTC
>JBJHBM010000097.1:0-3930 GCA_050485485.1 Alphaproteobacteria bacterium | reverse complement strand
CCCGACGGTGAGGCGCGCGAGCGCGCGCTCGAGGTCGGGAACGCGGTCGAGGACGCGGGCGATGCGGTCCGCCGGGCCGTTTTCGTCCGCGAGCCAGTCCACCGCGTCGAGGCGGCGGTTGATCTCCGCCGGGTCGGTGAGGGGCGCGGCGAGCAGCTGCGCCACCAGCCGGGCCCCGGCGCCGGTGCGGGTGCGGTCGATCGCCTCCAGCAGCGAGCCGCGCCGCCCGCCGCCCGCACCCTGCGCCAGTTCCAGGTTGCGCCGGGTCTGGGCGTCGATCTCCATGATCTCGCCGGCGCGTCCCGCGCGCGGCGGCGCGAGGCGCGGCAGCGCGCCCTTCTGGGTGAGCTCGACGTAGTCCACCAGCGCGCCCGCGGCGGCGAGGCCGGCGCGGTCGAAGCGCCCGAAGGCGTCCAGCGTGGCGACCCCGTAGAGCCGGCGCAGCCGCGCCTCGCCGTTGGCGGAATCGAACAGGCTCGCGGGCTCGACCGTGAGCGCGCAGGCGCCGTCCTCGCGCAGCCCCGCGAGCACGCGCGCGATGGCCGGCTTCGCCGCGAGCCGGTCGGACAGCAGCAGCTCCCCCGGCGCGAGGCGGGCGAGGTCGGCCGCGAGCGCGGCGGCCGCCGTCGGCGCGATCTGGAACTCGCCGGTCGAGATGTCGAGCCAGGCCAGCGCCAGCGCCTCCTGGGCCTCCGCCAGCGCGGCGAGGAAGTTGTTGCGCCCGGCGTCGAGCAGCGTCTCCTCGGTGAGCGTGCCGGGGGTGATGAGCCGCACCACGTCGCGCGCCACCACCGCCTTGCCGCCGCGCTTGCGGGCCTCGGCCGGATCCTCGGTCTGCTCGCACACCGCCACCTTGAAGCCCTGGCGGATCAGGCGCGCGAGATAGGCCTCGTGGGAATGGACCGGCACCCCGCACATCGGGATGTCGTCGCCCAGATGCTTGCCGCGGTGGGTGAGGGTGATGTCCAGCGCCCGGGCGGCGGCATGGGCGTCCTCGAAGAACAGCTCGTAGAAGTCGCCCATGCGGTAGAACAGCAGGTAGCCGGGATGAGCGCGCTTGATGGCGAGGTACTGCGCCATCATCGGCGTCGCCGCGTCGGCGGCGGGCGGGGCGTCCTCCGCCGCGCCGGAGGCCGCCGCCCGGTCGTCGTCGAGCGCCCGTTGCGACACCTGCGATCCCCCTTGGCCTGGCCGAGTGAAGGCGCCAACCTAACATGGCGCCCCCCGCCCCGGGAAACCCCCCGTCGCGCGCGCGGGCGGGCGCGGCGGCGGCACGCGGACGGGGAACGGACGGGGCGCGGATGGGGCTTGGCAAGCGGCCGAAAACGGTTAAGGTTCTGCCGCTTTGCCGGGCCGGGACCAGACGGGGACGTGAATCATGGCAAATTCCAACGATCGTGCGTTCGAGCAGGAAGCGCTGGCGCTGCACGCCCAGGGGCGCCCCGGCAAGATCGAGATCACGCCGACCAAGCCGCTGGTGACCCAGCGCGACCTGTCGCTCGCCTATTCGCCGGGCGTCGCCTACCCGTGCCTGCGCATCCAGGAGAACCCGGCCAGGGCCCACGACTACACCGCGCGCGGCAACCTCGTGGCGGTGATCTCCAACGGCACCGCCGTGCTCGGCCTCGGCAACCTCGGCGCGCTCGCCTCCAAGCCGGTGATGGAAGGCAAGTCGGTGCTGTTCAAGCGCTTCGCCGATGTCGATGCCATCGACCTGGAGGTCGGCACCGAGGACGTGGACGAGTTCGTCAACTGCGTGCGCTTCCTCGGCCCCAGCTTCGGCGGCATCAACCTCGAGGACATCAAGGCGCCCGAGTGCTTCATCATCGAGAGCCGGCTGCGCGAGATCATGGACATCCCGGTGTTCCACGACGACCAGCACGGCACCGCGATCATCGCCGCGGCCGGGCTGCTCAACGCGCTCGACATCACCGGGCGCAGCCCCAAGGACATCAGGATGGTGGTGAACGGCGCGGGCGCCGGCGCCATCGCCTGCGTCGAGCTGATCAAGCGCATGGGCGTGCCGCACGGCAACGTCACCATGTGTGACACGGGGGGCGTCATCTACCAGGGCCGCGAGAAGGGCATGAACCAGTGGAAGTCGGCCCACGCGGTCGTCACCGAGGCGCGCACCCTGGCCGAGGCGATGGCGGGCGCCGACGTGTTCTTCGGCCTGTCGGTCAAGGGCGCTGTCACCCAGGACATGGTCCGGTCGATGGCGAAGCGCCCGATCATCTTCGCCATGGCCAATCCCGACCCCGAGATCACGCCCGAGGACGTGCGCGCCGTGCGCGACGACGCGATCATCGCCACCGGGCGGTCGGACTACCCCAACCAGGTCAACAACGTGCTCGGCTTCCCCTATATCTTCCGGGGCGCGCTCGACGTGCGCGCCACCGCCATCAACGACGAGATGAAGGTGGCCGCCGCCGAGGCGCTGGCGCGGCTCGCGCGCGAGGACGTGCCCGACGAGGTCGCCGACGCCTACGCCGGGGCGCAGCTGCGCTACGGGCCCGAATACCTGATCCCGGCGCCGTTCGACCCGCGCCTGATCTCCGCGATCCCGGCGGCGGTGGCCAAGGCCGCCATGCGCACCGGGGTCGCCACCCTGCAGATCGACGACATGGAGGAGTACAAGGCGCGGCTGTCGGCGCGGCTCGACCCCACCGCCGACACGCTGCAGCTGATCTTCCGCGAGGTGCGCGCCAACCCGCGCCGCGTGGTGTTCGCGGAGGGCGAGGAGGAGAAGGCGATCCGCGCCGCCGCCCAGTTCAGGGCGGCAGGCTACGGCACGCCGGTGCTGGTCGGTCGCCAGGACCTTGTTCTGAAGGTGATGAAGGATATCGGCATCGCCAACCCCGAGGACTTCGAGATCACCAACGCCGCGCTCTCCACCAAGAACAGGGACTACATCGACTTCCTCTACGCCCGGCTGCAGCGCGACGGCGTGCTGTACCGCGACTGCCAGCGGCTGGTGCATACCGACCGCA
The DNA here is from genome assembly GCA_050485485.1 of Alphaproteobacteria bacterium. Taxonomy (GTDB): domain Bacteria; phylum Pseudomonadota; class Alphaproteobacteria; order SMXQ01; family SMXQ01; genus WHSO01. Next base: position 940 of record JBJHBM010000097.1, on the reverse strand, counting down.
ACACCTTCGGTGCGTGCATGGTGGCCCACGGCGACGGCGACGCGCTGGTGACGGGGCTCACGCGCTCGTCCTTCGTCGCCTTCGGCGAGGTCAGCCGCGTGATCGACCCGCGGCCGGCGGGGCCGGTGATGGGGCTCACCGTTCTGATCGCGCGCGGGCGCACGGTGTTCATCGGCGATACCCTGGCCCACGAGGTGCCGACGCCCGAGGAGCTCGCCGACATCGCCATCCAGGCCGCCGCCAAGGCGCGCCAGATGGGACACTTCCCGCGCGTGGCGCTGCTGTCGTTCTCGACCTTCGGCGACCCGCTGCGCGACAAGGCCAAGCGCATGCGCGACGCGGTGGAGATCCTGGATACCCGCAAGGTGGACTTCGAGTACGACGGCGAGATGGCCGCCGACGTGGCGCTCGATTTCGACCTGATGCGGCGCCAGTATCCGTTCTGCCGCCTGTCGGGACCCGCCAACGTGCTGATCATGCCGGCGCTGGACCCCGCCAACATCTCCGCCAAGCTGCTGCAGGAGCTGGGCGGCGGCACCATGATCGGGCCGCTGCTGCTGGGCCTCGAGAAGCCGGTCCAGGTGGTGCCCATGAACGCCACCGTGTCCGAGATCGTGACCATGGCGGCGCTCGCCGCCCACGAGAGCCTGCACTGAGGCGACATTCGGCGCGCGGGCCGCGCCCGCGTCCGCATATAATCGGGACGCCGGCGCGGCGACGGTGCGGCGCCGGGGAACGGATTCGCCCGCGATGAGCCCGCCGCGCTTCCCCTTCGACCGCCTGCTGTCCGCCGCCGCCATCCGCGCGGCGCCGGGGCTCGCGGCGGTGGGCGCGCTTGCCGTGCTCGGCGTGCTGCCACCGCCGTGGGCGCTGGCGGCGGCGGCGGGCTGCATCGCGCTCGCGGTCGTGCTGGTCGTGCCCGCCGTGCGCGACCTCGCCC
>JBJHBM010000096.1:0-3963 GCA_050485485.1 Alphaproteobacteria bacterium | reverse complement strand
CACCAGCAGCACGCTGAGCGGCGGCGCGCGCTCCGGCCCGGGCGCGGGAAGCGGCTCCGGCGCCGGCACCACCATCGTTGGAAAGACCCTAGCCATGCGGTCTCGCGACCCCGTCCCTGCCCCGCGTGCGCGCGGCGTTCCTGACCCGTCCGCGGGCCGTCCTGACCCGGTTCCGCCCGCGCGGCGTTCGGCGCGGGCCCGGTTAACCGAGTATCACCGCAAAGGTTTCGGATTGATTAAAATGTATCCGGGATTCGCGATGGGCGGCGCTTCGATCCGCGGAAAGGGTAAAGGGAACGGCATGGACGGCAAGGACGGGAACGGCGGGGAATGCCGCGAGGGGAGCGAGGCCGCCGGGCGGGTGGTCACGGCCGCCCTGGTGGTGATCGGCAACGAGGTGCTGGCGGGGCGCACCCGCGACGCCAACACGGCGTTCCTCGCGGCCCGGCTCGACGCGCTCGGCGTGCGGCTGATGGAGGTGCGGATCGTGCGCGACGCGCACGCGGCCATCGCCGGGGCCGTCAACGCGCTCCGCGCCGCCCACGATTACGTCTTCACCACCGGCGGCATCGGCCCGACCCACGACGACATCACGGCGGAGGCGGTGGCGCGCGCCTTCGGCGTGGATCTGTACGAACATCCGGAGGCGCTGGCGCGGCTCGCGCGCCACTACGCGGCGGGCGACCTCACGCCCGCGCGCCGGCGCATGGCGCGTGTGCCCGAGGGCGCCGCGCTGATCGACAACCCGGTCAGCGCCGCGCCCGGCTTCCGCATCGCCAACGTGTTCGTGCTGGCGGGCATCCCCGCGATCATGCAGGCGATGTTCGAGAGCGTGCGCCATCTCGTCGCGGGCGGCGCGCCGCTGCTCACGCGCACCGTGCGCACCGACCTCGCCGAGGGCCGCGTCGCCGAAGGCCTGGCGGCGCTGCAGGCGGCTTGGCCCGACGTCGAGATCGGCAGCTACCCGCAGATGCGCGCGGCGGCTTCGGGCGGCCTCGGCCTGCGCCTCGTGCTGCGCGCGACCGACGCGGCGCGCCTCGGCGCGGCGACGGCGGCGCTGTGCGCGCTGGTCGCCGGACTCGGCGGGCGGGCGGAGGAGGTGCGGCTCACTGCTGGCGCGGCGGAAGCGTAAGGCCGGGGCCCGGGAGCCCAGAGTTTGATATTTTAAGATAGATCGATCGTAAAATTTGATATGTGGTAAGCCATCATATCTTGCCGGGTGATATAGAAAAACATATTATAATTTATTAACGATATAGGATAACGGATCGATGCGCTATGCGACGGAGCAGATCGCCGGCATTCTGCGGGCCGCGCGGGAAAACAAGGGGCTCAGCCAGCGTGCCCTCAGCGACAAGTCCGGCGTGCCGCAGGGCCATATTTCGCGGATCGAGAACGGGGCGGTCGATCTGCGACTTTCCAGCCTGATCGCGCTGGCCCGCGTGCTCGACCTCGAGGTGACCCTTGTTCCGCGCAAGGCGGTCTCCGCGGTCCGGTCGGTCGTGCGAAGCGTGGCGCCGACTTCCGGTGCCGGGCGCCGGCCGGAGTCCGAGCCGGTCCGGCCGGCCTACAGCCTGGACGAGGACGAGGACCAAAATGCCTGACGTGTCCGTCCTCGATGTCCTGCTTCATGGAGAGCCGATCGGCACGCTGACGCGCGTCGGCGGAGAGCAGACGCTTTTCGCCTTCGACGACGGCTATATCGCCGACGAGAACCGGCCGACGCTGGGCCTTGCCTTCAAGGACGAGCTCGGCCAGCTGATCACGGAATCCAGGCCGACCCGCCTGCGCGCCAGTCCCTTCTTTTCGAACATGCTGCCCGAGGGCCACTTGCGCGTCTATCTGGCGGACCGCGCCGGCGTGAACCCCCAGCGTGAGTTCTTTCTGCTCTGGGCATTGGGACAGGACCTGCCGGGCGCCGTCACGATCCGGCCGGCCGATGGCGAGGCCTGGCCTCTCGACGTGGACGGCGACGGCGGGGATGACGAGCAACGTGGACGTCGCCGGGAAAACGCCCTGCGTTTCTCCCTGGCGGGTGTCCAGCTCAAATTTTCCGCGGTGAACGAGGCCGGCGGCGGCTTGACCATTCCCGTCAAGGGGGCGGGCGGGTCGTGGATCGTCAAGCTGCCTTCCCAGAAGTACGAAGGCGTGCCCGAGAACGAATACTCGATGATGACCCTGGCCCGCCTCATCGGCATGGACGTGCCGGCCCTTCGGCTGATCGACCTGGACGAAATCGGCAACCTTCCGGCCGGTCTCGGCGACCTGAAGGGACAGGCCCTGGCGATCGAGCGCTTCGATCGATCGGAAGGGGGGGCGGTCCATATCGAGGACTTCGCCCAGGTTTTCGGACTCTACCCGGAACAGAAATACAAAAAGGGCAGCGCCCGAAGCATCGCCAGCGTGATCGGGGCCGAAGGCGGCGAAAGCGACATCGCCGAATTCGTCCGGCGCCTCACGTTCAACGCCCTGATCGGGAATGCCGACATGCACCTGAAAAACTGGTCGCTGATCTATCCCGACCGTCGGCACGCCGCCCTGGCGCCGGCCTATGATTTCGTATCGACCATCCCCTATATTCCGGAGAAGGTCGCGGCCCTGAATTTCAGCCGCACGAAGCGGTTCGACCAGTTTTCCGAGGACGAGCTCTCGCACCTGGCCGCCAAGGCCATGTTGCCGGAAAGGCTCGTCCTGGAGACGGCCCGGGAAACCGTCGCCCTTTTTCACGAGAGCTGGCAGGCGCAGAAGAACCATTTGCCGCTTGCGAGGAACGTGGCGGAGGCCGTCGAGCGCCATCTCGGGACGGTGCCCATCGCCTCCGGTCGGAGACCGCGGTAAGACCGATCCGAGCTTAGGACGGCGGGACGGGGCGGCGCTTGTAGTAGCGGCGGTGCTCGACCACGGTGCCGACGATGCGGCCCGGCGCGTCGGCGTCGATGCGCAGCACCGGCCAGTCCTCGTTGAGCGGCACCAGGTCGATGACCGGCCGGCCCGCGGCGTCGAGCCCGCGCGGGCGGTATTTCTTGAAGGTGGCCTCCTCCTCGCCGTCGAGCTTGGCGATCACGAAGTCGCCGGGCTGGGGCACCATCTCCGGGTCCACGATCAGCTTGTCGCCCTCGCGGAACTCGCGCTCCATGCTGGTGCCGCGCACCACCAGCGCGAAGCTGAGCGGGCCCACCATCTGCTCGGCGACGATGCGCTCCATGCCGGTGCCGGGCGGGTAGGGGTCGGTCACCGCGCCCCAGGCACCGGCCGCGACGTAGTCGATGACCGGCACCACGCGCCCGCGCGGCGGCAGGGCCGCGCCGCGCCCGCCGTCGCCGCCGTCGTTCTCGCCGGCGAGCCACGACACCCACACGCCCAGCATGTCGCCCGCGCGCCGCAGGTGGGCGAGCGAGGGCTGGGTGGTGCCGTTCTCCCACTGGGCGACGGCGGCGCGGCTCACGCCGCAGTGCCGGCCGAGCGCCGCCTGGGTCAGGCCCGCGCGCAGGCGGGCGTCCTTGATGCGGGTTCCGATGCCGTCCATGATCGCCGGAGTATGTCAGCATTTCTAACGCCTGTCATCAAAAATCTTGACATTTGAGTTAGAATAACTTACTATCAGGCGCTCCCATCGAAGGAGCCGCCGATGACCGAGTCCCGCCCCGGATCCCGCCCGCACCCCCGTCCCGCCGTCCCCGCCGCCGGCCCGGCGCCGGCGCCCGCGTCCGCCTGCGACGCCGGCCCGCCGCACCTGTGGGGCGCGGGGGAGGTCAAGGCCCGCCTCAAGGAGGCGGCGGGGGTGCTGAAGGCGTTCGCGCTCGGCGCCCGCGACCGTCCCACGGCGCTTCGCGCGCACTGGCCCGACGTGGTGCGCGCCGGGCTCGAAGCCTACGGATACCAGCCGCCCGCGCGCCGCGCGCCGCGCCCGGGGCCGGCCGCCGTCAGCCGCGCCGACGCGGCGGTGGGCTGGCTGCTGTGGGC
>JBJHBM010000095.1:0-4276 GCA_050485485.1 Alphaproteobacteria bacterium | reverse complement strand
TACCCTGCCGGCGCCCTTCGCGCTGCCGGACGAGGACGCTTTTATCGATGCCGTCGCGGGACGCCTGCACGGCTGGCGGGTCGCGCCCTGGCGCGGGCCCGCGCCGGCGCCGTTCGCCGCGATCGAGGGCGCGGACGGACGCTACCGCCTGCACGCCCGGCGCCGCGCCGCACCGCTGGCATGCGACGGCACCGCCGCCGCGGTCTGCGCCGCGATGGCCGAACTGGCGCTCGCCCATGCCGAAGCGCGGCCGGACCGCCTCCTGCTGCATGCCGGCAGCGTCGCGATCGGCGGGCGGCTGATGGCGTTTCCCGCCCCGGGCCGGGCCGGCAAGAGCACCCTCGCCGCCCAGCTCGCGTGCCGCGGCGGACGCGTGTTCTCCGACGATTTGCTGGCGCTCGACCTTGCGAGCGGGCAGGCGGTGGCCCTCGGGATCGCGCCGCGCGTGCGTCTCCCCCTTCCGGACGGATTCGCGCCCGAGACCCGCGCCTGGATCGGGCGCCACCGCGGCCTCGACGCCCCGGACGGCACCTACAGTTATCTCGCCCTGCCGCGCGCCGGCCCCGGCGCCCTCGCCCCCCTCGGCGCGACGCTGCCGGTCGCGGCCTTCGTCGCGCTCGAGCGCGCGGACGGGGCCGCGCCGCACATGGCGCCATGCCCGCGCAGCGAGATCATGCGGCTTCTCGTGGTTCAGCACTTCCGCACCGCCGCCCCGACCGCCGATGCTGTCGCCCGGCTGGCCGACGCCGTCGGGCGCGCCGCCTGCTACCGGCTGCGCCACGGCGGCGGCGAGGCGGCGGCCGACCTGCTGACCCGCATGGCGGCGGCGGCATGACGCGAGAGCCCGGTATCTTCCGGCGCCGCGAGGAGCTTTCCGTCACGCGCGTGGACGACGACTATTTCGTGGTCGATCCCGCGACCCGTGCCGTGTTCCACCTCAATCCGCTCGGCCGCGCGCTGTGGGACGCGCTCGCGCGCCCGGCCGCACCCGCCGCGCTCGCCGCCCTGCTGGAAGCCGCCTTTCCCGACACGCCGCCGGAACGGATCGCCGCCGACCTGGAGGCGTTCCTCGCCGCCATGGCCGAAGCGGGCCTGATCGAGGCCGCCGCCGAAGACCCCGCCAAGACGCCGGGCCAAGACGCCGGGCCGTAACGCCGCCCCGCCCGGGCGCGGGCGACGCAAGAGGAGACCGTCCGGAACCATGTGGCTCTACGCCTTCACCGTCTTCCTCGGCGCCTTCCTGCTGTTCCTGGTCCAGCCCATCGTCGCCAAGCAGATCGTGCCCTGGTTCGGCGGCTCCGCCGCGGTGTGGCTGACGGCGCTCGCCTTCTTCCAGACCATGCTGCTCGCGGGCTACGCCTACGCCGACCTCGCGACGCGCCGCCTGCGGGCGCGCCCCCGCGCCATGCTCCATGTCGCGCTGCTGGTCGCGGCCCTCGCCTTCCTGCCCGTGATCGTCGATCCCGGCTGGAAGCCGGCGGGCGACGAGGACCCGAGCCTGCGCGTGCTGCTGCTGCTCGCGGCCACCGTCGGCCTGCCTTTCTTCCTGCTGTCGGCGACCGCCCCCCTGGTGCAGGCGTGGTTCGCGGAGAGCTTCGCCGGGCGCCGGGTCTATCGGCTGTTCGCGCTCTCCAACCTCGCCGCCCTCATAGGTTTCGCGAGCTATCCGTTCGCGATCGAGCCGCTGGTCGCGACCGCCACGCAGGCCCGGCTGTGGTCGGCGGGCTTCGCCCTGTTCGCCGTCGCCTGCGCGGCGACCGCGCTGCACGCGCTCCGCCACGGTTCGGCGCAACCGAGCGGGGCGGGCGAGGTGCGGCCCGCGCCCACTCCCGCGGCGGAACCGCCGCCGGCCCCCGTACGGCGGCTGACGTGGTTCCTGCTGGCGGGCCTCGGCGCCTTCCTGCTGGTTGCCACCACCAGCCACATCACCCGCGACATCGCCTCCATCCCGTTCCTGTGGGTGGCGCCGCTCGCGCTCTACCTGTTCAGCTTCGTGCTGTGCTTCGAGGGCGACCGCTGGTACCGGCGCGGGCTCGTGGCGCCGCTCGCGGCGGGGCTTCTGCTGCTCTGCGCCTGGGGTCTGCAGGCGGATGCCGTGACCTACAACCTGCCGCTCCTGATCGTCCTCTATCTCGCGGGGCTGTTCGTGCTGTGCATGTTCGCCCACGGCGAGCTCGCCGCCGACCGCCCCGCGCCCGCGCATCTCACCCGCTTCTATTTGATGGTCGCGGCGGGCGGCGCGGCGGGCGGATGCCTCGCCGGGATCGCCGCGCCCTACCTTCTTCCCGACGACTACGAGCTCGGCTTCGCCTATGTCGCCTTCGCCCTCGCGGCGGCCTTCGTCCTGCGCCGCCGCGACCTGCGGGCGGCTTCCGGCGCGGCCGTGACGGCGGTGCTCGCCGCCGTCTTCGTCGCCGTCCACATCGACCAGCGGGCCGACGGCACGCGCGTCCTCACGCGCAGCTTCTACGGCACCGTCATGACCTTCGACCGCCCGCCCGACGCCACCGGCCATATCCGGCGCATCCTGGTGGACGGCAACATCCGGCACGGCGAGCAGTATCTCGACGGCCCGCTGCGCGACCGCCCGATCGCCTATTACGGTCCGGGGTCGGGGATCGGCCGCGTGATGGCGCTGAAGCAGGGCCGGCCGCTCCATGTCGGCGTGCTCGGGCTCGGCGCGGGCGTCATGGCGGCCCACGGCAAGGCCGGCGACCGCTTCCGCTTCTACGAGATCAATCCCGACATGGTGGAGGTGGCGACGACCGAATTCGGCTACCTCGCCGAGTCCCCCGCCGAGATCGCCGTCGTCCTCGGCGACGGGCGCCTGAGCCTGGAGCGCGAGGCGCCCAATGGCTTCGACGTGCTGATGATGGACGCCTTCTCCAGCGGCTCCGTCCCGATGCACTTCCTGACCGTCGAAGCGATGGGCCTCTACCTGCGCCACCTGGCACCGGACGGCGTGATCGTGTTCAACGTGACCAACCGCTATGTCGATCTCGTGCCGCCGATCCGACGCATCGCCGCACATCACGGGCTTGCGGCGGTGCAGATCCGCGACCTCGGCAACCCGCCCGCCTTCAGCTACACCAACCACGTCCTCGTGACGCGCGATCCCGCCGTCCTCGCGGCGCCCATGATCGCGGAAGCCGCACGTCCCTGGGACGACCTGCCGCCCGGGCGGGCGTGGACCGACGATTTCAACAACCTGATCGGCGCCCTGTTCATCCGCGCGCGCATCGAGAACCGCCTGCGCCGCCTGCTCGACGGGTCCTGAACCCCGCCCGTCACGCCAGCCGGCGCCCCGCCGGCACCCCCGGCCACGGCACGAAGAGGCCCCGGACGCGCCGCCAGTTGCGGTGCAGCAGCGTCCCCGGACCGGAGATCAGCGCCCAGTCGCGCATCTGCATCGCCGTGCGCGACGGCTCCGCCGCGAACAGCGTCAGGTAGTCGCGCGCCACCGCCTCGAACCACCGGGCTGCGGGGCCGCGGTAGGGCCCGAGCATGCCGGGCGGCAGCCGGGATTCGCCGAGGCCGAGCCGCGCCATCAGGCGGCACGCGGCGCGCACCGGGCGCAGGAAACCGCCCGCCCGCGCGCAGGCGAGAATGGCGTCCCAATCGGGCACGAACCCGGCATGGGCCAGCGCGACGACGGGATCGAGCAGCGAACGCAGGCTGTCGGGGCCGAGCTTGTCGCGTCCGGCATTGGTGATCGCGAGCAGGAACAGGTGATCGTCGCAGGGAACGCGGACGGAGAGCCCCTCCAGGTCCACGGTTCGGGCCCGGGCGAACACGTCTTCGGCGGCGAGCGCGCGCGGCACGGGATAGTCGTCGGGCGCGACGTGGAGATCGAAGATGAAATGGCCGTCGGCCGCCACCAGCGGATGAAAGCTCGACTCGCTCGACATGCCCCAGGCCGGTGTGCCGCGCGACTTGCGGAAGCGGAAGCCTTCCGCCTCCAGCACGTCGCAGAGGCGCTGCACGTCGGCCGACCGCACCAGCAGGTCGACGTCGCTGGCGGTGCGCAGCAGCGGATCGGGATAGAAGCGCGCCCCGGTGGCGAGACCCTTGAGCGCCAGGACCTCGACGCCGGCTTCCGCGATCCGCGCGAGCCACGACCGTGCCTGGGCGCGCATCAGGCGGTTGAGCTGGCCCTGGCGGGACACCCGCGCCGGGTCGAGCAGCGGGCCGTGGACCGGCTCCAGCGGGGCGAGCAGCCATGCCGCCGCCGGATTTCCCGCGCGCCGCGCGAAACGCCGGGCCGCCGCCGCGAGGG
>JBJHBM010000094.1:0-4321 GCA_050485485.1 Alphaproteobacteria bacterium | reverse complement strand
CGGCGAGATGGTCCGCCGCCAGCCGCCCGACGCCCGCCGCCGCGACCGCCGCGGCGAGCTGGAGGACGAGCGCGCGGGCGGCGAGGCTGCCGCCGAGGCGGCGCTGGATCGCCGCGAACCATGCGATCATCGCCGCTTCCGACGCGACGGTGGCGGCGGCGGCGCCGACGATCCCCCAAACGGGAATCAGCGCGAGGTTGAGCGCGGCGTTGAGCAGGGCACCGCAGGCGAGCGGCGGAAGCGCCGCCTTCTGCCGGCCCCATAGCAGCAACGGGTGGGAATAAGCCACGTTGAGCGCGGCCAGCCACAGCGCCGCCATCAGCAGCCGCACGGCCGGCACCGCAGGCTGGTAGGCGCCGCCGAACAGCAGCACCACCAGCTCCGGCGCGAAGGCGAAGCCCATCGCCGCGAGCGGCGCGGTGAGCGCGCCCACCGCGCCCGCGAAGTTCTCCATGGCGCGGCGCACCGCGTCGGAGCGGCCCCAGGCCGAGGCCAGGACCGGCGTGAAGGCCGCGACCAGGATCATGGAAGGCGCGAGCCCGGTGGTGAAGAACTTGAACGCCGCCGTGTAGTAGCCGACGTCGGCGACCGGCCGCATGAAGCCGATCATCACCGTGTCCAGGTTGCGATAGAGGGTGACGATCGCGGCGACCCCCGCGATCGGCACGGCGACGCGCAGCATCGTCTTCCAGAGGCGCGCATCGAACCGAAGCACGGGCGCGGCGAAGTCGCGCCGGCAACGCGCGAACACCAGCGCCGCGCCCACCAGCATCGCGCCGATGATGACGACCGCCGCATGGATCACGTGGGAGGGCTCGCGCACCACGATCACGACGCCCGCCAAGGTGACGAGGCTCACCGTCACCTCGCGCACCGCGATCAGTCCCATGCGGGCACGGCCCTGATAGACGAAATCGAGCCCGAAGGCGACCGCCACCAGCCATCCCGCGTGGATGGCGATCACCGCCTTCGCCAGCGGCGGCTGGTCGATGGCGGCGACGAACAGGGCGAAGCCCGCCAGCGCGAGCGCGGCGAGCGCGAGTCGCAGCGAGAAGACGTGCGACGCCACCGCGCGGGTGCGGCGCGGGAAACGCGCGATGTCCCGGGCGCCGAGGGTCTCGAGCCCGAGCCCCACCATGAAGGCGAAATAGGCGGTGACGGCGGTGGCGAAGCCGATGATGCCGTAGTTGTCGGGGCCGAGGGTGCGGCCGAGCCAGGCCGTGACGACCAGGCCCGAGACCAGCGTCACGCCGCGCGAGACCGCGAGCGCGCCCGCGTTGCGCAGGAGCGGGCGGCCCGCGAAGGGCCCGCGCGGCGGCTCAGCCGATGGATCCGGCGGAACGGTCATGGCGGTCCCCTCCCCCCGGGACCGGATACGGATGGCGGCGCCCGGCGGCGGGCGTTCCGGTCACGAAGCGACCTTGGTGCCGAAATGGGCCTGGGTCCAGGCCCAGGCGTCGGCAACCTGTTCCGCGAGCGCGGCGCGGCGCGCGCGCCAGCCCAGCGCGGCGGCGGCCTTGGACGGGTCCGCTACCAGGGCGGTCGCGTCGCCGGGACGGCGCGGCCCGACCGCGTGAGGCACCGCCCGGCCGGTCACGCGTTCGGCGGTCGCGATCACCTCGCGCACCGAATGCCCCTGCCCCGTGCCGAGGTTGAGCTGCAGGCTGCCGCGGCCCGCGAGCAGGTGTTCGAGCGCGCGCCGGTGCGCTTCCGCGAGGTCGAGGACATGGATGTAGTCGCGGATGCAGGTGCCGTCCGGGGTGTCGTAGTCCTCGCCGAAGACCGTGAGCGGCGGGAACCGCCCGGTGATGGCGCCGAGCGCGCGCGGGATCAAATGCGTTTCCGGCTCGTGGTCCTCCCCGATGCCGTCGCCGGGCGCCGCGCCGGCCGCGTTGAAGTAGCGCAGCGCCGCGAAGTCGAGGCGCCCTTCCCCGGACGCCGCCATCAACGCACGCTCCACGGCAACCTTGTTCTCCCCGTAGGGGCTGATAGGCGCGAACGGGAGGTCTTCCGTAAGGAGCCCCGTGTCGACCATGCCATAGACCGTGCAGGAAGAGGAGAACACGATGGCGCGCACGCCCGCCGCCGTCATCGCGTCCAGCAGCGTGAGCGAGCCGGCCACGTTGTTGGAGCGATAAAGCTCCGGTTCCTCGAACGACTCCCCGACATAGGCATAGGCCGCAAAATGCATCACGGCGGCGGGCCGATAACGCACGAATACCGCATCGAGCCTCGGGCGGTCACGAATGTCGCCTTGCTCCAGAGGTCCCCATTTCACCGCCCAGTCATGGCCGCGCGTGAGGTTGTCATAGGTGACGGGGAGATAGCCGGCCTCGCTCAGAACCTTGCACGCATGACTGCCGATATAGCCGGCGCCGCCGGTCACCAGGATGGTTTTGTCACTCATAACCCCATCGTTCCCTTGCCATGATCCGTTACTCCATGACCTATAAAGACGCTCCAGAGCGGCCGGCGTTCCCTGCCCGCGCAGGCCCGGCGTCAGCGGGTGTCGAGGAAGCGTCCGTCGGCACCCTCCAGCACGAGACAGGTCAGGACCCCGGACGCGAAGGCCCCGGTGTCGATACCGATGCGGTTCTTCTTCACTTCGGGCACGCGGGTGATGGTATGGCCGTGAACCACGACCTTGCCGAAATCGTCGGACGATTCGAGGAAGTCGTCGCGAATCCACAGGAGGTCCGATTCCTGCTGGGCGTCGAGCGCGACGCCGGGGCGGATTCCGGCGTGGACGAACAGGTAGTCGCCTTCCAGGTGCCAGGGGACCAGCGCCCTGTAGAACGCGAGGTGGCGCGCGGGCAGGTTGGCGCGGAACTTCTCCTGCAGCCGCATCAGCGTCTCGGGATTGGAGCGCGGCCCGTCGAGGCCGACGCCGTAGCTGTAGAGCGTGGCGTCGCCGCCGTAGGTCATCCAGTCGAGCGCCACGCGCGAATCGATCAGGAAGTCGAGCAGGGCCTGTTCGTGGTTGCCCTTGAGATAGACCGCCTCGAAGCCCGCCAGCGGCGCGTCGAGGAGACTGTCCACCACCTCGCGCGACTGCAGGCCGCGGTCCACGTAATCGCCGAGGTAGACCACCACCCGGCGCGCGCCCCGGAAGCCTTGCACGTCGCGCAGGATCATGTCGTGGATCGATTCCAGCAGGTCCATCCGGCCATGGAGGTCGCCGATGGCATAGACGCGGGTGCCGTCGGGAACGGCGGAGGGCTTGGGGGGCGGCCGGCGGACGCGGCCGAAGAGTCGGGCGAACATGCGGCCACTATGGCCCAAGCCGGGCGCCGGGTCCACGGGCGCCGGGGAACCGGGCTCAGGAAGCGCCGTCCCCGGCGCGGTCATCCCATTCGGCGCGGCCGCCGCGGTTGTCGAGGTAGTTGACGAGGGCCGCCACCACGCGCCGGTCGAAGGCCTTGCCGACCTCCGCCATCAGGCGGGCGACCGCCTCGTCCACCGGCGAGCCCGCCCGCCACGCGCGCGGGCTGACCATCGCGACGAAGGCGTTGGCGACGGCGACGACGCGGGCCGGCAGCAGGATGTTCTCGCCCGCCAGCCCGGCGGGACCGCCGGTGCCGTCCCAATGCTCCCGGACCTGGCGCAGGGTCTCGACCACGGGACCGTCGAACTCGATTTCGGCCAGCAGGTCGGCCGTGGCCTGGAGCGAGTCGCGAACCCGGCGCATCTCGTCATCGGTGAGCCGGCCGGTGCGCGTCAGCACCTCGGCCGGAACCAGGATCTTGCCGAGCGTCATCAGGTTGCCGGCGATCTCCGCCGTGCGCGCGGTGATGGGATCGAGGCGCATCTCCTCGGCGACGGCGCGCGCGAGCCGCGAGACGCGCTCCGAATGGTGGCCCGCGTAGGGATCGCGCTTGTCCACCACCGCCATCAGGGTGCGCACCAGCTGGTCGAGGATGCGCTCGCGCCGGGCGCGCTCGGTCACGGCCTCGGTGACATCGTTCTCGACCAGGAGCGCGGTCGGATGCGCGTGCTCGCCGTCGGGCGGGAGCGGCACGGCGATCGCCTGGATCACGCTGCCGTCCTCGCCGGCGAGGGTGCGACCGGTGCGCGCGCCGCGCCCGAGCGCGTCGCGCACCAGCTCGAGGCGCGGGCGCGCCTCCGCCGGGCCTAAGAGCGCGGCGAGGGTCTTGCCGGACATGGCGTCGGCGGACGCGCCGGCGCGCGCGGCGGCGGCCTCGTTGGCGAAGCCGACCCTGCCCTGGCGTCGGCGATGACGACGGCGCTGGGCTGGCTGTCGGTGACGAGGCGCAGCAGCTCGCCCTGGGCGGCGAAGCGGCGCGCGAGATCGGCGTGGCGC
>JBJHBM010000093.1:0-4486 GCA_050485485.1 Alphaproteobacteria bacterium | reverse complement strand
GGCGACGGCGCGCTACGGCGCCGCGGCCGCCCTGGCCGCGCCGACGCCGGCCCAGCCGCGGCGATAGAGCCTCGCTCCTCAAATCCGTCGCGCGCGGCGCGCCGCGCCGCTATAACCGCGCCATGCTGATCGAGGTCACGAGTGATCCCGCCGAGGCCGGCGCGGCACGCGGCTGGCTCGCCTGGAGCGGGCACCGGGTGCCGTGCGCGCTCGGACGCACGGGCATCACCGCCGACAAGCGCGAGGGCGACGGCGCCACGCCCGCCGGAACCTTCGCGCTCAGGCGCGTGCTCTACCGCGCCGACCGCCTGACGCGGCTTGCGACGCGCCTGCCGGCCACCCCGATCACCCGCGACGACGGCTGGTGCGACGATCCGGGCCGGCTGGAATACAACCGTCCCGTCCGGCTGCCGTTCGAGGGATCGGCGGAACGGATGTGGCGCGACGATGCGCTCTACGATCTGGTCGCGGTGCTCGGCCACAATGACGATCCGCCCGTGGCCGGGAAGGGAAGCGCGGTCTTCCTGCATGTGGCTCGCGCGGATTTCGGGCCGACCGAAGGCTGCGTCGCGGTTGCCCTTGCCGACCTGCGCGCGCTCCTGGCCGAAACGGTGCCGGGCGACGCCGTCAGGATCGGAGTCGCGCGATGACCGCGACAGCTTCAGCGTGCGCCGAAGATCGCGGTGCCGATCCGGACATGGGTCGCACCGAACGCGACCGCGGTTTCGTAATCGGCGCTCATCCCCATCGAAAGACCGGAAATCCCGTTGCGCGCCGCGATCTTCGCGAGCAGGGCGAAGTGGGGTGCCGGTTCCTCGTCGAGCGGCGGAATGCACATCAGGCCAGCGATCTCGAGGCCGAGGCGCGCACGTGCGTCGGCAATGAAAGCATCGGCCGCGCCCGGCGCGACGCCTGCCTTCTGCGGTTCCTCCCCGGTGTTGACTTGCACGAACAACGCGCGTGTCCGTGCTGCCGTTCCGAGCCGGTCGCGGTCGGTGTGCAGCCGGTCCACCAGCCGCGCGCGATCGAGGGTCTCGATCGTATCGAACAACTGCAGCGCATCGGCCGTCTTGTTGGTCTGCAGAGGACCGATCAAATGCAGGTCGAGGTCCGTGCGGATTTCGCGCAACGGCGTCCACTTGGCCTCCGCTTCCTGCACGCGGTTTTCGCCGAACACGCGCTGGCCGCAGGCGAGGGCCGCCTGCACGGCCTCCGTGCCGTGACCCTTGCTGACGGCGACGAGCGTCACCGATTCCGGCGCCCGCCCCGCCGCGCGCGCCACCACCGCGATGCGTTCGCGCACTTCGGCGAGGTTGGCGGCGATGGCGGTGGCGGGCAAGGTCATGAGGGCAGCGGCTGGAAGCTTCGGAGCGGAACGGGCGTGCCATGACCATAGCAAACGCTGCCCGTGCCCTCAATTTGCGCGCGCGGCGGCGCTTTCCGCGCGCGCGGACGTTGCCCAACCTGCTGCTGATGACCGACTCCCGGCGCCTGCCCGACCCGCGGGCTGCGCTCGACCGCCTGCCGCGCGGGGCGGCGGTCGTGCTGCGCCATTACGCCGACGACGCCGGCGCGCGGGACCGTCTCGCACGCGCGCTGATTCCTGCTCTCCGCGCACGCGGCTTGCGCCTGCTGATCGCCGGCGACCCGCGTCTCGCCTACGAGGTTGGTGCCGACGGTGTGCATCTGCCCGAATGGATGGTGGCGGTGGACGGACTTGCGACGCGGCGCGTCCGATTGCGCTCCCGTTGGATCGTCACCGCTGCGTGCCATTCGGAGCACGCCCTGAGGGCGGCCGCCCTGATCGGGGCCGATGCCGCCGTGCTGGCGCCCGTGTTCTCGACCGCGAGCCATCTGGACACGCCGTCGCTCGGTGCGGTGCGGTTCACCGGGCTGGTGCGCCGCAGTCTCATCCCGGTCTATGCGCTCGGCGGGATCGACGAAGCCGGCGCACGGCGGATCGGGGACAGCGGCGCCGTCGGGATCGCCGGGATCGGATTCGCAGCCTCAGGGGATTGACCATATAAAAAGTACGGATTAGGTATCGGCGAGCCGGTCAGCTACAATGCGCCGGAAGGACGGCATGGGACAGGGGTCGAAGTGTCTTCGGAGACCGCGGTTGCCAACACGGAGACGATCGGCGTCGTGAGAGCGGGCGCGGTTGACCGTGCCGCCATCGTGGCGACGGTCAACCGCGCGCTCGCGCGCGAGGACGCGCTTGCACGCCAGATCGCGATCTTCCGCCAGGGCGTGAACCTGACCGACAGGCTCAGGCTCGCGGGCGGGCGCGGCTGGTTCGCTCCGCTGGTGCGCGACATGCTCGGGAAGGGCGTGTCGGTGGTGGTGAACGGGATCGGGCCGAGCGCGCCCGCGGCGCGCGCGGTGGAGCGCCTCGCCGGCATCCCGGCGGCCTGGGTTTTCCAGCAGAATCTCTACATCACGCCGCGCGAGGTGCAGGGTTTCGTGCCCCATTGCGACCCCCATATCGTGGTCGTCGCGCAGCTTTTCGGGCGCAAACAGTGGCGCATCTACGACAAACGGCTCGACAATCCGGTGATTCTGGACGGCCACAAGGAGGTATTGGTGGCCGATCCGGGCGAGAAACTGGAGATTCGCCAGCGCCTCACGGTCGAGCCGGGCGACCTTTTCGTGATCCCGCGCGGCACCTTCCACGCGGCCTGCGCGGAGGAGGGCGCCAGCGTCCACCTGGCGATCGGCTGCGCCGGCATCCGCCCGGTGGACGTGCTGTGGGAGCTGGCCGGCGCCGCCATGGCGCGAGGCCCCTTGCGCGCCGACGGGACGCCCGAAGAGGCGCGCGCGGCCGCCGTGGCGTTCCTCGCCGAGACGCCCCCGCCGGCGCCGGCGCTGCCGCGCAATCCCCAGCCCGAGATCGACGTCCCGGCCGCGCCGGCCGCGCTCAGCTTCGAGGATGCGCTCCGTGTTCCATAGGGTCATCAAGCACGCCTTCGACGCGGGTTTCGTCGCCGAGGTCGAGCGCGTCGCGCGCCCGCTCGAGACGATGGCCGGCGGCGTGGTCGAGGACAGCCCCTACGACACCCGCCAGTGCGAGCTGCGCTGGATCCGCAACGGCACCCCCGATTTCGCCCGGCTCGAGAAGCGGATTCTCGCCCTGCTCGGGCGCGAGGGCGTGATCGACCCGAAGCTGTGCGTGACCGAGGACCTGCAGCACACCGCCTACGGGCCGGGCGCGTTCCACAGCTGGCACATCGACGCCTACCGGCGCCCCTACAACCTCTACGACACGCCCTTGGGGCGGCGCTTCATCGGCAAGACGCGCAAGGTCTCGCTGTCGGTGCTGCTCAACGACGCGAGCGAGTTCGAGGGCGGAACCTTCGAGGTCTCGCTGTTCCCGAACGGGCGCAACACCGTCGGCACGGCGCTCGCGGACTTCTCCGAGGCGGGCGATGTCGCGGTGTTCGATTCCGCCCTGTGCCACCGCGTCGCCCCCGTGACGAAGGGGCTGCGGCGCTCCCTGGTCGCCTGGGTCTGCGGCTAGGCGCATGCGCTATCCCGGCAAGCTCCACCCGGTGATCGCGCACTATCCGCGCTATCCCGTGCCGCTGCGCGCGATCCGCCCGCTCGGCGCGGACGCCGTCGCGGCCGGCTGGCGCGCCCTCAGGGACCCGGCCAACATCCGCAAGCTCGGCCGCGCGGAGGCCGTCCATCCCAACGCGGTGTGCTACTACAGCCCGCCGTTCCTGGCCGAGGCCTACCGTGCGCTGACCGCCGAGGTGCGCGCGCTGCTCGGCTACGACATCGTCGAGACCTACTACTACGCCCGGCTCTACGGGACCGGCGACGAGCTCAAGATTCACACCGACCGCGGCTCGTGCTTCGTCAGCGTCTCGCTGTGCTTCGGCTACGAGTATTCGCCCATGTTCCCCGAGGGCTCGGCCTGGCCGATCGCGGCGCTCGCGGACGAGGGCGAGGGCCCGGGCACGGGCCGGCCGGTCTCGTTCGCGCTCCAGCCGGGGGAGGGAATCCTCTATCCCGGCTGCTCGGCGCCGCACTGGCGCGACCTGTTCCTGGGCGCGCGCTGCGGCCAGGCCTTCTTCCACTGGGTGCCGAAGGACGCCGCCGCGTTCGGCGCCTTCTACGGCGATCCCGACAGGAAGGGCTGAAGTCCGGCGGCCCGGTCCGCCATGCGCGGGCATGACGATGGGGAGGGGCGGGGGCCATTTTGTTGCATAAAAAACACATCGTTGTTGATTTTATATCACGTCAGCTTCGAGCCCCTTGGCTTTCCTGAGTTCCCAGGCTTAACTCCCCTCGGACCGGGAACACCCGGCACTGTCGCATTTTCACAACTCACCTTATCGAGGGGTAATCGAATGAACCTCAAGCAATCCCTGACGATCACCACGGCGCTGAGCGCGGTGGCGATCCTGGCGGCCAACGCCGCCATCGCGCAGGAGAAGCCGACCATCCGCTTCTCCGGCACCTACGAAGTCGTGGCGGGCGGCGG
>JBJHBM010000092.1:0-4625 GCA_050485485.1 Alphaproteobacteria bacterium | reverse complement strand
ATCGACGACGTCCGCTCCACCGGCGGCCGCGGCCAGGGCCGCATGCTGAATGTGAGCGCCAAGAGCGCCGACAGCCGCGGCAAGCCCAAGGAGCACAAGGAGAAGCATTGGGACAACCAGAACCTCGGCGCAGTCATGCGCGAGGCGGGCGCCATGGCCGGCGTCCCGGACGTGCGGGTGCATGGCGACCTTGCCAGCGTCCAGCGCGACTGGTGGGGAATGGCGAACGAGAGCTTCATCGCCTTCGGCCAACGGCTGGCGCGGGAGCTCGGCGCGACATTCAAGGTCCGCGGGACGACGGCGGTCATGGTCCCGCGCAACGAGGGCGTAGGCGCCGGTGGCGGCGCGCTCTCCGCGATCCGCGCCGCCTGGGGCGACAACCTCATCAACTGGTCGCTGGCGCCCACGCTTGGCCGCCCGCAGTTCAAGGAGCATCGGGTCCGCTGGTATGACCGCGAACAAGCGCGGTGGCGGGAGGAAACGGTCGAGGCCGAGCAGGACGTGCCGCCGGTGATGACCGACCGCTTCCCGGCAGCGGACTCCGACACGGCAAAGCGCCGCGGGCGCTCGACCTCGAAGGAGGGCAAGCGCGAGAAAGGCGGCGGCTCGGTCGAGATCGAGGGTGATCCTTCGGCCCGCGCCGAGGCGCCGTGCACCGTCATCGGCACCCGGCCAGGCATCGACGGCACGTACCGGATCGAGAGCGCAGAGCACAAATACACCCGCGGCGGCGGCTACGTGACCAAGCTGCAGCTCAAGCAACCGGGCGGTTCTGCCGGGAGGGATTCGCGGTGAAGGATCCGCGATCCCGGCTGTCGCGCGTCGCGTCGCTCGCGTCCGCGCTGGTCAACGTCCTAGTGTTCGACGGAAGCCCGGACGAGAGCATTTCCGGCCGGGCCTACCGGCAGGGCGTCCTGGGTGGCAACCGCGCCTGGCGCCGCGCTGCGGCGCGCATCAACTGCCTGTTCCGCGACCCATTCCATTGCCGAGATGCGCACGAACTCGACCTTGCGTTCGCGCGTGCCGTCCTCGGCATCGAGAAGGAGCCGCCATGCCCAAGGTCTTGGCCTTAGCTGCGGCGGCAGCGCTGCTCGCGATGTCGCTCATCGGTGCGCTCGCGCAGGACAACTGCCGCGGCTTCATCCACCCGTCGTGCTGCTGCACCAACGAGTGCTGTTGGGAGATCGGCGCACACGAGGTCGAGCCACTGCCGGGCGACCAGTGGCGCGTCCGCTCGACGGGGCAAACCATCCGCCGAACCGACTGGTCGCCGGACGGGCGCTATTACCGCTGCGCCTGCGACCTGGACGCCGAAACGCGGCAGTGGATCAGGCACCAGGGCGCGAACACCCGCTGCCTGTTCGTGCCGATGACGATGTTCTGACGCCGCGCGCGAACGCGGGGATCGCCTGTCGTGGGCCGCAGGTGACCGCGGGGCAACCGCACCGGCGGCTGCGGGCGCGATGGCGCCGCCAACCCAACAGACGAGGTGAGACGATGAAATACGTGCTCGTGTGGGCGGTGATGACCGTCGGCGCGCAGGGGCCTGTGCAAGGGACCTTGCCGGAGACGACCAAGTTCGAGTCCGCGGAGGCGTGCGAGCAGTTCGGCGCTGCCATGACGCCGCGGCTACAGGACTGGATGCGCGGAGCCGTGCGTAGCGAATGGGACCATCCCGTCCAGGTCGCCTATGCGTGCCAGCCGGACGGGCGGCCCGCATGATGCGCTTCGTGAAGCCGAGGCGGCCGGTGAGCCGCGTCTTCGTCCATTGCTCGGCGTCCGATCACGCCCACCACGACAATGTCGCCACGATCGATGCGTGGCACAAGGCGAACGGCTGGTCCGGGATCGGCTACCACATCTTCATCTCGAAGGACGGCACGGCGCATCCCGGCCGCTCCCTCGAACTGACGCCGGCGGCGCAGGGTGGCCACAACACCGGCACCATCGCCATCTGCATGCACGGGCTGCGCCGCGACCTGTTCACCGAAGCGCAGCTCGCCACGCTCCGGGATCTGTGCGCGCAGATCGACGACGCCTATGGCGCCGGCCGCATCACCTTCCACGGCCACAACGAGGTCGCGAACAAGGACTGCCCGGTGATCGACTATCGCGGGGTTCTCGGGCTCGACGCCCGCGGCCGTCTCATCGGTGCCCGCGTCATCGCTGGTGGCCGGGCCGAGGCTGATGCCGACGCGCCAGCGCTACCGGGTCGCCTCATTCGCCGCGGCAACCGCGCGGTCGACCAGGCGGTGATCGACCTGCAGACGATCCTGGCTCGGCTCGGCTTCGACCCGGGCCCGGTCGATGGTTGGTTCGGCGCCAAGACCGAGGCCGCGGTGATCGCATTCCAGCGCGCCAACTATCTCGTCCCGGACGGCATCGTCGGCGCGCTGACCCGCGAAGTGCTGGCCGACGCGATCGGTGCATGATGATGCGCGCCGACCCGCGACTGATCGAGGCCGCTGCGCTCGCCGCTATGGCGCTCGTCGGCTGGCTGCTGCTCGCACACACGACGCCATGAACCGCGACGACGGCACCGCCGGCTGGTGGCTGCTGCTGCTCGCCGTCGTCATCGGCGCGCATCTCGCGCTCTACGCCTGCTCATGACCCGCGCCCGGCGGGAAGTCGGGCCCATTAACCAGGAGGTCCCAATGCGCAAGTTCGGTGCCGTTCTCGTTCTGCTCACTGCCATCGCTCTGCTGGCGTTGGCTGCCATCCCCGCCTTCGCGCAGGACGCCGATGGCATCCCGGTCGGCTCGTTGTTCGGCGCATTCCGCCCCTACCTGATCGAGCTGGCCTCCGTCCTCATCCTGGCCGTCACCGGCTGGATCGCGCGGACCGCGCAGGTGAAGTGGGGGCTCGATATAGAGGCGCAGCACCGCGAGGCTTTCCAGACCGCGCTGACCAACGCGGCCGGCTATGTGATCGCGCAGGCCGGCGGGCGCGTCGAAGCGATGAAACTGGACGTCGGCAGCCCGGCCATTCAGTCGGCAGCAACGATGGTCATCCACGCGGTGCCCGACGCGCTGTCATTCTTCGGTGTGACCCCGACCATGGTCGCTGAGCGGGTGAAGGCGAAGCTCGGCATCGCGGCGCCGGAGTAAGTCGGTGCTCGAGGCACTGCTGTCCTTTCTCGCGACCTTTCTCGCGAAGGTGCTGGTCGACTATGTCGCCCGCCGCCGGCGCGATGCCGATCTCAAAGACGAGGCGCGCGCGGAGGTCATCGATGCGATCAACCGTGAAACTGCCGCAGCAGAGGCGCGGGCGGCAGCCGTCCCTGCGCGCGATCGCGACGCTGCTGCTCGCGATCTCGATCGCGGGGTGTTCTAGCGTCCCGCGCACGGCGACGGTCGTCCGCTGCCCGCCGCTCGCCGCGTATCCCGCCGACCAACAGCAGCGCGCAGCCGCTGAGCTGCGCGCGCTCCCTTCCGACTCCACCGTGGCCGGCATGATCGCTGACTACGGCACCCTGCGCGCCCGCTGCCGGGCGCTCGCCCCGTCGAAATGAAGGCCACGCGGGAATGGAAATGCCGCCCGATCCGATCTCAATCCTCGGCATCAAGGTCGTCCATCTGGTGGCCGGCGCCCTCGGCGGCGTCGTCCGCTCGATCACCAGACCGGACATCTCTTGGCCGCGCAGGATCGTCACCGGCATCGCCGGTGCGTTGGTCGCCGGCTACGGGACGCCGCTCGCGGCTCCGTTCCTGTGGCGGTGGCTCCCCGAGGATGTCGCCGGCCGGGTTTCCTTCGGCGAGATCGAGGGGCTGGCTGGATTTGTGCTCGGCCTCACGGGCCTGAGCATCGCCGATGGGCTCATGCGGCTGGCGCAGCGGTGGCGCGACCATCCGACCATCCCGCCGAGGGCGCAGTAGCAGCCACACACGCCCCCGCTGGCGGCCACGTCGGCTCTCCGCACCAACCCTACCACGGAGGCGCCCATGCGCGTCCTGCGCCCGCTGTGCGCCGCCCTGGCGCTTTTCGTCGCCGCCTGCGCCGGAGCTCCCGCGCCGGCATCCGGCGGCATTCCCGGCATGGTGACGGCGGAAGCCCGACGAGCCGGCGTCCCGGTCGCGATCGCGCACGCGGTCGTCCAGGTCGAGAGCGGCTATCGCCCCCATGTTCGGGGCGCAGCTGGAGAGTGGGGACTCGGGCAGATCAAATGCCAGACGGCGCGCGGGGTCGGGTTCTCCGGCGATTGCCGCCGGCTCGCGGATCCCCGCACGAACCTCCGCTACTCCATGCGCTACCTTCGGCGCGCGATCGACCGGGCCGGCGCGACTTGCCAGGGTGTCGCCCTCTACAACCGCGGCGTCGGCGCCCGACCGCGCTGCACGGACTATGGCCGTCGAGTGATGCGGAGGGCAGGGCGGTGACCGCCGTCGTGCTCCCGTTCCGCCGGCCGGAGGTCCGCGCGCCTCGGCGCCCCACAGAGACGGATGCCGGCTGGATCAATCGGGTGCGCGACGAGGGCGGACCCCCTGCCATTGACCGCCCCGAGCCCGTTGACGTTCGCGCCGTCCTCCCGAGCTACACGGGGCCCCGCGAATAGAGTTTCGGGCGCCATCGCGGCGCCCGTCCGAGGCCGGCGGTTGAGCCCCGCCGGTGACTGTGCCTCCCTGGAC
>JBJHBM010000091.1:0-4634 GCA_050485485.1 Alphaproteobacteria bacterium | reverse complement strand
GACGTCGCTCCTGATCGAGCCCCATCACGCCGTCCTGCTCGCGGTGGTGGCCGCGACCATCCCGCAACTGCAGATGATGCCCGAGGGCGTGCGCTACGGCGACTGGCAGATCGCCCGTCCGGTCCTCGCGGCGACGGCCGTCTCCATCCCGCTCGGCGTCTGGGTGTTCGCCAACATGAGCTCCGACTGGTTCACGCTCGTGCTCGGCGGGATTGTCGCCGCCCTGATCCTCCTCGACATCACCAAGGCGCTGGAGCGGCTGCTGGCGGGCGTCAACCTGCGCTCGCCGTTCATGGCGGCCGGGCTTTCCACCGTGACCGGCTTCCTCAACGGGCTCGCCGGCGCGGGCGGCATGGTGACCCTGGTGGTCTATCTCAAGCACGCCTGCCGGGATCATCTCTCGCTGCGCGCAACGCTCGTGCTGCTCGGCACCTCCATGCTGGTCTGGCGCCTGATCGTGACCGTCGCGGCCGGCCTCGTCACCCTCAAGCTCGTGGCCGAGGCCGCGGTCCTGCTGCCGCTGGTCTATGCGGGCGTGTGGCTGGGCCGGCGCTATTTCCGCACCGTGACACCGGCGCGCTACCACAGGCTCCTGCAGGGGCTGATCCTGCTGTCCGCCATCGGCCTGCTCGCCGAGGGGATCGTCCGCCTGACGTGAGCCGCGCCGGCGCCCGATCTTGCCACGGAATTGCCGCGCGCGGCGCCGGCGTTTCATGGAATAATCGCCGCCGGTACGTTAACGAGCCATGAGGCCCCCGATGCACCGATCCCGACCCGCACCCCGTCTCGCGGCCCTCGCCCTGGGGGCCGCGCTCCTCGCCGTCCCCGGCGGCGCCCTCGCCCAGGGCCAGCCCAAGGGGCAGCCCGACGCGCGCGGGCTCGACCGCGCCATCGAAAAGGCCGACCCGAAGGCGACCGAGACCCTGCAGCGCAACATCGAGCGCCGGGACGGCCGCGATGCCGGCACGGCCAAGGACGACGCCAAGGGCAAGGCGCGCGGGGCGGGAAAGGGCCTGGAAAAGGGTCCGGCACGGGGCGGCGGCAAGAAGACCGCGGAGTAGGACCGATCGACCCGGGGCGCCGCATCCTCCTCGCGGCCCTGGCGGCGGGCGTGCTGTGCCCGGCCGCCGCGCGCGCGCAGGCCGAGGACCCGCGCGCGACGGAACGGGAACGCGAGGGCCGTTGGTTCCGGGAACGGCGCGAGCGGCGCGAGGAGCGCGAGCAGCTGCGCACCCGCGAGGACACCGACCGCGAGCGGCTCGAGCAGCGCCAGGAGCGCCGCGAGCGCGAATACGAGGAGCGTCGACGGCTGCTGCAGGAGGATTGAGGGCGGACGGCCCGACGGCGCTTCCTTGCGCCGTGCCAGGGCTTCCCGCCCTGCCGTTGCCCCTTATGTTTTTACGTTCGTGCTTCTTTCCCTCTTTACTTTTTTCGCGGGCGGCGCGGAAATCATGCGGGGCAGGGAATCATTCCCTGCCTTCCATGGAGCATCCAGAACATGAAGACGATCGTTTCAGCGGCCCTCGCGCTCGCCGTCGCGGGCGCGTTCGGCCTCGGCACGGTGACGACGACGCAGCCGGCCGCCGCCCAGACGGAAAAGGCGCAGCCCAAGAAGGCCGAAGCCAACAAGGGGGTCATGGCGCTGCAGGAGGCGCTCAACCGCACCGGCGCCGGGCTCAAGGTGGACGGGCGCATGGGCCCCAAGACCCGCGCCGCGCTCAAGGACTACCAGGCGAAGAACGGGCTCAAGGCGACCGGGCAGCTCGACAGGGAAAGCCGCACGAAGCTCGGCCTCTGATCAAGCCCGGGCGCGTCACACGTCGGGGGTGCGCAACACGCCGGGGGCGGTGCGGGCGACCCCGCGCCGCCCCCGAATTTATGGCGGAAATGCGCGGTTTCGGGTACTCCCGATCGTGGGCGCAATCACAATTGCAACAATCTGGTCACGGGTATACCGCCAAGGTCACATAACTTTCGTCGTGCGCGGGCCGATATTTCTCCGAGCCGGCCATGCCTGCAACATCGGCTTCGGGCGGCACACCTCAAAGGAGCACCCATGACAGATCGCAAGACAGAAGAGCAGATGCGCGAGGCACGACGCGACTTCATGAAGTCCTGCGGCAAGTTTGCCGTCGTGACCCCGGCGGCGATGACGCTGCTGCTTTCGGCCAGCCGCCAGAACTACGCAACGGCCGGCTCCCACAACGGCTTCAGGCGCCAGGGCAACAACGGCTTCGGCAACGGCGGCGGCGACGGGATTCCGGGCAATTCCGGCAGCACCGGCCACTTTACCGACGTCGATCGGTAGAGACCGGCCCCTTCCCCGGGCGGCGCCTCAACCCCAGGCACCGCCCCTCCGCCGGGGGCGACGTCGCCCCCGGACACAAAAGAAGCGGCGCCTTCCAAACGGGCGCCGCTTTCGCGTTCGGGGCAAGGCGTCAGTTGCTGCAGGCGCCCCGATCCGCTCCGAACAGCCGCCCGAGCGTGCCCGCCGCCCCGTGGCGCGCGACGAAGCGCCAGGCATGGACGAGCTGCCAGTAGGGCAAGGCCAGGCCGTGGCTGCCGTACTTGGCCTCCATGCGGTGCCGGGCGAAGGCCGCCCACATGTTGCCGAACGGCACCGCGGCCCGGCGCACGGCCGGGGACCGCAGCCCGAGCCAGAACCTCGCGTAGTGGAAGGGCGCGGAGGCGACGGGCGGCGGCAGCCGGCGTGGGCGCCGGAGCCCGAACAGCCTGCGTGCCGCCAGCAGGTAGCTGTCGAGAGCCGCCCTCAGGTGATGCTCCGCCATGCGCGCGCCGATCAGCTCCCAGTCGGCCGCGCGGCGGTGCGTCCGCACGAGGAGGGCGAAGTCGTAGAGGGTGCGGAGCGGCAGCCATCCGCGGTAGAAGTTGCCGAGATGATGGATCTGCGCGTGGATGAGCGCGTGCAGGATGCGGTCCGTGGCGCCGGGCACGGCGAAGGCCGCGCCTTCCGTCTCGACCCGGCGCGCGCGGCCCCAGACCTCGGCCGCGCCGAGCAGGTACGGCTGGTCCACCATCTCCACGTGCAGGTCCACGGCGCCGGGGTCGCCCGCGCGCATGAACTCCGCCACGGCGTGATGGCCCTCCGGATAGGTCGTGGTGGCGCGGTAGCCGAGCGCGCGCAGGGTGCCCGCCGCGCCCGCGCGCGATTCGGCGGGCACCGCCAGGTCGATGTCCGCCATGATCCGGGCGGCCGGGTCGCGCCGCGGCTCGTCGAACAGCGTGAGAACGCCCTTGAGCGGCATCGGGCGGATGCCGGCGCCGTTGAGCGCGCGGACGAGGTCGAGCGCCTGGGCGCGGAGCGCGAGGTTGCGCCGGCGGTTGCTGTCGTGGATGAAGGCGAGATACGCGCGCACGTCCGCCGGCACGGGGCTTTCCCCTCCCGCCTCGCGCAGGGCGGCGTGCAGCGCCGGCGTCAGCAGCTCCTCGTTGGCGAGGTGGAGGACGGCGGGCCAGGCGTCCCTTTCGAGGGCGGCAAGCCTGCGGCCGCGCCGGCCGGGATCGAGCAGGAGCCCGTCGGCCAGCGCGAGGATGGTGCCGCGCGCCGTGGCGGTCATGGGACCAGGCGGCGGAAGCCGGCGACCGCCGCCGCCGTCGAGCCGTAGCGGAACTCGAAGCACGGGATGTTGCGGATCCAGGCGATCAGGCGTTCCACGCCGGCCGGGTCGAGGCGCCGGTCGAGCAGATAGATCCGCTCGAACAGCCGCTCCAGCGCGAGCGCGCGGTCGAGCGGCACGAGCGCATCCCCGGCGCCGCGCTTGAAGCGCGGGAACACGATGCGCCGCACCGGATAGCGCTCCCGGGCGGCACGCGGGGCATGGGGCTCGGGGCCGAGATACCGGGCGCACCGGCCATCGGCGCGCCGGAACACCGGCAGGGACTCGAAGCCGGGCATCAGCGCGCCCGCGGCCTCCCACGCGCCCTCCTTGATGCAGATCGGCCCGGCCACCGGCCGCGCCTCGAGCGTGTCCTGGGACAGGACCACGCTGTCGTCGGCGAGCGCCGCGAAGCCGGAGGCGGCGAGCGCCGCGACCAGCGTGCTTTTGCCGGCGCCCGATTCCGCGGGCAGCAGGATGCAGCCGTCGTCCCACGCGATGGCGCCGGCATGAACCGCGCACAGCGCGCGGCAGCGATGCACCGCGAAGACTACCAGCGAGCCCAGCAGCAGGGTCGCGGCCTCGTCCGCCGCCGTGGCGCGGCCCTCCTCGCGCCCGTCGCGATAGAGCGCGATCTCCCCGCCCTCGCGCAGCAGCGCGAGATCGAGCGCGTCCCCGCCGCCGTGCGCCTCGGTCGCGAACCGGGCGATCAACGGGCCGCAGGCCTCGCGCAGCGCGGCGTCGCCGAAGGCGACCGTGAAGCGCGTGTCCAGCACGCGGTAATGTGCGCGCACCCCTTCCGCCGCGGGCCGTGGCCGGGCGGGCCCGTCCGCAAGCGGCTCGGGCGCCGGCGCGGCAGCGGGCGGCGGCACCGGGTCGAGCAGGCCGGCATCGCCCCACTGGCGCAGGGTTTCGGTCATGTAGGCCCGGGACCCGGCCTCGGACAGGCCGAAGCGGGCTTGGAGCTCGGCGAGGATCTCGGCCCGCGACATCGATTCGGCGAGGCAGCACCACAGG
>JBJHBM010000090.1:0-4963 GCA_050485485.1 Alphaproteobacteria bacterium | reverse complement strand
GCAGAAGGCGGCGCGCGAGGCCGCCCGGCGCGAGCGCGAGGCGGCCGCGCAGGCCGCCAACGCAGAGGCGGCGCAGGCAGCCGGGAAGGCCGCCGATACGCAGGCGGCCGGGAAGGCCGCCGATACGCAGGCGGCCGATACGCAGACAGCCGGCGCGGGGGCCGACGGAAGCGCCGAGACGGTGCCCCACCCGTTCGAGAAACACGTCCCGCTCACGCCGCCGCGCGACGGCACGTCCGAAGGCGGCGGCCGCGACTGACCGCGAATCCGAGATGCCCGCAAGCGTGAAGGGCGGCGGGGGGTTCCCCCGCCACCCTCGTATTCGGGCTACGCGGCGTGAAACTTCAGCAACTCGTCCTTGATCCGCAGCTTTTTTCGTTTGAGCTCTCGGAGGGCGGCCTCGTCGGGATGCGGTCGGGCCATCTCGCTCTTGATCGCGTTCTCGAGACCGGCATGCTCGCTTTTGAGCTGGGAGACGAGTTCCTCTTCGGCCATAGGCACCTCCTCGTAGGTTCGAGAAGCCTGCGCGCGCCCCGTTGGCCGAGACCGACGACCCGGCAACCGAGGCACGGGACTAGTCTTCACGTCTGCGATGTTACTCCCCGTCCCCGCCGGCGCCAAGACGACTCTGCGCCGGCCTGCGCGTGGATGCGCCGTCAGGCCATGCCCTCGGCGAGGTCGCGCGCGAGGTCGGGCGTAAGCCCGCCGAACGTCTTGCCGAGAATATGCGCGAAATCAACGGCATCGCGCGGCTCCAGGGCGACGTCGATCACCGCGAGGTAGCGCGCGACGTTGGCGGCAGCGGCGTGGGCGCGTTCCTCCAGCGGCGCTTCGGCGCGCAGCGGATCGCGCGGCACCGCGGCCGACAGCAGGAACTGCTCCAAGTGCTCGGAATCGATCTCGGTGCGCTGCACCTGGCCGCGCAGCGCCTCGCGCAAATCGGCGGGCGCGTCGGGGAAGCGGTCCTTGAGCGCGCGGCGCACGAAGCGCAGCCCCTTCACCACGGTGCGGTGCCAGCGGTCGGAGGTGGCGAGCGCCGCCAGCATCTCGGGCTCCGAAATGACGCCGCGCCCCGAATGACCGATCCACAGGCAGAACAGCATGAGGTTGACGTCGATGCCGTGGCGCTCCTGCAGGTTGAGGCAGGCCGCCGCCACGCCTTCGGCGCCATAGACCTTGAGTGCGAAGTCCCAGAACGGATGCTCGGGAAACTGCATGGGTCTCTCCTGTGGCCTGTCGCCGTTGCGCCGGAATCAGTTGTCGCCGAAGGAAACGCCGAGGCCGCGCGCGGTCCGCACCAGGTCGCCCTCCACGTCCACCAGGCGGGTGACGGAGGCGACCTCCGCGAGCGGCACGTCGCGCACGCTCCGGTTCCGCCACACCACCACGCGGCCGAAAGCGCCGTCGGCCACCATGTCCACCGCGCGCACGCCGAGGGCGGCGCCCAGCACGCGGTCGGTGGTGGACGGCACGCCGCCGCGCTGGACGTGGCCGAGCACGGTGCAGCGCGTCTCCCATCCGGTCGCGCGGCCGAGCGCGTCGGCGAGGTACATGCCGATGCCGCCGTAGCGCAGCTTGTCGTCGCCGCGCGCGGTGCCGACCGCGTCGCCGTCCCGGGTGCGGCAGCCCTCCGCCACCACCACCAGCGCGAAATCGCGCCCGGTGTGGCGCACCTCCTCGACGCGGCGCGCCACCGCCTCCAGACGATAGGGAATTTCCGGGATCAGGATAACGTCGGCGCCGCCCGCGATCCCGGCGGACAGGGCGATATGGCCGGCGTCGCGCCCCATCACCTCCAGGATCATGATGCGCGAATGGGACGCTGCGGTGGTCTGGAGGCGGTCGAGCGCCTCGGTCGCGACGTTGACGGCGGTGATGTAGCCGATCGCGTTCTCGGTGCGCGCCACGTCGTTGTCTATGGTCTTGGGGATGCCGACGACGTTGAGCCCGTATCCCTTCACCAGCCGGTCGAGGATGCGGAACGAGCCGTCGCCGCCGATCGCCACCAGCGCGTCCAGGCCGAGCCGGCGGTAGTTCGCCGCGATCTCGGCGGAACGGTCGACGCGGGTGCCGTCGGGCATCGGGAAGGCGAAGGGGTCGCCCTTGTTGGTGGTGCCGAGCGCGGTGCCGCCCATGCGCAGCAGCGCCTCGGCGAACATCTCCGGCGTGAGGCGCAGGACGTCGGGCGGGTCGGTGAGCAGGCCGACGGTGCCGAAACGGATGCCGAGGACCTCGTAGCCATAGGCGCCGACCGCGCGGGTGACCACCGCGCGGATCACCGCATTGAGCCCGGCGCAATCGCCGCCGGTGGTCATCACCCCGATACGCTTCGCTTCAGCCAAGCAGGCCTCCTCGCCCGGCCCCAAGGTTCGCGCAATCGGGGACGATCTTCAATGCCACACTGACGCGTCGTTCCGTAGCCGCCGCCGCCCGATCGTTCACCCCCACACCTACTCGGATCATTCACTCCCACCCCGACCCTCCACCATCCAGAGGGATGGCCCGTACTTAATAGTGAGGGCAAATCATTCTACCTCTGGCTACGACAGGCCAGTGCGTTTATAGGGGCGTTCTTCCTTTCAACGGGGTCAACGGGGCTAACCGCCTCATCAGGGGCAATCGCCGTCGGCGCAGTTGTGCCGGGAGGGAGCGTTGTTGTGTATAATTTCGACGATATTCGCCCTGTCGTCCCATTTTTTAGAGGGGTCGCCCCTAAAACCCAGCACCTGAATCGAAAATTTTGTCATCCGCTCGGGTGTCCCGTCGAAAACGTCGTGGTAAGTAGCGACACCCCAAAAATACAAAAATTTCTTTCCTTCGCGAACGGCGATGAGGTCCTCCGCCGTCAGGGACCATCTTGTGGTTGTGATTTGAGCGTGGGGCCCCACGAAGTTTTCGAAAAGGTCGTCTGGAACCTCAAACAGATACTCGGCGGGCAAATCAGTATCCTCAAAATATCTGCCGACATGGAGGCGCACCCTTCTAGCGGGGGTTGCACCCGCGTTGATCCAGTTGAAATGCAAGGACCACCACACATTCCCATCATCGCTCTCGTGCGAAAGGTAACGCCATCCACCGAAAACGATGAAAGCCCTCTGAAGTTTCAGCAGAGAATCTTCGCCGATCTTGGCGGAACGATTAGCAGCATCGGCGGTCTTTTTGGTTTCCCACCAAAGAAACCCCGTGGACACTGCAAGAGCACCCGTGAATAGGACAATCAGGGCATTAAACAGCGTGATAGGGTTTCTGACCCAAGCCCATCCGGCCCAGCCATTGTCCGGCTCCTTGGCGTTCTTGCGCTCGCGTCCATCATTGGGACCGCGCTTCACCTTCAGGGCTGGATTCTCTGTGTCTTTGACGTTCTCGCCTTGGTTGTCAGGCTCTATCTGCCGCTCAGAGGGATTAGGGCCTTGCACCTCAGATGGCTGCCCCTGAGTAGTTTTTGGGAGAGGCTGCTGTGACCATACATTAGCGACTCCCGCGAGCAGGAAACCCATCAGGATCAGAGCGACCAGGCGAATTTTTGGTGACCGTTTTAGCATTGCCCTACGGCCGCACCGAAAATATCCGTACTTTGCCGATTATTATAGCTGAGTTGGAACTCGGCAACATAGAGCGGAAGGTGTTTGCGGCTGACCTTGGTGCAGACGCTATCGCGCACAAACGCATCAAGCGTTGCGGTATCAGTGCTGTCGGTCACGCGGGGAACGACATTGCCCTTGCGGCCGACCGCGCGGGTGACCACCGCGCGGATCACCGCATTGAGCCCGGCGCAATCGCCGCCGGTGGTCATCACCCCGATACGCTTCGCTTCAGCCAAGCAGGCCTCCTCGCCCGGCCCCAAGGTTCGCGCAATCGGGGACGATCTTCAATGCCACACTGACGCGTCGTTCCGTGGCCGCCGCCCGGTCGTTCACCCCCACACCTGCTCGGATCATTCACCCCCACCCCGGCCCTCCCCCATCAAGGGGGAGGGAGTCCGGAACGCGCCGTGCGTCCCCTCCCCCCTTGCGGGGGAGGGACAGGGTGGGGGGTGCCAAGACGGAGGGCGGGGCCGGCCCGAGGACGAGCTTCGCGACGCGGGCACCCACGGATGCGCATGACGTAACGGCTCCTCCCCGGCGTCATGCTCGCGCTTGGCGCGAGCATCCACGTTCTTTTTGTGTCCCCGCCGCCGCAAAACTCGTGGATGGTCGTGCCGAGCACGACCATGACGCGAGGCATGAACGAGTCCAAGCTGGACAGCAACGGTATGGAAGGGGCATGACGGTCGGGGAAATGCCGTCACGCGGGCGCGCGGTCAGGGCGCGCCTTCGCTCTCGCGCGGCTTGCGGGCGTACATGGCGCGGTCGGCCTGGTCCAGCATCGCGGCGGCGTCGTCGCCGCCCTTGAGGGCATAGGCGCCGTAGGAGATCTCGACCGTGACCCGGTGGCCGCGCCAGTCGAACGGCGTCCCGGCGATGGCGCGCGCCAGCGTTTCGGCCTTCCTGCGCGCGGCGGCCTCGTCGGCGTTGGCGAGGATCACGCCGAACTCGTCGCCGCCGAGCCGGCCCACCACGTCGGATTCGCGCACGTTGCCCGTGAGGACCGCCGCGACATGGGTGATGGCGGCATCCCCCGCCGCGTGCCCGTAGGTGTCGTTGATGCGCTTCATGTCGTCGATGTCGAAGTAGAGCACGCTGACGGTCCCGTCGTAGCGCTGGGCGAAGGACAACATCCGCGACAGCTCGCGCACGAAAGCGCGGCGGTTGGCGACGGGGGCGAGCGCGTCCTCGTCGGCCAGGCGCTCGAGCTGGGCGATGCGCGCCTTGCTGCGGTCGAGGTCGCGACGCAGCGCGTCCACTTCCTTGAGCAAGGTCATGATGGCGTCGCGCACGCGCGGGGTGAATTCGGCCTCGGGGATGCCGAGCACGGCGGCGCTGTCGCGCGCCGCGCCGACGGCCCCGGCGCCCTGGGCGGGCGC
>JBJHBM010000089.1:0-4985 GCA_050485485.1 Alphaproteobacteria bacterium | reverse complement strand
GACCCGGGCCGCGCGCGCGGCACGCGGCTGCTGGCCGACCCGCCGCCGGCGCCGCCCGAGTGCGCGGTCGAGCTGACCGCCGCCGGCCGCGGCTACCTCGACGACGCGCGCGACGTCAACGTCTACGGCTGCGGGCCCGAGCCGATCGGCCCGCGGGAGCCCTCGACATGATCCCGCTCGGCACGATCCGCGACGAGGTCTGCAAGGAGCTGGGGATCGACCGCATCACCTTCGAGACGCGGCGCAACGCCCAGCGCTACAGCGCGCCCCGGCACCTGGCGTGGTGGCTCGCCAAGCAGCTCACCACCCATTCCTTCCCGGTGGTCGGCCGGCACCTCGGCACCTTCGACCATTCCACCGTGATCCACGGCATCCGCCGGCACGAGCGCCGGATGCGCGAGTCGGCCGAGCATGCGCGCTTGTCGCAACGCCTGCTCGACCGCCTGCGCGACCGGGACGACGCGGCGTTCGATTTTGTCGGGCCGGCGCTCGCGGAGCGGATGCCGGGCATGGCCGTCGCGCCGTGCCAGGTGCGCGTCGGCGACTTCGTCGAGGCGATCCGCGCGCTCGGCAAGCGGGTCGAGGTCGTGGACCGCGCCGACCCGCCGTACCACGAACTGATGGCCTGCTGGCGCGCGTCGCACCCGGAGGCCGGGTGACATGGGGCGCCGGGTGACCATCTGCGTCGAGGTCGAGCTGATCGACGGCAGCCCGGCGCTGTTTCACGTGGGACATTACGGCGGCTGGGACGATCTCTACCTCTACCGCGACGAGCGCGACCGGCTGCGCGTGGTCACGCCGCGCGAGGACCTGCCGACGCCGGTCCCCGAGCAGTGGCACGGCGACTGGCCACCGCTCGCCAGCATCATCGACGCGGCCTTCCCCGAGACCCGGAGGGCGGCGGCGTGAGCGACCTCGGCAAGAAGCCCGTCCTCAAGTGGCTGCCGGTCGACCGCCTCACGGTCGACCCGAAATACCAGCGCGACACCGGCTCGCGCCGGTCGCGGAAGCTGATCGAGAAGATCGCCCAGGAATTCAAGTGGTCCCGTTTTGGCGTCGTCCTCGTCGTTCGCAATGGGAGCGGCTGGCACGTCATCGACGGGCAGCACCGGGCCGAGGCCGCGCGCATCAGGGGTGACATCAAGGAAGTGCCCGCCGTCGTGCTACCGCACGCAACCATCGAAGAAGCCGCCGCCGACTTCGTCGCCATCAACCGCGACAGGGTGATGGTGACGCCGCTGCACATCCATCATGCCATGCTGGCCGCCGGCGACGCGGAAGCGACCGCGATCGACCGTGCCTGCCGCAAAGCCGGCGTCGAGATCTGCCGTTACGCCGTGCCGCTGGCGAATCTCAAGCCGGGACAAACCGTGGCGGTGGCCACCGTGGCGCGTCTTGTGCGGCTGCGCGGCGAGGACTTCGCGGCGAAGGCTTTGAAGCGAGCCCTCGCCGGGGCAGGCGTGCTCTCCGCCCAGGCGATCAAGTACGCAGCCGAAGGGCTCGGCCTTGCGTCCCGTGACGGCGCCAAGCCGGTTAACAAGCCCACGATTCGCGCGTGCCTCGGGTGTGGCCAACGCTTCGCCAGCGAGGGCAACTGGCACCGGATGTGTACCGACTGCCGGAGGCGGACGTGATGGGGAAGAGAGGGCGGCCGTCAGGACGCAATGCCGAACGGGATGGCGAGATCCTCGCCGCATATAAGGGCGGGCTGACACTGCGCGAATGCGGAAAGCGGTGGGGGCTGAGTTTCGAACGCATCCGCCAGATAATCGACGCGCTCGACCCGGACTGCATGCGGCCACCTCACATATCCCCTTCGCGGCGGCGCGCATGACCGGTGACCGTATCCCGTGCCTCAACCCGCGTTGCCGGCGCACCGCGCCCGCCGGCAAGTACGAGCCCGGCGAGGAGATCGTCTGCGGCCGGTGCTGGAAGCTCCTGCCGAAGCGCGTGACCGATACCTACAAGGCGCTTAACCGGCACGAGCGCCGGCTTCTCCGGCTCGTCGAGCGGCGCGTCGCGAGGCGCACCATCACGCGCGAGAAGATCGACGAAATCCGGCGCCGCATGGAGGCGCGGAAGGCCCGGAACTGGGCCGAGATACGCAGCTACTTCCTCCGGCCGGAGAAGCCGGTCGGGCTCGACAACTTCCTCAAGGAGGTGGGGTTTCAATGACCGTTCTCACGACCGTCGAATGGGCCGCCGCCGGCGCGCTCGCGATTTTCACACTCTGGTACCAGGACGCGGCCGGCTGGAAGCGCGTCGCGGTGCCGGCGCTCGGCCTGGCCGGCTGCCTCGGCTTCGCCGCCGTCGCCGGAGCGCATGGCCTCTACGCGATGGGCGCGCTGAACGCCGCGCTCGCCGCGGTGCACGGCCGCAACCTGTGGCGTGCGTGGCGAGGGTGACATGAAGGACGGCCAGGGCAACCTCATCGGACCGGATGGCTACCTGTACCCCCAGTGGTGGGTGACCTTCGGCCGTGACTGGCAGCGGGGTCCAGGCGTGTGGTCGCTCGCATTCTACTGGGGCCTTAAAGACGACGCTTTGCCTGGTGAATGCGTCTATGCGCACCAATTCGAAATGGTCTTGAGCTGGTACAGGCAGTGACCGTGAACGTCGCGCAGGAATCGCTCGAAGCCTACGACACGGTGGCGCTTACCGAACGGCAGCGCGAGGTGCTGGCGGCGGTCGTGGCGCTGCATTCGGAGGGCCGGCGGCCGTGCGACCAGGACATCGCCGATCGGCTCGGCTGGGCCATCAATCGGATCACCGGGCGTCGCGGGGAGCTCGAGGCCGCGGGCAAGATCGTCCAGGCCGGCCGCAAGCTCAACGCCAACGGCAACCGCGTGAAGGTGTGGATGCCAGTGCCGAAGCAGCTGGAGTTCCCGCTGGCGCCTGCGCGGGCGGAGGCACGGGCGCGATGACGGGGGTGACCGGACGCCTCAATCGCGACCGGCGCGCGCGCGAGATCGCCATGATCAAGGTCGGCGTGAAGAAGCTCGGCATCGACGACGCGGCCTACCGCGCCATGTTGTTCACGCTCACCGGCCAGCGCTCGGCCGCGAAGCTCGACCAGGCCGGCCGGGCCAAGGTGATCGAGAGCCTGAAGCGCGACGGCGCCTATGCCGATGCCGCCCGCGACGCGTTCGCGCGCGCCTGGGCCGAGATCAAGGCGCAGGTGCCGGGGTTCAAGAAGCCGGGCCCGGCCTACAACCCGGGCGGCGTGGCGGTGGCCGACTACGACGATCACAAGGCTCTCTATCTAGCGGCCTGGCACTGGCTCGGCAGCCGCGGCCATCTGTGGAGCGAACAGTGGGAGGCCGCCGCCGAGACCACCTTCGTCATGCGCACGGCCCACGTCGCTCACCTCCGCTTCTGCACGCCGGCGGCGACCAACAAGCTGATCGAGGCGGTCAAGTCGATGGTGCGCCGCGCGGTCGAGGGGCGCCGGTGACCACGGCCGATCCTCATTTCCCCGAAGTGCTCGCGCGCGTGGCGGAGGCCTGCGGCATGGCGACGGCGCTCAAGTTCGCGGGCGAGTTCGGCGGCGGGCGCTTCTACATCCCGGAGACGGTGGCGGCGGATCACCCGCTCGCGAAGGCGCTCGGCATCGAGGCCGCGCGCAAGGTCGCCGAAGTGCTGGGGCATGGCCCCATCGTCGTGCCGTTGGGCCCGGCCTCCGACGGCCGCCGCCGCCGGTCGGAGATCGCGCGCATGATCCACGCCGGCATGAGCGACATGGAGATCTGGCGGGCGCTCAAGCCCCGCTGCCACATCGAGACGATCGGCAGGGTGCGGCGCAGCCTGGCCGTGCCCGACCCGCGCCAGCGCGGCCTGTTCGACAAGCGGTCGTAACCCCCGCCTAAATCGTTGTTCACAACAGATTCAAGCGTTGCCGGCAACGCGGGCGCCGGCGCGGACGGATTGCGCCAGGCCGGCGCGCCGTGCATAGTTTTGTGGGCAGCGCACTTGACCCCAACACCTGTTGGGGTGCCTTCGCCGGCGCTGGGCGCGGAATATGGGCGCCATGACGCCGCCCGCTTCCATAGACTGGTCACGCTATCCGAATTTCTCGCGCGCCGAGTTCGCGTGTCGGTGCGGCTGCGGCCGTGCCGACATGGACCCGGGCTTCATCGCGCTGCTGCAGGACATTCGGACGGAGCTCGGCTTTCCGCTGGTGATCAACTCCGGTTTCCGCTGCCCGGACCATAACGCGCGTGTTTCGTCCACCGGCCCGGACGGGCCGCACACCACCGGGCGCGCCGTCGACGTCGCGGCGACGAGCACCAGCGCCTGGCTGATCCTGGAGGCGGCGCTGCGCCGCAAGGTGCCGCGGGTCGGGCTGGCGCGCACCTTCGTCCATCTGGACGTCTCCGATTCCCCCCGCCATCCCCGGCCGCGCGCCTGGACCTATTGAGGAAGCGACCATGATCCCCGCCTTCCTGGGACTTCTGAAATGGGCGCCGGCCGTGCTCGGCACGGGGCGCGAGATCGTGGGCGCGCTTTCCGGGAGCCCGCTGCCGGAGAACGCGCCGGCCGAGGAGATCGCCGCCGCCGCGGCGAAGCTGCCGGCCGAGCAGCAGGCCCAGGTGATGATGGCGCTCATCGACAAGCGCAACGAGCTGGAGCGGCTCGACACCGAGCGCTTCGTCGCGATGGCCTCGGCCGACGCCGAGACCCAGCGCGCGTCGGCCCGGCCGGAGATCGCGCTGCGCGCAATGGGCGTGATCGAGATCTTCTCGAAGCTGCTGGCGCTGGTGTTCCTGGTCACGGTCGTGCAGTGGGCGATCGGCTGGGGCTATGCCGCCTTCGGGGGGACGCCGCCGGCGGCGCCGAGCTTCTGGGAAATCCTGGCGCAGGCCGCGCCGGTGACGGAGCTGATCTGGGCGCCGCTGATCGCGTCGTTCTGGTGCTGCGTCCAGGTCATCAAGAGCTACTTCGGCTGTCGCGAGCGCGACAAGGCGCGGATGGACGAGATCCAGTAC
>JBJHBM010000088.1:0-5039 GCA_050485485.1 Alphaproteobacteria bacterium | reverse complement strand
GATCGGCGCGCCCTCGCGCCGCACCGGGCCCGCCAACGTGGCGTCGATGGCGGCGCGGCTCGCGGACGCGGGCGCCTTCGTCTGGGACGGGACCGGCGACAACCCCTATCTCGCGCTGCTCGGCCTCGCGGACGCCCTGGTGGTCACCTGCGATTCGGTCAACATGTGCTGCGAGGCCGCCGCCACCGGGCGCCCGGTCCATGTCGCCATGTACCCCGGGCGCTCGGCGCGGTTCGACGCCTTCCACGCCGAATTGCGCGCGCGCGGCCATGCCCGCGTCTTCGAGGACGCGGTGGATTTCGGCTGGCGCCCGCCGCCGCTCGCCGAGATCGGCCGGGTTGCGGCGGAGATCGCGCGCCGCTACCGCGCCGCGCGCGGCTGAACGCGCCCCGGCGCCCGCAGGGAAGGGCCCGCATGAAAGGGCCAACGTGAAAGGGGATTGGCCGGCCTTCAGGCCCCCTGTAGAACGTGTGGACATAGAACGCGTGAACATAGAACGTATGGACGCGGGGAAGGCTCCCACCGGCCGAAGCTGAGGACAATCGTGGCGCTCCAGATCGACACCTTCACCAACCGGACGTGGCGGCCGGGGAACAACGCCGGCGGCAACACGCTGTTCAAGGCGCTCGGCCATCCGCGCGCCGTGCCGCTGGCGCGCGCGGCGCTGGCGCGCCTCAAGGCCGCGGGCCCGGTCGCGATCTACGACCCGCTCGGCCAGGCCGGCCAGTGCGACGCCTTCCACGACCTCGCCGCGCTCGATCCGGCGGGCGTGTTCGTCCAGAACCTCGCCGACGTCGGCAAGCGCGTCCTCGGCCGCGCGGCGCAGCCGGTGACGGCGCTCCCGGGGACCGCCTGCCGCGCGGTGCTGGTGTGCGCCTTCGGCGCCGACCGGCTGGTCGCGCAGGTGCGCCACCTGCTGCCGCCGGGGGCGGAGGTCGCGAGCTTCGACGCCTTCCGCCTGCCCGACGACATGCTGACCAACGCGCGCGACTATCTCGACCCGCTCAACTTCGTCACCAACTTCGCCTTCCTGCGCGAAGCGGACGACCACCACACCCGCATCACCACCGTCAACTACTGGGGCACCTACGGCGCCAGGGACGCCGCCATGTGGCTGCGGCTGTTCGACGCCGACGGCGCGACCCTCGCCGAATGGACCGAGACGCTGCCGCCGCCGGGCGCCGTGTTCACCGTGGATTCGGCCGAGGTGCGCCGCCGCTTTGGCCTCGGGCCGTTCGCGGGCTCGCTGTTCATGCACGCGGTCCGGGTGGCGGGCCACGACATCATGAAATACGCGGTCGATACCTATGGGCCGGGCGGCCCGAACGGTTCGGGCGACGGGGCCGGCGGCGGGCGCGGGGGGCACCTGTCCGCAACCCACGATTCCAACCCGTGGCCGGCGGACCTCTATGCCGGCCTGCCGGCGCCGGCGCCGGGCGAGCGGGTCCGGCTGTGGATTCAGAACAGCCACCCGGTCCCGATCCCGCCCGGCGCGGTCGGCCTCAACGTCATGGGCGCGCAGGAGCTGCGTACCCTGGAACGCGAGGTGCCGCCGTTCGGCTGCCACCTGCTCGACGTGGCGGAACTGCTGCCCGACGCCGCCTGGCCGGACCAGATCGAGATTCGCGCGGGCCGCCATTTCGTCCGCCCGCGCTACGAGGTGGAGGCGGCCTCGGGCCGGGTGCGCGTCGGCCACGTCAACGTGGAGCGCGCCGACCTCGCGCCCGATCCCGGCATCCCCGGCCTCGCGGAGCGGATGGGCAAGGGCTACATCCTGCCGCTCGCGGTGCTGCCGCTCGCCGACTACCACACCGCCATCCTGCCGACGCCGATGACCACAGCGACCCAGGAGCTGCCGATCGCGGTCGCGCTCTACGACCCGGACGGCGCCGAGGTGGCGCGGCGCTACCTCGGCCGGGTGTCCCGGCGCGGCTGCACGGCGGTCGAGGTGGACGCGCTGCTGGCGGAGGCGGGCGCCACGCTCGTGGGCGGCTTCGGCCATGCCGAGCTGATGTACGACTTCCGCGAAGGCGGCGAGGCCGACGGCTGGCTGCACGCCCTGGTGCGGTTCGAGCGCCGCGACGGCAGCCATGCCTCGGAAACCACCTTCGGCGCCCACATCTACAACACCGCGCT
This sequence comes from Alphaproteobacteria bacterium, assembly GCA_050485485.1. Classification (GTDB taxonomy): domain Bacteria; phylum Pseudomonadota; class Alphaproteobacteria; order SMXQ01; family SMXQ01; genus WHSO01. Next base: position 2,903 of record JBJHBM010000088.1, on the reverse strand, counting down.
GGTCTATCGCGGCGAGCCGCAGAGCTACACCACGGCGCCGCCCGGCCTCACCACGCGGCTGTTCGTGCGGCTCGGCGATGCGGCGCACGACACCCTGTGCCACCTGATCTACCCGGCGAGCACGCCGTGGCACCCGCTGTCCGCGACCCGGGTGACGGTGTTCTCCGCCGCCGGCAAGGAGCTGGTCCACAGCGACCTGCAGATTCCCTGCGGCGGCAGCCGCCTGTGGCGCCTCGGCGCGCTGTTCGACGCGGACACGCGCCGGGCCGCGGCGGGCGGCTACGCCATCGTCCGCGACACCACCTGCCGGCTGTTCGGCTACCACGGGCTCGCGCGCGCCGACGGCGCCTTCTCCCTCGACCACACCTTCGGGTTTTAGTCGGGCGGCTTTTAGTCGGGCGGCTTTTAGTCGGGCGGCTTCTGGTCCGACATCTCGCCCGCCGCGCGCGCGGCGGGCATGTGAATCCTCATGCGTCGGTCGGGTATGGCCCGGTCATGATACGGGAACCGCCATGTTCCGTCCGTCGCGTCACCCGGCGGAACAATCGGGTAACGGCGCCCGCCTTCACTGGCGGGGGCGCTTGGCGGAATGCTATGCTGACATTATATCGGTAGAGTCGCGCACGGCTTAGAGGAGGTGACCCATGGCCATTCCCGTCCGCATCACGTTCAGGGACATTCCGTCGAGCGAGGCGGTCGAGGCCAAGATTCACGAGCGCGCCGCGAAGCTCGAGAAATTCGCCGAGCGCGCCACCGGCCTCAACGTGATCGTCGCCGCGCCCCACGGGCGCAGCCAGGGCCCCACCCGCAAGGGGCAGCTCTATCACTTCACCCTCGAGCTCCTGCTGCCCAAGGGCGAGGTCGTGGTCCACAAGGGCGATACGGGCGACCATTCCCACGAGGACATCTACGTCGCCATGCGCGACGCCTTCAAGGCGTTGGAGCGTCGCGCCCAGGAGCATTTCGCGAAGCTTGGCGACCACTGAGCCGAGCACCGGCCGGACGCGGCCGACGGGACGCGCGCGGGGCGCGGTATGAACGGCGCGCGCGCATTGGCCGCGCCCGGGCGCGTCACCGCCGTGCTCGGCCCAACCAACACCGGCAAGACCTACCTCGCCATCGAGCGCATGATGGGCCATGCCTCGGGCATGATCGGCTTCCCGCTGCGCCTGCTCGCGCGCGAGAACTACGACCGCGTCGTGGCGATCAAGGGGGCCGACAAGGTGGCCCTCGTCACGGGCGAGGAGAAGATCATCCCGCCCGACCCGTCCTACTTCCTGTGCACGGTCGAATCGATGCCGCTCGGGCGCGAGGTCGCCTTCGTCGCCATCGACGAGGTGCAGCTCGCCGCCGACCCCGACCGCGGCCACGTCTTTACCGACCGCATCCTCAACGCGCGCGGCTACGCCGAGACCATGCTGCTGGGGGCGGAGACCATCGCCGCCTTCATCCGCCGCCTGGTGCCGGGATGTGCGTTCGTGACGCGGCCGCGCTTCTCCGCGCTGACTTACGCGGGCGTCCACAAGATCACGCGCCTGCCGTCGCGCTCCGCCGTGGTGGCGTTCTCGGCCGATTCGGTCTACGGCATCGCCGAGCTGCTGCGCCGCCAGCGCGGCGGCGCGGCGGTGGTGATGGGGGCGCTCAGCCCGCGCACCCGTAACGCCCAGGTCGCCATGTTCCAGGAGGGCGAGGTCGATTACCTGGTGGCGACCGACGCCATCGGCATGGGCCTCAACATGGACGTGGCCCACGTCGCCTTCGGTGAGCTCGCCAAGTTCGACGGGCGCCGGCGCCGCCCGCTGACGGCGGCCGAGCTCGGCCAGATCGCCGGGCGCGCCGGGCGCCACATGTCCGACGGCACCTTCGGCACCACGGCGGAAGCCGGCGAGCTCGCGCCCGAGCTGGCGGCGGCGGTCGAATCCCACCGCTTCGAGCCGGTCGCGGCGATCCGCTGGCGCAACAGCGACCTCGTGTTCAACGCCCTGCCGGCACTGCTCGCCGCCCTCGACGCGCCCGCGCCGGCGGCGGGGATGATCGCGGTGCGCGACGCGCCCGACCACCTCGCGCTCAAGACGCTCGCGCGCGAGGCGGACGTGGCCGACGCCGCCGCCTCGGGCCGCGACGTGGTGCGGCTGCTGTGGGACGTGTGCCAGATTCCCGACTTCCGCCGCGCGGCGAGCGGCGGGCACGCCCGCTTCCTGGGCGAGGTGTTCCGCCGCCTGCTCGCCCAGGGGCGGCTCGACGACGACTGGATCGACGGCCACATCGCGCGGCTCGACCGCGCCGACGGCGACATCGACACGCTTACCGGGCGCATCGACCAGATCCGCACCTGGACCTACATCGCGCACCGCGCCGACTGGGCGCGCGACGCGGCGCTGTGGCAGGCGCGCGCGCGCGCCATCGAGGACCGGCTTTCCGACGCGCTCCACGAGCGCCTCACCCAGCGCTTCGTGGACCGCCGCACCACCGCGCTGGTGAAGGGGCTGAGCGCCAAGGACGCGCTCGCGGCGGGGGTCGAGGACGACGGCGTGCTGTCGGTGGAAGGCCACGTGGTCGGACGGCTCGAGGGCTTCCGCTTCATTCCCGCGCGCGCCGCGCGCGCCGACGAGGACAGCGACCTTGCCCGCAAGGCGGTGCGCGGCGCCGCCGCCCGCGCGCTCCAGCCCGAGATCGAGGCGCGCCTCGCCCGGCTCGCGGCGGAACCGTCCGACGCGCTCGCGCTCGCCGACGACGGGCGCATCCTGTGGCGGGGCTGGCTGGTGGGCACGCTGGCGCCGGGGCGCGACGTGCTGTCCCCGGCCACGCGCGCCGTGGCTGGCTTGCCCAGATTGTAGAGGTTGACCGAGGGCTTCGAGGCCGTGGCCGGCGCCCGGGGCTTGCCGCCCGCGCCCTTGTGCGCC
>JBJHBM010000087.1:0-5195 GCA_050485485.1 Alphaproteobacteria bacterium | reverse complement strand
CCGCAGTCCGACGCGCCCGCGCCGGTGGAGACCGCGCGCGCGCCTGCCGCCATCGAGCTGCGCGCGCGCGCCGACAGCTGGGTGCAGATCCGGGGCGAGGGCGGGCGCGTCGTCCTCATGCGCATCCTGCGGGCCGGCGACAGCTACATGGTGCCCGACGAGCCCGGCCTGAGCCTGATGACCGGCAATGCCGGCGCCATCGAGATCAGGGTCAACGGCGCGCTCGTCCCGGCCATCGGCCCCGACGGCGCCGTGCGGCGCGACGTGGCGCTGGACCCGGCGCGGCTCAAGGCCGGCACGGCGGCCGCCCGCTAAGCCGCCTTGCCCCGCGGGTTCCGGGGGAATCGCTTGATTTACAAGGCCTCAAGGCGCAGGTATTAGGGAGGCGCGGCGCAACCGAGGCCGCCCGAAGGACCGACATGAGCATCCGCCCTTACCGCGAAATCCACCGCCGCAAGAGCCGGCAGATCCACGTGGGCCCCGTCCCCGTGGGCGGGGACGCGCCGATCACGGTCCAGTCGATGACCAACACGCCGACCTCCGACGCCAAGGCGACGACCGAGCAGATCCGGCGCCTGGAAGCGGCCGGGGCGGACATCGTGCGGGTTTCCTGTCCCGACGAGGAGTCGACCCGCGCGCTGCCCGAGATCGTGCGCGCGTCCGGCGTGCCGATCGTCGCCGACATCCATTTCCACTACAAGCGCGCGATCGAGGCCGCCGAGGCCGGCGCCGCGTGCCTGCGCATCAATCCCGGCAACATCGGCTCCGACGCGCGCGTGCGCGAGGTGGTCAAGGCGGCGCGGGATCACGATTGCTCGATCCGCATCGGCGTCAACGCGGGCTCGCTCGAGCGCCACCTGCAGGAGAAGTACGGCGAGCCCTGTCCCGAGGCGCTGATCGAGAGCGCTCAGCATCACATGCGCATCCTCGAGGACAACGACTTCTTCGAGTTCAAGATTTCGGTCAAGGCGTCCGACGTGTTCCTCGCGGTCGCCGCCTATCAGGGCCTGGCGGAAGTCTGCGACTACCCGCTCCACCTCGGCATCACCGAGGCGGGGGGGCTCCGCACCGGCACGGTCAAGTCGGCCATCGGCATCGGCTCGCTCCTGTGGGCGGGGATCGGCGACACCATCCGCGTCTCGCTCTCGGCCGACCCGGTCGAGGAGGTCCATGCCGGGTTCGAAATCCTGAAGGCGCTCAACCTGCGCCATCGCGGCGTCAACGTGATTGCGTGCCCATCCTGCGCGCGCCAGCAGTTCCCCGTGATCGACACGGTGGCGAAGCTGGAGGAAAGGCTCGCCCATATCACCACGCCGATGACGCTCTCGATCATCGGCTGCGTGGTCAACGGCCCGGGCGAGGCCAAGGAGACCGACATCGGCATCACCGGGGGCGGCAACCGCACCCACATGGTCTATATGGCGGGCGTGCCCGACCACAAGGTCGGCCAGGAACAGATGATCGACCACATCGTCGAGCTGGTGGAGAAGCGCGCCGCCGCGATCGAGGCCGAGAAGGCGAAGGAGGCCGGGGACGCGGCTTCGCCCGCGTCCGGCGCCGGCCGCCGCCCTGCCGCCGCGCATTCCTAGATCGGAGGCACTCACTTGGCATCCCTCCAGCCGGTGCGCGGCACGCATGACCTCCTGCCCGAAGAAGGGCGCAAGCATCGCCACATCGTGGACACCGCCCGCGGCCTCGCCGAACGGTACGGCTACGAGGAGATGGCGACGCCGATCTTCGAGTTCACCGAGGTCTTCAAGCGCACCCTCGGCGATACGTCCGACGTCGTCACCAAGGAGATGTACACGTTCGAGGACCGCTCGGGCGATCTCGTCACGCTGCGCCCCGAAGGCACGGCGGGCATCGCGCGCGCGGTGATCTCGGGCGGCCTCGGCCAGAACCTGCCGCTCAAGGCGTTCTACTGGGGCCCCATGTTCCGCCACGAGCGGCCGCAGAAGGGGCGCCTGCGCCAGTTCCACCAGATCGGGGTGGAGCTTCTGGGCGTGGCCGCGCCGCTCGGCGACGTCGAGGTGATCGCGCTCGGCGCCCATATCCTGGACGCGCTCGGCGTGCTGCGGCTCGCCACGCTCGAGCTCAACACGCTCGGCGACGCCGAAAGCCGCGCCGCCTACCGGGCGGCGCTGGTGGACTACTTCACCGCCCGCCGCGAGGGGCTGTCGGACGACAGCCGCGACCGTCTCGGGCGCAATCCGCTGCGCATCCTCGATTCCAAGGACGAGAAGGACCGGCGCATCGTCGAGGGCGCGCCGGGGTTCGACGACTACCTGACGGAGGCCGCGCGCGACTTCTTCGCCGAGGTGCGCGCCGGGCTCGACGCGCTCGGCATCGCCTACCGGCTCAACCCGCGCCTGGTGCGCGGCCTCGACTACTACTGCCACACTGCGTTCGAGTTCACGACCGAGGCGCTCGGCGCACAGGGCACGGTGCTGGCGGGCGGCCGCTATGACGGGCTGATCGAGGCGATGGGCGGCCCCGCGACCCCCGGCGTGGGCTGGGCCGCCGGCATCGAGCGGCTCGCCATGCTGGCGGAGGGCGCGGCCGAGGCGCCGCGCCCCGTTGCCGTGATTCCGGTCGGCGCGGCCGCCGAGGCGGAAGCGTTCCGCCTCGCCCAGCGCCTGCGCCACGCCGGGCTCGCGGTCGATATCGGATTCTCCGGCAATCTCTCGCGCCGCATGAAGCGCGCCAACCGGCTCAACGCCGTGCGCGCGGTCATCCTCGGCGAGGATGAGATCGCCAAGGGCGTCGCCACCGTCCGCGACATGGAGACGGGCGAGCAGGAAACCGTCCCCCTCGATCGGATCGGCGACCGGCTCGTCGGCCGTCCCTAGCGCGGAAGCCCCCGTGGCCGCGCCCATGATCGCCCCCGTTCCAGGTCCCGCGCGCCCCGCCGGCGGGACGCGGCCCGTCGCACGCCGCTTCGTGATGGCGGGCGTCAGCCATCGCACCGCCGGGCAGGAGCTGCGCGACGCGCTGTTCGTCGAGGACGCGGCCTTGCCCGCCTTCCACCGGCGCCTCGCCGAGGCCGGGATCGAGGAGGCGGTGGTGCTCGCCACCTGCGACCGGGTCGAGGTCGCCGCCATCGCCGCCGAACCCGAGGCCGCCGCCACGCGCATCCGCCGCGCGCTCGGCGAAGGCGCCGGGCTCGCGCCGGAGATGCTGGAAGGCGCCGTGGTGGCGCGCACCGGAACGGCCGCGCTCGCGCACCTGTTCCGGATCGCCGCCTCGCTCGAGAGCCAGGTGGTGGGCGAGCCCGAGGTGCTGGGACAGGTCAAGGAGGCGCATCGCCGCGCGTCGGAGCTCGGCTTCGCGGGGCCCGCGCTCGGCCGCGTGATGGATGCGGCCTACGCCGCCGCCAAGCGTGCCCGCAGCGAAACGGCCTTGGGCGAATGCGCGGTCTCCATCGTGTCGGCGGGTTGCCAGGCGGCGCGCGAGGTTCTGGGCAGCTTCGAGGACCGCCATGCCCTGATGATCGGCGGGGCCGAGTTCGGCGTCGCCGTGATCGAGCGGCTCAAGGGGGCGGGGCTGCGCGAGGTGACGGTGGCGGACCCGCTCGCGCCGCGCGCCGAGGCGCTCGGTGTGCGGCTCGGCGCGCACCGCCTGGCGATGGAGGCGGTCGCGTCCCATGTCGGCGATTTCGACATGATCCTCACCGGGCTCGGCGGGCGGGCGCCCGTGGTGCGGGCCGCCGACGTCGCCCGCGCCCTCAAGGCGCGGCGCTTCCGCCCGATCTTCCTGCTCGACGCGGCGGTGCCGCCCGATGTGGAAAAGGGTGTGCGGGCCATCGACGATGCCTATCTGTTCGACCTGCACGACCTCGAGCGCATCGCGCTCGCCGGCCAGGAGCAGCGCGGCCAGGCCGCCGAGGCGGCCGGGCGCATCGTCGAGGAAGAGGTCGCGGCCTTCGTCGCGGACGAGGGCGGCCGCGCGGCGGTGCCGGCGGTGAGCGAGCTGCGTGCCCATTTCGAGGACGTCCGTGCCGAGCTTCTGCGCGAGCGGCCGGGGCTCACCGCCGAGGAGGCGACGCGGCTGCTGGTCAACCGCCTGCTCCATGCGCCGTCGCGCGCCTTGCGCGAGATCGCCGCCGAGGAAGGTGCCGTCCGGCGGGAGACGCGGAGCGGGGCCGGGCTGCTGGCCCGCCTGTTCGGGCTCGGGTCGCGCCGCGGGGACGGCGGCAGGTAACGGGGAGAGAAGGCGTGAGCGTCGAGCATCGCACGGTCGAAAGTTCGCTGGACGGGCTGCAGGGCAAGCTCGACCAGGTGGTGGCGCGCCACGCGCAGGTGGGCGACAGGCTGTCCACCGCGACCGGGCTCGACGGCGACGAGCGCCGCAGGCTGTCCAAGGAGTACGCCGACCTGTCCGAGCTGGTGGCGGCGATCCAGGCCTGGAAGAAGGCGCGCGCCGATCTCGACGGGCTCGAGGCGATGGTCGCGAGCCCCGAGGAGGACGCCGAGGTCAAGGCGATGGCCGAGGACGACATCGCCGCGCTGCGCGAGCGCCTGCCCGCGCTCGAGACCGCCATCCGCATCGGCCTGCTGCCCAAGGACGAGGCCGACGACCGCAACGCCATCCTCGAGATCCGGGCCGGCACTGGGGGCGAGGAGGCGGCGCTGTTCGCCGCCGACCTGTTCCGCATGTACCAGCGCTACGCCGAGGGGCGGCGCTGGAAATTCGAGGTCATGGAAATCTCCGAGACCGACAAGGGCGGCTACAAGGAGGCCATCGCCAGTATCTCGGGCGCCGACGTGTTCGCGCGCCTCAAGTTCGAATCGGGCGTTCACCGGGTCCAGCGCGTGCCCGAGACCGAGGCCCAGGGCCGCATCCATACCTCGGCGGCGACGGTCGCGGTGCTGCCCGAGGCCGAGGAGGTGGACGTCGAGATCAACGAGAAGGACCTGCGCATCGACGTGTTCCGCGCCTCCGGCCCCGGCGGCCAGTCGGTCAACACCACCGACTCGGCGGTGCGCGTGACGCACCTGCCGACCGGCATCGTGGTGTCGCAGCAGGACGAGAAGTCGCAGCACAAGAACAAGGCCAAGGCCATGAAGATTCTGCGCGCCCGCCTCTACGAGCGGATGCGCGAGGAGCGCGACGCGGCGCGCGCCGCCGACCGCCGCTCCCAGGTCGGCTCCGGCGACCGCTCGGAGCGCATCCGCACCTACAACTTCCCCCAGGGA
>JBJHBM010000086.1:0-5365 GCA_050485485.1 Alphaproteobacteria bacterium | reverse complement strand
GGGCCTTGGCGTCTGGCGCCGCGACCGCGGGCGCTGCCGGCGCGGCCGCGGCCGGCGCCGGGACGGGCATGCCGGCCGCCACCACCGTCTGGCCGCGCGCCACGCGGATGCGGTGGCGTCCTTCGCCCACCTCGATCTCGGTGAGCCCGGTTTCGTCGAGGAGTTTCGAGAGGCGCCGGATCAGCGCCTCGTCGATGTCGCGTTTGCCGATCACGTCTTGCTTCCTGCCGTGGTGAGTTGGTTGAGGGCGTCGAGCGCCAGCAGATAGCCGTGCGCGCCGAGCCCGGCGATGATCCCCGTCGCGGCCCTGGAGACATAGGATTCGGCGCGGAACGGCTCGCGCCGGAAGATGTTGGAGAGGTGGACCTCGATCACCGGCATGTCGAGCGCCTTGAGCGCGTCGAGGATCGCGACCGAAGTATGGGTATAGGCGCCGGCGTTGAGGATCAACCCGCTGGCCGCGCCGCGCGCGCCCTGGATCCAGTCCACCAGTTCGCCTTCGCTGTTGCTCTGGCGGAATTCGACCTCGAGTCCGAGCGTCCGGCCGTGGCGGCGGCAGTCGGCCTCGATGTCGGCGAGCGTCCGGTTGCCGTAGATATCGACCTCGCGGGTGCCCAGCAGGTTCAGGTTGGGGCCGTTCAGAATCAGTACGTTACGGCTCATCATCAATGCCTGTCGTGAAGCGTCGCGAGGCGGCGCCCGCCCTCTCCGGGGCGGGTTTGGGAGCGTTTATAGCATGGGGCGGCACGCGCGCAACGGCACAAGCCCTCTCCGACCGGGGCGGAGCCGTGCCGGGGCCGGTTTCCCGCCCGGCCCGCATTTACCGGGATTTAACCGAAATTCGGCACAAAGTCGCCATAACCATTGATGCATGCCACGGAGAGCCACGCTTGACGGAACCGGCCAACCCGAAGGAACGCCGCCTCGTGCTGCGCCTGCTCGCCCATTGGCGCGAGCTATGCGGCGAGGCCGACCTGCCGGCGCGCGCGGCCGTGGACGGCGCGGCGATCCCCGACATGTGGGACTACTGCTTCGTCATCGACGTGGACGGCGCGGCACCCGCGTTCGCCCATTTCGGCGCCTGGCACCGCACGTTCTGCGGCGCCGACATGACCGGGCGCGCGCTGGCCGACCTCGCGCCGGGCACGCTCGCCGAGCGCGCCACGCGTCATCTGCCGGAGGTGCTGGCGCGGCGCGTGCCGATCACCTACGGCGGCGCGCTCGAGGAGCCGCCGGGGCGCAAGCTGCTCTACCGCTCGATCCTGCTGCCGCTCACCGACGGCGGCGCGCGGGTCGTCGCCGCGCTGGGCGGGGCCAATTGCCGCGTCTTCCAGGAAGACCCGGAGATCTAGGAGCCCCGCCGTGTCCGTCCTCAAGGTCTTCGAGATCCATACCTACCGCAACGGCGCGTGGAAGATCGATTCGGTATTCGACGACCGCGACCTCGCGCTGATCGAGGCCGAGCGCATCGAGCGCGGCAACCGCTATTCCGCCGTGCGCGTGGTGGAGGAGACCTTCGACGACGCGACCGAGCGTGGCGGCACCCGCACCATCTTCCGTTCCAGCAAGGCGGAGCGCATCAACGTCGCCAGCCAGGCGCGCCAGGCGGAGGGGCTCAAGGTGGCCGCGCCGCCGCCGCGCCGCCCGCCGCCGCCGCCCCGCAAGTCGCTGGCGCCGCAGATGATCCGGGCCTGCCTGATGCTGACGCTGATCGGCGGCGGTGCGCTCGCGCTGCTCTATTTCCTCAACACCGTGTCGCTCGGCGCGCGTTGAACGCGCCAGGGCCTGGGGTGGTAGCGGGTCCAGGGCTCGCAGGCGCCCTGTCGGCAACCCTTGCGCCGCCGGGGGTCGGCGTTCCATACTTGCCGCTCGATCCGCGCCCGCCCGGTGCCGGCGCGGCATCCGACGGCAGAGAACCCAAGGGAGAGAAATGGCCGGTCAGATCACCGTGAACGGCGAGACGCGCCCGCTCGACGGCGCCGCGACCGTCGCCGCCCTGCTCGACGAGCTCGGCGTGGACGCGCGCAAGGTGGCGGTCGAGCTCAACCTCGAGATCGTGCCGCGCTCGGCCTACGGCGCCACCCGCGTCGGCCCCGGCGACCGGCTCGAGATCGTCCATTTCATCGGCGGGGGCGCCGACGACGTGGGCGCGGCCGACCCCGACCCGCTAGTGGTCGCGGGGCGGGCCTACCGCTCACGCCTGCTGGTGGGCACCGGCAAGTACAAGGACTTCGAGGAGACCGCGCGCGCCATCGAGGCCTCGGGGGCGGAGATCGTCACCGTCGCGGTGCGGCGCGTCAACGTCACCGACCCCAAGCAGCCGATGCTGGTCGATTACGTCGATCCCCGGCGCTACACCTACCTGCCCAACACGGCGGGCTGCTACACCGCCGACGAGGCCGTGCGCACGCTGCGCCTCGCGCGCGAGGCGGGGGGCTGGGACCTGGTCAAGCTCGAGGTGCTGGGCGACCAGAAGACCCTCTATCCCGACATGCCCGAGACCGTCCGCGCCGCCGAGGTGCTGGTGAAGGAGGGCTTCAAGGTGATGGTCTACTGCTCCGACGACCCGATCCAGGCCAAGCGGCTGGAGGAGGCGGGCTGCGTCGCCGTCATGCCGCTGGCCGCGCCGATCGGCTCGGGGCTCGGGGTGCAGAACCCGGTCGGCATCCGCATCATCAAGGAGAACGCGCGTGTGCCCGTGCTGGTGGACGCCGGTGTCGGCACCGCCTCCGACGCGGCGGTCGCCATGGAGCTCGGCTGCGACGGGGTGCTGATGAACACCGCCATCGCCGAGGCCCGCGATCCCGTGACCATGGCGCGCGCCATGCGCCACGCGGTCGAGGCCGGACGGCTCGCCTACCTCGCCGGGCGCATGCCCAAGAAGCGCTACGCCGACCCGTCCTCGCCGCTCGCCGGGCTGATCTGATCCCGGCGGCGGGCCCGCCGGTTTTCGGCCGGACCGATCGGAATTTACAGGGCCTTTTCCGGCGATTTTTCCCAGCCATTCGACCAGCCATTCGAAAGGGGCGTTCAGTGGACCTCTACGACTATTTCCGCTCGTCCGCGAGCTTCCGCGTGCGCATCGGCCTCAACCTCAAGGGCCTTGATCCGAAACGGCATTTCGTCCATCTCACGCGCGGCGGCGGTGCGCAGTTCGCCCCCGACTTCAGCGCCCTCAACCCCCAGCAGCTGGTCCCCGCGCTGATCGACGACGACGGCACGATCCTCACGCAATCCCTTGCGATTCTTGAATATTTGGACGAGACGCACCCCGCGCCGCCGCTTCTGCCGACGGCGCCGAAGGACCGCGCGCGGGTCCGCGCGCTGGCGCTGGCCATCGCCTGTGACCTGCATCCTATCAATAACTTACGGGTTCTCTTTTACCTGAGAGATCACATGAGCCAGCCGGAGGAGGCGCGCAACGCCTGGTACCGGCACTGGGTCGCCACGGGCCTCGCCGCGTTCGAGGCGATGCTGGCTGGTAGCCCCGCCACCGGGCGCTTCTGCCACGGCGACGCGCCCACCCTCGCCGACATCTGCTTGGTACCGCAAATCTTCAACGCCCAGCGCTTCGACTGTCCGCTCGACGGCTATCCCACCGTGATGCGCGTGTTCGAGGCCTGCATGGCCCATCCCGCCTTCGATGCGGCGCAGCCCGCAAAACAGCCGGACGCCGAATAAGACCGCTCCTCAGCGCCTCTCGAGCTCGCGGCGTTCCTCGACCTGGCGTTTGAGGTCCTGCAGGCGCAGCCAGGCGGTCGAGCCCTTCTCCACCTGACGCTCGGCGCGGCCGATGTGGAACGCGGCATCCTTCAGGTTGCCCGTCACCATCGCCGCCTCGGCCTGGGCCAGCGCGGACAGGCCGATCTGGCCGTCGCGCCCGTAGGCTACGGCGAGCTGGCGCCAAGCGAAGGCGTTGCTGGGGTCCGCGTTGGTGGCATAGAGCAGGTGGTTGATCGCTCCCTTGGCAAGCTCCGCGTTGCCGCTTTCGAGCTGGGCATGGGCCAGCGCCACCCGCAGCAGCGGCTCCTCGGGGGCGAGCCGGACCGCCTCGGTGTTGGGCTGGAGTGATTCGGCGATGCGCCCATTCTCGAACAGCATTTGCCCTTTGAGCTCGTGGAAATAGGGATTCTCCGGCTCCTCGGCGATCAGCCCGTCGATCAGCGGCAGCGCCTTGTCGAGCGCGGAAACCCGGTAGTAGGCGACGGCGCGGGCGTAGCGCGCCGCGACCGACGTGTCGCTCTCGGGATAGACCCGCAGCGTGGTCATGACCTGACCCTGGAATGCCGTCAGCTTGGCCACCATGCGCCGGTGCATCTCCTGCAGTTCCGGCGTCGCCGGCGTGCCGGTATGGGGCGATTTTCTGAGATGCTCCTCTATGGCCCGCACCCGTTCGCGCGTGACGGGATGGGTGCGGACGTAAGGATCCTGGCTGGCGCTGCTCAGGAATTCCTGGTTCTCGATGGCGCGTAGGAAGTTGGCGAGGCCGGTTGCCGACTGGCCCGAGCGCTCGAGGAACATGAGCGCCGCCTGGTCGGCGGCCGATTCCTGCGCCCGGCTGTAGGCCAGGAGCGAGCCTATGGCGAGCCCTTGGCCGGCCTGGGCCACGGCGGCGCCCGCGTCGCCGCGGCCGGTGGCGATGGCGGTCAGCGCACCGAGGATGGTTGCCACGAGCACGGAGGAGGAGGCGGTGTCGATCCGCCCCGAAAAACGGGCCAGATGGCCGCCCGAGATGTGGCCCGCTTCGTGGGCGATCACGCCGATGACCTCGTTCGCGTCCCTGGCCTTGGTCAGGAGCCCGGTATTGAGGAAGATGTTCATGCCGCCGGCCACGAAGGCGTTGAGGGCCGGGTCGCTGATGATATAGATGCGGATGTCGCGGGCGGGCAGGCCCGCCGCCTCAAAGACTGGCGTGGCATAGGCCCGGATGGTATTTTCGATTTCCGCGTCGCGGATCAGGCTCGCGGCCGCGGCCTCCCGGCCGCCCGCGCCAAACAACAGGACGGCAATCGCCAGAAAGATCGCGGCTCGCGTTCTCATGAAACTTCGCATCGATAGCATCACTCGGTCGTTCGGGCAGGGTAGGCGGCTCGTCCGGGGGCGTCAAACGGCGGTTTTCGCCTTACTCGCGGCGCTCCTTGCGGGCTGTTCCTGGATGACGCCCACCGGCAGCGCCGAGGGCTACGCCAGGGGCTTCGGCGGCGCCGTCGCGGCCGACGAGCCGCAGGCGGCGCTGCTCGCGCGCGACATCCTCGCGGCCGGGGGCAGCGCTGCCGACGCGGCCGTCGCGGCCTACTTCACCATGACGGTGACGCTGCCCTCGGCGGCGTCGCTGGGCGCGGGCGGCGTGTGCCTGGTCTATGAC
>JBJHBM010000085.1:0-5368 GCA_050485485.1 Alphaproteobacteria bacterium | reverse complement strand
GAACCAGGCGGCGCCGCCCTGGGCCGCGGCGCCCGGCGCGCTCTCGAGCCGCACCGCGACGCCCGCGGCCTCCGCCGCCGCCAGCACGGCCAGCGCGTGGCGCAGGTGGTGGACCACGAAGGCCGGCTCGGGCCGCGGCTTCTTGCACCTTCCCGTTCCCATGGCGGCGAGTATGAGCGCAGGCGTATGCGCGCAGCAAGCCGGCTGGACAGCGCGCGACAATGCTGGGATTCTCCCGGCCGTCATGGCAAGGCTCGTCGTCACCGGCCTCATCGGGGCCGTCCTCGTCGCCCTCGCCGCGTGGGTCTGGTACCTCGGCGCGGTGCCCGAGGTCGCGACGGTCCCCGCCGAGCGCGGCCGCGCGGTGGACACGGTCTATGCGACGGCGATCGTGGAGCCGGTCACCTGGGGCCGGGTCGGCCCGACCACGCTGGGGCGCATCCTCTCGATCGCGGCTGAAGAGGGCGAAGAGGTCGTGCGCGGCCAGGAACTCGGCCGCCTCGACGACCGCATCGCGCGCGCGCGCGTGACCGAGCTCGAGGCGCGCATCGAGTTCCTCGAAGCCGAGCTGCAGCGCGTCCTGCCGCTCGCCAAGGAAGGTTTCACCAGCCGCCAGGCGCTGGAGCGCGTCGAGAGCGACCTGCGTCAGGCGCGCGCCGCCTTCGTCGCCGCGCTCCAGACGCTCGACGACCTGGTGCTGCGTGCGCCGCTCGACGGCGTGGTGCTGCGCCGCGACGGCGAGGTGGGCGAAGCGGTCGGGCCCGAGACCACGCTGTTCTGGATCGGGCGCGCCCGTCCGCTGCGCGCCGAAGCCGAGGTCGACGAGGAGGACATCCCGCGCGTCGCGCGCGGCCAGACCGTGCTGATCCGCTCCGACGCCTTCCCCGGCCGCGCGCTCGAGAGCACGGTCGCCGACATCACTCCCAAGGGCGACCCCGTCACCAAGAGCTACCGCGTCCGCATCGCGCTGCCCGACGATACGCCGCTGATGATCGGCATGACGGTGGAGACCAACATCGTCGTCGGCATGATCGAGGACGCGGTGCTGGTGCCGCTCTCCGCCGTGACCGGCGACGGCCTGTGGGTGGTGGAGGACGGCCGCGCCCACCGCCGCCGCGTGACCCTCGGCGTGCTCGGCGAGGACAAGGTGGAGGTCCGCGCCGGCCTTGCCGCGGGCGCGTCCGTGGTGACGGCGCCGCCGCCGGGCCTCAGGGACGGGGGCCGCGTGCGGGTGCGGCCATGAGGGCGGCGACCCTGCGCCTCGTGCTGGACATGGCGCTCGCGCATCTCGCGCGCCGCCGCCGCCAGACGGTGATCTCGCTGCTCGGCATCACGCTCGGCGTCGGCGCCTTCATCGCCATGGCGGCGATGATGGAGGGCTTCCAGCAGGACTTCGTGCGACGCGTGATCGACGTCGCGCCCCACGTTCAGGTCCGCGACGAGTTCCGCACCCCGCCGCGCCCGCCCGCCCGCATCGCCCACCCGGATGCGGCGGTCGGCATCCAGGGGCTGCGTCCGCGCCAGGAGATCCGGGGCATCCGCAACCCGGGCCGGATCGTGGCCGCGCTCAACGCCCAGGAGGGGGTGCGCGCCGCGCCCTCGCTCCACGGGCAGGCGATCCTGCGCTACGGCGCGACCGACGTATCCGCCACCGTCATCGGCATAGAACCCGACCTCGAGCGCCGCGTGAGCAACCTCGAGAACGACCTGACCGCCGGCAGCCTCAACGCGCTGCGCACCACCGCCAACGGCATCGTGCTGGGCGAAGGGCTCGCCCGCAAGCTCGGCATCGGCATGGGCGACGCGCTCACGGCGGTGTCGCCCACCGGCGTCGTGCTGCGCATGAAGGTGGCGGGCCTGTTCCGCACCGGGCTCGTCAACAAGGACGACTTCGAATCCTATGCGCTCCTCAAGCGGGTGCAGGTGCTGGAGCAGCGCCCCAACGTCATCAACCGCATCAACCTCCGGCTCGACGACATCGACCGCGCACGCCCGGTCGCGCGCGCGGTGGAGGGGCTCTACGGCTACCGCGCGGAATCGTGGGACGAGGCGAACGAGAACATCCTCGGCCTGTTCGTGATCCAGAACGCGATCCGCTACTCGACCGTCGGCGCGATCCTGCTGGTGGCGGGCTTCGGAATCTTCAACATCATCTCGACCGTGATCCACGAGAAGAGCCGCGACATCGCCATCCTCAAGTCGATCGGCCTGCGCGAGGGCGACATCCGCAACGTGTTCGTGCTGGAAGGGCTGATCGTGGGCACGGCGGGCGCCGCTCTCGGCTGGGCGCTCGGCTTCGGCCTGACCGAGGCGCTGGCCTCGGTGCGCTTCGAGATGGAGACGATCGTGGCGATGGAGGGCTTCGTGCTCTACCGCTGGATCGGCCATTACCTGATCGCGGGCGGCCTCGCCGTCGCGACCGCGGTGCTGGCGGGCTGGCTGCCGGCGCGCCAGGCGGCGCGGCTCGACCCCGTGGTCTATCTCCGGGGCGGGTTGTGAGCGCGCCCGCGGCCATGCCCGCGCCCGGTGCCGCCCCTGCGCCCGTGCTGGAAGCGCGCAACGTGACGCGGGTACTGCCGGGTGCCGTCCCGGTGACGCTGGTCCGCGACGCGAGCCTCGCGTTCCATGCCGGCGACTTCGCCGCGATCACGGGCCCCTCGGGCTCGGGCAAGTCGTCGCTGCTCTACCTGCTCGGCCTGCTCGACGTGCCGACCGCGGGACAGGTGCTGCTCCAGGGGCGCGACACCTCCCGGCTCGGCAGCGACCGGCTCGCCGACCTGCGCCTCGCCCACCTCGGCTTCGTGTTCCAGTTCCACTTCCTGCTGCCGGAATTCACGGTGCTGGAGAACGTGCTGATCCCGATGCGCCGCCTCGGCCGCCTCGCCCCCGCCGCGATGCGCGCGCGGGCCGAGGAGATCCTGGGCGGCCTCGGCCTCGCGGAGAAGCTCGCGCGCTATCCCGAGCAACTGTCGGGCGGCGAGCGCCAGCGCGTCGCGGTGGCGCGCGCGCTCGCCAACGATCCCACCGTGATCCTCGCCGACGAGCCCACCGGCAATCTCGACAGCCGCAACGCGCAGATCGTGTTCGACATCTTCGCCCGCCTCGCGCGCGAGGAGGGCCGCACCGTGATCGTCGTCACCCACGAGATGTCCTTCGCCGAGGCGGCCGACCGCCGCATCGGGCTCCTGGACGGGCGCGTCGCCGAGGACAGCGGCGGCGCCGGAGGCTGATTCCCCGGCATGGCCGGGGTCCGGTTGCGACGGCGCTTCAAAAGAACCCGCTATCCCACGGTCGGACCGTTGCCTTGGGGGCGGCGCGGATTTATGGTGCCGGATCGAGGGAGGCGCGCACCTGCGCGCATCTCCCCGCAACGCCGCGAGAACCGACCCGGACCGATGAGCGATCTTTCCGCCGCCCGCGCACAGCTCGAACAGGCGATCGACCGCCTGGAGGCGGCGCTCGCGCGCGACCGCGACCCCGCCGATCTCGCCGAGGCGCTGGCCGAGGCGCAGGCCGAGACCCGGCGCCTGCGCGAGGCGGTCAACGCCGTGGACGGCCGGCTCGACGCCGCCATCGGCCGGTTGCGCGCGGTCCTCGACGCCGACGCCCACGCCGGCGGCGGCCGCTGAGGCGGGCGAGGGGGGACGCGCGGCATGGCCCAGGTCAAGGTGAGGATCAACGGACGCACCTACGAGGTCGCCTGCGACGATGGGCAGGAAGACCATGTCGCCCGGCTCGGCCGCTACCTCGACAGCAAGGTGGGAGAGCTTGCCGCCCAGATCGGCCAGGTCGGCGACACCCGTCTTCTGGTGATGGCGGCGCTGCTGATCACCGACGAGCTTTCGGAAGCCTACGGCGCGCTCGAGGACATCCGCGAGGGCCGCGCCGGCATGGTCGGCCAGGCGGCGCCCGGTCCCAACGGCTCCGGCGATGCCCGCGAGAGCGCCGAAACCGCCGACGGGCTGCGGGCGCTCGCGCGCCGCATCGAGGATATTGCCGCCGGCCTCGAACGCGCCTAAGTATCCCCTTGGACGGGCGCTGCGCCGTTCGTGAGGCCATCATATCCCTGGGGCCGATACTCTTGCCCTCGGGAGCTGTCCCTGCCGGGGTCGAGGCCCCGGCATATGGCGCCCACCTTGACACGAGGGCCACAGAGGATACGCAACGGCCCACGGCGGGGCGGCCCCGTCCACCCTTCGGGCACATCAGGCGCAGGTGATCGTTGTCTCCCGACATGCCGACGGACAATCCGAAACGCGCGCTCCGCGCGGCGGCGCGCGCGCGCCGCGCGGCGGCCCATGCCGCGTTCGGGGCGCGCATCGGCCCGGTGCTCGCCGCCAATTTCTTCCAGGCCTTCTCGTTCCCGCCATCGGTGCTGGTCGCGGGCTATGCGCCCATGAACACCGAGGCCGACGTGGCGCCGCTGATGGCCGCGCTGGCGGCGCGCGGCCACGCGACCGCGCTTCCGGCGATGACGGGGCGCGGCGCGGCGCTCGCGTTCCGCGCCTGGCACCCGGGCGCGCCGCTGGTGCCGGGCATCGCGGGCATCGCAGAGCCGCCCGAGGACGCGCCCGAAATCGTGCCGGAACTGGTACTGGTGCCGCTGCTCGCCTACGACGCCGCCGGCCACCGGCTCGGCTACGGCGGCGGCTACTACGACCGCACCATCGCGGCGCTGCGCGCGCGCGGCTCGGTGCGGGCCGTGGGCATCGCGTTCTCGGCCCAGGCGGTGGACAGCCTGCCCGGCGCCGCGCATGATCAGCGCCTCGACGCGGTGCTGACCGAGCTGGGCGTCACCCGGTTCGACGGAAAGGCGGTTCCATGAAAATCCTCTATTGCGGCGACATCGTCGGGCGCCCCGGGCGCGAGGCGGTGGCGAAGCACCTGCCCGGCCTGCGCCGGCGGCTCGGGATCGATCTCGTGGTCGGCAACGGGGAGAACGCCGCCGCCGGATTCGGCATCACGCCGAAGATCGCGGCCGACCTGCACGACGCCGGGGTGGACCTCATCACCACCGGCAACCACGCCTTCGATCAGAAGGAGATCATCCCCTACATGGACGGCGACGGCCGCATCCTGCGCCCCGCCAACTACCCGCCCGGCACGCCGGGGCGCGGCGCCGCGCTGGTGACGACGAAGACGGGCCGCGAGGTGCTGGTGCTGCAGGTCATGCTGCGCCTGTTCATGGACCCGATGGACGACCCGTTCCGCACCGCCGAGGAGGCGCTCGCCGCCCACGAGCTCGGCCGTACCGTGGACGCGGTGGTGGTGGACGTCCACGGCGAGGCGTCGAGCGAGAAGATGGCGATGGCCCACATGCTCGACGGGCGCGCCTCGCTGGTGGTGGGGAGCCATTCCCATATTCCGA
>JBJHBM010000084.1:0-5539 GCA_050485485.1 Alphaproteobacteria bacterium | reverse complement strand
GCATTCCGGTGGTCTCAAAGTCGATCGTTCTTATCAGCACGGCCGCCTCCATCCCTCGGGCTCGTCGTCGTGCGTGCGACCGTCGAGCAGCCGGCCGGCGCGCTTCTTGCCGACGCGCTGGAACGCTGCGTGATCGGCGCCCGCGTCGACCGCCCACAGCCCATCATCCCACTCGCGGTTGCCGTCGAACTCGGTCGGGAACAGGACGTGGTGATCTTCCGAACGCCCGTTCTGTGAGACCCAGCAAGGGCCGTGCTCCGGCTCCCAGGGCAACCACTCGCCCCACTGCTTCATGTGGAAGGCTACGCCCACGGCGGCGCACTGATCCCGCAACGACCGCGCCCAACCCGGGTGCATCGGCCGCGCGCCCGGCCCGCTCTCGCCGCCGGCGATCACGAGGTCGAGGCGCGCGGTACGGCCTGCCGGCTCCATGTCGCCAAATCCGCCGTCGGGGAAGCGGCGGCGGACGTGCTCCTCGCCCATCAGCGCATCCACCCGCCTCGGCCCACCTGCCCGCAGGTAGCGCAAGTTCATCGGCCCGAGCAGCGGCTCGCAGGACACGAACCGCCAGCGCGCCGGCGTTTGCAACAGGGCCGGGATGCGGCGGTCGGCCTCGGTCTGGTTTTCGGCGGTGACGCCGAGCGCGACGTTGGGCCACGGCCACGGGAGGTCCCTGCCGACAAGTTGCTCGACGCACGCGCCCGGCAACATCTTGGCGATGTTCTGCGGCCGCTTGGTCAGCAGCAACCACGTCAGGTTTGGAGTCGCGGCAATCAGCGCCCAGAGGTCGTCCCGCCAGGACGGCGGAACCTGATTGTCGAACACGTCGGCGAGCGACGCGCAGAACACCGTGGCGCGGACCCCGGCGGCCTTCGCGCGCCGGTCCCATTTCAGCGGCTGGCGCCAGTACGCATCCGTCGTGCGCCGGCGGTCGCCGGACCAAAGCTCGGGCTGCCCGGTGCGTTTGGCCCAGGCTTCGGCGTAGCAGTGGTCGCATGCCGACGAGACCTTGGTACATCCCAGCCAGGGATTAAAACTGAAATCGCACCACTCAATTGTCGTTCTACCCATTGGCCCGCCTCCTAGAACGGTACGCACGCCAGAAAGCGGCATCGCGCCGGCCACGGTCGTACAGCCGGAGGCAAGCGCGGCATGCGCGCGTGCCGTTGGGCCTGATCTTCGTGTTCTCGGGGGTGAACTCGTGGCCGTGAATGCACCGTGTCTGCTTCTTGCGCGCGCTGTCGCGGGCCGCGTGGCAGGTCGTGCAGACCGGCTCCACGTCTAAGTGGCTCGCTGCTGCATACCCTCGATGATGATCGTACTCATGGCGCTTCCTGCCGATTTGCCATACATGCCCGCAATCGACGCAGGGAAGCACGCTCGGGTGTGTTCTGCGCCCGGTCCTTACCTCAACGTTGATGCGCTGCCGCGCTTGTTCCCTGTCGTTGTGCCTGGGCGGGTGAGGGGCGGGGCCAGGCCGGCCAGTCTGCGGGTTCACGCCAAAGGGCATGTGTGTTCTCCGATGTGCTCGCAATCAGGTGGATGGACCCCCGGCCGCGCTCTACGCGGCGGTCGCTGCCCGCAGCTCTCGGTAACGCTCGCTGACGTTGGCCTTGAGCGCTTCCATGTGCTCGCCGATCACGCCACAGGTGCCGCGCAGCTTCCGCTCGTCGGCCGATCCCCACCACGCACGCAGCACCTCCGCGTCCGTCGCGACGCTGATGGCGCGCTTGACATAGGCCTCGTATTCCCCGGCGTTCCGCGGCGCCTTGCCCTCGGGCCAGCCCTCGTCATCACCACCAGCGTCATCGTCGCCGCCGATGTCGTCGTCGCTCGCGGCGCCAGGGTCGTCGCTGGTAGCCTCAGCCGGCGCGCTGCCCGTCTTTTCCTCCGCTGCAGCAGCCTCGGGCTCGGGCTCCTGCCGCTGCTCGGGCTCGGGCGCCGAGCGCTTGCGGTTGCTCGCCGGCTTTGCCGCCGCCGGCTTCTTCTCTGCGGGAGGATCGCCGGCGGGCTCCGGCGCGCCCTGGGACGCGTCGGCGAGCGCCGGTGCGTCGCTCGTCTCGTCGGTGATGGCGCCGGCGGCAAAGTGGTCGAATGCCGCGGTGATCGTCTGCGGCCGGCGCGCTGCGATCTGCTGGTCGCTGCCGGCGGTATCGAACTGGTAGAGATCATCGTCGCGGCGCACGAGGTCGTCGAGGTCGGACGACATGGGGAGCCGCTTGGCGAGCCGACGGATGGCTGACTTCTTCGCCATCTCTTCCCACCAGTCGACCCAGGGGCCTTTGTCCTTCGAGCGGCTGGCAGCGCGAATGCGCTCGATCTCGTCCGGCGCCAGCGGCTCGACGAGCATCTCACCATCCTTGGTCCGCGCTGCCGCAAAGACCACGCGGACCATGTTCCGGTCCGGCGTTTCGGATGGCTCGTAGAGAACGTGCTCGCCCTCATCGTCGATCCAGTGGCGATACTTGTCGCCGCCGCAGACGACGCGCGCGGTGATCATCGCAAGCTGGCCGCTGTTCCTGATCTTCTTGAGGATCCCGAACACCATCGGCATCCACTGCGCCTTCTTGATCCACTTCTCGACGCCGTTGATTTTGACCTTCGCGTTGAAGATGACGATCGCGCCCTCGCGGCCGTCCGGGAGCAGGCCATCCTGCGCGGCGCGCATGCAGGAGTTCCAGAGCGACTGGCGATCTGCGACCAGGAGGTCGGGGTTGTTCTGCACCGCGGTCAACACCACCCGGATGAACCGCTCGGGCGGCATGTGAGCGGGGAGGGCGGCGCGGAACTCATCCGTGCGGCCCTCAAGCTGGTCGCGCAGCTTGGCGATCGGGTGCTTCTCTTCGTCCTTGGTGGTGGCGACTGCAGTGCTCATGGGGTCTCCGGTTCTGTGGTCGTGGATGGTGGTTCGCATCAGCCGCGGAACTGCGCGGCCTCTTCCTCGAAGAACCGCACGCCCGGCAGCTTCGCGCTGCCCTTTGCGACCTTGAGGTAGGCGCGCAGCGCCTTGTCGATCGCGGCGCGGTCGAGGTACGGCCGCAGCTTGTCGAGCGGGATCGCGTCGTAATCCTCGACCTCGAATGCCATGGTCGTGCGGGTGGTGATCGTCGTGCCGCTGGCGGTGCGGAGCCGGGTAGATTCGGCTGCCGTCGGCGTTGCGGCTACCGCTTCCCGTGCCTCGCGTTCTGCGGCGGCAGCGTCCTCGAGGGCCGCCAGCGCGTCATCTGCGCGGCCGTGCTTGGCAGCTTCCTCTGCCTGCCGCCGGGCTTCCTCGGCCTTACGGCGGGCCTCTGCTTCGGCCTCCTGCTGGCGGCGCCGCGCCTCGGCAGCTTTTGCCCGCTGGTAGACGTTGACGCGATCGGTGAGCGCGCGCTTGATGCGGTCGAGTCGATCGAGCGCGGGCTTGAAAAACGCATCGACCTCGCGACCGGCTTTGAGGAACGGTTCCTTCTCGCGGCTCCGCTCGGCGTCGAGCTCCTTCCACGCCCGCGCGGCCTCCGCGGCGACCTCGCCGACCGAGGCGAGCACTAGGTCGCTCTCGATCTTCTCCGGCGCGCTGTTGGCGCGGGCGGCGATCGCCTCGACGGTGCGCAACGCCTCGTCATGGTTGGCGGCGAGCCGCTCGACCAGCGTCGGCTCGGGAGGGTTGTTGTGGCCGAGAGGCGGCGGGGCGTCAGAACGGGCGGCGGCTGTCGTCGTCATGGTCGTGTTCCCTGGTTGGACGCGAGTCGGTGATGCGCAGGACGCGGCTGGACGATGCCGCGACCGAGTAGGCCTTGCGGTGCTGCACTCGGAAGGAGACGCGCCAATCGCCGCCAATCGTGGCGATCTCGGCATCCGCGAGCTTGTGCTTGATCTCTGCCTCGACCTCGCGGCAGCGCGTCTCGTCGACCTTCATGCGCGCCTTGATCTCGGCGCGCTCGGCCAGGAGCGTGGCGGCGTAGTTGTCGCCGGTGAGGTCGATCGTCTTGGCCGGCGTCTCGGCCGGGTACATGGCCGCGATCAACTCGGCATCGGCGCCATAGTCGGGTTCGGGCTCGCGGCCAGCTTCAACGTCCGACCAGAATTTCGCCACCGCAGCGCGGATGCGTTTCTCGACGCCCTCATGCCGTGGGACCTCGTAGATATGGCAGTCGAGCCGGAACGGATCGACCACCAGGGCGGCGACCGCGCCCCAAGTCGCGCCGGTGAGCATCATCTCGGTGGCCGCCTGCAGCGCGATCCAGAACGGCGGCCCGGTGTCCGTCCACTGGCGCTTGAACACCGAAGGCGCCACCGTCTTGGCCTGGATGATCCCGAGCCCGCGCGGGTCGCCATGGACAAAGAAGTCGGGCGTTGCGCCGATCCGCGCCGCCGGGTCGCGAAAATACTCGGTCGCCTTCTCGATGCGCCAGTCCGGCCGCTGTTCCTCGACGGCGAGCGCCACGGCGCCTTCAAGCAGCCGGCCGCGCCGCAGCACGGCGTTGTCCGGCTCCGAGACCTCGAAGCCGCTCTTGGCGATGTAGAGGCCGAGAGCGGTCTCGTAGGGATGACAACCGAAGAGGGCAGCGATGGTCGATGCCGTGCAGTCCTGGCTGCGAAGCGCAAGCCACTGCGCGCGGTCGGTGATCGGGATGCGCTCGACGTTCATCGCGGGTGCACCGCGGCTTGCGGCTGCGGGTGCCGGCGCGCAGGCCGCGGCGCCCCAGGAGCCTTCGGGCGCCGCCGCAGGCGATGCCGTGCGTGCGCCGCCTCCTGCTCGGTGACGACCCCCGCGGGCTGGCCGTCGAGCCCGATCCGAGCAGCGCCCGCCACCAGCGCCCGCTGATAGGTCTTGCCGCCCGTGTAGTCCTGCAGCGCGATCCAGAGGGCCTTGCCGCCGATCTGCGGGGCGGCTGCGCGGATGTCCTTGTCGATGCCGATCTTGAGCGGCAGCTTCGGCGCCCCCTGCGGCTGGATGCACGCAGGGAACATCTCGACCAGCAGCGCCCTGGTGTCCTTGGCGGTGAGGCGGAAGTAGCTCGCGGCCTCGCGCGCGACCTCGGCTGCGCTGATGGCGCGAAACTCGTCGACGGTTAGCGGCTCGCTGCTCTCGTAGTGCCGCGCCGGCTTACCCGAGACGACATGCTCAACGAATGCAGCGAACCGCGGCTCACCGCCCGAGCCGGCATGGTCGCGCGGCTCGCCGAGCAGGAAGCCGGCGCCCGTCTGTACCGCCGGCGGCAACACGCCGAGCATCTCGTCGTACCGTGATTTCGGGATCTTCGTCCACGTCCTGCTCATCGACCGGTCTCCTTGTTGGACGGCGCCCGCGCGGCCAGGGCCAGCGCGATCAGTTCCCGCGTGGTGGCCCCGCGCACGACGGCGAAGCCCGCGACTGCCAGCCGGCGCTTGATGCGAACTCGTGCCGCCGCGGCAGCTCGCGAACCGAGCCGCGGCGTGGCAATCCGGCGGATGGCGGCGATCTCGGCGTCGAGCGTCGGCGTCACGATCGCGCCTCCTGCTCGGCAGCATTGCGGGACCGCTCGACCGCTTCGTCACGCCAGACCTGGGCGAGCGC
>JBJHBM010000083.1:0-5652 GCA_050485485.1 Alphaproteobacteria bacterium | reverse complement strand
CGCCCAGGCCGACGCGGCGCGCGACGCCATCCGGCTGCTCGCGGACGGCGCCGCGCCGGCGCCGTCGCTGATCGTGGCCGAGGCCGGCGAGCTGGCGCCGCGCTCCAAGCTCCGCAAGCTGTTCGAGGACGCGGACCGCGCCGCGGCGGTGGCCTGCTATCTCGACGACGGCCGCGGCCTGCCCGACCTGATCGAGCGCATCCTCGCCGGCCACGGGCTCAGGGCGCGCCCCGACGCGCTCGGCTGGCTCGCCCAGCACCTCGGCGCCGACCGGGCGCTGACCCGGGGCGAGCTCGACAAGCTCGCGCTCTACTGCCACGGACGGCGCGAGGCGACCCTCGAGGACTGCATGGCGGTGATCGGCGACGCCGCGGCGGACGACCTGGAGGCCGCCGTCATCGCCGCCGCGAGTGGCGACATCGGCGCGCTCGACACCGCGCTGGCGCGCGCCTTCCGCGAGGGCGTGAGCCCGATCGCCGTGATCCGCGCGGCCCAGCGCCACCTGCAGCGGCTCCACCAGGTGACCGGCGCGACCGCCGCCGGCGTGCCGCTCGACGCCGCGCTCAAGGGGCTCAAGCCGCCGCCGTTCTTCAAGGTGGCCGACCGCTTCAAGGCCCAGGCGCGCGCCTGGCCGGCGGCCCAGGTGGCCCAGGCGCTCGAAATCCTGTCGGAGGCGGAGGTGCGCTGCAAGACCACCGGGATGCCCGACCGGCTGGTGTGCGCCCGCGCGCTCATGCAGATCGCCCAGGCGGGCCGGCGCGCGCTGCGGCGCTGAGGCTTCTTTGCCTGAGCCTATTCCGCCGGGCGCGGCGCGGCGTGGGCCTGCGGATCGCGCTTGAGGCGGCGCAGCACCTCGTCGAGCTGCTCCAGCGTCTCGAAGTGGACCGCGATGTCGCCGGCCTCGCCCGCCAGCGTGATCGAGACCTTGAGCCCGAGCAGCAGCGACAGGTCGCGCTCGAGCGCAAGCGTGTCGGCGTCCTTGGCGGGGGTCGCGCCCGCGCCCCTGCCCGCGTCCCTGGCGGCGCCGCGCGGGCGCTTGGCGGGCGGCGGGCCGGCGCGGCCCGCGACCGCGCGCTTCTCGGTTTCGCGCACGCTCAGGCCCTCGGCCACCACCGCGCGGGCGAGGCCTTCCGGGTCGGCGGCGCCCAGCAGCGCCCGGGCATGGCCCATGGCGAGGCTGCCGTCGTCCACCAGCGCCTTGACCGGGTCGGGCAGGGCGAGCAGGCGCAGCATGTTGGCGACGTGCGAGCGGCTCTTGCCGACGGCGCGCGCGAGATCCTCCTGGGTGTGGCGGAACTCCTCCATCAGGCGGCGGTAGCCCTCGGCCTCCTCCAGCGCCGTCAGGTCCTGGCGCTGGATGTTCTCGACCAGCGCGATCTCCAGCGCCTCGGCGTCGGTGAGCTCGCGCACCACCACGGGGACGTCGTGGACCTGGGCGAGCTGGGCCGCGCGCCAGCGGCGCTCGCCGGCGACGATCTCGTAGCGGTCGGCCGTGCCCGCGACGCGGCGCACCAGCAGCGGCTGCAAGACGCCCTTCTCGCGCACCGAATCGACCAGCGACCGCAGCGCCTCCTCCGAGAAGCGCCGGCGCGGCTGCAGCCGGCCCGGGCCGAGCTGGGCGACCGGCAGGCGCCGCGACGCGCGCACCCGGTCGAGCTCGGCGTAGTCGTCCTTCTCCTCGCCGAACAGCGCGGCGAGGCCGCGCCCGAGGTTGCGCTTCTCGGGCTGGCGCTCGGGCTGGTCGGCCTTGGGCGAAGACGGGGGCGAAGACGGGGGCGGGGATGGGGGCGTGCGGCCTTGGTCGGTCATGGATTCCGCGCCTCCTCGCGGCGGATCACCTCGCGGGCGAGCTGGATATAGGCCTGGGAGCCGGGGCAGCGCAGGTCGTAGAGCAGCACCGGCTTGCCGTGGGACGGCGCCTCGGACACCCGCACGTTGCGCGGGATCACGGTCTGGTAGACCTTGTCGCCGAGATGGTCGCGCACGTCGGTCGCCACGAGGTTCGTCAAGTTGTTGCGGGTATCGGCCATTGTCAACACAACACCTTGTAGTTCAAGGCCCGGATTGAGGTGCCGGTTGACGCGCTCGATGGTGCGCAGCAGGTGGCTCAGGCCCTCCAGCGCGAAGAACTCGCACTGCAGCGGCACCAGCACCGCGTCCGCCGCCACCAGCCCGTTGAGGGTGAGCAGGTTGAGCGAAGGCGGGCTGTCCACCAGCACGTAGTCGTAGTCGGGCGCCACGTCGGCGAGCGCGTCGCGCAGCCGGTACTCGCGCCGCTCCATGTCGATCAGCTCGAGCTCGGCGCCGGCGAGATCGACCGTGCTCGGCACCAGCTCGAGGCCCGGCACCAGGGTCTCCACCGTCGCCTCGCGCACCCGTGCGCGGCCGATCAGCAGGTCGTAGGTGCCGAGGTTGCGCCGCGCCTGCCCCACGCCGAGCCCGGTCGAGGCGTTGCCCTGGGGATCGAGGTCCACCAGCAGCACGCGCGAGCCCACCGCGGCGAGCGCGGTCGCGAGGTTGATCGCGGTGGTGGTCTTGCCCACGCCGCCCTTCTGGTTGGCGACGATCACCACGCGGGGCCGGGCCGGCGCGGCCGCGGGACGCCCATCGGGTGCGGAGCCGGGGCCGGATTCGGCGTCGGGCGGGAGCGGGTGGTCCGGGCGGGTATCGCCGGCGGCGTCAGACACGGCTCAAATCCTCGATACGAAGCACCACGGCCCCGGGATCCGTGATGCTGGGAAAGCGCTCGACCCGCATCTTCCACCCTTCGCGCGCCGCGGTCAATTCCTCCTCGGCCCCGCGCCCCTTGAGCAGCAGCAGTACCGGCCCCGGTTGTCCCGGGCCCGCGAACGGGGCCGCGCGCGCCAGGAGCCGCGCGAGCGGGGCGAAGGCGCGCGCCGTGATCACGTCCGCCGGGAACGGCGCGAGGCTTTCGAGCCGGCGGTTGTGGACCGTGACAGCAAGCTTCATGCGGCGCGCCGCCTCGCGCAGAAAAGCGGCCTTGCGGGCATCGGCCTCCACCAGATGCGCGGCGAGCGCCCGTCCCGCCCCCGCCGCCAGGGCCGCCAGCACCAGGCCGGGAAACCCGGCGCCCGCGCCGAGGTCGAGCAGCACCTGGGGCCGTCCCGCCGGCGCCGGCGGCAGCAGCGGGAAGAGCTGGGCCGAATCGAGCACGTGGCGGCGCCACGGGTCCGTAAGCGTCTCGGCACCGACCAGGTTGACGGCCTTCTGGAACTTGAGGAGGGCCTCCACATGGGCTTCGAGCCGTGCCAGGGTTTCACGTGAAACGGGCACGGCGGCGGCGAAGGCCTCCGGCGTGAGGGGCGCCGCCGTCCCGGACGGCCGGCTCACGCCGAGCGCCGGGTGCCCGGCCCCGGTTCGCCGCCCTGCCCGGCCCTCTTGGCCTTGCGGACGTGCGCGAGCAGCGCGGTCAGCGCGGCCGGGGTGACGCCCGGGATGCGGGCGGCATGGCCGAGGGTCGCGGGGCGTACCCGCTCCAGCTTCTCGCGCACCTCGTTGGACAGGCTACCGACGGCGCGGTAGTCGAGGTCGGGCGGCAGGGCCAGCGCCTCGTCGCGGCGGAACGCGGCGACGTCGGCCTGCTGGCGCGCGAGATAGACCGCATAGCGCGCGTCGGCTTCCACCTGGCCGGCGATCTCGGCCGGAATCTCCGCGACTTCCGGCCAGACCGGCGCGAGCCGGGCCAGGTCGATCCCGTCATGGGCCAGGAGCCGCCAGGCCGAGCGCCGGGCACCGTCGTCGCTCACCTGGATGCCGGCCCGCGCCCGCGGGCGGGGGGCGGCCTCCAGCCGTTCCAGCAGGGCCCGCGCGCGGGCCAGCCGGGCGGCGCGGGCCGCGAAGGCCTGCGCCCGCACCGGGCCGACGCAGCCGACGGCGCGGCCGAGTGGCGTCAGGCGCTGGTCGGCGTTGTCGGCCCGCAGCAGCAGGCGGTATTCGGCGCGCGAGGTGAACATCCGGTAGGGTTCCGTGACCCCCCGGGTCACGAGGTCGTCGATCAGCACCCCGAGATAGGCCGTGGCCCGGTCCACCGTGAACCGCCCGTCCCCGCCGCCGGCCGCCAGCGCGGCGTTGATGCCGGCGACGACGCCCTGGGCCGCCGCCTCCTCGTAGCCGGTGGTGCCGTTGATCTGCCCGGCCAGAAACAGGCCCGCCACCCGGCGGGTTTCGAGCCCGTGGCCGAGCTCGCGCGGATCGACGTAGTCGTACTCGATGGCATAGCCGGGCCGGATCATCTCCGCCCGCTCGAGGCCGGGGATGGTCTTGAGCAGCGCGGCCTGGACCGCGCGCGGCAGCGAGGTCGAGATGCCGTTGGGATAGACCGTGGGGTCGTCGAGCCCCTCGGGCTCGAGGAAGATCTGGTGGCGGGCGCGGTCGGCGAACCGCACCACCTTGTCCTCGATCGACGGGCAGTAGCGCGGCCCGGTGCTCTTGATCTGGCCGGAATACATGGGCGCCCGATGCAGATTGGCGCGGATCAGGTCGTGGCTCGCGGCCGTGGTGGCGGTGATATGGCACGCCACCTGGGGCGTCGCGATGCGGTCGGTCAGATAGGAGAACGGCTCGGGCGGGTCGTCGCCGGGCTGCACGTCGAGCCCGGCGGTGTCGATGGTGCGGCCGTCGAGGCGCGGCGGCGTGCCGGTCTTGAGGCGCCCGAGGGCGAAGCCGCAGCGCGCCAGGGTGCGCGCGAGGCCGAGCGCCGGCGCCTCGCCCACCCGGCCCGCCGGGACGGTCTCCTCGCCCATGTGGATCAGGCCCGAGAGGAAGGTGCCGGTGGTCAGGATCACGGCGCCTGCCGCGATCCGCCGCCCGTCGGCCAGCACCACCCCGGCGACGCGCCCGGCGTCGTCGAGGGTGAGGTCCTCGACCGCGCCCGCCGCCACCGCCAGGCCCGGCTGCTCCGCCAGGAGGGCCTGCATGGCGGCGCGGTAGAGCTTGCGGTCGGCCTGGGCGCGCGGGCCCCGCACCGCCGGGCCCTTGGAGCGGTTGAGGACGCGGAACTGGATGCCGGCGCGGTCGATGGCGCGCCCCATCACCCCGTCGAGGGCGTCGATCTCGCGCACCAGGTGGCCCTTGCCGAGCCCGCCGATGGCGGGATTGCAGGACATCTCGCCGATGGTCTCGACCCGGTGGGTGAGCAGCAGGGTCGCGGCCCCCATGCGCGCGGCCGCGGCCGCGGCCTCGCAGCCGGCGTGGCCGCCGCCGATGACGATCACGTCGGCACGCGCGGGCAGTGCGCCAGGGCGCAGGGGGGAGGTCTCGGTCATGGCCGGAACTCTAGTCTTTGCAAGCCTTCTGTCAATTGTTTCACGTGAAACCGGGCCGCCCAAAACCACGCTCCGGGCCCTCTGAAACACCTATTTGCCGATGCAGAATTCCGCGAAGATGCGGTCGAGCACGTCCTCCACGTCCACCCGCCCCGCGACCCGCCCGATCGCCCGTGCGGCGAGGCGCAGCTCCTCCGCCAGCAGCTCGGGGGCCAGCCGGTCGGAAGGCCCGGCGGCCACCGCCGCGGCCCGCTCCAGGGCCGCCGCCGCGTCCTCGAGCGCGCGGCGGTGGCGCGCCCGGGTCAGCGCCGCCCCGCCCGGCGCCGCGCCGTCGAGGTCGTAGCGCGCCCGCAGCGCACCCTCGACC
>JBJHBM010000082.1:0-5712 GCA_050485485.1 Alphaproteobacteria bacterium | reverse complement strand
CCGGCCTGTGTTTTAATCCGGCGCGCCCGTGACGAAGAGTCACGCGGCCGAACGGAGCGGGAGAAGGCCGTCATGGCGGAACTTGCAATCGGCATCGTCGGCGCCGCCGGGCGCATGGGGCGCGCGGTGGTGCGCGCCGCGACCGAGGCGCAGGGGTGCCGCGTGGTGGCGGCCTCGGAGGCGCCCGGCCATGCCGCGCTCGGCGAGGACGCGGGCTTGCTCGCGGGGCTCGGCGCGCTCGGCGTCGCGCTCTCCGACGACGCCTCCTCGGTGTTCGCCGCGGCCGATGCGGTGCTCGACTTCACCGCGCCGCGCGCGGCCGTGGCGCACGCCCAGATGGCGGCCGACGCCGGCACCGTCTTCGTCACCGGCACCACCGGCCTCGAGGCCGCCGAGCAGGCCAGGATCGCGGAAGCCGCCCGGCGCATCGCCGTGGTGCAGGCGCCCAACTTCTCGGTCGGCGTCAATCTCGCCATCGCGCTGGTGGAGCAGACCGCGCGTATCCTCGACCCCGAGTTCGACATCGAGATCGTGGAGATGCATCACCGCCACAAGGTCGATTCGCCCTCGGGCACGGCGCTCGGCCTCGGCCGGGCGGCGGCCAGAGGGCGCGGGGTGGACCTCGACGCCGTTTCGGAGCGCGGCCGCGACGGTATCGGCGCGCCGCGCAAGGCCGGCGCGATCGGCTTCGCCTCCTTGCGCGGCGGCGACGTGGTGGGCGACCACGCGGTCGTCTTCGCCGGGCCCGGCGAGCGCATCGAGATCGCCCACAAGGCGGGCGGGCGCGAGATCTTCGCGCGCGGCGCCGTGCGCGCCGCCCTGTGGGCGTCGGGCAAGGGGCCCGGCCTCTACACCATGCAGGACGTGCTCGGCTTCGCGCGCTGACCGCGCGGGGGCTTCGCGCGCTGACCGCGCGGGGGCTTCACGTGCCGACCGTGGCCGCCTCGCGCGCCAGCAGCGCGCGCTTCAGGGGGGTTCCCCAGGCATAGCCGCCGAGCGCGCCGCTCTCGCGTAGCACGCGGTGGCACGGGATCAGCACCGCGATCGGATTGGCGGCGCAGGCGCCGCCGACCGCGCGCGCAGCCCCGGGCGCGCCGATGGCGCGCGCGAGCGCGCCGTAGGTGGTGACGGCGCCGGGCGGCACCGCCATCAGCGCCTGCCACACCTTGACCTGGAAGTTGGTGCCGCGCGGGGCGAGCCGTACCGGCCCCGCGCCGGGCGTGGGCGGCGCGAACAGCCGCGCGGAAATCCCGGCCACGGCCGCGTCGTCGCGCGCGAAGCGGGCCCGCGGCCAGGCCGCCCTTTCGGCCTCCACTAGCGCCGCCGCATCGTCGTCCCCGACGAAGGCGAGCCGCGTCACGCCGCGCGCCGAAGCGACCGCCGCGACCCGGCCGAACGGGGTCTCCGCGACGCCCCAGGCGAGCGCGAGCCCGCCGCCGCCGCTGCCGATCTCGCCGGGCGTCGCCGCGTCGAAGCCGACCGCGAGATCGTGGAGCCGCGCGGGACCGGAAAGGCCGGTATCGAGCGCGGCGTCCAGCACCGGGGCGCCCGCGCGCAGCAGCGCCCTGGCGTGGTCGAGCGCGAGCAGCCCCTGGAAGCGCTTGGGGCTGACGCCGACCCAGCGCGTGAAGCTGCGCTCGAAATGCCACGGGCTCAGGCCCGCCGCATGGGCCGCGCGCGCGAGGTCGGGGCGCTCGCGCCAATGGGCGGAGAGGAAGACGATGGCCTCCGCCATGCGCGCGTATTGCCTGTCGTGCGGTGTGCTCATGGGGAAAGGCTAATCCCGCCGGGAAGCCCGGGCGACCCGATTCTTGCGGCTGTTCGGTCAGCCGCGCTGGCCAGCGTTGCGCACCAGCGCGACCGCCGCGAGGATCAGGGCGAGGGCCGCGATCTCGTTGGCCTCGAGGCTCTCGCCGAGCCACGCTACGCCGGCCAGCGCGCCGACCGCCGGGATCAGGTAGTTGATCATGCTGGCGAAGGTCGGCCCCGCCGAGACCAGCAGCCGGAAATAGACGATGGACGCAAAGGCGGTGGCGACGGCGCCGAGCGCCGCGACCGAGGCGATGCCCTCGGCGGTAGGCGCGAGCGTCCACGGCCGGTCCCACAGCAGCGCCGCCGGCACCATCACCGCGGCGCTCGCGATCATGGTGCCGGCCGCGAGCGTCAGCGTCGGCACCGTGAGCGTGAGCTTCTTGGCGTAGACCGCGGTCGCGGCGTAGCTCGCCGCCGCGCCCGCGATGGCGATCTGGGCGAGAACCTCGGTGCCGCCGATCTCGCCCAGGACGGCGGGCCCCATCAGCAGGAGCAGGGCGGCGAGCCCGATCGCGATGCCGAAGCCGCGCGCCGCGCCGATCCGCGTCTCGACGCCGGTCAACCGCCCGAGCGCCGCCGTGAACACCGGCATGACGCCGATCAGGATGGCGGCGAGCGACGCGCTCACCGACACCTCGCCCCATGAGACGAGCGTGAAAGGGATGCCGTTGCCGAGCATGCCGACCGCGAGGAAATGTCCCCAGGCGCGCCGTCCCGCCGCGCCGCCGAAGCCGGGCAGGCGCTCTCCCGAAAACCGCGCCACCGCCCACAGGATCAGGGCGGCGAGGGCGATCCGCCCGGCGGCGATGGAGACCGGCGGCACCGATTCGACCGCGATCTTGATGACCGAGAACGAGCCGCCCCAGATCACGGCGAGGGCGATCAGGGATCCGTAGTCGCGGACCGTATGGATAGGCAAGGACGGCTCAGGTGCCGGCCGCGACGGCCGCGCGCGGCCCGGGCGGCGGCGTGCGCGCGGCGCGCAACGCCTCGGACAGCGCCGCGGCGAACTCCGTGCGCTCCTGGGGCGACAGCCAGGCGCCGACCACATGCGCCTCGCCATGGCTCGCGAGGCGGATTTCCTCGGCCGCCTCGTCGCCTGCGACCTCGACCCGCAGCCAGTAGGGCTGCAGCGCGACCTCCGCGCCGCGCCCGCGATGGTCGCGGCGTCGGATGATGAGCGCATCGCGGGTAAGCACGACGCGCTCGACCGCGCGCGCCGCGCGGTAGTTGAGGCGGAAGGCGAGATAGACGAGCGCCACGTCGAGGCCGAGGAAACCGAACACCGGCCACGCGCCGATGGAGATGAACACGATGCCGGCGGCGAAGCTGACCGCCCCGATCGCGCCCATCAGCAGCGCGAAGCCGCGCGGGCTCAGGCTGCGGTGGGGCGTGATGACGGCATCGAACAGCACCTCGTCGCCGTCGGCGGCGGTCGCGAGGGCATGGTCGGGGGCGCGCGCGCTCATGCCCCCTAGATAGGGCCGGGCGCGGCCCGAGTCAAAGGCGGGTGGGGCCGATGTCTCCGGAAGCTCGGCGCTTCCGCCGCCCCGCGCGGGGCATTACAGTAGCGGCCATGAAAAAGGCCGACGTCGAACGCTTCTTCAGCCTGCTCGCCGCCGCGACCCCCGAGCCCAAGGGCGAGCTCCATTACGTCAATCCCTACACGCTGCTGGTGGCGGTGGTGCTGTCCGCCCAGGCCACCGACGCGGGCGTGAACCGCGCCACCCGTCCGCTGTTCGCGAAGGTCAGGACGCCCGCGCAGATGGTCGCGCTCGGGCTCGAGGGGCTCAAGAGCTACATCCGCACCATCGGCCTCTACAACACCAAGGCGAAGAACGTCATCGCGCTTTCGGAGATCCTGCTGCGCGAGCACGGCGGCAGGGTGCCGCGCGACCGTGCCGCGCTGGAGAAGCTGCCGGGCGTCGGGCGCAAGACCGCGAACGTGGTGCTCAACATCGCCTTCGGCGAGCCGACCCTCGCGGTCGATACCCATGTGTTCCGGGTGGCCAACCGCACCGGGCTCGCGCCCGGCAAGACCGTGCTGGAGGTCGAGCTGAAGCTGCTCAAGGCGGTGCCCGCCAAGTGGCTCCAGCACGCCCACCACTGGCTGATCCTGCACGGGCGCTACGTCTGCGTCGCGCGCAAGCCCCGGTGCCCCGACTGCGCGGTGCGCGAGGTGTGCGGCTTCAAGGGCAAGACGATCGCCGCGTGAGGCGGCGCCGGCCCAAGGACCTAGCTGCGCCAGCGCAGGGTCGCTTCCGGCACCGGGTTGCGGAACGGGCGGCCTTCGGCGCGGGCGCGCGCGAACTCGCGCTTGAGCCGGAGATACCATTTGGCGGGGGTGTCGGCGTCGTCGATCAGGCGCATCGGCGGATGTCGCGCGAGGCCCTCCTGCTGCTTGGCGACGATGTCGCGGTCCTGGGCGAGGAAGGCGCGCACGTAATGCGCCAGCACCGGCTTGAGCGCCGCGGCCCACGGCAGGGTCCAGTAGACCGCCTGGTGCACCAGCGTCTCGGAAGGGCCGACAGGCGTCAGCGCGGTGAGGCTCACCACCTGGTGGCGCCCCGCCCGGATATGCTCGATCCGCACGCCGGGCAGGCGGAACGCGATCTCGGTCTCGGGCACGCCGCCGAGCAGGCGGTAGGCGCGCGAGTTGGACGACGGCCGGTGGCGCAGCATGGTGAAGCCGAGCTCCGAGGGCGCGAAGCGCTTCTCCTTGACGTGGGCCGAGCGCGCCGGGCGCCACCACCACGAGGCGTGGACGAACGGGCCGTGGGCCGGGTCCATCAGCCCCATCACCGCATGGTCGAGCGGGCACGGGAACGACTGGGTCTCGAAGATGCGGTGGATGTTGTGCCCGCCGAGGTCGGGCAGGCGCGGAATGTCGCCCTCGGGCGTCCACGGGCCGCGACCTTCGCCCATGAAGATCCAGATGTTGCCGTCGGCCTCGCGCACCGGCCAGGCGCGCACGCGCACCCGCCCCATGTCGAACGGCTGGCCCTCGACCAGCGAAGGCACGTGGACGAGCCGGCCGTCGGGGGCGAAGCGCCAGCCGTGATAGCAGCACTGCAGCGCGCGGCTTCCGCCTTCCCCGAGCAGGCGGCCGTGATGGAGCGGGATGCCGCGGTGGGGACAGACGTCCTCCAGGGCGAAGGGCGCGCCCGCGCCGTCGCGCCCGAGCACCACCGCCTCGCCCAGTATGGTGCGCGCCAGCAGCCGGCCCGCGGGCAACGCCCGCGACGGCGCCGCGTAGTACCACAGGCCGCGCAGCGCGTAGTCCGCGTCGCCTTCCGTGCCGGCGTCCACGGCGGTCACGACGGCCCGGCCGGCCGGTTGCGCGCCCGCAGCAGCGCGGCGTAGCAGGCACGCGCGTCCACGGTCGTGTCCGCGCCCGCACCCGGCGCGTCGGCGGCGGGATCGGGCCGGAACTCGAAATGGCGCACGCGCGGGCCGCTGTCGGTCGCGAACAGGTAGACGTCGAGCAGGCAGCCCTCGGCGCGGTACTGCCACAGTGCGCCCGGCGGATCGGCGCGGGTGAAGGCGGGCGTCCCGATCAGCCCCTGCAGCGCCTCGGTGCCGAGCCCCGCGAGCGCGGCGGGGTCGGGCAGCGGCGGCGCCGGCGCCGGCGGGGGTACGGGTACGGGCGACGGCAGACGCGCCTCGAGCGTCGGGAGCGCGGCCCGACCACACGATCGCTACTGCGTCGCGCTCTCGTTCCGCTCCCGCCAGCAGCGCAGGGATGACGAGCGCCGACAGCAACGCCGCTGCGGCGGCGAGGGCAACGGCGACGAGCTCGACGCGGCGCCGGCCGGGCGACGACGGCGGTCGCGCATCGACCAGCACGGTGATGCGGTCGACGAGCCCGCCGCTGGGCGCCAGCATCGCACACGCACGTGC
>JBJHBM010000081.1:0-5869 GCA_050485485.1 Alphaproteobacteria bacterium | reverse complement strand
CCTGGAGACGCCGGGAGCCGTGGTGCCGCCCTTGCCGTGCGCAGCCAGGCGCCCGCGGCCGCGCGCGCGCGGCTCGCGGTGCTGGCCCGGGCCGCCGGGGTGGACTTCCGCGCGGGCGCCCGGGGGCCAGCGCTCGACCTCGGCCGGGCGCCCGACCCGGAGGCCGCCGCCCGCGCCCTGCTCGCGGACCCCGCGGCGGAAGGAGCGCGGTCACGGAACGGTCATCGGGCCGGCCGCCCCGGCCGATTGCAAAAGCCCCGGGGCTCGGCTATTCCTGAAGCCCATCCCGAGACTTGGCCTCGTTCTCGCGAGGTCCGTAAGACGGCGCCGCGCCGCGCGCCGGCGCCCCGGAACAGAGCGGAGAGCCGATGAAAGTCACCCAGCGCGTCAAGAAGATCCTCAGCAACTACGAGAGCGACTGCCCGGGCACCAAGGCCAACCTCGCCCGCATCCTGATGCAGGGCCGGCTCGGCGGCACCGGCAGGCTCATCATCCTGCCGGTGGACCAGGGCTTCGAGCACGGCCCGGCGCGCTCGTTCGCGCCCAACCCGGCCGGCTACGACCCGCACTACCACTTCCAGCTCGCGATCGACGCCGGGCTCTCGGCCTACGCCGCGCCGCTCGGCATGCTGGAGGCCGGCGCCGACACCTATGCGGGCGCGGTCCCGACCATCCTCAAGGTCAACTCGTCCAATTCTCTGTCGCGCTTCAAGGAGGACGCCAACCAGGCGGTCACCGGCTCGGTCGCGGACGCGCTCCGGCTCGGCTGCTCGGCGATCGGCTTCACCATCTACCCGGGCTCGGACGCCGCCTTCGACATGATGGAGGAGATCCGCGATCTGGCCGAGGAGGCCAAGGCGGTCGGCCTCGCGGTGGTGGTCTGGTCCTACCC
The DNA here is from genome assembly GCA_050485485.1 of Alphaproteobacteria bacterium. Taxonomy (GTDB): domain Bacteria; phylum Pseudomonadota; class Alphaproteobacteria; order SMXQ01; family SMXQ01; genus WHSO01. The sequence goes on along the minus strand of JBJHBM010000081.1, from coordinate 4,977 downwards.
GCGCGGCGGCAGCCTCAGCAGGGCGGGCGAGACCGCCTTCGACATCTGCGCCTACGCCGCGCACATGGCGGCGCTGCTCGGCGCGCACATCATCAAGGTCAAGCTGCCGACCGACGCGCTCGAGCTCGAGGCCGCGAAGAAGGTCTACGAGGAGCGCAGGATTCCGCGCGCGACCCTCGCCGAGCGCGTCTCCCACGTGGTGCAGTCGTGCTTCAACGGCCGCCGCCTGGTGGTGTTCTCGGGCGGCGAGGCCAAGGACCTCGACGGCCTCTACGCCGAGGCGCGCGCCATCCGCGACGGCGGCGGCACCGGCTCGATCATCGGGCGCAACACCTTCCAGCGCCCGCGCGAGGACGCGCTTGCGATGCTCGACACCCTCGTGAAGATCTACCAGGGCAAGGACTAGCCCGCAGCGCCGACGGAACCACAGACAGGGAGGTCCCCATGGCCCTCATCAAGCGCGTCGATCACCTCAACGTGCAGGTGCCCCCGGAGAAGGAGGAGGAGGCCAAGCGCTTCTACGGCGAGGTGCTCGGCCTCGCGCCGCTCAAGAAGCCCGACAGCCTCGGCCCCGCCGGACAGCACTACTGCATCTCGGAGAGCCCGTGGTACGAGCTGCACCTCGGCGTCGCGCGTGGCGCCGACGGCCAGACCAACAAGGCGATGCGCAACCACCTGGGCTTCCAGGTGGACGACCTCGCCGAGGCGCGCCGCCGCTTCGAGGCGGCGGGCGTCGCCGTCGAGGAGGCCGAGCCCGCCTACTCCCAGGCGCGCGACTTCTACCAGGAACGCTTCTTCGTGCGCGACCCCGGCGGCAACCGGCTCGAGATCATGGAGCCGCGCCGTGCCTACGCCGCGCGCCCCAAGCAGGCCTCGCCGGCCTGAGCGCGCGACGGCCTGAGCGCGCACCGCCCAGCCCGCCCCGTCAGGTCCTCCCATGAGCGACGGCTGCCAGCTCTACCTCGTCACGCCCGAGCGGCTCGACCCGGACGCCTTCGCCGAGGACCTCGCACGCGCGCTCGACGCGGGCGCGGTGGCCTGCGTCCAGCTCCGCCTCAAGGGCGTTCCCGACGACGCGGTGCGGCGCGCAGCCGAGCGCCTCGTGCCGGTGGCGCAGTCGCGCGACGTCGCGTTCCTGATGAACGACCGCCCCGACCTCGCGCGCGACACCGGCTGCGACGGCGTCCACGTCGGCCAGGACGACGCGCCCTACGCCGAGGCCCGGCGCCTGCTCGGCGCCGAGGCCATCGTCGGCGTCACCTGCCACGATTCGCGCCATCTCGCGATGGAGGCGGCGGAGGCCGGCGCCGACTACGTCGCCTTCGGCGCGTTCTTCCCCACCGCCACCAAGGCCGCCAAGGGCCATCCGACGCCCGAGATCATCGCGTGGTGGTCGGAGCTGATGGAAGTGCCGTGCGTCGCCATCGGCGGCATCACGCCCGCGAACTGCGCCGGGCTGGTGCGCGCGGGCGCCGACTTCGTGGCCGTGGTCTCGGCGGTATGGTCCCACGCGGACGGACCGGCTGCGGGGGTGCGGGCCATGAACGACGCGATCGAGCGGGCCCGCGCCGACGCCGAGGGCGCCCGCTAGCCGCCACGCGGAACGACACCCACGAACCAACCGGGAGGCACTCTCGCATGGACATCGCCCTCTACTACGCGCCCCTCACCTGCTCGATGGTGCCCTTCATCACGCTGACCGAGGCCGGCGCCGGCTTCGAGGTGCGCCCGATCAACATGCGCAAGCGCCAGAACCGCGCGCCCGAATACCTCGCGCTCAATCCCAAGCACAAGGTCCCGGTGCTGGTGGTGGACGGCCGCCCGCTCACCGAGAACGTGGCGATCCAATGCTGGGTCGCGCGCAACTTCCCGGACGCGAAGCTGCTGCCCGCCGACCCGTGGCAGGAGGTCCAGGCGATCTCGATACTCGCCTGGTGCGCCTCCGCCCTGCATCCGCAGCTCAGCCACGTCAACGGGCCGTCCAAGTACTGCGACGCCCCCGGCGCGGAGGAGAGCGTGCTGCGCCTCGCCTGGGAGCAGCTCGGGGAGAGCTACGCGCTGGCCGACCGCCTGCTCGCCGGGCGCGACCACTTCTTCGACCACTTCACCGCCGCCGACGCGCATTTCTTCTGGTGCTTCCGGCGCGGCACCCAATTCGGGCTCGATCCCGCGCGCTTTCCCAATTGCGCCGCCCATTTCGCGCGGATGCAGGCGCGCCCGAGCGTACAGAAGCTGCTCGCCTTCGAGAAGGAGGTGCAGGCGAAGTTCCAGGCGGCCGCCTGAACGCCCGTTCCGGAAAAAGACTCTTTCCTTCTCGGCGGATGGTTCGCGCCGGAGCCCCGTTCTAGCATCCCGTGACGTGCCTTGGGCACGCGCCACCGATTCCGGGCCCGCGCGAACGACGGGCCGGGTCGCGACAGGAGGCCAGACATGACCGCTCCGACGCCGTTCGTCTCCGCGTTCGTTCTCTCCTTCGCCCTTCTCGCGTCCCTCGCGCTCGTACCCGCGCCCGCCGCCGCCCAGGACCGCGCGGCCGCGCCCGCGGGCTGGGACGACCTCGTCAAGGCCGCCAGGGCCGAAGGCCAGGTGCGCGTGATGCTGGTGGGCCGCATGCCGCGCAACCTGCGCAAGGCGATGCCGGAGTTCGAGAAGCTCTACGGCGTGCGCGTGCTCACCGACGCCTCCGGCGGGGTCGAGCAGTTCGCCAAGATCCTCGCCGAGCGCCAGGTCGGCCGCTACACCGTGGACGTGATGATCAGCGGCTCGAACTCGGCCAACGCGCAGCTCATCCCCAACAAGGCGCTGGCGCGCTTCGACCGGCTCCTGGTGCTGCCCGGGGTCAACGACCGCTCCCGGTGGTTCCAGGGCAAGCACCATTATTCCGATCCCGAGGCCCGCTACGTGTTCACCTGGGGCGCCTCGCCGTCGCACCTCGTCAGCTACAACACCAACCTCGTGAAGCCGGAGGAGATCACCTCCCACTGGGACCTGCTCGACCCCAAATGGAAGGGCCGGATCGTCGCCAACTCGCCCGCCACGCCCGGCACCGTCGGCACCACGGGTCCGATGATCCTCAACCCGAAGGTCGGCGAGGACTGGTTCCGCCGCCTGATGAGCGAGATGGACGTGACGCTGGTCAAGGACACGCGCCAGGGCGCGGAATGGATCGCGATGGGCAAGTACGCCATCGGCCTATTCGGGCTCAACACCAACGCCTACCAGCTCGCGGCCGAAGGCTTCCCGATCATGGGCTACCTGCCGCATCCGCTCAAGGAAGGGGAGACCATCTCCTCCTCGGGCGCCAACATCTACGTGTTCGAGAACGCGCCCAACCCCAACGCCATGAAGCTGTTCGCCAACTGGGCGCTGACCCGCGACGCCCAGCAGGCGTTCGTGACGGCGGGCCAGATCACGGATTCGCTGCGCACCGACATCGACAACTCGGTCATCGACCCGGCCCACCGGCTGGAGCGCGGGCGCGACTACATCGTCGCCTTCTCCAACCCCGACTACATCGGCCGCTCGGCGGAGACGATGGAGCGGCTGCGCAGGATCGTCCAGGAGTCGGTGGCGAAACAATAGGGAACGGCCGGGGGGCGGCTCACGCCACCGGGGCCCACAGCACGTCCTCGATCCGCTCCGCCCCCGTCGCCAGCATGACGAGGCGGTCGAGGCCGAGCGCGATGCCGGAGGCCTCCGGCATGCGCGCGAGCGCTTCCAGGAAGTCCTCGTCCACCGGGTAGGCCGCGCCGTAGAGGCGCGCGCGCTTGGCGCGGTCGGCGGCGAAGCGGCGGCGCTGCTCGGCGGCGTCGGTCAGCTCCCCGAAACCGTTGGCGAGCTCCATCCCGCAGGCGTAGAGCTCGAACCGCTCCGCCACGCGCGGGTCGCGCAGGCTCGGCCGCGCGAGCGCCGCCATCGAGACGGGATAGTCCACCAGCGCCGTCGGCGCGCCGATCCCGAGGTTGGGCTCGATCCGCTCCAGGAACAGGTGGAAGAACAGGTCCTCCCACTCGCCGGCGGCGGGCAGCCGGTGCCCGGCCGCCGCCGCCGCGCGCCGCAGGAGGTCCGCGTCGGGGTTGCGCGGGTCGGGCGCGGTGGCGAGGATGTCGATGCCGGCGTGCCTGCGGAACGCCGCGGCGACGGAGACGGCGCGCGGGCGGCGGCGCGGGTCGCAGGCCCGGCCCTGCCGGCGCAGCCCCTTCCCGCGCAGCCCTTCCGGCACCGCCTCCCATGCCGCGCGCAGCAGCGCGCCGCAGTCGGAGATCAGCGCGTTCACGTCCTCCCCCGCCCGGTACCATTCGAGCATGGCGAACTCGGGATGGTGCAGGGCCGAGCGCTCGCCGTCGCGGAACGCGCGCGCAATCTGGAAGATGCGCGGCATCCCCGCCGCCAGCAGCTTCTTCATGGCGAACTCGGGCGAGGTGTGGAGGTACATGGTCCGCGCCGCCGCCTCGAACGGCTCGTGCAGCTCGGTCGCGAAGGCCCTCAGGTGCGGCTCCAGCCCCGGCGAGATTTGCAGCGCGGGCGTCTCGACCTCGGCAAAGCCGCGCGCGGCGAACCACGCGCGCACCGCGGTCGTGACGGCGGCGCGCGCCTCCAGGTAGGGCCGGCGCCGCGCGAAGGCGTCGCGGTCCCACCACGGGGTTGCGGGGGTCATGCGCGCTATCCCCCGGCGCTGCGAATTGCGCTATTCATGGCCGCACTATGCCGGGGCGCGCGCGCCCTGGCAAAGCCCGGTTCCGTCACGCCTTTCCTCGGATTGTCCGGGCCATGACATAGACAGAGGTTCGCCATGACCGCTCCCAGAGCCCGCGCCGCCCGATTCGACACGCCCGTTCCCGGCCGCCCCCTCCGCACCGCGGGCGATCTCCGCGACGCCGGCCTGATCGCGCCGGAGGACGAAGCCGCCGCGCGGCGCGTCGCCGCGCGCTACGCGGTCGCGGTGACGCCGCACCTGGCGGGCGCCATCGCCGGGGC
>JBJHBM010000080.1:0-5885 GCA_050485485.1 Alphaproteobacteria bacterium | reverse complement strand
CAGGCGTCGCCTCGGACGCGCCGCGCGACAGCGCCTCGAAGGCGAAGGCGCCGGTGCCGGCGAAGGCCTCCAGCACGCGCGCGCCCTCGATCACAGAGCCGCCGCCCGTGCCGAAGCCGCCGTGGGCGAGGATGTTGAACAGCCCTTCGCGCGCGCGCGCGGCGGTCGGGCGCGTGGCGCGCCCGCGCGGCGCCTTGAGCGCCCGGCCCCTATGGCGTCCGGCGACGATCCGCATGGGGCTTGCCCGGCGTGTTGCGGCCGGGCCGGTCGGGACGGTCTGGACGGTCGGGACGGGAAGGGCCGCGGGGCGGCTTGCGCGGGCGCGGCCTGGCCTTGGCGGTGCCGGTGGGGGCGGGTTCCGCGCGCGCGCCCGGGATCAGGTGGCCGGCCTGCTCGAGCAGCGCCTTGCGCGGCACCTCCTCCACCGCGCCGCGTGCCAGCGCCCCCAGCTGGAACGGGCCGTAGGCGACGCGGATCAGGCGGTTGACCGAAAGGCCGAGATGCTCGAGCACGTTGCGCACCTCGCGGTTCTTGCCCTCGCGGATCGCCACCGTGAGCCACATGTTGTCGCCCTGGCGGCTGTCGATGCGCGCCTCGATCGGGCCGTAGTCCACGCCGCCGACGCGCACGCCCTTGGCGAGCCGCGCGAGCGCCGCCTCCTCCACGCGGCCGAAGGCGCGCACCCGGTAGCGCCGGAGCCAGCCGGTCGCCGGCAGCTCGAGCGCGCGCGCGAGCCCGCCGTCGTTGGTGAGCAGCAGCAGGCCCTCGGTGTTGAAGTCGAGCCGCCCGACGGTGACGAGGCGCGGCAGCCCGGCCGGCATGTCGTCGAAGATGGTGGGGCGCCCCTCCGGGTCGCGCGCCGAGGTGATGCGCCCCTTGGGCTTGTGGTAGCGGAACAGGCGCGCGCGCTCGGGCTCGGGCAGCGGGCGGCCGTCCACGGTGACGCTGTCGTCCGGGCCGACGTTGAGCGCCGGGCTCTCGATGGCGCGGCCGTTGACCGAAACCTTGCCCGCGGCGATCAGCTTCTCCGCGTCGCGGCGCGAGCACAGGCCCGCCCGCGCGATGCGCTTCGCGATACGCTCCATCATGTCAGGCACCCCGGCAGGCGGCGATGAAGGCCTCGAGCAGCCGGCGGTCGCCGGGATCGATCAGGAACTCGGGATGCCACTCGACGCCGATGCAGAACGGCCGCGACGGGTCCTCGATGCCCTCGACCACACCGTCGGGCGCGCGCGCGTTGACGACGACGCCCGGCCCCACGTCGCGCACCGCCTGATGGTGGGCCGAATTCACCGACATGCGCGCGACGCCTACGATGGCGGCGAGCCGGGTGCCCGGCACGATGTCCACGTCGTGGCCGGGCTCGTCGCGCGGGTTGGGCTGCTCGTGGGCGAGGGCGTCCGGCACCGCGTCCGGGATGTGCTGGATCAGCGTGCCGCCCAGCACCACGTTGAGGAGCTGCTCGCCGCCGCAGATGCCGAGCACCGGCTTGCCGGCGTCGAGCGCCGCGCGGGTGACGGCGACCTCGAAGTCGGTGCGGCCCGGCTTGAGGGCGACGGTGGCGTGGCGCGTCGCTGCGCCGAACAGCGCCGGGTCCACGTCGAAGGCGCCGCCGGTGACCACCAGCCCGTCGATGGCCGCGACCGTCTCGGCGGCGAGCGCGGCCTCGTGGGGCAGCGCCAGCGGCAGGCCGCCGGCCGCCGCCACCGCGGCGCAGTAGTTCTCGCGCAGCGCGTACCACGGGAACCTGGAGTAGCCGCCGGGAGGTTCGCGGTCGAGGGTGAGGCCGATCAGCGGGCGTCGTGCGCGGGAAGGGGAAGCCGTCATGGCGCGGAGAGTAGGGCCGTTGGGCCTTGCGGTCCATACGTTCCCGGGCCACTCTCGCGGCCATGGCACGGGGGGCGAAGACCGATCACACACCCGATCACATGGGAACGGCGCTCGCCTGGGCGCGGCGCGCGGCGGCGAAGGGCGAGGTGCCGGTCGGCGCCGTGATCGTGGACGGGCGCTCGGGCGCGGTGCTGGCGCGCCGCCACAACCTGACCGAGACGCGCGGCGACCCCACGGCGCACGCCGAGATGCTGGCGATCCGCGCGGCGGCCCGGGCGCTCGGTGCGCCCCGGCTCGAGGGCTGCGACATCTACGTCACGCTGGAGCCGTGCCCGATGTGCGCGGCGGCGATCTCGTTCGCGCGCCTGCGCCGGCTCTACTTCGGGGCACCCGACCCCAAGGGCGGCGGCGTCGAGCACGGCCCGCGCGTGTTCGACCAGCCCACCTGCCACCACCGGCCCGAGGTGATCGGGGGCCTGCGCGAGAGCGAGTGCGCCGCGCTGCTCAGGGACTTTTTCCGCGCGCGGCGCTAGGATCGGCCGTCTTGTCAGGGAAGGAGACCCTATCATGCGCACAAGCGACTGGACTCCCTATCTCGCCGGCGCGGGCATCGGCGTGCTCAGCTGGATCGTCTTCGTCGTCGTCGCCAATCCCATCGGCGTCACCACGGCGTTCTCGCAAGTGGCGGGCGGCGTGGCCGCGCCGGTGATCGGCGCCGAGGCCGTGGCGCAGAACGCCTACTGGCGCACCAACCCGCTGCGGCTCGACTACGGCACGCTGTTCCTCGTCGGCATCTTCCTCGGCGCGCTCGCCTCCGCGGTCGTCTCCGGGCGGTTCCGCCTCGAGGCGGTGCCGTCGGTGTGGCGCGCGCGCTTCGGCGGCTCGGTCGCGAAGCGCATGACCGCCGCCTTCCTGGGCGGCGCCCTCGCCATGTACGGCGCGCGGCTCGCGGGCGGCTGCACCAGCGGCAACGGCATTTCCCAGGGGCTCCAGCTCGCGGTGGTCGGCTGGACCTTCCTCGCGGTGATGTTCGCGAGCGGGCTCCTCGCCGCCTTCGTCCTGTTCCGTCCGGCGCGCTGAGAGGAGAGAGGCCATGTTTCCCGTCACCGGCGATCTCGCCCTCGTCCTCGCGGTAGTATTCGGCTTCGCCTTCGGCTGGCTGCTGCACCGCGCCCGCGTCACCGACTACAACGTGATCGTCAACCAGTTCCGGCTGCGCGACTTCACCGTGCTCAAGGTCATGCTGACGGCGATCGTCGTCGGCGGGATCGGCGTGCTGGCGCTGACCGACATCGGCATGGCGAAGGTCCACGTCCGCGACGCCAACATGCTCGCCACCATCGTCGGCGCCGCGCTGTTCGGCATCGGCATGGTGATCTACGGCTACTGCCCCGGGACCGCGATCGCCGCTACCGCGACCGGCAGCCTGCACGCGCTGGTCGGCCTCGCCGGCATGCTCGCGGGCGCGATGGCCTACGCCTTCTCGTTCGAGTGGCTGCGCGACAACGTCATCTCCGTGTGGCGGCTCGGGCGCGTCACCCTGCCGCAGATATGGGGGCTGCCGCCGCTGGCGCTCTACCTCGCCCTCGCCGTCGCCGGCGTGCTGCTGTTCTGGCTGGTGGGACGCCGGGGCCTCGAGCGCGCGGGCTGAGGGGCCGGCCGGCGGCGTCCGGCGGAACCTCAGCCCTTGACCGCCCGGAACCCGATGTCCCGCCGGCAGAAGCCGCCCGGCCAGTCGATGGCGTCCACCGCCTGGTAGGCCTTCTTCTGCGCTTCCGCGATGGTGGGCGCGCGTGCGGTCACGTTGAGCACGCGCCCGCCGGCGGCGACCAGCCGGCCGTCGCTGCGCGTGGTGCCGGCGTGGAACACCTTGACGCCGGGGATCGCCTCGGCCCGCGCGATGCCCCGGATTTCCGAGCCCTTGTCGTAGGCGCCGGGATAGCCCTTGGCGGCCATGACCACCGTGAGCGCGGCGTCGTGGCGCCAGCGCAGGTCGAAATGCCTGAGCCCGCCTTCCGCCACCGCGAGCAGCCCCGGCAGCAGGTCCGACATGAGGCGCATCATCAGCGCCTGGCACTCGGGGTCGCCGAAGCGCACGTTGTATTCGAGCAGCTGCGGCCCCTTCGGTCCCACCATCAGCCCGGCGTAGAGCACCCCCTTGTAGGGGCAGCCCATGTCCTTCATGGCGGCGACGGTGGGCAGCACGATCTCGTCCATGACGCGCCCCGCGAGCGCCTCGGTGACGATCGGCGCCGGCGAATAGGCGCCCATGCCGCCGGTGTTGGGCCCGGTGTCACCGTCGCCCACGCGCTTGTGGTCCTGGGCCGAGGCCAGCGGCAGGGCGGTGTCGCCGTCCACCAGCGCGAAGAAGCTCGCCTCCTCGCCCTCCAGCCATTCCTCGATCACCACTTCCGCGCCGGCCTGCCCGAAGCCACCGTCCTCCAGCATGTCGGCGAGCGCCGCGTCGGCCTCCGCTACGGTGCGCGCCATGATGACGCCCTTGCCGGCGGCGAGTCCGTCGGCCTTGACCACGATCGGCGCGCCCACCTCCCGCAGATAGGCGCGCGCCTGGGCGATGTCGCCGAAGCGCCCGTAGGCGGCGGTGGGGATGCCGTATTTCGCGCACAGGTCCTTGGTGAAGCCCTTGGAGCCCTCGAGCCTGGCGGCGGCGGCGCTCGGCCCGAAGGCGCGGATGCCCTCGGCCGCGAGCGCGTCCACCAGCCCCGCCACCAGCGGCGCCTCCGGCCCCACCACCACGAGGTCGATGGCGTTGTCCCTGGCGAAGCGCAGGATGCCGGGCCCGTCGTCGGCGGCGATGGCCACGCACTCGGCCTCCGCCGCGATGCCGGCGTTGCCGGGCGCGCAGTAGACCTTGTCGGCGAGCGGCGAGGCCGCCAGCGCCCAGGCGAGCGCGTGTTCCCGTCCCCCCGCGCCGATCACCAGAATACGCATGTGTAACTTCCCCTCATGGGGCCCTTCATGGGGCCCCTCATGGAGCCCGGCACGCGGCCGTTGCCCGCCTTGGCGTTTTCCGGGGGGTCTTGTAACATCTTTCCCGGACCTTCAAGAGGCTTTCATGGCCGATTCCCTGCTTCCGCCCGAAGGCGCCGCGCCCGGCCCGAACCTTCCCGTCGTCACGGTCGCCGAGATTTCGTCCGCCATCAAGCGCACCCTCGAGGACGCGTTCGGGCGCGTGCGCGTGCGCGGCGAGGTCTCGGGCCTGCGCCGGCCCGGCTCGGGGCACCTCTACCTCGACCTCAAGGACGCCGATGCCTGCATCGCCGCCGTATGCTGGCGCGGCACCGCCGGGCGCCTCGCGGTGCGGCCCGAGGACGGCATGGAGGTGATCGTCACCGCACGGCTCACCACCTACGGGCCGCAGTCGCGCTACCAGCTGGTGGTCGAGGACATCGAGCTCGCGGGCGAGGGCGCGCTCCTCAAGCTGATCGAGGAGCGCAAGCGGCGCCTCGCCGCCGAGGGCCTGTTCGATCCCGCGCGCAAGCGGCCGCTGCCCTACCTGCCCGACGTGATCGGCGTGGTCACCTCGCCCTCGGGCGCGGTGATCCGCGACATCCTGCACCGGCTCGCCGACCGCTTCCCGCGCCACGTGGTGATCTGGCCGGTGCTGGTGCAGGGCAAGGGCGCGGCCGAGCAGATCGCGGCCGGCATCGAGGGCTTCAACGCGCTGCCGGCGGGCGGCCCGGTGGCGCGGCCCGACGTCATCATCGTCGCGCGCGGCGGCGGCTCGCTCGAGGACCTGATGGCCTTCAACGAGGAGATCGTGGTGCGCGCCGCCGCGGCCTCGGGCATCCCGCTGATCTCCGCGGTCGGCCACGAGACCGATGTGACGCTCATCGACTTCGCCGCCGACGTGCGCGCGCCGACGCCGACGGCGGCGGCCGAGATGGCGGTGCCGGTGCGCATGGAGCTGCTGGCGACGGTGCGCGGGAACGGCGACAGGCTCGCCGCCGCCGCGACCCGGCGCCTCGCCGACGAAGGCGCGCGCCTCGCCCAGCTGTGGCGCGTCGCCGGCAACCCGCGCCGCCTGGTGGAGG
>JBJHBM010000079.1:0-5927 GCA_050485485.1 Alphaproteobacteria bacterium | reverse complement strand
GGCAGGGGGATCGGCGCGGCGGCGGTGGCGGGCTTCGCCCTCGCGGGCGCGGGCGCGGTGGCGGTGCCGTGGGCGCTGCTGCCGGAACTCGCGGGGATCGCGCGGGCCGAGGCCTGGACGCCGGCGGCGCTGTGGTCGGGCCTGTGGCCGGTGGCGCTGGCGGCGCTGGCCGCGCTTGCGTTGCGGAGATTTCGGGCAGGGCGGCGGCCCCCTACCGCCGGCGCGGCGAAGCGGCTATGAAGGCCCCGATGGGGACGGACACCGAAAAGAGCGGGGCGCCTATGCCGGAGTCTTCGGAAGAGGCGCTGGCCCGCGCGCTCGCCGAGCATCGGGCGGGGCGCCCGGAGGCGGCCGAGCCGGTCTACCGCAGGCTCGTGGCGGAAGCCCCGGCATGCCACGCGGCGTGGCACCTGCTCGGCATCGTCCTGCTGAACCGTGGCGCGGCGCCCGAGGCCGTCGCCCATATCGGCCGGGCGCTCGACCTCGCCCCGGACAACGCGCGCTACGCCGCCAACCTCGGCGTCGCCTGCCAGGCCGCGGGCAGATCCGGAGACGCCATCGCCGCCTTCGAGCGCGTCCACGCGCTCGACCCGACGGACGGCGAGCCGCTGTTCGCCATCGGGACCATCCACCAGGAGGCCAACGACGCCGCGCGGGCGGAAGCGTTCTACCGCCGCGCGCTCGCGCTCGACCCCGGCCACGCCCCGGCCAGCAACAATCTCGGGGTGCTGCTCAAGGACGCGGGGCGCCGCGAGGACGCGCGCGCCCTGTTCGAGCGCGCGGCGGCGGCGGACGCCGGATACGTCGAGGCGCATCTCAACCTGGGCCAGCTGGCCGAGGAGCTCGGCGACGTGGCGGTGGCCCGCCGTCATTTCGACACGGTCCTCGCGCGCGGTCCCGATCCGGCCGCGGCGTTCAAGCGCGCCCTCCTGCTGCCGGTGGTCTACGGGAGCGCCGCCGACGTCGCGCAGCACCGCCGCCGCTTCGAGGCGGCGCTGGCCGGGCTGGCCGCTTCGCCGCCGCGGCTGCGCGACCCCCTGCGCGAGGGCTCCCGGGCGCCCTTCTTCCTCGCCTACCAGGGCTACGACGACCGCGCCGTCAACGAGGCCCTGGCCGGGCTCTACCGGCGCGCCTGCCCGGAGCTTTCCTACGTCGCCCCGCACTGCCGCGCGCCGCGCCCGCCCGCCGGGCGCATCCGCATCGGGTTCGTCTCCAAGCACCTGCGCGGCCACACCATCGGCAAGCTCAACCGCGGCCTGATCGCCGGCCTGCCGCGCGCGGCGTTCGAGGTCACGGTGTTCTCGGTGGGCGCGTCCGACGACGCCATGGCCGCGGAGATCCGGAACAGCGCCGACCACGCGGTGCGCCTGCCCGCGACCCTCGAGGGCGCGCGCCGCGCGATCGCGGACCGGGGCCTGGACATCCTCTATTTCCCCGACATCGGCATGGAACCGTTCACCTACTTCCTCGCCTTCGCCCGCCTCGCGCCGGTGCAATGCACGACCTGGGGGCACCCGGTGACGAGCGGCCTCGACACCCTCGACTACTTCGTCTCGTGCCGCGCCGCCGAGACCGCGCAGGCCGGGGCGCACTACAGCGAGCGGCTGGTGCCGTTCGAGCGCTTCTCCACCTGCTTCCGCCGCCCGGCGCGGGTTTCCGGCGCGCGCGCCGAGTTCGGCCTGCCCGAAGGGCGCACGATCTATCTCTGCCCGCAGACCCTGTTCAAGCTGCACCCCGACATGGATGCCGCCTTCACCGGCATCGCCGCGCGCGATCCCCGGGCGCTGTTCGTGCTGATCGACATGGGCAACCCGGCGGCGCGCGCCGGGCTGGAGGCGCGCTGGGCGGCCGCCGCCCCGCAGCTCGCGCGCCATGTCGTCTTCGTCCCGCGCATGGACGAGGCGAAATTCATGCGCCTGCTGACGCTGGCCGACGTCATGCTCGACCCGTTCCCGTTCTGCGGCGGCAACACGTCCCTCGAGGCCTTCGCCCAGCACGTGCCCATCGTGACCTTTCCGAGCGAACTGCTGCGCGGCCGCCTGACGGCGGCGCTCTATGCGCAGATGGGGATCGCGGAGGGGGTGGCGGAGTCGCTCGAAGCCTATGTCGCGCGCGCCGTCGCGATCGCCACCGACAGGGACCGCCACGCGGCGCTGGTCGGCGCCATCGCGGAACGTGCCGACGCCCTGTTCGACGACCGGGAGGTCATCGCGGAGTTCGCGCGCTTCTTCGAGACGGCGGCGCGCGGTGCGGGCGCGTCGGGATAAAAAAATGCCGGGCCCGAAGGCCCGGCAAGTTTAACAGGGAGGCTTCACGTCTGGGAGACGTCGGGGCCCCGAAGGGTCCCGTCTTCCGGGCATTGCACCCGGAACTCGTGTTCAGCGGGGCCGGTCGAACTTCAAACTACCGGCGGCGGCTGAAAAACTGTCATCACCAAGTCAGCGCGCCGTTCCGAACACGTGGCTAACATATGCACCGGGACGGGGAATTCCACCCATATTCACGAAAGGGAGCCATGCAATCGGCGCATGGCTCTAACCCCTTAGGAATAAAGGTCAATCGCGGGCTTTAGAACAGCGATTCGCTGATCTGGCCCAGCAGGAATTCGCGGAATACGGCGATGCGCTTGGAGGCGCGCAGCTCGGCCGGATAGACCAGGAAGCACTCGTAGGACGGGCCGTTCACGTCGGGCATGATGCGCACCAGATTGGAGATCTGGCGCACGGTGTAGTCGGGCAGGCCCGCGAGCCCCACTCCCGACTGCACCGCCCGGTAGATGCCGTAGATGTTGTTCACCTTGAGCACGTTATGGGGCGTGACCCCGGCCTGGGCGAGGGTGTCCATCAGCCAGTTGACCTTGGCCGTGGGCGGGCGCGTGTCCTCGCCGTAGATGATCAGGTTGTGGTCGGCGAGGTCCGCGAGCGACTGCGGCATGCCGCGTTCCTTGAGATATTCCGGCGAGGCGTAGACGTGGGTGTGCATGGTCATCAGCCGGCGCTGGATCAGGTCCGGCTGGGTCGGCGCGGTGAGGCGTATCGCGACGTCCGCCTCGCGCATGCCGATATCGATCTCCTCGTCGGTGAGGATCAGGGTGAGCCGCACGTCCGGATAGAGGTCCATGAACTGCTTGACGCGCGGCGTGAGCCAGATCGAGCCCAGCGCCACGGTGGTCGTGACCTTGAGCACGCCGCGCGGGCGCTCGGTCGAATCGGTGAGCATCGCCTGGGCGGTGGCGAGCCTCTGGAACACGTCCTTGGTGGTGCCGAACAGCAGCTCGCCCTGCTCGGTCAGCACCAGGCCGCGGGCATGGCGGTGGAACAGGGTCACGCCGAGGTCCTGCTCGAGCGCGGAGACCTGGCGTGAGATCGCCGACTGGCTGAGGTTGAGGGCCTCGCCCGCATGGGTGAAGCTGCCGGCTTCCGCGACGGCATGGAACACCCGCAGCTTGTCCCAGTCCATGTGCCTGCCGATGGCCACGCGCGACTCCCTGTTGTTTCGTGCCCGTGCGCCGCACGGGGCCCGCGGCTACTCCGCGGCGCGCTGCCCCTTGGCGTGGGCCTCGGCCGCGAGGAAGCGCTCGGCCTCGATCGCCGCCATGCAGCCGGTGCCGGCCGCCGTCACCGCCTGGCGGAACACCTTGTCCTGGACATCGCCCGCGGCGAACACGCCGGGCACGTCGGTGGCGGTCGAATCGGGCCGGGTGACGAGGTAGCCTTCCCCGTCCATGTCGAGCTGGCCCTTGAACAGCGCCGTGTTGGGCGTGTGGCCGATGGCGACGAACACGCCGTCGAGCGCGATCTCGCGCGCCTCCCCGGTCTTGACGTTCCGGATGCGCGCGCCGGTCACGCCGAGCGGGTCGCGCGTGCCGAGGACCTCCTCGACCACCGTGTCCCAGACGACTGCGATCTTGGGATTGGCGAACAGCCGCTCCTGCATGATCTTCTCCGCACGCAGGCCGTCGCGCCGGTGGATCAGGGTGACGTGCTCGGCATGGTGGGTGAGGTAGATCGCCTCCTCCACGGCGGTATTGCCGCCGCCTACCACGGCCACGCGCTTGCCGCGGAAGAAGAAGCCGTCGCAGGTGGCGCAGGCCGATACCCCGAAGCCCTTGAAGGTCTCCTCGCTGGGCAGGCCGAGCCAACGGGCGCTGGCACCGGTCGAGACGATCACCGCGTCGGCGATATAGACGTGTCCCGTGTCGCCCGTGAGCCGGAACGGCCGGGACCTGAAATCGACCGCGACGATCGTGTCCGACACGATCCGCGTGCCGACGTGCTCCGCCTGCTTCTGCATCTGCTCCATCAGCCACGGGCCCTGGATCGTGTCGGCGAAACCGGGATAGTTCTCGACGTCCGTGGTGATGGTCATCTGGCCGCCGGGCTGGAGGCCCGCGACCATGACCGGCGCGAGGCTGGCGCGCGCGGCGTAGATGGCTGCGGTGAGCCCCGCCGGTCCCGATCCGAGGATCAGCACCTTGGCGTGGGTGGTGGATGTGTCTGTCATGTGCGGGAGATCGTCTGCAGAAGCCCGTGAAAGTCGTGCTTAAGATAGGAAGGCGGCCGGCGCGGGGCAAGGACAACCGGCCGGGCGGCGGCGGATTCGCCATTGGGGGCCCGTGCCGCCCGTTGAAAGAATATTACCCGCCCTTTATAACAAGAGCGCGCACGGCGCGGGCCATTCCGCGACACGAACGGCCGCCCCGCCGTGCCCGCCACGAGCCACGGAGCCCCCTCATGCAGCGCGTCAGGCTGGACCGCATCGACTGCCGCATCCTCTCCGACCTGCAGGAGGACGGCCGCATGACCAACGTCGAGCTCGCGCGCCGCGCCGGCATTTCGGCGCCGCCCTGCCTGCGCCGGGTGCGCGCGCTCGAGACCGCGGGCTTCATCCGCAGCTATCACGCCGAGCTCGACGCCGGGCTGCTCGGCTACAACGAGATGTTCTTCGCCCTGGTCGGGCTCGACTCCCAGGCCCAGGACGTGCTCGCCGGGTTCGAGACGGCGCTCGCCGACTGGGACGAGGTGCGCGAATGCCACATGATCCGGGGCGGCGGCGACTTCCTCATCAAGATGGTGGCGAAGGACAAGCCGCACCGCGACGCCCTGACCATGCGGCTCACCTCGACGCCGCACGTCGCCCGCGTCCAGACCCTCGAGACCATCCGCACCTCCAAGGACAAGCCGGGCGTGCCTGTGCCGGCGGACGAGGACTGAGGGGCGCGGGCGCGGTCCTCCCAGCGCCGACGGTGATTTAGCCGGTAATCCCCGCGGCGCGGGCGGCGAGGCCGGCAAGCCCGCCCGCGAGCACCACCCAGGGGATGCCGACGCGCGTCGCGAGCAGCGCGGCCAGCGCCGCCGCCGCCAGCACGGCCGCGAAGGCATCGAAAGCGCCCTGTGGAAAGATCGCCGCGCGCGCGATGAAGACCCCGAGCGCGGCGATCACGCCCACCACCGCCGCGGTGACCGCGCCGAGCGCGCCGGCCGCCGTCGCGTTGCGCGAGATGCGGTCGATGTAGGGCGCGCCGGCGAGGATGAACAGGAAGCACGGCAGGAAGGTGACGTAGGTGGTGAGCGCGGCGCCGACCAGGCCCGCCGTCACGGGCGCGAGCGCGCCCGGGTTGTTGAAGCCCGCGAACCAGCCGATCCACTGGGTCACCAGGATCAGCGGCCCGGGGGTGGTCTCGGCCAGCGCGAGCCCGTCGATCATCTGCGCGCCCGAGAGCCAGCCGTAATGGCCGACCGCCTCGGCGGCGACATAGGGCAGCACCGCGTAGGCGCCGCCGAAGGTGACGAAGGCCGCGGTGGTGAACAGCGCCGCGACGCCGCGCCACGGGTCGGGCCCGAGCGCGGCGAGCGTGGCCGCGACCGGCGCCGCCCACAGCGCGAGGAACACCAGGGCCAGCACGGCGAGGCGCCGCCGCCCGGCGG
>JBJHBM010000078.1:0-5967 GCA_050485485.1 Alphaproteobacteria bacterium | reverse complement strand
GCGTCCACCCGCACCGGCCCGGCGAGCCGTCCGCCGTAGCCGCGCGTGAGCAGATGGGGCGTGCGCCCCGCCTCCGCGAGCCGCCGGGCGACGGCGATGGCGATGGGGGTCTTGCCGGTGCCGCCCGCCGTCAGATTGCCGACGCAGACGACGGAAACGGGCGCGCGCCACGGTATGGCCCAGCGGCGGCGCAACCGTCCAGCGAGATCGTAGAGGCAGCCGACGGGCGCCAGCAGGCGCGGCCACGGCCCGCTTGCGGTGCGCCAGAATCCGGGCGGCGTCACGCCGGGTCTTGCGCGCGGGCCTCCGCGCGCGCCGCCGTCCGCGCCGGTCCGCGCGCAGCGACGCCGGCCATCAGCGGCTCGAGCTGGTCCAGCACGGTGGCGAGGATGCCGTCCTTGGCGGTGGCGATGGCGCGCGCCGTCGCGGCGACCTCGGCGCGCAGCGGCTCGTCCGAAAGCAGCCGGCCGAGCGCCTTCACCAGCTCCTCGGCGTCGGCCACCTCGTGGGCGGCGCCGTGGGCGGACATCTCTTCGACGATGGCGCGGAAGTTCTCCATGTGCGGGCCGTGCAGCACGGCGCACCCCAGCCGCGCGGGCTCGAGCACGTTCTGCCCGCCGTGCGGGATCAGCGAGCCGCCGATGAAGGCGACCCGCGCCACCCGGTAGAACAGGCCGAGCTCGCCGAGGGTGTCGGCGAGGTAGATCTCGGTCGCGGGTGTCACCGGCTCGTCGGCCTCGCGCCGGGCGACGGCGAAGCCGCGCGCGCGCAGCCGCGCGGCGATCTCGGGGCCGCGCTCGGGATGGCGCGGCGCGACCACGGTGAGCAATCCGGGCGTCGCGTCGGCGAGACGCCGATGGACGTAGGCCGCGATCTCCTCCTCCCCTTCGTGGGTGGAGGAGGCGACCCAGAGGGCGCGGTCCTCCGTCGCCGCCTGCAGCGCGGCCAGGGCGGGCGGGGCGAACGGCAGCGGTCCGGCCGCGAACTTGAGGTTGCCGGGGGCGGTGACGATGGGCGCACCGAGCGCGCGCAACCGTTCCGCCTCGACCGCGTCCTGGGCCATGACCAGCGCGAAGCCGCCCACCAGGCGCGCGCCGAGGCCGGGCATGCGCCGCCGCCAGCGCGCGAAGGAGCGCGCCGACATGCGCGCGTTCAGCAGCACCATGGGCACGCCGCGCGCCTGGGTGGCGAGGATCAGGTTGGGCCACAGCTCCGATTCCACCCACATGGCGACGTCGGGCCGCCAGTGGTCGAGGAAACGCCGCACCCAGGCGGGTCGGTCCACCGGCACGAACTGGTGCAGCGCGCGCGGCGGCAGCCGCTCGGCGAGCAGCCGCGCGGAGGTCACGGTGCCGGTGGTGACCAGCACGTTGAGCGCGGGGTAGCGCGCGAGCAGGCTCTCGATCAGGCGCAGCACCGACAGCGCCTCGCCGATGGAGGCGGCATGGATCCAGGCGAGCGGTCCCGCCGGCCGCGCCACGTTGGTGCGCCCGCGGCGCTCGTTCATGCGGTCGGGATCTTCGCGTCCGCGTCCGCGGCGTCGACGCAGCAGAAGCTCGACCAGCGGCCAGCCCAGCGTCGCGGTCGCCGCCCACAGGGCGCCCGGGACGCCGCCTCCCGCCTTGGGCGCGTGCGCCACGGTCAGGCGCCCGCCCCGGCGGCGAGCATGGCGGCGGTCATGTCGCCCTCGTGCTGCATCCGGTAGAGCCGGGCATAGGCGCCATTGCGCGCCAACAGCTCGGCATGGGTGCCGCGCTCGATCACGCGGCCCTCCTCGAGGACGTAGATCAGGTCGGCGCCCACGACGGTGGAGAGCCGGTGCGCGACCACCAGCGTGGTGCGGCCCTTCATCAGGGCCTCGAGGCCGGACTGCACCAGGCGCTCCGATTCCGAATCGAGCGCGCTGGTGGCCTCGTCGAGCAGCAGGATCGGCGCGTTCTTGAGGAGCGCGCGGGCGATGGCGATGCGCTGGCGCTGGCCGCCGGAGAGGGTGAGGCCGCGCTCGCCCACCACGGTATCGAAGCCCTCGGGCAGCGCTTCGATGAAGCCGCGCGCCGCCGCGCGCTCGGCGGCGGCCATCACCTCGTCGCGCGTCGCACCGGGACGGCCGTAGGCGATGTTGGCGGCGACGGTGTCGTTGAACAGGCTGATCTCCTGGCTCACCAGGGCGACGGAGCGGCGCAGCGATTCGAGCGTCACGTCGCGCACGTCGATGCCGTCGATGCGCACCGCCCCCGCGGTTACGTCGAAGAAGCGCGGGATCAGATTGAGCACGGTGGTCTTGCCGCTGCCCGACGGCCCCACCAGCGCGACGGTCTTGCCGGCCGGCACATCGAGCGAGATTCCATCGACCGCGTTGCGGCCCTCGGCGTTCTCCGGCTCGTAGGCGAACACCACGCCCTCGAGCGTGATGCGGCCGGCCCGGACCGCGAGCGGGCGGGCGCCCGGCCGGTCCACGATGGCCGGCGCGATGTCGAGGACGGTGTAGATGCGGTGCGCCGCGGCCAGCCCTTCCTGCAGGTTGGCGTTCATGGCGGCGAGGCGCTTCATCGGCTCGTAGGCCAGCAGCAGGGCCGTGATGAACGACATGAGGTCGCCCGCGGTGCGCGCGCCGCCGATCACTTGCCACCCGCCGTAGAGGATGACGACCAGCACGGCGAGCCCGCCCAGGGTCTCCATGATGGGATGCGCCATCGCGCGCGTGATGCCGGCCTTGAGGTTGAGGCGGAAGATCAGGTGCGTCGCGCGGCGCGCCCGCTCGCTCTCGTACGGTTCCATGCCGTAGGCCTTGACGTGGCGCGCGCCCGCGAAGGTCTCTTCCAGAAGGGTGGTGAGGCGGCCCCATTCCGCCTGGGTGCTGGAGGAGACGCGGCGCATGCGCCGCCCGATCTTGACGATCGGGATGACGGCGAGCGGGAAGATGAAGAACGAGCACAGCGCAAGAATCCAGTCGCGCTCGAACATCACGACGATGAGCGCAAGCAGCGTGAGCAGATCCTTGCCGAGCCCGATCACCACGTGGCTCGCGGTGCCGCGCAGCAGGTTGACGTCGTTGGTGAAGCGCGAGATCAGCGTGCCGGTATGGTTTTTCTGGTAGTAGGCGAGATCGGCGCCCATCAGGTGGTCGAACATGCGCACCTGCATGTCGGCGATCACGCGCTGGCCGACGTAGTTCATCAGCGTGGCTTGGCCGAAGGTGGCGATGCCCTTGACCATGAAGATCACGAGGATGGCGACCGATACCGTCACCAGCATGTCGCGGTCGCGCGCGACGAACACGTCGTCGATGACGGGTTTCATCACGTAGGCGATGGCGGCGGTGGAGGCGGCCACCAGCGCCATGCAGACGAGGGCGGCGCCGAGCCGGGGGAGATAGCGGCGGATATGGTCGCGCCACAGCCGCCCGAGCAGCTGGCGGCTCGACGGGTCGAGCGGGACGCGGGCCGGCGCGGTTGCGGTCAAGCTGTTGGAATCCCTTGCGTTCGGGGTCCGATCATGGGGCGGACCATAGCACGGCGCCGAATCCCGATGCCAGCCTCGCGCTGGCTTCGAGAGACCTATTTCCCGGCCACGGTCATGGTGTCGATGCGCAGCGCCGGCGCGTCCAGGCCGGTGCGGCGCACCAGGTCCGAAGCCGCGGCGAGGCCCAGGAACATGTCCTTGAGGTTGGAGGCGATGGTGATCTCGCTCACCGGCCAGGCGATCTCGCCGTTCTCGATCCAGAAGCCGGCGGCGCCCTGGGAATAGTCGCCGGTGACGGCGTTGACCCCCATGCCCATCAGCTCGGTCACCAGGAGCCCCGAGCGCACGTCCGAGACCAGCTCGGCGAAGGTGACAGGCCCCGGTTCCATGTAGAGGTTGGTGGGCGCCGGCGCGGGTGGGGCGGAGGTGCCGCGCGCGGCGTGGCCGGTGGTGGCGAGGCCGAGCTGGCGCGCGGTCGCGGAATCGAGCAGCCAGGTCTTGAGTACGCCGCCCTCGACCAGCGCGGTGCGGCGGTTGGCGACCCCTTCGCCGTCGAACGGGCGCGAGCGCAGGCCGCGCGGCAGGTGCGGATCGTCCACGATGGTGACGGCGTCGGGAAAGATCTGCCGGTCCAGCGCCGACTTGAGGAAGCTGGTGCCGCGCGCGACCGCGCTGCCCGAGATCGCGCCCGCGAGCGCGCGCAGGAGCCGGCCCGCGATGCGGTTCTCGAACACCACGGGGACGCGCGCGGTCGCGGACTTGCGCGGATCGAGCCTCCGCACCGCGCGCTCGGCGGCGCCGTGGCCGATGGCGGCCGGGTCGGCGAGGTCGGCGAGGTGGACCTTGGAGTCGTAGTCGTAGTCGCGCTCCATGCGGGTGCCGGTGCCGGCCAGCACCGAGACCGAGAGGCTGGTGCCGCTCGCGGCATACCCGCCGGCGAAGCCGTTGGAATTGGCGAGCGCCACCCGGCGGCGCGACCAGCCGGCCTCGGCGCCCTCGGAGTTGGTGACGCCGGGATGGGTGCGTGCCGCGTCCTCGGCCGCCGCCGCCATGTCCTGGAGGCGCTCGGCGGCGGGCTCGACGGGGTCGTCGATGTCGAGGTCCGGAATCGCGCGGGCGTGGCGCGCGGGGTCGGCGAGGCCGCACCAGGGATCGTCGGGCGCGGCCCGCGCCATGCCGAGCGCCTGCTCGGCGAGGCGCGCGAGCCCGTCCGGCGAAAGGTCGGTGGAGGACGCCACCGCCTGGCGCTTGCCGACGAGCACGCGCAGGCCGATGTCGGTCGATTCGGCGCGCTCGATCCCTTCCGGCCGGCCGAGGCGATGGGCCACCGAGAGGGCGACCGCGTCGACCGCGACCGCGTCCGCCGCGTCGGCGCCCTGGCGCCGCGCCCGCGCGATCAGGTCGGCGAGCAGGTCGAGACGGTCCTGGGCGGCGGTGTCGGTGGTCATGGCGGGGGCTTTCGCGGCTGGAGGCGGGTCCCTCCTATATAGGGGAGGGGCGCGGCCGCATAAAGCCCGGGGCGCTACGTCCGTCCGGGCGTGCCCGCGTCCGGGCCCGGCAGGCCGTAGTCGGCCCACCTGCGCGTGACGAGCTCCACGATGTCGTCGGCCATGCGGATCGGCTGGCCCCATTCGCGCGCGGTTTCGGGCCCGATCTTGTCGGTGGCGTCGAGGCCCGCCTTGCCGCCGAGCCCCGGCACCGGCGAGGCGAAGTCGAGATAGTCGATCGGCGTGTCGGTGACGATGGTGATGTCGCGGCCCGGGTCCATCTTGGTCGCGACCGCCCACATCACGTCTTTCCAGTCGCGTACGTCGATGCTCTCGTCCACCACGATGATGTACTTGGTGTAGAGGAACTGGCGCAGGAACGACCACACGCCCATCATCACGCGCTTGGCGTGGCCGGGATAGGCCTTGCGGATCGACACCACGGCGATGCGGTAGCTGCACGCCTCGGGCGGCAGGTAGAAGTCCACGATCTCCGGCAGCTGGCGGCGCAGCATCGGCACGAACACGTCGCCGAGCGCCTGGGCCAGCACCGAGGGCTCGTCGGGCGGACGCCCGGTGTAGGTGGTGTGGTAGATGGCATCCGCGCGCATGGTGACGGCGGAGACCGTGAAGACGGGGAAACGCTCGACCGCGTTGTAGTAGCCGGTGTGGTCGCCGTAGGGCCCCTCGTCCATGGTCTCGCCGAGATCGACGTGGCCCTCGAGTACGATCTCGGCGCTTGCCGGCACCTTGAGCGGCACGGTGACGCAGTCGGCGAGCTCGGTGCGCCGCCCGCGCAGCAGTCCCGCGAAGGCGTATTCGGAGACCTTGTCCGGGATCGGCGTCACCGCGGCGATGGTGGTCGCCGGGTCGGCGCCCAGCACGGCGGCGTCCGGCACCGGGCCCGGCGCGGCGGCGGCATGGGCGGCGGCGTGCTGGGCGCCGCCCCGGTGCTGCAGCCAGCGCATCAGGGTGCGGTCGCGCCCGACCACCTGCATCCGGTAGATGCCGAGGTTGG
>JBJHBM010000077.1:0-6267 GCA_050485485.1 Alphaproteobacteria bacterium | reverse complement strand
TCGACCTCCTCGCCATCGTCGAAGCGCAGCAGGAACGCCCGCGTCGGCGGATCGACCAGCTCGTCGAGGCGGCACACGATCTCGCCAGGACGCACGACAGGCGGGCTGTAGGGCGCCATGGTCAGGCCTTCACGCCGGCCATGCGGCACAGCACCTTCCACTCGGACGACGATACCGGCACCACGGAGAGACGTGACTGGCGCACCAGCGCGAGGTCCGCAAGCGCGGGCTCCGCCTTGACCGCGGCCAGAGACACCTTGGTCTTCACCGCCATGACCGGCGCGATATCGACCATGCCGAAGCGTCCGCTCTTGTCGGTATGGTCGGGGTAGTGCTCCTTCACCACCTCGACCACGCCCACGATCTCCTTGTCGTTGACCGAGTGGTAGAAGAAGCCGCGGTCGCCCTTCTTCATCGCCTTCATGTTGTTGTTGGCCTGGTGGTTGCGCACGCCGTTCCAGAAGGTGCGCCCGTCCGCCACCAGCCGGTCCCACGAATAGGCGCCGGGCTCGGACTTGAACAGCCAGTATGCCATGCTCTTCTCCGTCGATGGCGTGTCAGGTTTCCGGGAACGTCTTGCGCCACGGCCAGACCGTGGACGATTCGAACAGCCCCGCCTTGGCGTAAGGATCGTCGGCGGCGAAGGCGCACGCCGCCTCGAGACTCTCGGCCTCGACGACCACAAGGCTTCCGATCGGGGTGGCGCCGTCGTCCGCGAGGATCGGTCCGGCCGTCATCAGCTTCGTCCCAGCGGCGCGCAGGTAGGCGAGGTGCGTCTCGCGCGTCCTCATGCGCAGTTCCAGCCCGCCCGGCTTGTCGCGGTTGAGAATGGCGTAATGCATGGGGTTTTCCTTCCCGTTGCGTCTCTCTGTCTAGTCGATGCCCTCGCGCCGGAACGGGCGCGCGAGCAATCCCTGAATCACGGCCTCGAGGTCGGCACCCTCGTGGATCACGCTGTTGATGGCCTCGGCGATCGGCATTTCGACGCCGAGCGCGCGCGCGAGCGTCGTCACTGCGCCCGCCGTGTAAGCGCCTTCCGCCACGGTGCGGCGCCCGGCCAGCACGTCGGCGGCACGCGCCCCCTGGCCGATCTCGATGCCGAGCGTGTAGTTGCGCGAGGATTCGGACGTGCAGGTGAGCACGAGGTCGCCGAGCCCGGCGAGCCCCATCATGGTCTCGGCGGCACCCCCCTTGGCCATGCTGAGGCGCGTCATCTCCGCGAGCCCGCGCGTCATCAGCGCCGCGCGCGCGTTGTGGCCGAGGTCGAGCCCGGCGACGATGCCGCAGGCGATGGCGATGACGTTCTTGACGGCACCGCCGACCTCGGCGCCGATCATGTCGGTGCTGGCATAGGGCCGAAACCGCGCCGAGCCGAGCGCCGCCGCCAGCGCGTCGGCAAGGGCCGGCTCGCCGGCCGCGATGGTCACGGCGGTCGGTCTGCCGCGCGCGACCTCGCCGGCGAAGGTGGGGCCGGACAGCACCGCCGGCCGGGCGCCGGGCAGCGTCTCGGCCAGCACCTCGGTCATCAGCTTGCCGCTCGTTTCCTCGATGCCCTTGGCGCACACGACCACGGGCGTGCCGTCGGCGAGGCGTGGCGGCAGGCGCGCACTCACGGCGCGCAGGTGTTGGGCCGGCACCGCCAGCAGGATCGCATCCGCCGGACCCAGCTCCACGATCGCGCTCGTCGCGCGGATGCGCGGCGACAGCGGCACGCCCGGCAGGAACGCGTCGTTCTCGTGAATCTGGTTGATGGCCTCGGCGACTTCCGGTTCGTGGGCCCATAGACCGACCGCATGGCCCTGCTCGGCGGCGAGCTGGGCGAGCGCGGTGCCCCAGGCGCCGGCGCCGATCACGTCGATCGCGGCGATGGTCCCGGCCATGTCAGCCGCCCGCCGGGAGTGCGAAGTTGAAAGCGACGGAGATGCGCGTGCCGGTTCCGCGATAGGGCCGTACCCCATGCGGCAGCCATGCCGGGAACAGCAACATCATTCCGGTCTCGGGCACGATCAGCTCGCTGCCGCCCATGCTCTGGCATCCCGCCAGCGCGGGGGCGAGCTCGGGCGCGTACATGGCGGGCGCGAGCCCGCGCGGGTCCATGATCTCGAACGCGCCGCCAGCTTCCGGGTCGGCGCCCGCGCCGCCGTCGTCGACGTAGTAGCAGCCCGACCACAGGCAGCCCGGATGGGCATGGACCTGGTTGGCGTGGCCGGCGCGGTTGACGTTGGCCCAGGCGTTGACGAACCAGTCGATGCCGACGCGGTTTCCGGCGCGGTTTCCGGTGAGCCGGTCGGCCAGCGCGCGCGCGAAGGCGATCACCTTTTCGCCTTCCTGACCGCCCCACTTCGGGAAGTCGTCGGCCGACTGCCAACCCGACATGTTGGAATGGGTGACGCCCGCGTCCGTCGCGGCGCGCGCGAGGATGGTCTCGGCGAGCCGGCGGTTGTCGGCCGCGCCCATCGGTGGGCGGGCGATCACCACGGGCGTCGGGAAGACGCTCCGCACCTCGATGTCGCCGCGTTCAGGATGCGCTGCTGGCTTGGCCATGGGTTCCGTTCGGATCGCGTCCGCGAGGGGCGTCATTGTTCCCGCCGCATCGCGCGGGCGCAAGGGTCGCTTCTGCCGGCCTGCGCTTACGCGGCACCGCGCACCTCGGCGAGCGGCCAGCGCGGGCGCGGCGCGAAGTCGAGCGGGTCCACGAGCCCGGCGCGCAGCCGCTCGATCCCGGCCCAGGCGACCATCGCCGCGTTGTCGGAACACAGCGCCGGCGGCGGCGCGACCAGCCGGAATCCGTGCGCGGCGGCAAGCTCGGCCAGCGCCGCGCGCAGGCGCGCGTTGGCGGCGACGCCGCCCGCCACCACCAGCGTGCGCGCCATCGGAAACACCGTGCGGAAGGCCTGCAGGGCATTGGCGGTGCGGTCCGCAATCGCGGCGGCCACGGCCGCCTCGAACGAGGCGGCGATGTCGGCCGCGTGATCGGCCGCGCGCGTGCCGAGCCTTTCCACCACCTGCGCCACGGCGGTCTTGAGGCCCGAGAACGAAAAGTCGCAGCCGGGCCGCCCCGCCATCGGGCGGGGGAACTTGAAGCGCGCGGGATCGCCCGCCCGGGCGGCGCGTTCCAGCGCGGGCCCGCCGGGGTAGGGCAGGCCCAGCATCTTGGCGGCCTTGTCGAAGGCTTCGCCCGCGGCATCGTCGATGGTGGTGCCCATCAGCCGATAGCGACCGACGCCCTCGACAGCGACCAGCTGGCTGTGCCCGCCCGTCACCAGCAGGAGGAGATAGGGAAACGCCGCGTCCTCCGGGTCGTCCGCCGTGAGCCGGCAGGTGAGCGCGTGGGCTTCCAGATGGTTGACGTTGACGAGCGGCTTCTCCAGCACCTGGGCGAGCGCCTTGGCGGTCATCACGCCGACCATCACGCCCCCGATCAGGCCGGGCCCGCCCGTCACCGCGATGCCGTCGAGCCCGGCGAGCGTGACGCCCGCTTCGTCGAGCGCCTCGCGCACCAGCCGATCGATGTGGTCGAGATGGCTGCGCGCGGCGATCTCGGGCACCACGCCGCCGTAGGGCGCATGCTCGTCGAGCTGGCTGAGGACGCGGTTGGACAGGATCCGGCGCGCGTCGGTGACCACCGCCGCCGCCGTCTCGTCGCAACTGGTCTCGATCCCGAGGACGATCATCGTCCCGCCGCTCCTTGTCCGTGGCTGTTCGGGCGCCCTTCATATACCTCTCGAAGCCCGTAGACCAGCCGGACAGGGACCCGCGCTTGCGAAGGAACGCGGCGGCGCGTACCAATGGCGCCATGATCGCCCCTGCCGCCCGTCCCGAACAGCGCGCCGCCGCCCATGCCCTCGTCATCGGCACGCGCGGCAGCCCGCTCGCGCTGGCCCAGGCCAACCTGGTCAAGGCGGGGCTGGAGGCGGCCCACCCCGGGCTTTCGGTGTCGCTCGCGGTGATCCGCACCGCCGGCGACCGCTTCCTCGACCGCCCGCTCGCCGAGATCGGCGGCAAGGGCCTGTTCACCAAGGAGATCGAGGACGCGTTGCTCGCGGGCGCCGCCGACATCGCGGTCCATTCCATGAAGGACGTGCCGACGGCCCTGCCGGACGGCCTCGATATTCCCTGCATGCTCGCGCGTGAGGACCCGCGCGACGTGCTGATCGCGCGCGATCCCGGCGTGCGTGGCATCGCCGGCCTGCCCGCAGGCGCCCGTCTCGGCACCGCGTCGCTCCGCCGTGCGGCACAGGCGCTTTCGCTCCGCCCCGACCTGCGGATCGAGCCCCTGCGCGGCAACGTCGAGACCCGCATCGCCAAGGTCATGTCGGGCGCCGCCGAGGCGACCTTCCTCGCGCTCGCCGGCCTGCGCCGACTCGGCCTCGACCACGATGCGCGCTGCGTGCTCGCCACCGACGAGATGCTGCCCGCCGTCGCGCAGGGCGCCATCGGAATCGAATGCTGCGCGGACGACGTGCGCGTGCGTGCGCTGCTGGCGCCCCTCGACGATGCCGGGACGCGCACCTGCGTGACGGCGGAGCGCGCGCTGCTGGCGGCGTTGGAAGGTTCGTGCCGCACCCCGATCGCCGCACTGGCCGTGCTGGAGGCGCCCGGCCGGCTCGCGCTGCGCGCCATGGTCGCGGCGCCCGACGGGAGCCGGCGCCTCGACACGACGCGCACCGGCCCGGCCGCGGACGCCCGCGCCCTCGGCGCCGATGCCGGGGCGGAACTGCGCGCCCGCGCGGGGCCCGCGTTCCTCGCGGCAGTGCCGAAATCCCCATGACGGGCATGTCCGTGCTGCGCACGGTGCTGGTGACGCGTCCCGAGCCCGACGCGGGCGCGCTCGCGCGCCGCATCGAATCCCTGGGCCACAAGGCGCTGGTCGAGCCGTTGCTCCGCATCCGCTTCATGGAGGGCGCGGTGCCCGACCTCGCAAGCGTCGGCGCCTTCGCCTTCACTTCCGCCAACGGTGTGCGCGCGTTGCTCCATGCGTGCCCCGATGCGGCCGCAACCGGCTATCCCGTCTTCGCGGTGGGGTCCGCGACCGCACGTGCTGCCCGAGAGGCCGGTTTCGCGCGGGTGACGGCAGCCGAGGGCGACGTCGGCTCGCTTGCGCGCGCCATCGCCGCCGCCGCGCCCACCATCGCGGGGGCCGTGCTGCACGTCGCCGGGCGCGAGCGCGCGGGCGACCTCGTGGGGTCGCTGGCCCGAGCCGGGATCGCCGCGCGCCGCGAGGTGCTCTACGCGGCCGAGCCGGTCGCGGCGCTCTCCGCCGCGACCCAAGCGGCGCTCGCCGCGGGCACGGTGGATGACGTCGCGATTTTGTCTCCCCGCACCGCGCGGCAGTTTGTTACGCTGATCGAACGGGCCGGCCTCGTGCGGGCCGCCGCCCGGCTGCGGCTGGTGGCGCTGAGCCCTAACGTCGCGTCGGCCGCGGCGGCGATCCCCTTCGCGGCCGTGGCCGTGGCGGTGCGCCCGACCCTGGACGCGCTCACCGATCTTCTCGCCGCCGAAGCCGGGCACGGACAGACATGAGCGACAGGCAACAGGACGACCACAGCGGGCGGGACGATCCGGGCACCAACACTGGTGCCGTGACGGAGGAAGCCCCGAAACCGAAGGCCGCCACGCCGCGCCGCCGCAGGGCGGCGGGAGCGGCTGTCGTGGCGGTCGTGGCCGTGTTCGCGGTGCTGGCGGCGCTGGCGCTCGCCCAGCCGGGGGTACGCGCCTGGCTCGCCGAGCGCCTCGCCCCGGAGCGCGCAGCCACGCCGGAGACACTCGCCGGGCGCGTCGCCGCGCTGGAACGCGAGGTCGCGCGCCTCGGCGGTCTCGTCTCAGAGCCCGCCCCCGCGCCCGTGCCGGCACCCGACGCGGGCCGCCTCGATGCGCTCGAGGCGCGCGTGCAGACGCTCGGCGATGCCGTGGCGAAGCTTGATGCCGCCCCCGGCGACGCGACGCGCATCGCCGCATTGGAAGAACGTCTTGCGGCGCTGTCGGCACGGCTCGACGCCGTCGCGGTCCCGCGCCGCGACCCCGATGCGGAGCGGATTGGCCTCGTCGCCTTCGCGGCCGCGCTCGACGCGGGCCGGCCCTTCGCGGCGTTCATGCCGTCGGCCCGTGCCGCGCTCGATGCCTCGGAAACGGCCCGTGCCGATCTCGACGCCGTGGTGGCTTACGCGGAGCGCGGCGTGCCGACCCGGGCGGCCCTCGCCGCGCGCGCCGCCGCGATCCGTCCGGCGCCCGCCGCGCCCGCGCCATCGGCCGCGCAGGATACGGGGC
>JBJHBM010000076.1:0-6536 GCA_050485485.1 Alphaproteobacteria bacterium | reverse complement strand
CGGGCCCGCGCCCCCGGGGGGGGGGGCCGCGACCGGGGCGCTGGTCACGGGCGCGGTGCAGTCGTCGAGCGCGGTGACGGTGGCGACCATCGGCTTCGTCAACGCGGGCGTCCTCAGCCTGCCCCAGGCGCTCGGCGTGGTCTACGGCGCCAACGTCGGCACCACCGTCACCAGCTGGCTGGTCAGCCTGATCGGCCTCGACTTCAAGATCCAGGTCCTCGCCCTGCCGCTGATCGCGGTCGGCACCGTCATGCTGATCGCGACGCCGACCGATCGGCTGCGCGGGCTGGGCGAGGCGCTCGCCGGCTTCGGCCTGTTCTTCCTCGGCCTCACCATCCTGCGCGACGGGCTCGCAGGCCTCGCCGGCGCGCTCGACGTGACGGCGGTCGCGCTCGCCGGCGTCCCCGGCATCCTCGCCTTCGTCGCCATCGGCTTCGTCACGACCCTGCTGGTGCAGTCCTCCAGCGCCGCCATCGCCCTGATCCTGACCTCCGCCGGCGCCGGCGTGGTGGGGCTCGAACCGGCCGCGGCGGCCGTCATCGGCGCCAACCTCGGCACCACCTCGACCGCCGCCTTCGCCGCCATCGGCGCGACTCCCGACGCGCGCCGCGTGGCGCTCGGCCATATCGCCTTCAACCTGATCGCGGGCGCGGTGGCCCTGGCGCTGCTGGTGCCGCTCCTGTGGCTGGTGGGCGCCGTCGGCGGCGCGCTCGGCCTCGCCGTCACGGTCACGGTGGCACTCGCCCTGTTCCATACCGCGGTCAAGCTGCTGGGCCTCGTCGTGATCCTGCCGCTGACGGGGCGGCTCACGCGCTGGCTCTCCGGGCGTTTCCGCACCGCCGCCGAGGAGGCGAGCCGGCCGCGCCATCTCGACGACAACGTGCTGGCCGCGCCGCCGCTGGCGCTCGCCGCGCTCGCGCTCGAGCTGCGCCGCATGCACGCGCGCACCACGTCGCTCGCGCGCACCGCGCTCTCGGGCGAGGGCGCGCGCCCCGGCACGGGCCTGGTCCGCGACGCCGACTCGGTGGTGGCGCTCGGCCAGGCGGTCGCCGCGTTCGTCACCCGCCTCGACATGAAGGACCTCCCCCATGAGGTCGCGGACGCCCTGCCCCGGATGCTGCGCATCTCGCGCTACCTGATGGAAGGCGCGCGGCTCGCGCCGCGCATGGCCGAGGCGATGGACGCCGGTGCCCGGCTCGGCGACGCGGAACCGCGCGCGGCGGTCGCGCGCCTGCGTGACCTCGCGGCGCGCACGCTCGCGCCCGAAGGGACGGAGGCGGAAGACGCGTCGGCCGCAGCGGCGAACGGCGCCGCGCCCGATCCCTACGACGACTTCGAGCGCGCCTACCAGGCGGCCAAGCTCGCCCTGCTGCGGGCCGGCGCCGCGCGCACGGTGGACATCGAGACGCTCGACCGGGTGCTGACGGCGCTGAGCCAGGGGCGGCGGATGATCGAGCAGATCGTCAAGGCGGCACGCCTGCTGGGACCCGCGGAAGAAGCCGCGAAGGCCGCGGACGCCGCCTGACGGCACCCGCTCAGTCGAGCCCGACCTTTCCCATCTCCAGGAATTTCTCGCGGCGGCGCGCGCGCAGGACGCCGCCCTCGATCCCCATCAGCTCGTCGAGCTGCGCGGCGACGGCGTCGCCCACGCGCCGGATCGCTTCCTTGCGGTTGCGGTGCGCGCCGCCCACCGGCTCCTCGATCACCGCGTCCACCACGCCGAGCTTGCGCAGGTCGTCGGCGGTGATTCGCAGCGCCTCCGCCGCCTGCTGGGCGGCTTCGTTAGTGCGCCACAGGATCGAGGCGCAGCCTTCCGGGGAGATCACGGAGTAGATGGCGTGCTCCAGCATCAGCACGCGGTCGGCGGCGGCGAGCGCGATGGCGCCGCCCGAGCCGCCCTCCCCGATCACGACCGAGACCACGGGCACCCGCAGGCCGAGGCAGGCTTCGATGGAGCGCGCGATGGCCTCGGCCTGGCCGCGCTCCTCGGCGCCGACGCCGGGATAGGCGCCCGCCGTGTCCACCAGCGTCACCACCGGCAGGCGGAACTGGTCGGCGAGCCCGAACAGGCGTCGCGCCTTGCGGTAGCCCTCGGGGCGCGCCATGCCGAAGTTGTGGCGCACGCGCGATTCGGTGTCCGAGCCCTTCTCGTTGCCGAGCACCATCACCGAGCGGCCGCGGAACCGCCCGAGCCCGCCCAGGATGGCGGCGTCCTCGGCGAAGGCGCGGTCGCCCGCGAGCGGCGTGAAGTCCTCGACCAGCGCATCGACGTAGTCGGTGAAATGCGGGCGCTCCGGATGGCGCGCGACCTGGACCTTCTGCCACGGCGTGAGCTTGGCGTAGGTTTCCTTCAGCAGACGGTTGGCCTTGCCCTGGAGCTTGGCGATCTCGTCGGCGATCGACACGTCGCCGCCGGCGTCGAGGTGCCTGAGCTCCTCGATCTTGCTTTCGAGCTCGGCGATCGGCTTTTCGAATTCGAGGAACGTGGCCATGTAACCCGGGCGGTCCGCCTTGTGGTTGGGGCTTGTGGTTGGAGCTTGGCCGATGCCCCGGGCGCGGGATCGCGGCCGGGGCATCGCGGAACGCGCCCTAAATGCCCCGCGCACGCCGGTTTGTCAAATCGCAGACGATGGCCGATTCGCTAGGCTGCGCCGCGGCGCGGCCGGTGGCCGGGGCTTTCGGGACGGTCGGGATGCGGGCCGTGGGCATCAGGACCGTTCGCCCGGCGGACAAGCGGGTGGTTCTCGCGCACCAGGCGCTCGAGCCGGCCTTCCAGCACATGGGTATAGATCTGCGTGGTGGAGATGTCGGCATGGCCCAGCATCTGCTGGACCGAGCGCAGGTCGGCGCCGCGCGCGAGCAGGTGGCTGGCGAAGGCGTGGCGCAGGACGTGAGGCGACACGGCACGGGGGTCGAGCCCGGCCTCCGCCGCCAGCTCCTTCAGCATCTGCGCGAAGCGCTGGCGCGTGAGATGCCCCTCGGCGGCGCCGGTCGGGAACAGCCACTTGTTGTGGGCGTCGCCGATCATCGCCTTGCGCTGCTCGAGCCATTCGTCGAGCGCGCGATGGGCGGGCTGGGACAGCGGCACGAGGCGCTCCTTGCCGCCCTTGCCGTTGATCAGCAGGAACTGGCCGTCACCGGCGAGCGCGGAGACCGGCAGGCCGACCAGTTCCGAGACGCGCAGGCCGGTCGCATAGATGATCTCGAGCAGGGCGCGCAGCCGCGTGCCCGGGCGTCCCAGGTGGGTGCGCGCGGCCTTGAACAGGCGCTCGACGTCGGCCTCGCTCAGGGTGCGCGGCAGCGAGCGCGCGCGGTGCGGGCTGTCGATGCCGGCGGTGGGATCGTCGGCGCGCACGCCGTCGCCGTGCAGGAACCGATAGAACTGGCGCAGCGCCGAGAGGTGGCGCGCCGCGGTGTGCGCGTTGCGACCACCCTCGGCGAGATGGGCGAGATAACCCCGGATCATGGCGCCGTCGGCGTTTGCGAGCGTGGCGCCGCCGGTGTCGATGTAACGCGCGAAGTCGAGGAGATCCTGACGATAGGCGCTGATGGTGTTGAGAGATGCGCCGCGCTCCGCCGCCAGCATTTCGGCAAAAGCATCGACGTGCGGCCCCGCCGCATTGGGTTGTACGAAATTCGCGCGATGACGCGCCATGGATGCCCCCTGAGCCGGCCGTGCCGGACCTCGATCAACCGCCGTGGACTGCCTCGATGGCCAACGCGCGGGCGTCGTCGGCGAGACCGACGTCCGTCAAAGCCTTTACGACCGGCGCGATGCGCCGGGGGTCCGCCGCATGAGGCGGCTCCGTGCCGAGCGCCGCGAGCGCAAGCAGCACCGTCTCCCCCACGCGGCCCGCCTCCGCCGCGCGCCTCAGCGCCGCGACGAGGGCCGCGGACGGCACGTTGCCGCCCGTCCCCGATACCGTCACGAGGCGGGCCCAGGCGTCGTCGCCGACGCGGGCGCCGAGCGCCTCGGCCACCGCCAGCAGGCGCGCGGCCCGGTCCAGCCGGGCCTCCTCGCCCAACGCTTCCGCCGCCGTCCACCAGCGCTCGAACATGGCCTCGTCGAAACCGTCCTTGGCCGGGTCGAGGGCCGTGAGCGGCACCTCCGCCACCGGCACCGGGATCATGCCGACGGACGCGCCCGAGATCACGGTGGTGGCGCCCCCCGTCGTTTCGGCCGTGGCGGGCGGCAGCGCCGCCACGGTGGCGAGCGGCCACAGCCCCATGTCGGCGGGCATCGTCCCGGCTTCCGCCTGCGCGGCCGGCTGCGAGCGGGCCAGCGCGTACCAGCGTCCGGCGGCGGCGTAGGCGCCGCCCAGGTAGAGCGCGCCGGCGGCGTCGCGCGCGAACCACACCAAGTCGGGGCCGGGCTCCGTGCCCGCGATCGCGGGCAGGAACACCCGCACCGCCGTGCCGAAGCGGCCCTGGTCGCGGGCCAGCGCCAGCGCGCGCGACACGATCTCGGCCCGTGCCGGCGCCACGGCCTGGCCGCGCAGGGCGCGGTAGAGCAGCGCCCGGGCGCGCACCGGCGGCAGGTTGCCGGCCGCCGTGAGCGCGGCTGCGATCTCGTCGGGCGCGAAGTCGACAGCGAGGTAAAGCTGGCGCAGGGACTCGGCATCGAGCGCACCGCGCCCCTCGGCGCGCTCGGCGGCCTCGAGCCGCGTCTCGATATCGGCATTGGGGCTCGCCGCCACGGCGCGCAACACCCGGGGGGCGCCCTCCGCCGCCACGCCCGGCGGCAGCCGGACCTTGGCCGCGCGCATCATGGCGACATGAAGCGGTTCGGGACGCTCGAATCCTTCCGCCGCGATGCCCGCTTCGCCTCCCAGCATGCGGGCGAGGGCGAAGAAGGCGGAATCCTCGACACCCTGTTCGCGCATCAGCCCGGCGCCGATCATGGCGCCAGTGCCTTCGCCCGCCAGCAATTGGCAGAACACCTGGCCCTTCTGCCACAGCACGTCCGACGAGCGGCCGAGCCAGGCGCGGACCTCACCGCAGGCACTGGCGTTGTCGTTCATGAGGAAGGCGACCTCGGCGCGCGCGCGCGCGATCGCCTCTTCCTCGACACGCGACGGAACCAGCCGCAGCAACGCCTGGGCGGACGCCACGTCTCCTTGCGCCATCAGGCGGTCGATGCGCAGCGCGAGCAGGCTGGGCCCGGCCGCAGCGCCGCGGCCTGCCGGGGTCTCGGCAGCCGACAGCAGCAGCCGGCGATAGAGCGAGCGCGCCGTCGCCGAGGCGGTCGGCGGCGCGAGGCCGGGCAACAGCCGCTCGACCAGGGCGCGCGACGTGCCGTGCCACATGGCGACCCCGAAACCGCCCGAAGCCGCGTCCAGCAGCCCGACGGAACCCGGATCGAGCTCCTGCAGCGTGTCCACGCGGATGCCGGCAACGGGATCGGACGGCGCGGTCTGGGGCGACGTCGCCGGATCGGCGCCCGGAGGGGCATCCGGCCCGGGCGCAAGCGAGACCGGCGGCGCGAGCGACACCGGCGCGTCCTGCGCCGCGGCGGGCACGCCCGCGAGCAGCGCGGCGAGCGCCGCTGCCGCGGCGGTGTGCCTAGCGCAGCACGCTATCATTGGGAATGACCTTCTCGACCGGCGCGGACGGTGCCGGAATATCCCAGCTGGCCAGGAAGACGGCGCCGCCGAGGACCACGACGGCAAGCAGCGCGAAGACGATACGGGAAATCATGTTCATGTGTCAGCTCGGCGCGGCGAAGCGCGTACCCGTCTCTAATGATGTAACGATCGCCCGGGAACGAGCGAGCCCGCCTGCGCGCACGGAGCGCCCTTCCGCCGGGCACCCGCATCTTATTATGTTTACACTAAAATTCGAGTATGGCTATTTTGCGGCAGCCGTTGCCCCTCCGCCACCCTACGGCGGCGGCCCTGCCCCGCCGCAAGGCACCCGGCACGGCCCCGAACAGGACCATGCCCGCCGATACCGACACCGCCGACCGCCCTGCGCCGTCCCGTCTCGACCGGGCGGTGGTGCTGGTCGGCCTGATGGGCGCCGGCAAGACCTCGGTGGGCCGGCTGCTGGCGGCCCGCCTGGGGCTGCCTTTCGTCGACGCCGACGAGGAGATCGAGGCCGCCGCGAGCGCCACCATCGAGGACATCTTCGCCCGCGACGGCGAGGCCGTATTCCGCTCCGGCGAGCGCCGCGTGATCGTCCGGCTGCTGGCGGGGCCGCCCCGGGTGGTCGCGACCGGTGGCGGCGCCTGGATGGACGCTGCCACCCGTGCCGCCGTCCGCGCACGCGGTATCTCCGTCTGGCTCAAGGCCGATCTCGACACCCTGGTCAGGCGCACCGGCCGGCGCGGCGGACGCCCGTTGCTCAAGAATGATGATCCGCGCGCCGTGCTGGAACGGCTGATCGAAAGTCGCTACCCGGTCTATGCCGAAGCCGACGTCACGGTGGAGACCGGCGAGGAATCGGCGGAGCACGTGGCGGAGCGGGTGATCGCGGCGCTCGAACGCCATCTCGGCATCACGCCCCTCGCCGCCCGGGACGCCGGGGCGGCCGGGGGC
>JBJHBM010000075.1:0-6612 GCA_050485485.1 Alphaproteobacteria bacterium | reverse complement strand
GGGCGCCTGCGCCTGGCGGCGCGCGGCGCGCACGTCCCCACGCGCGGTTGCGGGCGCCGAGGCGGCGGGCGCGCGCTCGGCGGTCAGCACGGCGGTGACCGAGACCACGCCCGGCAGCCGCATCACCGCCTCCTCGGCGGCGCGGCGCAGGGGCTCGAGCCGGGGACCGCGCTCGGGCTCGACCTCGATCGCGAATCCGACGTTGCCGTCGCGCACCACCAGCCCGGAGACGCGCCCCAGCGCGACGATGTCGCGGCCGTGGTCGGGATCGACGACGCTGGCGAGGGCGTCGCGCACCTCGGCCTCGGTGACGGTTGCGCGCTTGCTGTCCATGTGTGCCTGCCTTTTCGGATGCCGGGCCCGGAAAATCGCGGAAAATCGCGGCGGCTTCGGTACCGGCTTGCGTTGCGCCGCCCCCCAAGCTGCCGTATATATCGCTGCATATAGACGACGCGGCCGCGGAATCAAAGCCGAGTGCGGATTTCGCGCGTGCATCCCGACGGCGCCCCGGCTCGTGGCAGGCGGGGACGGCCGAACACCACAAATGGTTTCGAAGGAAAGGACGGCGTCATGCCCTGGAACACGCAAGGCGGGGGCGGCAGCCCTTGGGGATCGGGCGGTGGCAGCAGCAGCGGCGGCGGAGGGCGCGGCCAGGGGCCGTGGGGCTCCGGCGGCGGCGGCTTCGGGGGGCCACAGCCTCCCAATCTCGAGGAGATGCTGCGCCGCGGCCAGGACAAGCTCAAGTCGATCATGCCGGGGGGCGTCGGCTCCTCGCGCGGCATCGTGCTGATCCTGCTGCTCGGCATCGCGATCTGGCTCGCGTCCGGCTTCTACCGGGTCCAGCCCGACGAGCAGGGCGTGGTGCTGCGCTTCGGCCAGTGGGTCCGCACCACCCAGCCCGGCCTCAACTATCATCTGCCGAGCCCGATCGAATCGGCGCTGACCCCGCGCGTCACCGCGGTCAACCGGGTCGACATCGGCTTCCGCTCGGCGGGCGCGACCGCGACCGGCGTGGGCACCCGCAACGTGCCCGAGGAAAGCCTGATGCTCACCGGCGACGAGAACATCGTCGACATCAACTTCGTGGTGTTCTGGGTCATCAACGATGCCGGCAAATTCCTGTTCAACATCCGCAACCCGGAGCAGACGGTGAAGGCGGCGGCCGAGAGCGCGATGCGCGAGATCATCGGCCGCACCAACATCCAGCCGATCCTGGCCGAGGGACGCCAGCAGGTGGAGACCGATACCCAGCGCCTGCTGCAGCAGATCCTCGACAACTACGGCTCGGGCATCCAGGTCACCCAACTCCAGATGCAGCGGGCCGACCCGCCGCCCCAGGTGGTGGACGCGTTCCGCGACGTCCAGAGCGCGCGCGCCGACCTCGAGCGCCAGCGCAACGAGGCCGAGGCCTATCGCAACGACCTGCTGCCCCGCGCCCGGGGCGAGGCCGCCAAGATCGTCCAGGAGGGCGAAGGCTACAAGCGCCAGACGGTGGCGCGGGCGGAAGGCGATTCGAGCCGCTTCCTCTCGCTCTATAACGAATACCGCTCCTCGCCGCAGATCACGCGCCAGCGCCTCTACCTCGAGACCATGCAGGAGGTGCTGAGCCGCAACCCGGCCATCATCATCGACAGCAGGGCCGGCGCCTCGGGCGTGGTGCCCTACCTGGCCCTGCCCGAGATTCAGAAACGCAGCAACGCCGCGCGGGGCACCGCGCCGGCGGGCACGGGGACCGGCACCGCGGTCCAGGGAGGTTCCCGATGAACAACCGCATCGGCATGATTCTCGGCATCGTCGTCGTCGCGCTCGGCGTCGTCGGCTTTTCGTCCGTATTCGTCGTCCACCAGACCGAACAGGCGCTGGTGCTGCAGTTCGGCGAACCCAAGCGCGTGGTCCGCGAACCGGGCCTCAAGTTCAAGATGCCGTTCCTGCAGAACGTGATCTACTACGACCTGCGCCTGCTCGATCTCGACCCGACGGCGGAGGAGATCATCGCGGGCGACGCCAAGCGCGTGGTGGCGGACACCTACACGCGCTACCGCGTCGTCGATCCGCTGCGCTTCTTTCAGACCGTCCGCAACGAGGCGGGGCTCAGGATTCAGCTCGGGCGGCTCGTCAACGCGGCGACCCGCGCCGTGGTGGGCCGCTTCCCGCTGCAGGCGCTGCTGTCCGAGCAGCGCGTGCGCATCATGGAGGAGATTCTGGAGCGCGTGAACCGCGAGGCCCGGCAGCTCGGCATCGAGGTGGTGGACGTGCGCATCCGTCGCGCCGACCTGCCCCAGGCCAACTCGGAAGCGATTTACGCCCGGATGCGCTCGGAACGCGAGCGCGAGGCGCGCGAGTTCCGCGCCCAGGGCGCCGAGATCGGCGATCGCATCCGGGCCGAGGCCGACCGCGACCGCACGGTGATCCTGGCCGAGGCGCGGCGCGAGTCCGAGCAGCTCCGGGGCGAGGGCGACGCCACCGCACAGGCCATCTACAACAAGGCCTACGGCGGCCAGGCGACGGAATTCTACGAGTTCTATCGCCGCATGCAGGCGTTCCAGGAGACCTTCGCGCGCGGGGAGACCAGCCTCGTGCTGTCGCCCGACAGCGAGTTCTTCCGCTACTTCAACCAGCTCGGCGGATTCGACGGCGCGGGGGCGACGGCCAAGGGGCAACCCTAGCGCGGGGCATCCGACGCCGCCGAGGGCATGGGGCCGGGGGCATGGGAATCGAGATTCTCACCTTCATCGGCCTCGCCGTCGTGGTCGAGGGCGTGGCGATGGCATTGTTCCCGGATGCGCTCCGGCGCGCGATGGCGCAGGTCGCTACGCTCGCGCCGGAGCGTCTTCGCCGCCTCGGCCTCGCCGCCGCCGTGGGCGGCGCCGCGTTCCTGCTCGTGCTCGCGCATGTCGCGGGCGACGGCACGGGCGACGGCGGTCTCGGCTTCGCCGCCGTCCGTGCGGCGCTCGCCGGCTTTCCTTGATCGTCGCACGCCGGTGCGCGTGCCGTCCCGGTGGCAGCGCGCGGCGGAAGGTGCCATATTTGAACCATATTCGTTCCCTATCCCTCGCGGAGCGACGTTGGCCCCGCGACGGATTTTGGAATGATCGCGGATCAGGGGCGGTGGCCGGGGCGTCTCGCCCGAAAACGCAAGTTTCTTCGTCCCGCGTATCGCGTGTCCGTAACCGTGCGTTTCGCTCTTGGCCCGTCGTGTCGAATCGTAGCGCTTGTCATGGAGAGGACTTTGACCCAGGCGACGAACTCCCTCACGTCGAGCACGTTGTCCGAAGGCGGCCGGCACGTCCACGGGCCGCGCGCGCGCGGCTTCCTGCGCCGCTCGGCGGCGGTCGTGGTGGCGGTGGCGATGATCGCCACGGTGCCGCTGGGCACGGCCCCCGAGGCGCGCACCGCGCCCGAAAGCTTCGCGGACCTCGCCGCGAAGCTGCTGCCCTCGGTGGTGAACATCTCCACCACGCAGGTCACGCGCCGCACCGAGCGCGGCCCCGAGATTCCGCAGTTCCCGCCGGGCTCGCCGTTCGAGGAGTTTTTCCGCGACTTCTTCGAACGCAACCGGCCCGACAGCGCGCCGCGGCGCTCCAACTCGCTCGGCTCGGGCTTCATCGTCGATCCGCGCGGCTATATCGTCACCAACCATCACGTCATCGAGGACGCGGAGGAGATCACCGTCATCCTCCATGACGACACCAACCTCAAGGCGCGCATCATCGGCCGCGACCCGAAGACCGACCTCGCGCTGCTCAAGGTCGAGCCGCGCGCGCCGTTGCCCGCCGTCACCTGGGGCGATTCGGAGAAGTCGCGCGTCGGCGACTGGGTGCTCGCCATCGGCAATCCGTTCGGGCTCGGCGGCACGGTCACGGCCGGCATCATCTCGGCCAGCAAGCGCGACATCAATTCGGGGCCCTACGACAGCTATCTGCAGACCGACGCCTCGATCAACCGCGGCAACTCGGGCGGCCCGATGTTCAACATGGCGGGCGAGGTGATCGGCGTGAACACGGCGATCTACTCGCCTTCGGGCGGCTCCATCGGCATCGGCTTCGCCATTCCTTCCGCGCAGGCACGGACGGTGATCGAGCAGCTTCGCGATCACGGCCGCGTGCGCCGCGGCTGGCTCGGCGTGCGCATCCAGACCGTGACCGACCAGATCGCGGAGAGCCTCGAGATGGACAAGGCGCGCGGTGCCCTCGTCGCCGGCGTCACCGAGGCGGGCCCGGCCGAGCGCGCGGGCATCCGCGCCGGCGACGTGGTCGTCAGCTTCGACGGCCGGCCGGTGCCGGAGATGCGCGACCTGCCGCGCATGGTGGCCGAAACTCCGGTGGACCGCGATGTGCGCGTCGGCGTGATCCGCAACGGCAAGCCGGTCGAGCTCAAGGTCCGTGTCGGCGAACTGCCGGAGGACGAGAAGGCGCTCGCGGAATCGGGCGTCACCGACGAATCGTCGATCCAACTCCTCGGCCTCACGCTGACCCCGCTCAAGGAGACCCTGCGCGAGAGCTACAAGCTCGACACCCGTGCCAAGGGCGTGCTCGTCACCGACGTGAAGGAAGGCAGCCCCGGCAAGAAGGCCGGGCTGCAGCCGGGCGATCTCATCATCGAGGTCGCGCCCGACACCGTCGGCTCGCCCGAGGAGTTCAAGACCCTGATCGAGAAGGCCAAGGAGGCCAAGCGCAAGACCGTGCTGCTGCTCACCGAGCGCAAGCGCGTGCGCCAGTTCATCGTGCTGCCGGTTTCCTGAGCCGCCGCGGCATTCCGGGACGACGCGGGGCCGCCCCATGGGCGGCCCTTCGCTTGCGCGGAATCGCGGTTCAACCGCGCGGAAGAATGCTCTAGTAATCCCGGGCCCGTCCGCATCAGACCCAGGAGCCGTCCTTGACCGCCGAGCCGCTTCTCCGTCCCTTCGCCGCCCTGCGTCCCGCCCCGGAGCGCGCCGCCGACGTGGCGGCGCCGCCCTACGACGTGGTCTCCAGCGAGGAAGCGCGCGCGCTCGCCCGGGGGCGGCCGTACTCGTTCCTGCACGTCTCCAAGGCGGAGATCGACCTGCCCGAGGGCACCGACCCCTACGCGCCCGCGGTCTATGCCAAGGCGGCCGCGAACCTCGCCGCGATGGTGGCGGAGGGCGTGCTGCGGCGCGATCCCAAGCCCTGCTATTACGTCTACCGCCTGAAGATGGGCGCGCGCGTCCAGACCGGCATCGTCGGCGGCGGCTCGGTCGCGGCCTACGACGCCAACCGCATCCGTCGCCACGAGTTCACCCGTCCCGACAAAGAGGACGACCGCGTCCGCCAGATCGAGGCGACCGGCGCGCAGACCGGGCCGGTGTTCACGATCCACCGTCGCGACGCGCGGCTCGCCGCCGTGGTCGCGGCGACCACGGCGCGCCCGCCCGCCTACGAGGTCGAGCTCGCCGGCGTGACCCACACGCTCTGGGTGGTGGACGCGGATGCCGACATCGTCGCCGTCAACGCCGCCTTCGACGGCATGGACGTGATCTACATCGCCGACGGCCACCACCGCTCCGCCGCCGCCTCGCGCGTCGCCGCCGCGCGCGGCGCCGGGGATTCCCGTCCGGCGGGCACGCGCCCCTTCGACTACTTCCTGCTGGTGAGCTTCCCCGAGGACGAGGTCCGCATCTACGACTACAACCGCGTGGTGCGCGACCTCGACGGGCTCACGGAGGCGGCGTTCCTCGACAGGGTGCGGGGTGCGTTCGAGGTCGCCCCGGCCGAGGGCCGCGCGCGGCCCGAAGCGCCGGGCACCTTCGGCATGTATCTCGGCGGGCGCTGGTACCGCCTCGCGCTCAAGGACCGGCCCGGCAAGGACATGTCGCCCGTGGCCCGGCTCGACGTCAGCCTGCTGCAGGACCGGCTGCTCGCGCCGATCCTCGGCATCGGCGATCCCCGCACCGACAAGCGCATCGACTTCGTCGGCGGCATCCGCGGCCTCGAGGGGCTGGAAGCCCGCGTCGCGGCGGGCTGGGCGGTGGCCTTCGCGCTCCATCCCACCTCCATCGCCGACCTGATGGCGGTCGCCGACGACGACCAGGTGATGCCGCCCAAGTCCACCTGGTTCGAGCCCAAGCTCGCCGACGGCCTGGTCTCGCTCGTCCTCGACTGAGCGCCGCGCGATGACGGGGCAAAGCGTCGCGACCGTCCTCGTCGTCGCCGGCCCGACGGCGTCGGGCAAGTCGTCGCTCGCGCTGGCGGCGGCGGAGCGGCTCGCGGCCGAGGGCGGCGGCGCGACGATCGTCAACGCCGATTCGATGCAGGTCTACCGCGGCCTCGAGATCCTGACCGCGCAACCCGACGCCGCCGCCCGCGCCCGCGCGCCCCATGCGCTCTACGGCGTGCTGGAGCCGGACGATCCGTGCTCGGCCGGGCGCTGGCGTGCGCTGGCGCTGGAGGCAATCGCGCAGGCCCGCGCCGCCGCGCGCGTGCCGATCCTGGTCGGCGGCACCGGGCTCTACCTGCGGGCGCTGATGGCGGGCATCGCGCCGGTCCCGGAGATTCCGCCCGAGGTGCGCGCGCGCCTGCGCGCGCGCCTCGCCGGAAACGGTCCCCCCGCCGTCCAAGCCGAGCTTGCCGACCGCGACCCCGAGACGGCGCGCCG
>JBJHBM010000074.1:0-6967 GCA_050485485.1 Alphaproteobacteria bacterium | reverse complement strand
CGCTGGTGGCGGCGCGGCCTTCGGCGGCGCTGCGCACCCAGCTTGCCGCGCTGCGCGCGCGGATGGACGCCGCGCCGGGCCCGGCCGGTCTTCCCCTGCCGGAGCGCCTGGCGGCGCTGCGCGCCCGGCTCGCGGCGCAGGGGGTGGACGGCTTCATCGTGCCCCGCGCCGACGCCCACCAGGGCGAATACGTGCCTGCGGCCGCCCAGCGCCTCGCCTGGCTCACCGGCTTCACCGGCTCGGCCGGCATGGCGGTGGTGCTCGCCGACCGCGCGGCGCTGTTCGTGGACGGGCGCTACACCCTGCAGGCCAGGCGCGAGGTCGATCCCGCCCGGTTCGCCATCCAGCACGTCGCGCGCCGCCCGCCGGCCCAGTGGGTCGCGGCCAATCTCGCGCGCGGCAAGGTGCTGGGCTACGACCCGTGGCTGCTGACCCCGCGCGAGGTGACGCGCTTCGAGACCGCCTGCCGCGCGGCGGGCGCCACGCTCAAGGCGTTGTCCCGCAATCCCGTCGACGCCGTGTGGCGCGACCGCCCGGCGCCGCCGGTTTCGCCCATTCGCCCGCTGGCGGCGCGCTACGCGGGCGAAGCGTCCGCCGCCAAGCGCGCGCGCCTCGCCGCCGGCCTCGCCGCCGACGGCGTGGACGCGGCGATCCTCACCGCGCCCGATTCGATCGCCTGGCTGCTCAACGTGCGCGGCGGCGACGTCGAGACCTCACCGCTGCCGCTCGCCTTCG
This sequence comes from Alphaproteobacteria bacterium, assembly GCA_050485485.1. Classification (GTDB taxonomy): domain Bacteria; phylum Pseudomonadota; class Alphaproteobacteria; order SMXQ01; family SMXQ01; genus WHSO01. Next base: position 6,232 of record JBJHBM010000074.1, on the reverse strand, counting down.
CGGTCCTCGCCCGCGACGGCCGGGTGCAGCTCTTCACCGATCCGCGCAAGCTGACGGCGGAGGCCGAGCGCCATCTCGGCGCGGGCGTCGCGGTGCGCGGCTTCGCCGATTTCGGCCCGGCGCTCGATGCGCTCGGGCGCCGCAAGCGCATGGTCCTCGCCGATCCCGCCGGCGCGCCGGCCTGGGTCTCCCGGCGTCTTGCGCGCGCGGGCGCCGCGATCCGCGAGGGCGCGGACCCGTGCCAGCTTCCCAAGGCCTGCAAGAACCGGGTGGAGCTCGCCGGCATCCGCGCCGCCCACGTGCGCGACGGCGCCGCGCTCACGCGCTTCCTCGCGTGGCTCGCCGCGCGCGCGCCCAAGGGCGGCCTCACGGAGATGGAGGCCGCCCATGTGCTCGAGGGCATGCGCGCCGAAGGCGCCGGCTTCCAGGGGCTGTCGTTCCCGACCATCGCCGGCGCCGGCCCCAACGGCGCCATCGTCCACTACCGCGCCACCGAGGCGACGAATCGCCGCCTGCGCCCCGGGGAGATCTTCCTGCTCGACTCGGGCGCCCAGTACCTCGACGGCACCACCGACGTGACGCGCACCGTCTTCGTCGGCGGCGGGCGCCCGCCCGCGGCGGCGATGAAGGATCATTTCACGCGCGTGCTCAAGGGCCATATCCGGCTCGCGCTGGCGCGTTTCCCGGAAGGGACGTCCGGCTCGCAGCTCGACGTGCTGGCGCGCGACGCGCTATGGCGGGCCGGGCTCGAGTACGACCACGGCACCGGCCACGGCGTCGGGCATTTCCTCAACGTCCACGAAGGGCCGCACCGCATCTCCCAGGTGCCCAACACGGTCGCGCTGCGCCCCGGGATGGTGGTCTCCAACGAGCCCGGCTACTACAAGACCGGCGCCTACGGCATCCGCATCGAGAATCTCGTCGCGGTCAGGGCCGACGGCAGGGGTGCCGGCGGGCGCCGGATGCTCGCCTTCGAGACGCTGACGCTCGCCCCCGTCGAGCGCGCGCTGGTCGCGCCCGCCCTGCTCGCGCCCGAGGAGAAGGTCTGGCTCGACGCCTATCACGCGCGCGTGCGCGCGACGCTTTCTCCGCTGCTCGATGCCGCGGCCCGCGCCTGGCTGCGCAAGGCGACGGCACCGGTCTGACCGGTCCCTTCCGTCCTTGGCGCGGCGGCCCGATCCCGCGCCCGTCCAAGCCGTTCCGGGAGCTTTGGGATTGGACGGGGTGTCGCCAGGCATTATCTTAAGAGAATGAGCCGCGCGCCCGGCGTGTGCGTGTGATCGGCAAGGCGCTGGAGACGGAGGGGCCGGTTTTCGAACCAGGGACCAGCTTCGGGAGAGAGCCATGAAAAAGCTGTTGATCGGACTCGGTCTCGTTCTCGCGCTGCTGGTCGGCGCCCTCGTGGCCGCTCCCGCGCTGATCCCCGTCGAAGCCTACAAGCCGCAGCTTCTGGCCCAGATCGAGCGCGCCACCGGTCGCGAGGCGCGGATCGACGGCGCGCTGAAGGTCTCGCTGCTGCCCAATGTCGCGCTGTCCGCGGAGAAGGTTTCCCTGGCGAACGCGACGGGCGCGGAGGCGCCGGTGATGGCCTCGATAGAGGCACTGGACGTCCAGGTGGCGGTGTTCCCGCTCCTGAGCGGGACCGTCGAGGTCAAGCGATTCGTTCTCCGTAGGCCCGTCATCAACCTCGAGGTCGATAAGCAGGGGCGTCCCAACTGGCAGTTCGCGGACGGCAAGGCCGGGGCGGCGCCGAGGCCGGATGGAGCCGCCCGTGACGGCACGGGTGGCGACGGGACCGGATTGGGCGGCCTCAGGCTGGACGACGTGCGCCTCGTCGAGGGGCGGCTTTCCTACCGCGACGCGCGCTCCGGCGCGCACCATGCGGTCGAGGACGTCAACATGTCGGTGTCCCTGCCTGCGCTCGATGCGCCGCTGAAGGCCGACGGCGCGCTGGTCTGGAACAGCGAGAGGATTACGCTGACGCTGGACGTGGAAAATCCGAATGCGTTCCTCAACGGAAACCGGACCGGGCTTGCGGTTGCGCTTTCGTCCAATCCCGTGAAGCTGGGCTTCAAGGGCGAGGCCGCGCAGGCCAAGCAGCTCGTGGCCTCGGGGGATCTCGATCTCGACGTGCCCTCGGTCCGCAACCTGGCCGCCTGGGCCGGCCAGCCGCTCCAGGACGGCGGCAAGGGCTTCGGCGTCCTGCGGATTTCGGGCCGCGTCGGCATCGAAGGCCAGAGCTACAGCTTCACGCAGGCGAAGCTGAAATTCGACGAGATCGAGGGGACCGGCAACTTCCGCTACGAGAACCGCGCCCAGCGCCCGTATGTCAGCGCGGACCTCGCCACCAACGTGATCGACATCAACCCCTACCTGCCGCCGCCCGCCGAGAAGGGGAAGGGCGCCGCTCCCGCGCCGTCCGCTCCGGCCGGCCAGGCCGCGGGCGAATGGAGCGACGAGCCGATCGACCTTTCGGCTCTGCGCCAGGTCGACGTCGATGCGAAGCTCGCCATCGCCGGGCTCGTCATGCGCGAGATCAGGATCGGAAAGAGCCGGGTCGTCGCCGCCCTCAAGGGCGGCCGTCTGACGACGCGGCTGGAGGAGATGGCGCTCTACAAGGGCAACGGCACGGCGACCGTGGTCGTGGACGGCTCCGCGAACACGCCCGCGATATCGGCGCAAATGAAGCTGGCCGGCATCGATGCCAATGCGGCGCTGACCGACGCCATCGGCCTGGAACGCCTCGAAGGACGGCTCGACGGCGACATCGCGTTCGCGATGCGCGGCGGCAGCCAGCGCGCCATGGTTTCCAACCTCAACGGCAAGGGCCAGGTCAAGTTCCTGGACGGGGCCGTTCGCGGGATAAACCTGGGTGCCATGGTGCGGAACGTGACGAGCGCCTTCCTGGACCCCAAGGCGCGCGAGACGCAAAAGACCGACTTCGCGGAACTGTCGGGCAGCTATATGATCGCGAACGGCATCCTGAAGAACGACGACCTGACGCTCCTGTCCCCGTTGCTGCGGGTCGGCGGCCGGGGGACCGTCAACATCCCGCGGCAGACGGTCGATTATCGCGTCGAGCCCAGGGTCGTGGCGACGACGGAAGGACAGGGCGGGAAGGCGGACGTGGCGGGGATCATGGTGCCGGTGGTGGTCTCGGGACCGTGGAGCAACCTGAGCTACAAGCCGGATCTCAGCGGCATCCTGAAGGATCCCTCCAAGGCGCTGGAGGGTCTGAAGGGGCTGCTGCCCGGAGGCAGGGGCGGTGGCACCGCGCCATCGGGCGAAGGCGAAAGGAAGGAAGCCCCCGCCAGCCCGCTGGACCAGCTCAAGGGCCTGTTCGGACGATGAGGAGCGGGGTTGCGCCCAGGGTTTCTCTACTCCCCTGCAGGTAGGCCCGGACGGCGGCCGCGCTCATAACCCCGCCAGGTCGCGGAACTCGGCCTCGCTCAGCACCGCGACGCCGAGCGCCCTGGCCTTGTCCGCCTTGGAGCCGGCGTCCGCGCCCACCACCACGAAGTCGGTGTTCTTCGAGACCGAGCCCGCGACCCGGGCTCCGGCGGCGAGCGCGCGGGCCTTGGCCTCGTTGCGGGTCATGGTGGAGAGCGTGCCGGTGAAGACGAGGGTCTTGCCCGCGAACGGAGAATCGGCCGCCGCCGCGCGCGGCGCGTCCTCGACCGTGATCCGCGCCTCCAGCGCCTCGATGACGTCGAGGTTGTGGGGCTCCGTGAAGAACCGGCAGATGTCGTCGGCGGTGCTCATGCCGATCGATTCGATTCCGCACAGTCCGGCATAGGCCTCGCCCACCTCCTCGGGCCTGGCGGCGTCGGGGCGGGCCTTGCGCTCGCGCGCGGCGGCGGTCATCGCCGCCTGCCACGCCGGCAGCGTGCCGTAGGCCTGCGCCAGCAGCCGCGCGGTCGCCTCGCCCACCTGGCGGATGCCGAGCGCGTAGATGAAGCGGGCGAGGCCGATGCGGCGCCGCGCCTCGATCGCCCGGAACAGGTTGTCGCGCGACCTTTCGCCCCAGCCGTCGAGCTCGGCGACGGGCACCTCGGCCGCGGCGTCCCGCTCGGCGAGGTCGAAGATGTCCGCCGGGGTGCGGATGCGGCCGTCTTCGAAGAAGGCGCGCACCTGCTTCTCGCCGAGGCCGTCGATGTCGAAGGCATCGCGCGAGACGAAGTGGATCAGCCGCTCGACCTGCTGGAACGGGCAGGCGAGCTCGCCCGAGCAGCGCGTCGCGGCTTCGCCCTCCTTGCGCACGACGGGGGTCGCGAGCGGGCATGGGCAGGTCTTCGGGAAATGGAACGGGCGCTCCTTGCCGTTGCGGCGCTCGGGCAGGGTGCGGACGATCTGCGGGATTACGTCGCCCGCGCGCTGCACGATCACGTGGTCGCCGATCAGCACGCCCTTGCGCGCGATCTCGTCTTCGTTGTGGAGCGTGGCGCGGCTCACCACCACGCCGCCCACCGTCACCGGGCGGAGCGCCGCGACCGGCGTGAGCGTGCCGGTGCGCCCCACCTGGATCAGAATGTCGTCGAGGACCGTCTCCGCCTGCTCGGCGGCGAATTTGTGGGCGACGGCCCAGCGCGGCGCGCGCGAGACGAAGCCGAGCCGCTCCTGGTAGTCGAAGCGGTCGATCTTGTAGACCACCCCGTCGATGTCGTAGGGCAGCGTCGCGCGCTGGCGCTCGATCTCGGCGTGAAACGCCAGCACCTCCTCCCGGCCGCGGCACAGCCGGGCGAGCGGGTTGGTGGGAAAGCCCCAGTCGCGCAGCCGCTGCAGGAACTCCCAATGGGTCTTGCCGAGTGCGGCGCGGCCTTCCTTGCCGCCCGCGACCTCGCCGTAGGCATAGGCGAACAGGTGCAGCGGGCGTTCCGCCGTGACCTTCGGGTCGAGCTGGCGCAGGCTGCCGGCGGCCGCGTTGCGCGGATTGGCGAACGCGGCCTCGCCCGCCGCCGCGCGTCGTTCGTTGAGCTTGGCGAACTCGGGCTTGCTCATGTAGACCTCGCCGCGCACCTCGAGCACGCCGGGCGCGGCGCCCGGGAGGCGGCGCGGCAGGTCGGCGACGGTCTCGAGGTTGCGGGTCACGTCTTCGCCCTCGGTGCCGTCGCCGCGCGTGGCGCCCTGGCGGAAGCAGCCGTCCTCGTAGCGCAGCGAGATCGAGAGTCCGTCGATCTTGGGCTCGGCCACCACCGCCACCTCGTCGTCCTCCGCGAGGCCGAGGAAGCGGCGGACGCGCGCGAAGAAGCCGGCCACGTCGTCCGCGTCGAAGGCGTTGTCGAGCGACAGCATCGGCACGGCGTGGCGCACCTTGGCGAAGCCCGCCGCGGGCGCCGCGCCCACCCGCCGCGACGGGCTGTCGGCGCGGATCAGCTCGGGAAAGCGGGCCTCGATGGCGTCGTTGCGCCGGCGCAGCGCGTCGTAGTCCGCGTCCGGGATCTCGGGTGCGTCCTGCTGGTGGTAGAGTCGGTCGTGGCGGGCGATGCGGCGCGCGAGGTCGGCGAGCTCGGCCGCCGCCTCGATGGCGGTGAGCGTCTCGACCGCCGGCGTGGCCTTGTCGCCTCCGGCGGTGCCCTTGGCGGCGGCGCCCTTGGCGGCTTTGCCCTTGTGCGCGGCGCGCGCCATCAGGCGCCCCCCGCGAGCAGCCGGTCGGCGGCGGCGCGGGCCTCGTCGGTGATTTTGGCGCCTGCCAGCATGCGCGCGATCTCCTCGCGCCGCGCGGCGGGATCGAGCTCGGCGACGTGGGTGGCGGCGGCGTCGCGGGCGGCGCTCTTCTCGACCCGCAGGTGCTGCAGGCCGCGCGCCGCCACCTGGGGCGAATGGGTCACGACCAGCACCTGCAGCTCGCGCCCCAGCCGCGCGAGGCGCTCGCCGACCGCGGCGGCGGTGGCGCCGGAGATGCCCGAATCGACCTCGTCGAACACCAGCGTCGGCACCGCGCCGCCGCCCGCCAGCACCACGCGCAGGGCGAGCATGACGCGCGCCAGCTCGCCGCCCGAGGCGACCCGGTGCAGCGGCCCGGGCGCGGTGCCGGGATTGGTCGCGATCTCGAAGGTGACGCGCTCGGCGCCGGCGGGCCCATGCTGGTCCTCGGGCAGAGGGTCGAGCCGGGTGGCGAAGCGCGCCTTCTCGAGCTTGAGCGGCGGCAGCTCCTTGGAGACCGCGGCGTCGAGCGCCTTGGTGGCGCGCGCGCGCGCGGCGGACAGCTCCCGGGCGGCGGCCCCGTAGGCGG
>JBJHBM010000073.1:0-6975 GCA_050485485.1 Alphaproteobacteria bacterium | reverse complement strand
GAGTACGCGCGCGGCGCGCGCGAGCCACGGCGGCACGCCCAGCGCCGCCAGCGGCTCGAGCGCGTCATGGCGCGCGAGCGTGAGCGCGAGCCGCGCAAGCCGCGCGAGGTTGCGGGCGCCGTGCAGCACGTCAGATCCGCCACGCCGAATGCATGGCGGCGATGCCGCCGGAGAGGTCGCGCACCTTGACCTGGGAAAGGCCGGCCGCGGCGATCATGCCCGCGAGGCGTTCCTGGTCGGGGAAGCGGCGGATGCTCTCCACGAGGTAGCGGTAGGCCTCGGCGTCGCCCGCCACGCGCGCGCCGAGCCACGGCAGCACGGTGTCGGAATAGCGCGCGTAGACCGGCCCCAGCAGCGGCCAGCGCGGGCGCGAGAATTCGAGGCACAGGAAGCGACCGCCCGGGCGCAGCACGCGCGCGGCCTCGGCCAGCGCGCGCGCGGGCCGGGTCACGTTGCGCAGCCCGAAGGCGATGACGTAGGCATCGACGCTCGCGGCCGGCAGCGGCAGGGATTCGGCGTCGGCGGCGGCGAAGGCGACGGTGCCGGCGAGGCCGGGCGCGGCGATCCGGGCGCGGCCCACCGTCATCATCGCCTCGTTGATGTCGAGCACGCGCACGCTGCCGCCCCGCGCGGCGAAGGCCGCGGCCCCGCCCGCCGCCGCGACGATGCGCAGGGCGACGTCGCCGGTGCCGCCCGCCACGTCGATGATGTCCTGGTCGGCGCGCGGGCGCAGCCAATCGACGGCGGCGGCCTTCCACAGCCGGTGCAGGCCGCCCGACATCAGGTCGTTCATCAGGTCGTAGCGCGGCGCCACGCTCTCGAAGACGCCGCGCACGCGCGCCGTCTTCTCGGTCACGGGCACGTCGAGGGCGCCGAACGGCACGCGTTCCGGCTCGTTGCCGGCGCCGGGGGTTTCGGGCGCTTGGGTCATCGGGCGGACAATAGCGCAGGGGCCCGATTTCCGCTACGTTCCGCGCCATGCCCGAGCTCCCCGAAGTGGAAACCGTGCGCCGCGGCCTCGCCCCCGTGCTGGAGGGCCGGCGCCTCGCGCGGGTCGTCGTGCGCCGCCCCGACCTCCGCATCGCCTTCCCAGAGGGCTTCGCGCGCCGCCTCGAGGGCCGCCGCGTCGCCCGGCTCGCGCGCCGCGCCAAGTACCTCCTGGCCCATTTCGACGACGCGGGCGAGGTGCTGCTGGTCCATCTCGGCATGTCGGGCCGCATGGTGGTGGAGGGGCCGGGCCGGGCCAACGCGCCGCGCGATCCGAGCCCCCACGATCACGTGACGTTCGAGACCGACGCCGGCGCCCGCGTGGTGTTCAACGATCCGCGCCGCTTCGGCCTGATGACGCTGGTCGCGCCCGACGCGCTCGACCGCCACCCGCTGCTCGCCGGGCTCGGGCCGGAGCCGCTCGACCCCGCCTTCACCGCGGAGGCGCTCGCCGGGCGGCTCGCCGGCCGTGCGACCACGATCAAGGCGGCGCTGCTCGACCAGCGCAACGTCGCGGGCCTCGGCAACATCTACGTGTGCGAGGCGCTGTTCCGCGCGGGGCTGTCGCCGCGCCGCCGCGCCGGCAGCATCCGGGGCGCGCGCGCCGAAAGGCTGGTCACGGCGATCCGCGCGGTGCTGGGCGAGGCCATCGCGGCCGGCGGCTCGAGCCTGCGCGACCACCGCCGGCCCGACGGCGAGCTCGGCTACTTCCAGCACAGCTTCGCGGTCTACGACCGCGCGGGCGACCGCTGCCCCGGCTGCGTCTGCGCGGCGGGCGCGATCCGGCGCATCGTGCAGGGCCAGCGCTCGACGTTCTATTGCCCGGCGCGCCAGCGCTGAGCCGTCCGGCCCGCCACGGCGCCCCTGCCAAGCGGCCTGCGATGTGGTAGCATCCCGGACCATGACGAAGGCCTCCGCCCATTTCCTGTGCGCGCTGCTCTGCACGGTCCTGCTCGCGGCCGGCGCGCGCGCCCAGGGCTACCTCGCCGCGCTCGAGGACGTGCCGCTGATGCCGGGACTTGCCGAGGTGCAGAGCGCCGGCGTCGAGTTCGAGGCCGCCACGGGCCGCATCGTCGAGGCGCTTGCCACCGGCACGAAACGCCCCGGCGTCGATCGCGGCGCGGTGCTCGCGTTCTACGGCGCGACCCTGCCGTCGCTCGGCTGGCGCCCGGTCAACCCGGCGAGCTTCGTGCGGGAGGCCGAGGTGCTGGAGCTGGCGGTGGAGGAAACGCCGGAGCGCGTGACGGTCCGTTTCGGCCTGCGTCCCCGCTGAAAAGGGCCGATTCCGGGCGTTCCGGGGCTTCTCGCGTTTCCCGTCGCCCTTGACGCTCGGGCTGCCCCGGACTATAAACACGGCCTTTCGCGCCTAGAGGCGCGCGCGGCCCCAAGCCGCCCTATCGACCGAACGACACGACAGTTTTATAAAGGCAGTTTCACGATGGCGAATATCCGTTCCGCCAAGAAGCGCATCCGTCAAACCGAGCGCCGGACCATCATCAACCGCAATCGGCTGAGCCGCATCCGCACTTTCGTCAAGAAAGTCGAAAGCGCGCTCGCCGCCGGCGACAAGACCGCGGCTTCGGAAGCGTTCCGTGCGGCGCAGCCGGAAATGCAGCGCGGCGTCACCAAGGGCGTGCTCGCGAAGAACACCGTCGCACGCAAGCTGTCGCGCCTCAACGCGCGCATCCGCGCGCTGTCGTAGCGGCGGTCGAGCGCGCGGTCGTGTGGCCGCGCGGTACCGTGCAGATGCCGCAAGGCATCGCCCCGACATTTTTCCGTTTTGTTGAAGCGCGCCCGCCAGGGCGCGTTTTTCTTTGTGCATCCGTAAGTTCGTGACGGCGCCGACGCGTTCCCGAAAAAAATTCCGCGTTCCCCTTACAGCCCCGTTGCATGACGTGGGAGGGCTGGCTAGAGTCGCGCTCTGTTCAATTCCGCGTTCGGGATTCATTTCGAGGCATTCTTGGTGCCGCTGCGGCGGCGTGGCGTCCACCATCGCATCGTGGACGCGGCATGGTTTTCGGAAGCGTGCCGTCAGCAGCAAGTCAATTGTCGTTGCGAGTTTGCGTTTCGATGTCGTTTGTTGATGCATTGAATCGGGCCAATCGGCGCGCATACCGCGCAACGACGCGTCGGACTCGAGGCCAGGGAGAATTCAATGTCGGGAGATGATCGCAAGACCGCCGCCGAGCGCGATATCGCTCCGGGGGATGGTTACGCGGGCGACGTTACCCCCGAACAGGCCTGGAAGATTCTCGAGGAAAGCCCGGAGGCCGTCCTGGTCGATTGCCGCACCCAGCCCGAATGGATGTTCGTGGGGGTGCCGGACCTCGGCAAGGTCGGCAAGCGCGCGGCGTTGATTCCGTGGCAGGTGTTTCCGTCGATGCAGGTCAATCCCGAGTTCGCCAAGCAGGTCAAGGCGTCCGGCGGCAAGGAGGAGGCGCCGGTGCTGTTCCTGTGCCGCTCCGGTGCCCGTTCCCGGGCCGCCGCCCAGGCGGTTTCGCGGCTTGGATACAGGCGGGCGTACAATATAGCCGGGGGGTTTGAGGGGGCTCCAGACGGCGAGCGCCATCGCGGCAAGCGCGAGGGCTGGAAGGTGGCGGGCCTGCCGTGGGTGCAGGATTAATCCGAACTGAATTCTTGTGGTGAGGGGGTAAGGCGCGGATGAGCGCTACGTGGGATCGCGTCAGGGAGCGGCTTCGCGCCGAATTCGGGGACGCTGCATACAAAAGCTGGCTTGCGCCGATCGAGCTCGATTCCTGCGCCGACGGCAAGGCCGTCGTGTCGGCGCCGACGCGTTTCATGCGCGACTGGGTCAGCCGTCATTACTTCGAGCGCATCACCCAGCTCCTGCGCGAGCAGGACGTGAATCTCCGCGTCGTCGATCTCATCGTGCGTGGCGGGGCACCGGCGTCGCAGGGCGTGGCCGCGCCGTCAGCGCACAATGGCCAGGCGACCCAGCCGCCGGAAGCGGCGGCGGGGACGTCGAAGCCGTCGCGCCCTTTCCAGGCGAAGTCCACATCGCGTGCCGCCGTCTCGGGCACCGCGCGCGAGGACATCTCGGCGCCGCTCGATCCGCGCTTCCAGTTCGCCAATTTCGTGGTCGGCAAGTCCAACGAGTTCGCCTATGCCGCCGCCCGGCGCGTGGCGGAGGCCGCGACGGTGCCTTTCAACCCGCTGTTCCTCTACGGCGGCGTGGGGCTCGGCAAGACCCACCTGATGCATGCCATCGCCTGGCATATCCGCAAGTCCGACCCGTCGCGCCGGGTGATCTATCTCTCGGCCGAGAAGTTCATGTACCAGTTCATCCGGGCGCTGCGGTTCCAGGACACCATGGCGTTCAAGGAGCAGTTCCGCTCGGTGGACGTGCTGATGATCGATGACGTCCAGTTCATATCCGGCCGGGAAACCACGCAGGAGGAGTTCTTCCATACCTTCAACGCGCTGGTGGATCAGAACCGCCAGGTGGTGGTGAGCGCCGACAAGTCGCCTTCGGACCTCGAGGGAATGGAGGAGCGCCTGCGTTCGCGCCTCGGCTGGGGCCTCGTGGCCGATATCCACCAGACCGACTACGAGCTGCGCCTGTCGATCCTGCAGTCCAAGGGCGAGAAGCTGGGCGTCCAGATACCGCCGAAGGTGCTGGAGTTCCTGGCCCACAAGATCACGTCCAACGTCCGTGAGCTGGAGGGCGCGCTCAACCGCGTCGTGGCCCATGCCACGCTCGTCGGCCGCGACATCACCCTGGAGGCGACCCAGGAAGTGCTCCACGACCTGCTGCGCGCCAACGACCGGCGGGTCACCATCGAGGAGATCCAGAAGCGCGTGGCGGAGCATTTCAACGTGCGGATCGCCGACATGCATTCGGCCCGCCGCGCCCGTGCCGTGGCCCGCCCGCGCCAGATCGCCATGTACCTCGCGAAGCAGCTCACCTCGCGCTCGCTGCCGGAAATCGGCCGCAAGTTCGGCGGCCGCGACCACACCACCGTCATGCATGCCGTGCGCAAGGTGGAGGAGCTGCGGGCAACCGACGCGGGCTTCGCCGAGGACGTCGAGCTCCTGCGCCGGATGCTCGAGACCTGAGCCCCCGAAAGCCGCGGATTCCGGCCCTCCCAGGGGGGCCTCCCGGGGCCGTTCCACGGCCCTTTTTCTTTGGGATTTCAAGGGCTCCTGCTATACTCGACCGCCGGCCCGAAGCCTGCGCTCCGGCCCCTCCCAAAGGGGCCGCGCAGGGGGGCGGCCGGCTCAGGGGGGTCCGCATCCGGATCGCCGGGACGCTGGGTTCCGGGCGGCGGGGTGCCGCTCCGGGCGGCCCATCCGGGCGTGGCCGGAGCCCCCGTCACTAGGAACGACCAATGCCCGCGCACGGGTCATATAGGCTGTCAGCTCGCCCATGAAATTCACCATCGAACGCGCTTCGCTGCTCCGGTCCCTGGGCCATGTCCAAAGTGTCGTGGAGCGGCGTAACACCATCCCCATCCTCAACAACGTTCTGATGGAAGCGGCCAAGGGCACCCTGACCCTGACGGCGACCGACATGGAGCTCGCGATCTCGGAGAAGGTGGCGGCCGAGACCGGCGCGATGTCCGCGATCACGGCGCCTGCCCATACGCTCTACGACATCGTCCGCAAGCTGCCCGACGGCGCCCAGGTCGAGGTCGAGACCGCCGAGGGCGACGGCCAGATCACGGTGCGCTCGGGCCGCTCCACGTTCCAGCTCGCCTGCCTGCCCGCCGCCGATTTCCCGGCGCTCGGGGACGAGGACCTGCCCCACGGCTTCGTGGTGCCGGCGGACTCGGCGCGGGCGCTGATCGACCATACGCGCTTCGCCATCTCCACCGAGGAGACGCGCTACTACCTCAACGGCATCTACCTGCACGCCGCGCAGCGCGATGGCGTGCCGGTGCTGCGCGCGGTCGCGACCGACGGCCATCGCCTCGCCCGTTTCGACGTGCCGCTCCCCAAAGGCGCCGCCGACATGCCGGGCGTGATCGTGCCGCGCAAGATGGTCACCGAATGGCGCAAGCTGATCGACGAGGCCGACGGCGACATCGAGGTCGGATTGTCGGATGCCAAGATCCGCATCTCCTTCGACGACATCACGCTCACCTCCAAACTGATCGACGGCACCTTCCCCGACTACGAGCGGGTGATCCCGACCGGCAACGATCGCCTGATGGAGGTGGAGTGCAAGCCGTTCGCGGCCGCCGTCGATCGCGTCTCGACCATTTCCACCGAGAAGTCGCGCGCGGTGAAGCTCGCGCTCGCCAAGGGCACGGTGACCCTGTCGGCCACCTCGCTCGACCAGGGCAGCGCCGAGGAGGAGCTGGAGGCTGCTTACAAGGGCGAGCCGATGGAGATCGGCTTCAACTCCCGCTATCTCCTCGACATCGCCGAGCGCATCCAGGGCGAGCGCGCCCGTTTCCGGCTGGGCGACGCGGCCTCGGCTGCGCTGGTCGGCGACGTGGACGACGAGAGCGCGCTTTACGTTCTCATGCCGATGCGGGTCTAGGGGGCGGGGCCGGCGATGGAAAGGGCCTGAAGACCGTGTCGTTCGAAGCCGCCACGCCGCGGCACCGGGCCGCGCCTGCCGCCGCCCTCGACGACGCGGTTCCCGGCGCCGCCGGAACGCGGCGCCTCGCGCTCCTCTCGCTGCGCCTGACCGCGTTCCGGAACTACGAGTCCCTGCGCCTCGACGTCGACGCGCGCAGCGTGGTGGTGACGGGCGCGAATGGCGCCGGCAAGACCAACCTGCTCGAGGCGATCTCCTATCTCGGCGCGGGGCGCGGCCTGCGCGGCGCGCGCCTTGCCGACGTGGACCGGCGTCCCGAGGGCGAGCCGATCCGTGCCGTGGTGCCCGAGGACGTGTCTCCGCCCGCGGTGGCCGGTGCCGCATGGGCGGTGGCGGCGGCGCTCGACGGGCCGCTCGGGCGTTTCGACGTCGGCACCGGCCGCGATCCCGCGGGCGCGACCGCCCGCCGCGCGGTGCGCATC
>JBJHBM010000072.1:0-7005 GCA_050485485.1 Alphaproteobacteria bacterium | reverse complement strand
GGCGACGCGGGCGCCACCCCGCGCGCGGCGAGCGCCTTGTGCGCGGCGGCGAGCGCGCCCGCGGGCGCGGGGCGCGCGGGCTGGACGGACGCGGACAGCGCGTTCAGCAGGGCGACGGTCGGGGGAATCTGCATGGATGAGGAGCCCGCCTGCGCGGCCGGGACGCCTGCCTGGGCCCGGGACCGGAACGGGCGCCCCGTCCTGGAGCGCGGGAAGCCATGCTGGCCCGGGGCCGGTTAAAGCCGCCTTAACGGCGCCCGGCCGAGCTACCCCCTATGCACCCGTGCGCCGCGGATTTCCGGCATTTACCGTTGGTTAATGAAGCTTCATCAATCTAGTGCCAATGGCCGAGTGCGTCCGTCCGTACGGGGGTGCATGCTCGGTTCCCCGCCCGCCCGGGCACGAGACGCCGAGCATTCACGTCCATGACCGATACGCCTGAACAGGACGACTTCGAGCTGCTGCTGGAGATGGCGCGCGACAAGACCGTCGAGGGACGGCACGCGCTGATGGCGGCGGTGAGCGACCTGTTCTTCGACCGCAACGAAGTGCTGTCCGACCGCGAGCGCGCGCTGATGTCGGACATCCTGCGCCAGATCATCCACGACATGGAGATGTCGGTGCGGCGCGAGCTGTCCGGCCGGCTCGCCGCTCTGCCCGACGCGCCCCACGACCTCGTGATGACGCTCGCCAACGACGAGATCGAGGTGGCCCACCCGATCCTGATCCGGAGCGACATCCTGCACGACGCCGACCTGGTGGAGATCATCCAGCACCGCACGCTGCAGCACCAGCTCGCCATCGCCATGCGCCGCCACCTGAGCGAGAGCGTGACCGAGGCGCTGGTCGAGACCGGCAACCACGACGTCATCAAGACGATGCTGGAGAACCCCAGCGCCCGCATCTCCAGGACCACGATGGAATACCTGGTCGAGCAGGCCAAGCGGATGGACACCTACCAGAACCCGCTGGTGCGCCGCCCCGAGCTCGAGCCCGAGCTCGCCAAGCGGCTTTACTGGTGGGTGTCGGCGGCGCTGCGCGAGCACATCGTCGCCCATTTCGAGATCGACCCGACCGAACTCGACGCCACCATCGAGACCGCGGTGAAGGGGCTGATGTCGGCCGACGCGCCCGGCGCCAGCTCCAAGCCGGCCGAGCTCGCCGAGCAGCTCGCGAGCGAAGGCAAGATCACCTCGGAGCTGATGGTGCGCGTGCTGCGCCAGGGCGAGGTGCCGCTGTTCGAGGCGATGTTCTCCAGGCGCAGCGGCCTGCGCCTGCGCCTCCTGCGCCGGCTGCTGTTCGAGCCGGGCGGCGAGGCGCTGGCGGTGGCCTGCAAGGGCATCGACATCCCCAAGAGCGACTTCGCCACCATCTTCATGCTGACGCGCAAGGCGCGCGCCGGCGCGGGCGTGATGAACCCGCGCGAGCTGACGCGCGTGCTCGCGCTCTACGACCGGGTGCGGCCCGAATCGGCGCGCGCCATGATCGGGCGCTGGCAGCGCGATTCCGACTTCCTCAACGCGGTCCGGCTCCTCAAGGAGCGCGACGGCGACGCGGCGCCCGCCAACGAGCGCCGTTCCGGTGCCGACCGGCGCACCGGGCCGCAGGAACGCTAGCCAGGCGGCCGCCATGCCCATTCCCCGCAAGCGTTTCGCCGTGACCGGGGCCACGACCGGGGCCGCCCCGCCGCCCCCGATGCCCGCGGCGGGCCGTCCCGCAAGCCCGCTCGAGCCGTCCTGGGCCGCCGCCGAGCTCGCCCGCTCGGGCCCGCCCGCCTGCGTCGTCGACCTCGACGGCACCGTCCTCTACGCCAATCCCCGCTACCGCGAGCTTGCCGCCGCCGCGCACGGCGTCGGCGCTGACGAAGACATGGTCGCGCCGCTGTTCGCGCTGGGCGAGGCGGTGGCGCACGTGATCGCGGGCGGGGCGCGCATCCACGGCCGCGAGACGCTGCAGATCGGCGCCGTGCTGCGCGTGTTCCGCACCTGCCATTTCCCGATCCGCAACGACGCCGGCGCCCTCCGCGCGGTCGGCGGCATCTACGAGGACGCCACCGCCGAGGCCGCCGACTGGCACGACCTTCTCAGGACCCGCGAGCGTTACGACGACCTGGTGCGGCTCGCCGGCGACGTGATCTGGGAGACCGACGCGGGCTTCACGTTCACCTACGTCTCGCCGCGCGCGAGCGACATCCTCGGGCGCCACCCGCGCGAACTGGTGGGGACCAGCCTGCTCGAACTCGGCACGCCGGACGCGGCCGACGACCCGCTCGCGCGCGACATGCGCTCGCCGTTCCGCGACCGCGCCGTCACCGTCGAGCGGCGCGACGGGCCGCCGCGCCGCCTGCGCGTCTCGGGCGTGCCGATGTTCTCCGAGGCGGGCGCCTTCCTGGGCTACCGCGGCACCGCCACGGACGTGAGCGCCGAGGCCGAGGCGCGCGCGAGCGCCGACGTCTCGCGCGGACGGCTTTCCACCGCCATCGAGAACATCTCCGAGGGCTTCGCGCTCTACGACGCCGACAACCGGCTGGTGCTGTGCAACAGCCGGTTCCGCGAATACCTGGCGGACGTCCACCGCGTGACGTTTCCGGGCGCGCCACTGCGCGGCATCCTGCTCGCGCTCGCCGAAGGCGACATGATCCGATTCCCCGAGGACGGGCTCGACCGGTGGCTCGCGCTGCGCGGGCGCGCCGAGGCCGACGGCGAGGCGGCGATCGAGGTATGCCTCGCCTCCGGACGCTGGCTGCGCGTCACCGACCGGCCGGCGGGCGACGGCGGCATCGTCAGCATCGTCTCCGACGTCACCGAGGGGAAGGAACGCGAGGTCGCACTGCGCACCGCCAAGGACCTCGCCGAGCAGGGCAGCCGCTCCAAGTCCGAGTTCCTCGCCAACATGAGCCACGAGCTGCGCACGCCGCTCAACGCCATCATCGGCTTCTCCGAGATCATGCGGGCGGAGACGCTGGGTCCGGTCGGCAGCCAGCGCTACCTCGAATACCTCGACGACATCATCGATTCGGGCAAGCACCTGCTCGGCGTCATCAGCGACATCCTCGACGTGGCGAAGCTCGAGGCCGGCAAGCTCGAACTCAACGAGCAGCGCGTCGGCGTCCCGGGGGAGATGCGCCTGACCGCGCGCCTGTTCGCCGAGCAGGCGGCGGAGGCCGGGGTCGCGCTCGAGATCGCGGTGCCCGACGACCTGCCGGGGCTGCGGGCCGATCAGCGCAAGATCCGCCAGATCCTGCTCAACCTCGTCTCCAACGCGGTCAAGTTCACGCCGCCCGGCGGCACGGTCACGATCTCCGCCGCCGTCGAGGCGGACGGCGCCATGGCGGTGACGGTGGCCGACACCGGCATCGGCATCCGCGAGGAGGACCTGGCGACGGCGCTCGCGCCGTTCGGCCAGGTCGAGAGCTCACTCGCGCGGCGCTATCCCGGCACCGGCCTCGGCCTGCCGCTGACCCGCGCGCTGGTCGAGCGCCACGGCGGCACGCTCGCGCTCGAAAGCGCGCCCGGCCGCGGCACCCGCGTCACCGTGCGCTTCCCGCGCGCGCGCGTCGTCGCCTGAAACCGGGCTTCCGCTCCGCCTACCCTGCCGCGCGGCTCAACGCCGCCTACCCCGCCGCGCGGCTCAACGCCGCCTACCCCGCCGCGCGGCTCAACGCCGCGACGCCCGGCAGCTCCTTGCCCTCGAGCCATTCGAGGAAGGCGCCGCCGGCGGTGGAGACGTAACTGAAGGCGTCGATGACGCCGGCCTGCGCCAGCGCCGCCACGGTGTCGCCGCCGCCCGCCACCGACATCAGCTGGCCCGCCCGCGTCATGTCGGCGGCGGCGCGCGCCACCGCGCCGGTACCCGCGTCGAAGGGCGGGAACTCGAACGCGCCGAGCGGGCCGTTCCATACCAGCGTGCGGCACTGGCCGAGATGCTTGAGGAGGTCGTGGACCGTCTCGGTGCCGACGTCGAGGATCATGCCATCAACCGGCACCGCGTCCATGGAGACGGTCGCCGCCCTGTCGCCGGCGTCGAGCGCGGGCGCCACCACGGCGTCCACCGGCAGCAGCACCTCGCAGCCGTTGCGCGCCGCCGCGTCGAGGATGCCGCGCGCGGTCTCGGCCATGTCGCGCTCGCACAGCGAGGCGCCGACCTCCACCCCTTGCGCGAACAGGAAGGTATTAGCCATGCCGCCGCCGATCACCAGCTTGTCCACCCGCGCCGACAGATTGCCGAGCAGCGCAAGCTTGGTCGAGACCTTGGCGCCGCCGACGATGGCCGCGACCGGGCGCTTCGGGTCCTCGAGCGCGCCCGAGAGCGCCTCCAACTCCGCCTGCATCAGGCGCCCGGCGCAGGACGGCAGCAGGTGCGTGATCGCTTCGATCGAGGCATGGGCGCGGTGCGCCGCCGAGAACGCGTCGCCGACGTAGAGCTCGCCCAGCTCGGCGAGCTCGCGGGCGAACTCGGGGTCGTTGGCCTCCTCGCCCGGATGGAAGCGCAGGTTCTCGAGCAGCGCCACCTCGCCGTCGCGCAGGGCCCCCACCACCGCCGCCGCCGGCGCGCCGACGCAGTCGGCGGCGAAGGCGACCGGGCGGCCGAGCGCGTCCGCGAGCGCGTCCGCGAGCGGGGCTAGCGACATCTCCTTCACCACCTTGCCGCCCGGCCGGTCGAAGTGCGACAATACCACCACGCGGGCGCCCTTGCCCGCGAGCTCGCGGATGGTGGGCGCCACGCGCGCGATGCGGGTCGCGTCGGTGACGCGCCCGTCCCTGACCGGCACGTTGAGATCGACCCGCACGAGGACGCGGCGGCCCGCCACGTCCATGCGGTCGAGG
Source organism: Alphaproteobacteria bacterium (assembly GCA_050485485.1). Lineage (GTDB taxonomy): Bacteria > Pseudomonadota > Alphaproteobacteria > SMXQ01 > SMXQ01 > WHSO01. The sequence continues at coordinate 2,179 of JBJHBM010000072.1, read as the reverse complement.
GTGTTGAAGGCGGTCCTGCCCGCGGCCACGCGCGCCCCCCGGGCCGGCGTCAGCCGAGCTCGCCGAGCATGGCGGCGACGTCCACCATGCGGTTGGAGAAGCCCCACTCGTTGTCGTACCAGGACAGCACGCGCACGAAGTCGCCGCCGATCACCTGGGTCTCGAGGGAATCGAAGATCGAGCTCGCCGGGTTGTGGTTGAAGTCCCCCGACACCAGCGGCGCGTCGATGTAGTCGAGCACGCCCTTGAGCGGGCCGGACGCCGCCTTCTTCACGGCGGCGTTGACCTCCTCCACCGAGGTCTTCTTCCTCGCGACGAAGGTGAGGTCCACCATCGAGACGTTGATGGTCGGCACGCGCACCGCGGTGCCGTCGAGCCTGCCCTTGAGCTCCGGCAGCACGAGGCCGACCGCCTTGGCCGCGCCGGTGGAGGTCGGGATCATGTTGTGCGCCGCCGCGCGCGCCCGGCGCGGGTCCTTGTGCAGCGTGTCGTGGATGCGCTGGTCGCCGGTGTAGGAATGCACCGTGGTCATGAAGCCACGGTCGATGCCGACCGACTTGTGCAGCGCGAAGGCCACCGGCGCGAGGCAGTTGGTGGTGCAGGAGGCGTTGGAGACGATGCGGTGCGACTTCCGGAGCTTGGCATGGTTGACGCCGCGCACCACGGTGATGTCCTCGCCGCTGGCCGGAGCCGAGATCAGAACCCGCCTGGCGCCCGCCTCCAGGTGCTTGGCCGCCTTGTCGCGGTCGGTGAAGATGCCGGTGCACTCGAGCGCCACGTCCACGCCGAGCTTCTTCCACGGCAGCTCCGCCGGGTCGCGCTCGGCATAGACCGGCACGTTGCCACGCCCGAAGTCCATGCCGGTCTTGGTGGCCTTGACCTTGCCCGGGAACGGCCCGTGGACCGAATCCCACTGCAGCAGGTGGGCGTTCATCTCGACCGAGCCGAGATCGTTGACCGCCACGACCTCGACGTCGTTGCGCTTCTGCTCGACGATGGCGCGCAGCACGAGGCGGCCGATGCGCCCGAATCCGTTGATGGCGACACGTGTGCTCATGGTGTGCTTTCTCCCGTATCCTGCTAGACGCCCGATACCCGCCGCTTATTCCGCCGCGAGCAGGTCCTTGGCCTTGGCGGCGGCGGCCTCGGCGGTGATGCCGAAATGCCGGTAAAGATCCTCGAAGGGCGCGGACGCGCCGAAGCCGGTCATGCCGATCGCGGCGCCGCGCGCGCCGAGGTAGCGCTCCCAGCCGAACACGGCGCCCGCCTCGATCGCGACCCGCACGCCGTCTCCCAGCACGCGCGCGCGCAGCGCCGGCTCCTGGGCATCGAACAGCTCGAACGACGGCATCGAGACCACGGCGGCGGGGATGCCCTCCGCGGCCAGCAGCGCGCGCGCCGCCATCGCGACCGTCACCTCGGAGCCGGTGGCGAGCAGCGTGACCCGGCGCGCGCCGCCCTCGGCCTCGGCCAGCACGTAGGCGCCCTGGGCCGAACGGTTGCCGTCCCAGCTTCCGGTGCGCAGCGCCGGCAGGTTCTGGCGCGTCGCCGCGATCACCGACGGCCGGGTCTTCTGCGCGAGCGCGAGCGCCCAGCACTCGGCGGTCTCGACCGCGTCGGCGGGACGGAACACGAGAAGGTTCGGTATCGCGCGTAGGCTCATCAGGTGCTCGACCGGCTGATGGGTCGGGCCGTCCTCGCCGAGCCCGATCGAATCGTGGGTCATGACGTAGATCACGCGCAGCCCCATCAGCGCCGACAGCCGGATCGCCGGCCGGCAGTAGTCGGTGAACACCAGGAAGGTGCCGCCGTAAGGGATCACGCCGCCGTGCAGAGCCATGCCGTTCATGGCCGCCGCCATGCCGTGCTCGCGCACGCCGTAGTGGATGTAGCGCCCGCCGTAGTCGGCGCGCGTCATCACGCCCTGGACCTTCGAGCGGGTGTTGTTGGAGCCGGTCAGGTCGGCCGAGCCGCCCACCATCTCCGGCACCGCCGGGGTCAGCGCCTCGAGCGCCTCCTGGGAGGCCTTGCGGGTGGCCCAGGCCGGCGCCTCGGCGGCGATCTTCCCGAGATAGCCCTCGAGCGCAGCGTCGAAGCCCTCCGGCAGATCGCCCGAGAGTGCCGCATCGAACGCCTTGCGCAGATCGGGCGCGGCGGCCGCGCGGCGGCCGTCCCAGGC
>JBJHBM010000071.1:0-7049 GCA_050485485.1 Alphaproteobacteria bacterium | reverse complement strand
GCCTCGCGCGCCGCCTTCTGCTCGGCGCGCGCCTTGCGCCGGCGCGCGGCCTGGACCGCCGCCAGCAGGTCCTCGTAGGCGCACATGCCGATGTCCACCGGGTCCACCGGCTTGATGTTGGTGCCCTTCCAGTGGGTGCGCTCGCGCACCGCCGCGATGGTGCTCTTGGTGGTGCCGATCAGCTTGCAGATCTGGGCGTCGGTCAGCTCGGGATAGTGGCGCAGCAGCCAGGCGATGGCGTCGGGGCGCTCCTGGCGCTTGGCGATCGGGGTGTAGCGCGGGCCCTTGGTGCGGGTCGCCGGGCGCGGCATGGTGGTCTCCGCGAGCCGCAGGCGCGCGGACGGGTCGGCCTCGCAGCGCGCGATCTCCTCGGCGGTGAGCTGGCCGTTGTTGACGGGGTCGAGCCCGACGATGCCGACCGCCACCTCCTCGTCGGCGATCGCCTGGACCTCCAGCGGGTGGAGCTTGCAGAACTCGGCGATCTGGTCGAACGAGAGCGCGGTGTTCTCGACCAGCCAGACGGCGGTGGCCTTGGGCATCAGGGGGACGGACATGGGGCCTCCTCAGGATAGACATGCCCGGACCTCGGTTTCGGGGCCCGGGCGGGGTGCCGTCCGTCCCGCGCGAAGGGACGGTGGCAAGCGCGTTTCCGTCATCATATAGTCCCTTTCCGGGGCGGAACAAACCCCTTCGCGGGGGGCTTTCGCCGGCATCAGGGACGGGGAGGCGCCGATGGCGCGCGACGACGACGACACCGAGCCGAGGAAACCCGCCGGATTCGAGCCGCCGGTCCTGGACCGGCTCTCGATCGCCGAGCTCGAGGCCTATATCACCGTCCTGGAGGCGGAGATCGCCCGGGTGCGGGCCGACATCGCCGCCAAGCGCGACGTGCGGGCGGGGGCCGAGGCGGTCTTTCGCAAGTAGCGGCCCAAGGAGTGCCTCAAGCCGCAATTCATCTGGAAATTTCTGTAAAATGTTAAGGTCTCGTTAACCCTTTGCCCCGAGAATGGGCATCGGACCCATCCCCGTCATGGGATCGTCCATTGGACCCGCCGGTCCAATTCTCTATGACGCCTCCCTGTTGAACTCGGCCGCTCCTCGGAGCGGCCTTTTGTTTTCCCGGCCGCGCTTCGGAGTGGCCTTTTGTTTTATTGCGTGCCGATGGGGGTTTTCGGCTTATCGGAACGCGTTTTTATGGAGCCGAAAAATTTGCTTTTGACTCGGTTCCGGCACCCTTCTACAGTCGCGTTCGACCGGCAGGTTTAACAGGTCGAGGCTCAAAAAGAAGAGCCGCCCCAAGCGGGAGGACGCGGGGGGCGGCTCTCGATTTCAGGGGCCGGCGCCTGCCGGAAGCCCCCGATATCCTTGGGTTTTAAGGCCCGCTCAGGCGGCCTGCTCGGCGATCGCCTTGGGGGCCGCGGCGCGGATTTCGATGGTCCGCGGCTTGGCCTCCTCGGGCACCTGGCGTTCGAGCTCGACGTGCAGCAGCCCGTTGTCGAGGCTCGCGCCGGTCACGCGCACCGCGTCCGCCAGCGCGAAGGCGAGCCGGAACGCGCGTCCCGCGATGCCGCGGTAGAGGACCTTGCGCCGCGCCTCCTCCTGCGCGTCACGCTCGAGCTTGCCCGAGATGACGAGCGTGTTCTCCTTCACGGTCACGTCGAGGTCGTCCTCGCCGAAACCGGCCACGGCGACCGAGATGCGATAGCCGTTCTCGGCGGTCTTCTCGATGTTGTAGGGCGGGTACTGGCTGTCGCCGTGGGGCGCGAGGGCGCTCTCCATCAGGCGGCTCAGGCGGTCGAAGCCGACCGTGGAACGGAACAGGGGAGAGAAGTCGAAACCGGTCATGTCCATATCCTCCTTAAGGAAGCAACATGGGTTGTGTTTGGCCTTTCCGCCCGCCATATCGGCCGGGCGAAGGCCGCTCGTGCGGCCCCTTGTGGGCGCCGCAAAGTGGATTTAGGACGCGCGAAAGCGGTGTCAAGATGTGCGAACGGCCGGCCCCGGGGGCCGGCCTTTCGCGGAAAGGGGGGTGTGGGCCGCGGCTATTTGAGGCCGAGGTTCTGGAAGCGCTTGTTGAACTTGGCGAGCTGGCCGCCCGAATCGAGCAGGCGATGCACGCCGGTCCACACCGGATGCGACTTCGAATCGATGTCGAGCTTCATGGTGTCGCCGGGCTTGCCCCAGGTCGAGCGGGTCTTGTAGGTGGTGCCGTCGGTCATCACCACCGTGATTTCGTGGTAGTCGGGATGGATGTCCTGCTTCATGGCGGCGGCTTCCTGACAGTCTAAATCCTGGGCGCGGCCGGCCGGATCGCCCAGGCCGCGCGGAAGGGCGTTCTATATCCAAAGCCGCCCCGGATTGCAAGCGCGGCCGGGGCGGCCGCGCGCCGGGGCCTTCCCCGCCGGTTTCCGGGGGTGCCAACGGGCGGGACCTTCGGCTACAGTACCGCCCCCGCGGGCATCCGGCCCGCTTCCCGCGCACCCGGACCTCATGGCACGACGCCCCAGCATGCCCGGCACGACACCCGACGACGGCGACGCCCGCCCGCGCGGCTCGCTGGCCCAGCTCGGGCATCTTTGGACCTATGTCGCGCCCTACCGGCTCGCGGTGGCGGGCGCGGGCGCGGCCCTGGTGACGGCGGCGGCCACCGTGCTCGCCATGGGGCTCGGGCTGCGGGCGCTGGTGGACCAGGGCTTCGCCTCGAACGACCCCGGCATGCTCGACCGCGCCCTGTTCGGCCTGCTCGCCGTGATCGTGGTGCTGGCGCTCGCCACCTACGCGCGCTACGCGCTGGTCTCGTGGCTGGGGGAGCGGGTAGTGGCCGACCTCCGCGCCCGGGTTTACGGCCACGTCCTCTCCCTCGATCCGGTGTTCTTCGAGACCACCCGCACCGGCGAGGTGATGTCGCGGATCACCACCGACACCACGCTCCTCCAGGTGGTGATCGGCTCGTCGGCCTCGGTCGCCATGCGCAACCTGCTGCTGCTCGCGGGTGGGCTCGTCATGCTCACGGTCACGAGCCCCAAGCTCACCTTCCTGGTGCTCGCCTTCGTGCCGCTGGTGGTGGCGCCGATCGTCCTGATCGGGCGCCGGGTGCGCAAGCTCTCGCGCGAATCCCAGGACCGTGTCGCCGACGTCGGTGCCCAGGTGGAGGAGAGCCTCAACGCGGTGCGCACCATCCAGGCCTTCGTGCACGAAGGCCGCGACCTTGCCCGCTTCGCAGCCCGCGTCGAGGACGCCTTCGGCGCCGCGGTCCGCCGCATCCGCGCGCGCGCATTCCTCACGGCGGTGGTGATCGTGCTGGTGTTCGGGGGCGTCGGCACCATTCTGTGGGTCGGCGGGCGCGACGTGCTCGCGGGCGTGATCACGGCGGGCGAGCTCTCGGCCTTCGTGTTCTATGCCGTGGTGGTGGCGGGGGCGACCGGCGCGATCTCGGAGGTGGTGGGCGACCTGCAGCGCGCGGCGGGTGCGACCGAGCGCTTGGCCGAGCTGCTCGCGACCCGGCCCGTCATCACCGCGCCCGCGCGGCCGCTCCCGCTGCCGGAACCGGCCCGCGGCGCGGTCGCGTTCGAGCGCGTCACCTTCCGTTATCCCGCGCGCCCCGACCGCCCCGCGCTCGACGACTTCGGCCTCGTGGTGGCGCCCGGCGAGCGGCTCGCCCTGGTGGGCCCCTCGGGCGCCGGCAAGACCACCGTGTTCCAGCTCCTGCTGCGGTTCTACGATCCCGACGCGGGGCGCATTACCTTCGACGGCGTCGACCTGCGCGCGGCCGACCCGAAGGACCTGCGCGCGCGCATCGGCCTCGTCGCGCAGGATCCCGTGATCTTCTCGGCGAGCGCGGCGGAGAACATCCGCTACGGCCGTCCCGATGCCTCCGACGAGGAGGTGCGCGCGGCGGCGGAGGCCGCGGCGGCGCTGCCGTTCATCGCCGATCTGCCCGACGGCTTCGGCACCCACCTCGGCGAGAAGGGCATCCGGCTCTCGGGCGGCCAGCGCCAGCGCATTGCCATTGCCCGCGCCATCCTGCGCGATCCCGCGCTGCTGCTGCTCGACGAGGCCACCAGCGCGCTCGACGCGGAGAGCGAGCGGCTGGTGCAGGAGGCCCTCGGGCGCCTGATGGAAGGGCGCACCTCGATCGTCATCGCGCACCGGCTCGCGACCGTGCTGGAGGCCGACCGCATCGTGGTGATGGACGAGGGCCGCGTGGTCGCGACCGGGCGCCATCACGAGCTGATGGTGGAAGGCGGGCTCTACGCGCGGCTCGCCGCGCTGCAGTTCGACCAGGCCCGCGCCGTGGGCGCTGCGGGCGGCGGGATCAGCGCTCGGTCAGCTTGAACTCGATGCGCCGGTTGCGCTGCCAGGCCTCGGGCGTGTAGCCCGGATCGATCGGCTGGAACTGGCCGAATCCGGTGGGCGCGAGGCGATCGGCGGGAACGCCTTCGGCGATCAGGGCGCGCACCACTGAGAGCGCGCGCGCCTGGGACAGCTCCCAGTTGGAGGGGAACTGCGCGGTCGCGATCGGGCGCGCGTCGGTGTGCCCGTCGACGCGCAGCACCCAGTCGATCTCGGGCGGAATTTTCCTAGACAATTCAATGAGGGTAGCGGCCAGCCGGCGGATCTGCGCGAGGCCGGAGGGGTTGAGGGCGGCGGCGGCGGTGTCGAACAGCACCTCCGACTGGAACACGAAGCGGTCGCCGACGATGCGCACGTCGTCACGGCTTCCCAAAACCTCTCTCAGGCGCCCGAAGAATTCCGATCGGTAGCGCGACAATTCCTCGACCCGGCTCGCGAGCGCCGCGTTGAGCCGCTGGCCGAGATTGGCGATTTGGACCTCCTGCTTCCTGGCTTTCGCCTCGGAGGCGTCGAGCGCCGCAGCGAGGCGCGCGATCTCGGCGCGCAGCGCGGCGATGTTGCGGCCGAGCAGCTCGACCTCGTCGCGCCGCGCCGCCGACAGCGCCTGCGTGCGTTCGAGCGCGTCGCGGTCCTCGGCAATGCGCGCGCGCGCGCCCTCGAGCTCGTCCGACAGCGTGCCGGCCCAGCCGCGCTCGGCCTCGATCTCGGCGCGCGCCGCGTCGAGGTCGCCCCTGAGCCGCCTGGCCTCGGCGTCGAGCCGGTCGCGCGCGGCGGTGGAGGCCTCGAGCTGGGCCGACAGCGTGGCGAGCGAGACGCGCAGGTCGGCCCCCGCCTGGCGCTCCAGCGCCAGCATGTCGGCGAGCTCCGCCACCTGTGTCTCGAGCCGCTTGAGGGCGACGTCGCGCCCGGCCAGCTGCTCGGTCAGGAAGAACTGCGCCAGCACGAAGATCGACAGCAGGAAGATGATGACCATGAGGAGCGTGGCGAGCGCGTCCACGAACCCCGGCCAGATGTCGAGGGTGGTCTGGGGGCGGCGGTGCTGGGCGACGGTCGCCATCGGCGCCTCCGGTCCGCGCTACCGGCCGGGGCCGGCGCGGGGCGGGGCCTTGTCCGCCGCCGCGGCGATGGTGCGCGCGAGGATCTTGATCTCGGCGCGGATGTCCTCGGTGGCCTGGGCGCGCCCCGAGGAGATCTCCTCCAGCATGCGCGCCAGATAGACCTCGATGTTGCGGACGTGCCCGCGCGTCGCCTCGTCGAGCCCGTCCCCGCCGCGCAGCCCCGTGTCGGCGAGCCGCGCGAGGATCGGCTTGAGCTCGAGCTGGCCCTCGGCGAGCCGCGCGAGCAGCGACTGCTCGGCGCGCATCTGGTCGGTGAGGGTGGCGAGCCGCTCGTGCAGCTGCATCAGCGCGGTATTGGCGGAGATGCGGCTCTCCTCGCCGCGCGCGATGGTGCGCTGCAGGCCTTCGAGCCCCTCGGCGGTCTGCTCCAGCAGCGCCTCCAGGTAGTCGGGCACGGTGCCCTCGCCGCCCGATACCGGCGACGGCCCCGACAGGCGCGTGAAACCCGCGAGCCAGTCCTCGAGGTCGTTGAAGAAGCGGTTCATGGCCTGGCCCGACTGCAGGTCGAGGAAGCCCAGCACCAGCGCGCCGGCGAGCCCGAACAGCGAGGACGAGAACGCGGTGCCCATGCCGGCGAGCGGCGCCTCCAGCCCGGCCTTGAGGGTGCCGAACACGTCGCCGAGGTTGCCGGCCCCGGTGTCGAGCCCGCGGATCACCTCGGCGATCGAGCCCACGGTGATGAGCAGCCCCCAGAAGGTGCCGAGCAGGCCGAGGAAGATCAGGAGCCCGATCAGGTAGCGCGACAGCTGGCGCGATTCGTCGATGCGCGAGGAGATGGTGTCGAGCAGCGAGCGCGTCGAGCTGGCCGAAAGCCGCAGCGCCCCCTCGCGGTCGGACATCATCGCCGCCATTGGCGCGAGCAGGCGCGGACGCGGGCCGTCCTCGCCGCTCGGGCGCAGGCGCCCGCCCTCGCGCGCGCGGCGGAACTGGGCGATCCACTCGGCCTCGTGGCGCAACAGGAACACCTGGCGCAGCGCGTACGCGATGCCGAGCGCGAGCACGCCGAGGATCAGCCCGTTGAGCGCCGCGTTGGCCATGAAGGCCCGCGCCAGAGGCTGGATCAGCACCGCGCAGGTGGCGACGACGATGGCGAGGAAGATCGCCATGCGGAGAAGGTAGGGGCCGAAGCTGAACATTCCGGGTCGGTTCTCTTTCTGCCGCAGGAGCCCGCCGTCCGGCGCGTCCTCCGCTAGCGCGCCGCGACGGTGACGTCCACCCGGTCGGCCGGTCCGTCGGGCACCTGGTTGCCGAGCGCCCGCACGTCGATGCGGGTGGCCTGGACGCCTTCCTTGATGAGGAAGGCGCGTACGCTGAGCGCGCGGCTCAGCGACAGCCGCCGCGCGAGCGATTCGTTGCTGGCGTCCCCCGCGGCGTAGGCCTTGAGCTCGACGCGCAGGCCGGGATCGGCGGCGAGCGCTTGGGCCGCCGCCTTGAGCACCGGCTCGGCGTCGGCGTCGAGTTGGGCCTGTCCGGCGGCGAAGGCGATGGCACGGGTCGCACCGGGCGCGAAGCCCGCGACGGCGGGCCGCGCCGCAGGTGCCGTCGGGGGCGGCAGGGCGGCGGTCTGCGTGGACGCTG
>JBJHBM010000070.1:0-7496 GCA_050485485.1 Alphaproteobacteria bacterium | reverse complement strand
GACGAGGCCGGGCTGCGCGCCGCGCTGCGCCGTGCGATCGGCGGCGACGAGGCGATCTTCGAGGACCCGGCCGGCGGCCGCGTCTCCGTCACCCAGGCGCTCGCCGGCCACCTGCTCGCCGACCCGCGCCGCATGGACGGCCGCGAGCAGTTCTTCCCGCTCATTCCGAGGCTGATCGAGCGGCCGGCCGAGATCTGGGCCGGCTTCGACGTGGCGCCGGACGGCCGGGTGCGGGTGCGCCGGCGCTACGTCGACCTGATCCGTGTCGGCAGCGACCGTGTGATCGGCTTCGTGGCCGACGCCGACCGTGGTGCATGGTCGGGATTGACGTTTTTCAGAGGGACGGTCGGCGCCCTGAACCGGCTGCGCAGCGGGCTCTTGCTCTACCGTCGATAGACTATAGCCGCCGTGCCTCGGCTACGTCGCCAGGCGGCGGCCCTTGGGGACACGCCCGGCCGCCGCCCGCACCCCGGAATCTAGGCCCCGGGCGGGCCGAAATCAAGAAAGCCGAAAAAACGGCCGACAGCGCGCGAGGCCGCCCCGGGGGCTACCACCCCCGCACCCCCACCCCCCTTCGCGTTTAAAACCCCGTTTAACGGGCCGGGAATCTCTATGTCCCGGTCGTGCCGCACCCCCGTTCCGGGGGTGCCGGGAATTCGGGCCGTGAAACCCGCGGAAACCCGTCCCCGCAAAGGCGGGGATGCGTGAGGGGGGGGGCCGCCCGTCGCGCCTAAAGGCGCGCCACCCAAAGAGCCGGGCGCCGTCCACTAAACAATTGTTTAGGTGCCGCAGCTCGGCGCGCATTCCTATGGTGCCCCGAACGCTCACCAGAGCGCAATCGGGACCGTGCATGCCAGCTTACTCCGCCATCGCGCTTTGCGCCTCCCATGCCAGCCACGAGACGGCCATCGCCGTCTGCACGACGATGCTCGGCCGCGAGCCGCCGGAGTGGGTGCAGCTGCTCCCGCTCGGCGAGATCCGGCCGCGCGAGGCCGACGGCCGCGCGCCGTGGCGCCTGCGCGACGCCCAGAAGGTGGTGGCCGCCTCGGCCGCCGGCATCGACCTGGTGATCGACTACGAGCACCAGACCGACTACGCGCCGAAGAACGGCCAGCCCGCCCCCGCGGCCGGCTGGATCAAGGAGCTCGCGGTCCGCGCCGACGGCATCTGGGGCCGCGTCGAGTGGACCGAGCGCGCCGCCGCCCATATCCGCGCCGGCGAGTACCGCTACATCTCCCCGGTGTTCACGCACGACCGGACCACCCGCGAGGTGCGCCAGATCGTGCACGCCGCCCTCACCAACGATCCCGCCATCGACGTGCTGAAGGCCGTCGCACGAAAGGACGACAACATGGATTACGAAGAGTTCCTCGCGCTGCTCCGGGCCGCGCTCGGCTCCAAGGCCGACGCCGATGCCGACGCGGTGGTGGCACAGTGCAAGACCCTGGCCTCGGTCTCGACCGCGCTCACCGGCATCCGAAAGGCGCTCGGCCTCAAGGACGACGCGCCCGCCGCCGAGGTCGAGGCCGCGGCTGCGCGCGTCGCCGGCGTCGCCGGCAAGGCCCTGGCGGGGCTCGGCCTCGCCGCCGGCGCCGACGGCGCGGCGGTGGAGACCGCGCTGGCGAAGCGCGCCAACCACGACCCGGCCCAGTTCGTGTCCAAGGCCGAGTATGACGCGCTGCAGCTGCAGGTGGCCGGGCTGACGGGCGAGCGCGCCACCGAGAAGGCCACCGCCAAGGTCGACGCCGCGGTGAAGGCCGGGAAGATCACGCCGGCGCAGCGCGACTGGGCGATCGACTACGCCACCCGCCAGCCCGACGAGTTCGACCGTCACATGGAGAAGGCGCCCGTCATCGTCGCGCCCGGCACCAGCCAGCCGGCCGCCAAGCCCCAGCCGGGCGCGGCGCTCACCGAGGACGAGAAGGCGATCTGCCGCCTCACCGGCGTCTCCGAGGACGCCTTCAAGAAGACCCGCGACGCGGAGCTCACCGCGCGCCAGAAGGAGGTTGCCTGACCATGGCGCTCACCCAGGACCGCAACACGCCCCTCTATGAGGGCGAGATCTACGCCCACCCCGTCGCGGCCGATACCGTCATCTTCGCCGGCGCGCTCGCGTGCCTCGACGCGTCCGGGAACCTGGTGCCCGGCGCCGTCGCCACCGGCCTGATCGCCGCCGGCCGCGCCGAGGAGCACGTCGACAATTCCGGCGGCAGCGCCGGCGACGAGCGCTGCCGGGTGCGCCGCGGCATCTTCCGCTGGAAGAACTCGGCCGCCGGCGACGCCATCACCCGCGCCGAGATCGGCGACGCCTGCTTCATCGTCGACGACGAGACGGTGGCCAAGACCGACGGCTCCGCCGCGCGCTCCAAGGCGGGCATCATCGTCGACGTGGACGCACAGGGCGTGTGGGTCTCCACCGGCGAGGAGATCCTGAACAGCCCCGCCTCCGCGCTGCTGGCCGCGAACAACCTCTCCGACGTCGGCACCAAGGCGACGGCGCGCGCCAACCTCGGCGTCTACGAGCGCCTCGGCACCCCCGCCTTCACGATCGGCGACGAGATCGCCAACGTGCGCAACGTCGCGGTGCAGCTCAAGGACTCGGCCGGCGTGAACCTGGCGGTGCGCGCGAACGTGCTCGCCTACCTCTCGACCGATTCGGGCGGCGGCAACCTGGTCGCCACCGCCCCCGACGGCGGCGTCGCCATCGGCGCCAACGGCGTCGCCATCCCGCTGGTCGCCGACAAGGCGTTCCGGCTGACCACCAACGCCACCGGCGCCGTCGACCTCGACATCGAGGAATCGGGCGATGCGACCTACTACCTGACGCTGGTGATGCCGGACGGCCGTCTCGTCGTCAGCAACGCCATCGCCTTCGCCAGCTGACCGCCGCCCTGACAAGACGCCCTCACAAGGAGCCCCACATGAAGACGTTCCTTTACCTCACCATCGCCGCCGCCGGCCTCGCTGCCGCCCTGTGCCTCGGCCAGCCGTCCGCCGCCGCGGCGCCCGCCTTCGGCTGGGCGCAGCTGCCGCCCGAGCTGCTGGGCCTCGGGCTCGGCGGCCTGATCGTCAACGGCAAGAACCTGCAGACGCTGTTCATCGGCTTCAAGTCCTCGTTCCAGGACGGACTCGGCATGGCGCCGCCCGACTGGGAGAAGATCGCCTCGCGGGTGCCGTCCACCACGCGGGAAGAGGAATACGGCTGGATCGGAAAGATTCCGAACATGCGCGAATGGATCGGCCCGCGCGTGGTGCAGAACATCTCGCAGCACTCCTACCGGATCAAGAACCGGCCCTTCGAGCTGACCATCGCGGTCGACCGCGACGACATCGAGGACGACAACCTCGGCATCTACGCGCCGCTGTTCAAGGAGATGGGCCAGTCCACCGGCGCGCACCCCAACCAGCTGGTGTACGGCCTTCTGAAGGACGGCTTCACCGCGACCTGCTACGACGGCCAGCCGTTCTTCGACACCGACCACCCGGTGCTCGACGAGAACGGCAACGAGGTTTCTGTGGCGAACACCGACGGCGGCTCCGGCGCGCCCTGGTTCCTGATGGTGACCTCGCGCGCCCTCAAGCCGCTGATCTACCAGGTGCGCAAGGACCACAACTTCGTCCCGATGAACCAGGAGACCGACGATCACGTCTTCTTCAACAAGGAGTTCGTGTACGGCGTCGATGGCCGCTCCAACGTGGGCTTCGGCTTCTGGCAGTTCGCCTGGGGCTCGAAGCAGACGCTCAACAAGGACAACTACAAGATCGCGCGCGAGGCCATCATGAGCATGAAGGGCGACCACGGCCGCCCGCTCGGCCTCATGCCCGACCTCCTGGTGGTGCCGCCCACGCTCGAGGGCAACGCGCTCGAGATCCTCAACGCCGAGCGCGACGCGGCGGGGGCCACCAACGTCTACAAGGGCACCGCCAAGATGCTCGTCACCCCGTGGCTGGCGTGAGGGAGGAGAGCTTGACGAAGATCGAGATCTCCGCACGCCGCGACGGGCATCGCCGCGCCGGCATGCGCCACACCAAGGCGCCCGTCGTCCACGACGCCTCCGCCTTCACCGCCGCGCAGCTCGCCATGCTCAAGGCCGACCCAGAGCTGGTCGTGCGCGAGTTGGCCCCGGCTCCCGGCAAGAAGGACGGCGGCACGAAGGGGTCCGACACCGACGACGCGGCGCCGCCTCCGGCACCGGCCGAGGCCGGCCCGGCCAAGAACAAGGGCGGCCGCAAGACGTAGCCGCCATCGCATGCACCGAGAGGGCGGTCTGGTACGGCCCGCGAGGCCCCCAGCACCTTCGAGGGACGCCACCCGGCCGCCAGGATAGAGGCCGGGCCGGCGTAGGGACACAGTCCGCCGCCCGCCTGAATCCACCCCTCGTCGCGGAAGCGCACAATGACCTATGCGACGCAACAGGACCTGATCGACCGATTCGGCGCGCGCGAGCTGATCGAGCTCACCGACCGCGCCGATCCGCCGGAGGGCGAGATCGACGCCGCGGTGGTGGCCAAGGCGCTCGCGGACGCCGACGCGCTGGTCAACGGCTATGCCGGCAAGCGCTACGCCGTGCCGCTCGCGCCCGTCCCGCCTCTGGTCGTGCAGATCGCCGGCGACGTGGCGCGCTACCTGCTGCACGGCGACGCACCGACCGAGATCGTGAAGGAGCGCTACAAGCAGAGCGAGCGCCAGCTGCGCGACATCGCGGACGGGCGCCTGGTGCTCGAGGTGGCGGGCGCCGTGGTTCGCCAGTCCAGCCTCCCGGAGACGGCGGGGCCCGACCGCACCTTCTCGCGCGGCACCATGAGGCGCTTCTGATGGCCGACCGGTTCCGCATCGAGGTCGACGACAGCGCCGTGCGGCTGGCGTTTGCGGGGATGATCGCGCGCGGCGAGGACATGTCGCCGGCGATGGACACGATCGGCGGCATGCTGGTGGCGTCCACCCAGCGGCGCTTCGAGCTGGGCGCGGGTCCGGACCAGGTACCGTGGAAGGTCTCGGAAAGGGCGAAGCGGGAGGGCGGCCGTACCCTGATCGACAGCAACCGGCTGTGGCTGTCGATCACCCACGACTTCGGGCCGGACTGGGTGGAGGCCGGCAGCAACGTGGTCTACGCCGCGATCCACCAGCGCGGCGGCCGCGCCGGGCGCGGCCATGCGGTCGAGCTGCCGCCGCGGCCGTTCCTGGGCGTCGACCGCGAGGACGCGGCCGAGATCCCGAACATCCTGGCCGACCACGTGATCGGCGGGGGCGCGTGATGCTGGCCGAGATCGAGGACCGCCTGCGCGACCAGGTGACGGAGCTGCGCCACGTCGCCGGCGCCGCCGAGTTCGCCGCACTGGACAAGGGACCGCCGCGCAGCCTGCAGCCGGCGGCCTACGTCATCGCGCTCACCGACGCGGCGCAGGCGTCGCCCACGGCGATCAAGGTCACACAGCACGTGACCGAGCGCTTCGGCGTGGTGCTGGCGCTCGGCAACTTCCGCGACCCGCACGGCGCCACCGCGACCAAGCAGCTGGAAGCCGTGCGCGAGAAGGTGCGCGACGCGCTGCTCGGCTGGCAGCCGGCCGCGGACCGCGACGAGATCGAATACGCGGGCGGCCGGATCATCGGCATCCGCGACGGCGTGGTGTGGTGGCAGTCGGACTTCGCCACCGCCGTCGTCATCCAGAGCTGAAGAAGGAGAGCCTCATGCCGGCACGCAAGGGCGGGAGCTACATCCGGTCGAAGGACGGTGGGCCGCCGCGCCTGGTCGCCCGCACAGAAGGCGCCGGCGCGCCCGGGGGCGCGATGCCCGCTCGTCGAGAGGACGGCCGGCAGGCCGTCGCGAGCCGGCTCGACGCCAAGACGCGCGCGCCGAAGGCGGCCGGGCCCGTCGCAACCGCCGCCACCACCAAGGAGAGCTGATCATGGCCGGGCCCTACAAGTTCGCGCGCAAGGCGCTGCTGTTCAAGGTCGAGTCGGTCTACGGCACCGACCCGACGCCGACCGGGAGCGCCAACGCGATCCTGGCCTACAACGTCGAGATCACGCCGCTCAACGCCACCTACGTCGAGCGGCGTCCTGCGCGGCCCTTCCTCGGGCCCCAGACGCAGCTCGTCGACGGCACGTCGATGGGCATGACCTTCGACGTCCACGCGATCGGCGGCGGCGCGGCCGACACGCCGCCGCCCTACGGCCCGATCCTGCGCGCCTGCGGCCTGGCCGAGGAGATCGACGAGGGCGTCAAGGTGGAATACCTGCCGGTGTCCGAGGACGAGGAATCGGGCACCGTCTACTTCTACATGGCCGGCGCGCTGCACAAGGGCGTCGGCGTGCGCGGCAACCTCGAGCTCGTCGTCGACGCCGTCGACGTGCCGCGCTTCCGCCCCTCGCTGACGGGCCTGTTCCAGGCGGTCGCGCCGGCGGCGCTGCCGGACGCTGACTTCGACGCCTTCACCAAGCCGCTGGTGGCGACCAAGACCAACACGCCCACCTTCACGCTGCACGGTCACTCGGGCAAGCTCGCGTCGCTCAACCTCAATCTCGGCAACGACGTCGCCTACCGCAACCTGGTCGGCGCCGAGAGCGTCGACATTACCGACCGCGCGGCCTCGGGCCGCATCTCGATCGAGGTGCCCGACCCCACGGCCAAGAACTTCTTCACGATCGCCGCCGCCGGCGACACGGGGGCGCTGCAGGTGGTCCACGGAACCGTCGCCGGCAACATCGTCCAGGTGGACGTGCCCAAGGTGCAGCTCACCAACCCGCGCTACGCCAACCGCAACGGCGTCAGCTTCCTGGACATGGATCTCTACATCGTGCCCGACGAAGGCGACGACGAGCTGGTCATCACGACGAAGTGAGCACCGCCTTGGGCCAGCGGCCCTAGGCGCTGCTCATGCCCCGGCGCGACCGGGGCATCCACATGGACCCGCGGATCAAGTCCGCGGGTGACGGAAAAGGAAAGAGGAGCCCCACGTGTTCAAGCTCGACGACAGCCACAGCTACCTCTGGCCGGTCAAGGTCCAGACCCCGGTCGACGGCGGGAGGTTCCGCGAGGACCGCTTCGACGCGCGCTTCCGCGTCCTCGACCAGGACCGGCTCGACCAGATCCTCGACCTGCGCGGCGGCGGCGGCGCCGAGCGCGCGGACGTCGCGCTGCTGGAGGAGGTCTGGGTCGGCTGGGGCGAGCGGGCGATCGGCGACGCCGCCGGCGAGCCGCTCGAGTTCTCGGCCGAGAACCGCGCGAAGCTCCTGAAGATTCCCTACCTGCGGCTCGCGGTCGCGCGCGCCTATTTCGACAGCGTCACCGGCCGGGCGTTCGCCGCAAAAAACTAGAAGGCGCCGCGCGCCACTGGGCGGCGGGCGGCGCATCCCGGACGCGCGTCGCCGCCGGCACGGAGGCGCTGGCGGACGAGCTGGCGGCGCTGGGCGCGCCGCCGGAGACGGTCGAGGCCTGGCGCGCGGCGGACCGCGCGCGGGCGGAGGAGGATGGCGACGGCATGTTCGCGGTGCT
>JBJHBM010000069.1:0-7976 GCA_050485485.1 Alphaproteobacteria bacterium | reverse complement strand
CGGCCGTGGCGGGCGTGGCGCTGGGCGGGCTCCTCTACGCGGGGGTCGCGGCGCCGATGTGGTGGCGCCGGCTGTTCGGCGTGCGCGCCTGAAGCGCCTTTCTGCGCCGGGAATACCGGTGACGCGCCCGACGACCCCGGTGTAACGTGCCCCGATGCACGACGGCATCGAGGGGGGCCGAGGGGGACTTGGGCGTGCCGACAGTTTCCGCGATCATCGCGACCTACAACCGCGCCGACGTCCTGCGCCGGGCCTTGAGCGAGCTGCTTGCGCAATCGCGTCCGCCCGACGAGATACTCGTCGTGGACGATGCTTCGCCCGACGAAACCAGGCGCATGGTCCAGACGGAGTTTCCGAGCGTCCGGTATGTCCGCGTGCCTCGCAACATGGGTTGGACCCACAATCGCAACCTTGCCGTCCTGTCCACGAAAGGGGATTACATTCTGTCGCTCGACGACGATGCGTGGTTCGAGGACGGGGAAGGACTGGCCAACGCGGTTTCCGTTCTCGAGAGGCATGACGACGTCGGGGCGCTCGCTCTCAATGTGCGGTTGCCCAACGGTTGGCTGTACCTGTCGGCGACGGAACGGGAGCGGAATGTTGCCGCCTATATAGGATGTGCGTGCTTCATGCGGCGGGAGGTGGCCGAGCGAACGCTCTATATTCCGGAAATGTTGTGCCAGGAGGAACAGGACCGCTCTCTCCGTATTTACGACATGGGATCGCGTGTGCTCGGCGTTCCGGGAATCGTGGTCTTTCACGCGCTGTCGGACAAAAACCGGAACTGGAGCCGATTCAGGTTTCTGATCCATCGTTCCACGCTGATGCGCGAGATTGCCCGCTGTCCGCTCGGGCTGCTGCCGTGGCGGCTTCTCGCGTCATGGGGGCGGCAGACCTGGATCAACCTGAAGGACGGCTACTTGGCCGTGGACCTCAAGATCCTGTGGTCGTTGCCGTTGATTGTCAGGGTCGGCCTTCGCAACCGCGCCCCGGTCGGCCTCGCCGCCTATCGCAACTGGCGCGCGCTCGCGTGGAGCGAGATGGGCCGCCTGGGCCCGCCCCAAGGACCGAAACAGACGGGGCCGAAGCAGGCGGGGCCGAAGCGGACGGAACAGGGGTGATGACGGCACCCGGGGCCATCACGCTGGTCGGCTACGGCGACCCGCTGGAGCGCGGCACCTGGTCGAGCGCGCCGCGCAACATCCGCGACGCGATCGCGGCGCTCGGCTGCGAGGTCGTGCCGGTCAACGCGCTCACCCCCAACAGGCCGCTCAAGCTCGCGCAGCTCGGCCTCAACCTCTTGCGCTACGGCAGCGCGGACTTCCGGCGCGGCCCCGTGGCCCGCGCCCATTCGGCGCGCCTCGCGCGCGCCGGCATCGACGCGGCCGGCAACGACCGCATCCTGCACGTGAGCGTCCATCATATGCCACTGTCTGCGGTGCGGCCGGGGGAGCGCCATGACCTCTACCTCGATTTCACCTACGACCTGCGGATCGGCAACGGCGACCGCGCGCGCCTCACGGCGTTCCAGGCGTGCGTCGAGGACCTCGACCGCGCGGCCTACGCCCAGATCCACCGTTTCTTCGCCTGCAGCGCCTATGTGAAGCGCAACCTTGTCGAGCACTACGGCATCCCCGAGGACAGGATTTCCGTGGTGGGCTCTGGCCTCAGCACCGGTTTCATCCGCCCCGCCGCCCATGCCAAGGACTACGCCAACGGCGAGATCCTGTTCTCGTCCAAGATTCCGGGCGGCTGGAACTACAAGGGCGGCGCGCTGCTGCTGGAGGCCTTCAAGATCGCCCACGGGAGGAACCCGAAACTCCGCCTCACGGTCGTCGGCCACGACGACTACCGCCGCCTCGCCGCGGGCGTTCCCGGCGTGACCGCGCTCGGCTACGTCTCGTGGGAAGAACTGCAGGGCCTGTTCGACGACGCCGCGCTCTACGCCATGCCCGCGCTCCAGGAGCCGTGGGGCGTCGTCTATCTGGAGGCGCTCGCCTGCAAGACGCCGATCCTGGGACTCGACCGCTTCGCCTTCCCGGAAATCTCGCAAGGCGGCAGGTACGGCTTCATCTGCCCCGCCGCCACGCCCGAGGCGGTGGCCGAGACGCTGCTCGAGGCCATGTCCGACCCCGACCGGCTGCGTCGCATGGGGGAGGAAGGCCAGCGCCACGTGCTCGACACCTTCTCATGGGAAAAGGTCGCGCGCGGCATTCTCGACGGCATGGGCATGTAGATGCGTGACCGGGTACAAGATGGTGTTTGATCGAATGCTCGTCCAGGGCAAGTAGGCAATCACCCCATCAGCCACCTCAAGCCATGCGGAGCGGTAATTTGTCTTATGTCGTCGCCTTCAACCGGAACCGAGACAATTACCAGGTGCCGCTGGCTTTACATGAAGGCAACATGCTGATGCGCTTGGTGACGGATATCTACTGTCCAGATTCGGCCGTCCTGCAAGGCGTGTTTCCCTTCACCCGTCTTAAACATCGGCGCATAGACGGTTTGCCGTCGGCTCGGGCCAATTGGAATTTTCCGGCAATTTTCTATCAAGCCCTTGCGCCTCGCTTGGGGATGAATCCTCGGCAGGCTATGACACGTGTCGATCATGCATTGTCCGTGGCGGCTGCGAAGGTTGCTTACCGTACCGGAGCGGATTTGTTTCTTTACAGTGGTTATGCGGCGCCCGCATTCGAGGCGTCTATTTCTCGCAATAAGATAAAGGGTCTTTTTGTATTTCATCCTCTTTGCGCGCTTAATAGGGATATACTGTTAAAGGACGCGGCGCGTCATCCGGAATGTCGGTGGTCTTTGGAAAACGAGCGGGACACAAGCGAAGGCGAATCTCTGCGGCTCATGCAGAATGCCGAATGGCAAGCCGCGGACTTCATCATAACCGCAAGCACCTTTACCGCCCGTTCATTGGTGTATGCTGGGTGTTCCGTGGAAAAAATCACGGTCGTTCCTTATGGCTGCGATACTGCGGCCGTGCCGTTCGATCCCGCCCTGAAGGCGGGTGAAGAGTGCCGTTTCATTTTTGTCGGTCAGGGGGTCCAGAGAAAGGGCTTGCACCATCTTCTCAAGGCTTGGCGGCTCGTGGGCCTGAAGAACGCACGTTTAACGGTGCTTTCTTCGGTGCTCGACCCGGGAATACGCGGCTTGGCCGGAGAAGACGTGACGGTGCTTGGCGCTCAGCCGCGCCACGTAGTCCTGGACTTGCTCGCTCGGTCCCACGTTTTCGTCATGCCTTCCTTGGTCGAGGGGTTCGGGCTGGTGTATTTGGAAGCTTTGAGCGCCGGTTGCTTTGTGATCGGGACCGACAATACGGGGCTCCCGGACCTCGGGGCCCCCGACACGGTCGCTTCGGTGATCGCGCCGGGGAATGTAGAGCAACTTGCTGCGGCGCTTTCCGACGCCTGCGAGGCGCACACGACAGGCCGGATCGAGAGCGGGGCAATTCGCGCGTTTGCGGAAACCAAACCTTGGTCGGCCTTTCGAGCGGCAATTTCCTTGGCTGCGCGGAGCAAGAAGACATGATTTTCGGGCAGGCGTCACATGCCTTTGAGAATTTTCGCTAAACCCGGCCCCGGTCCATTCGCATGATCGAGCTTGCGCTGTTCATACAGGTGGTCGTGTTCGCGGGCGTGTGCCTCGCCTTCGTGCTCGCGCGCAGCACGAGCTTCTTCCACCCGCTCATGCTCTACCTGATCTTCCACTTCCTCGTGTTCGTGGCCCGCCCGCTGATGGTCCATGGCTTCGGCTACGACAACATCTGGCGCTACATGCGCTACACCGCCGACGAATACCATTTCATGCTGACGCTCATGGTCAGCTCCGTCGGGCTTGTGGTGTTCGCCGTCGCCTCCCTGGCGGCGGGACGGGGCTCGACCGAGTTCTCGAACGCGGGCCTGCCGCCGTGGACCGTGGCGGAGAAGCGCGCCTTCGTCATCGTCGCCTTGTTGCTGGGGCCGGCGGCGCTCTATTCCGCCTCGATGGCGAGCGCAGGCCATTCGTTCGACGGCGAGGGCGACATCCAGATGACGCGCGACCTCGCCACCGGCATCGCCATCTACACCAACACCACGGGCTACATCGCGGAAGCCCACGCCATGGCGGGGGCGCTGTGCCTGCTCGCGCTGTGGCGGTTCAATTTCCGCTGGTGGGCCTACCTGCCGTTCCTGCTGTTCATCGGCTACCGCGCGTTCCTCGGCTGGGGCCGCTGGGGCATCATCACCGCCTTCATCTCGCTGGTGATGATCTACCTCTACCGCCACGGCAGGCGATGGATGCGGATCCAGTACCTCGTGCTCGCGATCCCGGTCGCGATCCTGTTCCAGAACCTCGGCATGGACCGCGACCTCGTGCGCGACTACGTGGAGGGCAACCAGCTCACCAACCGGGTCGCCACGGTGACCGCCTATGCCGACCGTCCCCGCGACTTCTGGGAGCAGTTCGACCATCCCGACTTCGCCAACTTCGAGTTCCTCGCCTTCATTCTTTGGTCGGTACCCGAGAAGAGCGGCACCTACACCTACTTCACGCAGTACCTGCAGCTGTTCACCGAGCCGATCCCGCGCATCATCTGGAAGGACAAGCCGGTCGGCGCGCCGGTCCGGCTCATCAACCTCAACGACTTCGGCAATTTCCGCAGCATGACGCCTTCGCTGCCGGGCGACGGCTGGATGAGCCTGGGCTGGGTCGGGCTGATCGTGACGATGGGCCTCGTCGGGCTGTTCCTCGGGCGCGTGCACCGATGGTTCTGGAACAACCAGGCCAATCCGCGCGTCGTGATGGCCTATTGCATCTTCCTGCCGCTCACGATTCAGTGGTATCGCGACGGCGGCATCTCGATCGCCAAGTTCGCGCTGTTCTCGCTGACGCCGATCATCCTGTGGACGATCTTCTCGCGGGTGGTGGACGCGCTGCTCAGGCAGGGCCGCGCGGCGCGGGATCCGGACCGGCCGGGCGCGGCTTTCCGGCCTCGGCCGCCGCCCGGACCCGGCCGGCGCGGATGAGTACGGCCCGCGCATGACCGTCCTCCACGTCATGCAGTGCACCAACCTCGGCGGCATGGAGCAGGTGGCGTTGCGCTGCATGGAAGGGCTCGCCGCGGACGGCCTCGATTTTCGCATCGCGACGCCGCGCCCGTTCGGGCCGGCGCGCGCGCGGGTGCTGGCGTTCGACCCGCGGGCCCGCGACTTCCCCTACCGCGGCCGCTTCGGCTGGCGCGATTTCCCCGCCTTCCGCCGCCATGTGCGGGAGCGTGCGACCGGGGCGAGCCACGTCTGGGTGACCGGCACCTGCGCCGCCTCGCTCGCCGCCGTGAAGGGGCTGCGGTTGCCCAAGGTGCTGTCGCACCACTACCACCATTTCGAGGGGCGCTTCGCCTGGGCGCGCTGGCGCGCGTTCTACGAGCTCCTGTGCCGGGGCCTCGACGCGGTCACCTATCCGACCGCTTTCACCCGCGACGAGGCGCTCAGGATCGCGCCGTGGCTCGCGCGCAAGGCGGTGGTGGTGCCGAACGGCTATCCGCTCCGCTACGCCGACGAGACCGAGCGCCTGCGCCTGCGCGCCGAGGCGCGCCGCCGCTTCGGCCTCGGCGACGGCGACTTCGTGGTCGGCAACGCGGGCTGGCTGATCGCGCGCAAGCGCTTCGACGTGTTCCTCGACGCGGCCGCCGCGATCGCGCATGCGGTGCCCGAGGCGCGCTTCGTGATCTGCGGCGACGGGCCGCTGCGCGCGGCGCTCGCGGCGCGCGCCGCCGACCTCGGCCTCGCCGGGCGGGTGCGCTTCGAGGGCTGGGTCGCGGACCTCTCCGACCACTACCGGGCGTGGGACGCGCTCCTGTTCAACTCCGACTTCGACGCGTTCGGAAACGTCGCCATCGAAGCGGCGAGCCACGGCTGTCCCGTGGTGGCCTCGCTCGCCTACGGCGGACTCGGGGAGTTTCTCGAGCACGGCGTCAACGGTTTCCTGTTCCGCGCCCACGACACGGCCGCGCTGACCGAGGCGGCGGTGGCGCTGGCCCGCGATCCGGCGCTCGCCGCGCGCGTGCGCGCCGCCGCGCGCACCACCCTCGCGGCGCGCTTCTCTCCCGACGCCGCGCTCGCCTTCTACCGCGGCTTCTTCGGCGTCCCCGCGTGCGCCGCGGATGGGCTAGCATAGGTCGATGGGGGAGCCGATGGGGGATAAGGAGCGCGTCGCCTTCGTGTGGGCCCAGTTCGGGCCCTACCACATGGACCGCTGCGAGGCGGCCGCGGCGGCGCTCGGCCCCGAGCGCGAGGTGATCGGCATCGAGGTCGCGGCGGCCAGCGACGATTACGCCTGGGACCCGACCGGTGCGGGCCAGGGCTTCCGCAAGATCACCCTGTTCCCGGGCCGCTCCCACGATGCGACCAGGCGCGGCGAGCGCTTCGTCCGGCTCGTCCGCGCCGCGCTCGCGAGCCGCGCGCGCCACGTCTTCATGTGCCACGCGGGCGAACCCGAATACTTCCTCGCGGCGCTCGCGCTGCGGCTCGCCGGGCGGCGCGTCTATGTCATGAGCGAATCAAAGTTCGATGACCTGCCGCGCAGCGCTTGGCGCGAGGTGGCGAAGAAGCTGTTCTACCTGCCCTATCGCGGCGCGCTGGTGGGCGGCGCGCGCACGCGCGCCTACATGCGCTTCCTCGGCTTCCGCGACGACCGCATCGCCGAGGGCTACGACACGGTTTCGGTCGCGCGCGTGCGCGCGCTCGCGGGCAGCCCCCCGGCGCCCGCCGGCGCGTCCCACGCGGCGCGCCACTTCACCGCCGTCGCGCGCTTCGTGGAAAAGAAGAACCTTGCCCTGCTGATCGACGCCTACGGCCGCTACCGCGCGCTCGCAGGCGACGCCGCGCGGCCGCTCGTGCTGTGCGGCGCGGGGCCGCTCGAGGGCGCGTTGCGGGCAGAGGCGCAAGGTATCGAAGGTATCCGCTTCGCGGGTTTCGTGCAGGCCGAGGTGGTGGCGCGCACGCTCGCGACCTCGCTCGCGCTCGTGCTGCCGAGCCTCGAGGAGCAATGGGGCCTCGTCGTCAACGAGGCCCTGGCGATGGGCGTGCCGGTGCTGGTCACCGACCGGGTGGGCGCGCGCGACAGCCTGGTGCGCAGTGCCGTCGATGGCTACCTGTTCGAGACCGACAACGCCGAGGGCCTCGCCCGCCTGATGCACCGCCTCGCCGCCGACGCGGACGAATGGCGCCGCCTCTCCGAAGGCACCGCGCGCTTCGTCGCCCGCGGCGACGCCGCCCGCTTCGCCGAGGGCGTGCGTCGCCTCACGGGGCTCTAGGCGTGGCGCGCGACGGCCGCACGGTGTGGGTGGTGGGCGCGCTACCGCCGCCGGTCCACGGGGCCGCCCAGGTCACGGCCTGGATCTCGGCAGCGCTCCGCGACCGCGCGCGCGTCGTCAACCTCGACACCGCGCCCGCCGGCCTCGCGCGCGGGACGGCCTACCACCTGCGCCGCGCGGGACGGGTGGCCGCGGCCTGCGCGCGCCTCGCCCTCGGCGGATTCGGCGCGCGCGCCGGCGCGGTGTACCTGTCGGCGGCGGGCGGCCCGGGCGCGCTCTATGACGTCGCGGTGGCCGCCGTCTGCCGCCTGCTCCGCCGCCCGCTGTTCGTCCACCACCATTCCTTCGCCTACGTGGACCGCCGCACGCGCGCGGCCGCGCTGCTCGCGGCGGTCGCCGGTGCGCGCGCGCGCCACGTCTGCCTGTGCGCGCGCATGGCGGACGGCCTCGCGCGGACCTATCCCGCGGTGCGCCGCGTCCGCGTCGTCTCCAACGCCGCGTTCCTGCCGCCGGCGGAGGACCTGCCGCCCGCACGCCCGGTGGGGGTGGGTGCGGGCCTGCGCCTCGGCCATCTCTCCAACCTCGGCCGCGACAAGGGCCTTGACCTCGTGATCGCGGCGGCGGCGGGCATGGCCGATGCGACGCTGGCGCTGGCGGGCGCGCCGGCGGACGA
>JBJHBM010000068.1:0-8440 GCA_050485485.1 Alphaproteobacteria bacterium | reverse complement strand
GCTCGACCTGTTCGGCGAGCGCGTGCGCGCGGCCCGGCTCGCCGACGGCCGCGTCGCCTTCGGCGGCGCGCCGCCCGAAGCCGCCGCCGGTCCCGAGGCCGCCGCGCCGGCGGCGGTGGCGGCGGCGCTGTCCGGGGAGGTGATCGAGACGCTGCTCGAGCATCTCACGGAGGAATCCCGGCGGCCGGGCGACCCGCTCGCCTACCTGCGCGCGGTGAGCCTGCTCGACGCCGACTTCGCCTTCGAGGACCGGCAGGAAGGCATCACGCTCCATGCGCCGGGCAGCGACATCGTCTTCACGCGCGACCGCCAGGGCCTCGGCGTCAACGCGCGCCTCAACCTTGCCGCCGCCGACGGCGCCCTCGCGCGGATCGACGTCGCGGGCGGCTACAGGGCGGCGGCGCGCGCCCTCGAGCTGGAGCTGCGCCTCGACGCCCTGCAGCCCGCCGCGCTGGCACCCCTGGCGCCGCGCCTGCGCCCGCTCGACGGCGTCCGGCTCCCGGTTTCGGGCGTCGTCGCGGTGCGCGCGGGCGCGGCCGGCGACGTGCGCGAGGTCATGCTCGACCTGCGGGCCGGGGCGGGGACCGTCGCGATGCCGGTGCTCTACGACGCGCCCGTGACGGTGCGCTCGGCCCGCCTCAAGGCACATCTCGGCGACGACCTCACGCGCCTCGTGCTGGAAGCCGTCACCGTCGACCTCGGCGGCCCCGTCGTCGCGCTCTCCGGCACCGGCGCGCGCGACGGCGGAGCCCTTTCCCTCGCGCTCGACGTGGGCGCGCGCAACGTCTCGACCGCCGACGTCAGGCGCCTGTGGCCGAAGGACGTCGGCGGCGGCGGGCGCGACTGGGTGCTCGAGAACGTGGACAAGGGCGGGGTCTCGGAGCTGCGCACGCAGGCGGAGCTGACGGCACGCCTCGGCGACGGCGGGATCGGCGAGGTCGCCCTGGCCCGGTTGGAGGGCGGCTTCGACTTCTCGGGCCTCGATCTCCATTTCCTGCGCCCGCTGCCTCCCGTGACCGGAGTCGCGGGGCGCGCCACGCTCGCCGCCGACGCCATCGTGTTCGAGACCCGCGCGGGCCGGC
This sequence comes from Alphaproteobacteria bacterium, assembly GCA_050485485.1. Taxonomy (GTDB): domain Bacteria; phylum Pseudomonadota; class Alphaproteobacteria; order SMXQ01; family SMXQ01; genus WHSO01. The sequence continues at coordinate 7,358 of JBJHBM010000068.1, read as the reverse complement.
TCGGCGCGCTTTCGGTGCGGGAAGGCAAGTTCCGCATCTTCGATTTCGACAAGGCCGACGAGCTGATGGAGCTGGAAACGGTGGTGAGCGGCCCCATCGCCGACGCGATCAAGCTGCTCGCCCATCCGCGCCTCGATCTCATGAAGGGGCTGGGCTTCGCGCCCGCGTCCGTCAAGGGCACGGCGGCGACGCGGCTCCGCCTCAAGTTTCCGCTGATCAAGGACCTCGACTTCGACGCCATGGAGATCGCGGCGGCGTCCAACCTGCGCGACGCCGCCGTGCCGAAGGCCGTCATGGGCAACGACCTCACCGGGGGCAATTTCCTGCTGCAGCTCGACAAGCGCGGCATGGACGTGAGCGGCAAGGCCGTTCTCGGCGGCGTGACCGCGACCCTGGAATGGACTGAGAACTTCGAGGCGGGCGGGCTGTTCCGCTCGCGCTACCATGTCAAGGGATCGGCGGACGCGGCCGCGCGCGCGCGCTTCGGCCTCGGCTTCCTGGCGCCCTATGCGCTCGGCCCGGTCGGCGCGGACCTGATCGTGACGCGCTACGACGACAGGCGCATGGCGCTGGCCGCCTCGCTCGACCTCCGCGACATGACGCTCGACCTGCCGGACATCGGCTGGCACAAGCCGCCCGGCGTGGCAGGGCACGCGCGCTTCACCCTCGACCTCGAGGACGAGACGCCCCGGGCCATCCGCAACATCGCGGTGCGCGCGGGCGACCTGACCGCCGCGGGCCGGCTCGCGTTCGGCGCGGACGGCGCTTCGGTCGCCGGCTTCGAGTTCCCCGAGCTGCGCTACGGCGGCAACGACCTCGACGTGCGCGGCGGCTTCCGCGAGGACGGCGGCCTGACGCTCGCGCTCTCGGGGCGCGAGGCCGACATCCGCCCCTTCCTCGCCCGGAAGGACGACGGCGGGCCGGTGCGGCCCCTCGACGTCACCGTGGATGTGGCCGCCGTCCGGGCGGCGCCCGCCGCCGTCATCTCGGGCGTGAAGGGACGGCTCTCGCGCGACGCGACCGACTGGCAGGACGTGAACGTGTCAGGCACGGTGGGGGAGGGCGCGCCGGTCGTCTTCACGATCGCGCGCGACGAAGGCGTGCGCAAGCTGCGCCTCGCGTCCGAGGACGCGGGCGCCGCGCTCAAGGCCTTCGACATCACGGAGAACATGGTCGGCGGCACGCTCAACATCGAGGGCCAGTTCGACGATACCCGCTCCGACCATCCGCTGACCGGCCACTTCGCCGTCCGCAATTTCCGCATGGTGAAGGCGCCGTTCCTCGCCAAGCTGCTGTCGGTCGCTTCGCTCCCCGGCCTGTTCGACGCGCTGACGGGACAGGGAATTTCGTTCGCACGCGCCGACGCGCCCTTCGTCAAGACCGGGAACGAGATCGTGCTGAAGGACGCGCGGGCCTACGGCGGCGCGGTGGGCTTCACCGCGGAGGGCCGACTCGACCTCGCCGCCGACACGCTCGACCTGCGCGGGACCGTGGTGCCGGCCTATACGCTCAACTCGGTGTTCGCCGACATTCCGCTGCTCGGCAAGATCCTGGTGCCCGAGAAGGGCTCCGGCCTGTTCGCCGCGACCTATTCCATGCGCGGGCGCATCGACGACCCGGAGGTCTCGGTCAACCCGCTGGCGACGCTGGCGCCGGGGTTCCTGCGCGGCCTGTTCAACATCTTCGACGCGCGCGAGCGCACGCCGGAGCCGGCACCGCTGCCCAAGGGAGAGGCTCCCGCGCCGGAACAGAAGGACCCCGCGAACTGACCCCGCTCCGGCGCCGGCGAACTGACGACCCCTGCATCGTCATGCCCGCGCTTGACGCGGGCATGACGATGGGGAGGCGTCGGGTCTGCGATATTCTCGTCATGCGCGGACGTGATCCGCGCATCCATGGATGCCCGCGCCGTGAAGCCTGTCCTCGGGCCGTTCCCTAGACCGGCTTCACCAGGGCGTGGCGCTTGCGCCCGGCGGAGAGCTTGATGACGCCGCCGGCGCCGGCCGCGTCGGCGCCGATCAGGGCGGCCTCGTCGCCGAGCTTCGCGTCGTTGACGCGCGCGCCGCCGCCCTTGATGAGGCGCCGCGCCTCCGAGTTGCTGGCGGCGAGCCCGGCGCGCCGGAACAGCTCGAACGCGGCGATGCCGGCGGCGAGCTCGACCTTGGAGACCTCCACGGTCGGCAGCTCTTCGCCCAGCGCGCCCTCCTCGAAGGTGCGGCGCGCGGTCTCGGCGGCGGCCTCGGCCGCCGTGCGCCCGTGGGCGAGGGCCGTCGCCTCCAGCGCCAGCACCTTCTTCGCCTCGTTGATCTCGGCGCCCGCGAGGCTTTCCAGCCGCGCGATCTCGTCGAGCGGCAGGTCGGTGAACAGCTTGAGGAAGCGGCCCACGTCGGCGTCCTCGGTGTTGCGCCAGAACTGCCAGTAGTCGTAGGGGCTCACCCGGTCGGCGTTGAGCCACACCGCGCCCGCCGCGGTCTTGCCCATCTTGGCGCCCGAGGCGGTGGTGATGAGCGGGCAGGTGAGGCCGTAGAGCTCCACGCCCGCGATGCGCCGCCCCAGGTCCACGCCGCTCACGATGTTGCCCCACTGGTCCGAGCCGCCGGTCTGCAGGCTGCAGCCGTGGCGCCGCGCCAGCTCCACGAAGTCGTAGCTCTGCAGGATCATGTAGTTGAATTCGAGGAACGTGAGCGGCTGCTCGCGTTCGAGCCGGAGCTTCACGCTGTCGAAGGCCAGCATCCGGTTGAGCGTGAAATGGCGCCCGATATCGCGCAGGAACGGGATGTAGCGCAGCTCGTCGAGCCATTCGGCGTTGTTGACGAGGAGCGCGCCCGCGGGTGCGTCGCCAAAGGTCACGAACCGCTCGAAGGTGCGCTGGATGCTGGCGATGTTGCGGGCGATCTCGCCGTCGTCGAGCAGCTTGCGGGTCTCGTCCTTGCCGGACGGGTCGCCGACCCGGGTGGTTCCGCCGCCCATCAGCACGATCGGGCGGTGGCCGGTGCGCTGCAGCCAGCGCAGCATCATAATCGGCACCAGGTGGCCGATGTGGAGCGAATCGGCGGTGGCGTCGAAGCCGTTGTAGGCGGTGACGGCCTCCTTCGCCATGCGCGCGTCCAGCCCGTCCAGGTCCGTGCACTGGTGCAGGAACCCGCGCGAGATCATGGTGTGGAGGAATTCGCTCTTGACCGTGGCCATGCCTTGGAATCTGCTTGTTCGGGGCGCGCCGAGGCGCGTCCTTTAGCACGATCGGCAGGACGGGACAATTGAACGCAAAGGCATCCCCGGACGGGGGCGTGGTCATGACGATGGCCCGGAGCGTGGGCGGCCTCGCCCCGGGGCGCCCGGTGTGGGCGGCGGGGCTGATGAGCGGCACCTCGATGGACGGGGTGGACGTGGCGCTGGTGCGGACCGACGGCGAGGCCGTCTCGGAGGTCGGGCCGGCGCTGACGCTGGCCTACGACGACGTCATGCGGTCCCGGCTCGCCGCCGCCGTGCGGGGCGAGGGCGACGAGGCCTTCGTGGCCGAGGTCGAGCGCCAGCTCACCGAGCGCCACTGGACCGCCGTGGGCGCGCTCGCCCACCGCTGGCCGGGCAACCCCCGCGACATCGCCGTGATCGGGTTCCACGGCCATACCCTGTGGCACCGGCCCGAGGAGGGCCGCACCCGCCAGATCGGCGACGGCCGGCTGCTGGCGCGGCTCGCGGGCGTGCCTGTGGTCAACGACTTCCGTTCGGCCGACATGGCGGCCGGGGGCGAGGGGGCGCCGTTCGCGCCGCTCTACCACGTCGCCCGTGCCGAGGCGGCCGGGCTCGACCTGCCGCTCGCGGTGCTCAACATCGGGGGCGTCGCCAACGTCACCTGGATCGGGCCGGGGGGTGCGGCGGGCGCAGCGGAAACGCCGCTCGAGGCGCGCGTGCTGGCCTTCGACACCGGCCCGGGCGGCGCGCTGCTCGACGACTGGGCGCTGCGCCACACCGGCGTGCCGTGCGACGTGGACGGGCGGCTCGCGGCCGGCGGGCGCGCGGACGAGGCCGTGCTCGCGCGGCTGCTGGCGCATCCCTATTTCGCGCGCCGCCCGCCCAAGTCGCTCGACCGCCAGGCGTTCGCGGCCGGCCTCGCGGAGCTCTCGCCCGAGGGCCTCTCTCCCGAAGCCCTCTCTCCCGAGGATGGCGCGGCGACGCTCGTCGCCTTCACGGCGCGCGCGGTGGCGCTCGGCGCGCGCCACTTCCCGGCGCTGCCGAAGCTGTGGCTCGCGACCGGCGGCGGGCGCATGAACCCGGTGCTGATGGCGGCGCTGGCCGAGGCGGTGGGCGCGCCGGTGACGCCGGTGGAGGACGTGGACTGGAACGGCGACGCGCTGGAGGCGGAGGCCTTCGCCTATCTCGCGGTGCGCAGCCTGCGTGGCCTGCCCCTGAGCCTTCCCGGAACGACCGGCGCCCGCGCGGGCGTCACCGGCGGGCGCCTCTACCGGCCGTGAGCGGCCGGACGGGGGGAGGACGGCGGCTAGCTCGCCTTGCGGACTTCCTCGGTGGGCTTGAGGGCGGCATCGAGGTAGTCGCCCACCACCGTCGACAGCTCCTCGAGTTTGCCCTGGAAGAAGTGGTTGGCGCCCGCCACGTTGACGTATTTCACGGTGATGTCGCGCTGGGCCGAGAGCTTGGTGGCCAGCGCCTTGACCGAATCGGCCGGCACCAGGTCGTCGCCGTCGCCGTGGGCGATCAGGCCCGAGGCGGGGCACGGCGCCAGGAACGAGAAATCGTAGAGGTTGGCGGGCGGCGCCACCGAGATGAAGCCGTCGATCTCGGGCCGGCGCATCAGGAGCTGCATGCCGATCCAGGCGCCGAACGAGAACCCGGCGATCCAGCACGCCGTGGCGTCGGCATTGTGGGCCTGCGCCCAGTCGAGCGCGGCGGCGGCGTCGGCAAGCTCCCCCTGGCCGTTGTCGAACCGGCCCTGGGAGCGCCCGACCCCGCGGAAATTGAACCGCAGCGCCGAAAAGCCGCGCTGGGTGAAGGTGTTGTAAAGGTTGTACACGACCTTGTTGTTCATGGTGCCGCCGCCCTGGGGGTGGGGGTGCAGCAGCAGCACGACCGGGGCGTTCTCCGTCTTGCTGTGATAGTACCGCCCCTCGAGGCGCCCCTCGGGGCCGTTGAAAATGATCTCGGGCATCATGTCACCTTGCATCCTGCGGGATTCCGCCATCCCGCCCTATAGAAACTAGGGTTTTTAACTGCAGGCAAACCCTTTGACTGCGATCCAATACCTGATAGATATTCTTGGTTATGAAGGTGCCGAATCCGGCCTGGCTCGGGAAGCACCACGGTACCGCGTCGCGGCGTCGTGCCCCGGTCGCGGGCCGGCGCACCATAGCACATAGACAACCATGCTTTTCAAGAACCTCGTCGAAGACATCGATTCCGTCATGGCACGCGATCCGGCGGCCAAGAGCCGTTGGGATGTGGTGTTCAGCTACCCCGGTTTCCATGCCCTGCTGTTCTACCGGCTGTCGAACCGGCTGTGGCGCTGGAGATGGCGGTTCGTGGCCCGGTTCCTGTCGCATCTGGCGCGCTGGCTGACCGGCATCGAGATCCATCCGGGGGCGACCATCGGGCGGCGCTTCTTCATCGACCACGGCATGGGCGTGGTGATCGGCGAGACCGCCGAAATCGGCGACGACGTGACGCTCTACCAGGGTGTGACCCTGGGCGGGACCTCGCTCAACGACGGCAAGCGCCATCCCACCGTCGGCGACGGCGTGGTGGTGGGGGCGGGGGCCCAGGTGCTGGGGCCGCTCACGATCGGCGCACGGGCGCGCATCGGCGCCAACGCGGTGGTGGTCAAGGACGTGCCGCCCGACGTGACGATGGTCGGCATCCCGGCCCGCCCGGTGCAGCCCAAGCCCAAGGTCGCCGCCAACGAGGTGCCGATGGAGTTCTGCGCCTACGGCACCCAGGGCGACATGCCCGACCCGGTGTCCAAGGCGATCGACGGGCTGTGCGACCAGGTGACCGCGCTGCAGGCGCGGGTGCGCGAGCTGGAGGCGCGGCTCGACGAGACGGAACGGGCCCGCGAGCCGGCCGGGACCGGCGCCGCCGCGGCCCGCGCGGCCAAGAGTTGAGCGGGCGGTTCTGAGCGGAGACGGAGCCATGAAGCTGACCACCAAAGGGCGCTACGCCGTGATGGCGATGGCCGACCTCGCCTGCCACGGCGGCGAAAAGCCGCTGTCGCTGGCCGAGATCGCGGAGCGCCAGGAAATCTCGCTGTCCTACCTGGAACAGCTGTTTGCGCGGCTGCGCAAGGGCGGGCTGGTGCGCTCGGTGCGCGGGCCGGGGGGCGGCTACCTGCTGTCGCGTCCGGCCGAGATGGTGCGCATCTCCGACATCATCCTCGCCGTGGACGAGCCGATCCGGGCGACCCGCTGCACGCCGGGCTCGCCGGTGAGCTGCCAGGGCTTCAAGGGCCGCTGCATGACCCATGACCTGTGGGAGGAACTGTCCAACCACATCCACCTGTTCCTGAGCGCGGTGTCGCTCGCCGACGTCGCCAGCCAGCAGGTGCTCGGAATGTCCGGGGCGATCTACCGCAAGGCGGTCTCCGCCGCCCAGTAGGCGGCGCGGGCGCCGGGAATAGCCAGTTATGACGCGTCATTATCTCGATTACAACGCGACCGCGCCGGCGCGCCCCGAGGTCCGCGCGGCGGTCGCCGAGGCCCTGGCGCTGCCCGGCAATCCCTCCTCGGTGCATGCCGAGGGGCGCGCCGCGCGCGCCGTGGTGGAGGATGCGCGGCGCCGGGTGGCGGCGCTCGCGGGCACCGATGCGGCCAACGTGGTGTTCACGGGCTCGGGCTCGGAGGCCAACAACCTCGCGCTGGCCGGGCCGCGGCCCGCGCGCGTGGCGGTTTCCGCGGTGGAGCACGCCTCGGTGCTGCGCCCGGCGGCGGAGCGGCCGGGGCGCTTCGCGCTGATCCCGGTGGACGGGGACGGCGTGGTCGACCTCGCCGCGCTCGAGGCGATCCTCGCCGACCGGCGGGTCGAGGGCCGCACCCTGGTTTCCGTGATGCTCGCCAACAACGAGACCGGCGTGATCCAGCCCGCGGCCGAGGTGGTGCGGCGCGCGCGCGCGGCCGGCGCCCTGGTCCACGTGGACGCGGTGCAGGCGGCGGGCCGCCTCGCGCTCGACTTCGACTCCCTCGGGTGCGACCTGATGAGCCTGTCGGCCCACAAGCTCGGCGGGCCCAAGGGGATCGGCGCCCTGGTAGTGCGTGCGGGCGGGCCCGCGCTCGCGCCGCTGGTGGCGGGCGGCGGGCAGGAGCGGGGCCTGCGCGCGGGCACCGAGAACGTGGCCGGCATCGCCGGCTTCGGCG
>JBJHBM010000067.1:0-8528 GCA_050485485.1 Alphaproteobacteria bacterium | reverse complement strand
CGGCACCGCCGTGCCGTTCATCGACGCGCTCGCGGCGCTCGCGGCCGCGGCGGCCGGCGCTTCCGGCACCGTGACCGGGGCCGCCGGGGACGGGGCGCTCGGCCCGCGGCTGTGTCCCGCGGCCGCCTTGCGCTGCGCGCGGATGGCGGGATAATCGTCGCGACCGCAAGGAGGGCCGACCGTGGGCGAATGGCTGCTCGACTACTATCCCTGGATCAAGGCGTTGCACGTCATCAGCGTGATCGCATGGATGGCGGGGCTGCTCTACCTGCCGCGCCTGTTCGTTTACCACGCGGGCGTGCCGGCGGACTCGGACCGGGCGGAGATGCTGAAAGTGATGGAGCGCCGCCTGCTGCGCGCCATCATGAACCCGGCGATGATCGCGGCGTTCGTGTTCGGCGCGCTGCTGCTCGCCACGCCCGGCGTGCTCGACGCGGGCGGCTGGCTGCACGCGAAGCTGCTGCTGGTGGTGGTCCTGGCGGGGCTGCACATGGCGATGGCGGCGTGGCGCAAGGCGTTCGAGGCCGGCGCCAACCGCCGCGGCCCCGGGTTCTACCGGGCGATGAACGAGGTGCCGACCGCCATCATGGTCGCGGTGGTGATCCTGGTGATCGTGCGGCCGTTCTAGGTGGGCCCGGGCCGAGAACGGCTTGATTTCCATGATGTTTTGCGGACCTTCGAGGGCCTTGGACGGGCTGGGCCGCCGAGTTCGCGCGCGGGATGGCGAGGCAAAGTTGCGGTAAGCCGGGAGTGGCGCGGTTTCTGCTTTGACTTCCCCGGGGCTTTTCGGTTAAACGGGACTCGTCCCTGTCACGACGCGCGGGCCCCGCGCGGTTTTCCCCCAGCCAGCCAGCCGCCCCTCCCGACGGGCCTCAGCGTCGCGGAACCGGCGGACGGAGCGGCCGGGGTGCCTCTCCCCGCATCGCGCCCGCCCTTCCCCCTTCCTATTCATAGCCAAGCCGTACCCGCCATGAATCTCCAAGACCTCAAACGGAAATCACCGGCCGAGCTGCTCGCCTTCGCCGAGGAGCTCAAGATCGAGAACGCGTCCACGCTGCGCAAGCAGGACATGATGTTCGCGATCCTGAAGGCGCTCGCCGACAACGACACGCCGATCTCCGGTAACGGCGTGCTCGAAATCCTGCAGGACGGCTTCGGCTTCCTGCGCGCGCCCGAGGCCAACTACCTGCCCGGCCCCGACGACATCTACGTTTCGCCCAGCCAGGTACGGCGCTTCGGCCTGCGCACCGGCGACACGGTGGAAGGGCAGATTCGCGCCCCCAAGGACGGCGAGCGCTACTTCGCGCTGCTCAAGGTCAACAACATCAACTTCGGCGAGCCCGAAGAGGTGCGCCACCGCATCAACTTCGACAACCTGACGCCGCTCTACCCGGACGAGCGGCTCAGGATGGAGATCGAGGAGCCGACCCGCGACCTGACGCCGCGCGTGCTCGACCTGATCTGCCCGGTGGGCAAGGGCCAGCGCGCGCTGATCGTGGCGCCGCCGCGCACCGGCAAGACCATGATGCTGCAGAACATCGCGAACTCGATCGCGAAGAACCATCCCGAGTGCTACCTGATCGTGCTGCTGATCGACGAGCGGCCGGAGGAAGTGACCGACATGGCGCGCACCGTGAAGGGCGAGGTGGTGAGCTCCACCTTCGACGAGCCCGCCACGCGCCACGTCCAGGTCGCGGAAATGGTGATCGAGAAGGCCAAGCGGCTGGTCGAGCACAAGCGCGACGTGGTCATCCTGCTCGATTCGATCACGCGCCTCGCGCGCGCCTACAACACCGTGGTGCCGTCGTCGGGCAAGGTGCTGACCGGCGGCGTGGACGCCAACGCGCTGCAGCGGCCCAAGCGGTTCTTCGGCGCCGCGCGCAACATCGAGGAGGGTGGCTCGCTCACCATCATCGCGACCGCGCTGATCGACACCGGCTCGCGCATGGACGAGGTGATCTTCGAAGAGTTCAAGGGCACCGGCAACTCCGAGATCATCCTCGACCGCAAGCTCACCGACAAGCGCACCTTCCCGGGCATCGACATCACCAAGTCGGGCACCCGCAAGGAGGAGCTGCTGGTCGATCAGGGCACGCTGTCGAAGATGTGGGTGCTGCGCCGCATCCTGATGCCGATGGGCGTCGTGGACTCGATGGAGTTCCTGCTCGACAAGCTCAAGTCGTCCAAGACCAACAACGACTTCTTCCAACAGATGAACACCTGAGGGCGGTCAGCCGGTCGCCAGGGCGATCAGGCGGTCGAGCGCCGCTTCGGCCTCGGGCGTGCGGCTGGGATCGACCGGAATCCCCTCGAACACGTCCTCGCCCGCGAGCCAGCGCCGCTCCGCGTCCGCGGTCGCAAGCGCGCGCTCGAGCGCGGCGTCGAGCTCGTAGCTGCGGTGCGGCAGGCCGTGGGCCTTGAGCGCGGCGAACAGCGCGAGCCGCGCCGCGCGGCCGGCATGCACGACGGCGGCGGCGCTCGGGACGCGCGTCTCGGGGTCGGTCACGCTGGCGACGCAGGCCTCCAGCGACAGCGAGACGTGGCTGCGGCAGCCGAGCGGGCGGTCGCCGTAGAACCCGCACAGGCCATCCGCGAGCAGCCCGCACGGCAGCGGCTTGTGGGCCCGGTCGCCGATGGCGATCCGCTGCTGGCCCGCCGCTACCTGCGCGGCGGCGAGGCGGGCCCCGATGGCGGCGACGGCGTCGTCGTCGCAACGCCGCACCGCGGCCGCGAGGCGCAGCACCTCGGGCGCGGCGGCGCTCACGAACAGGTGGCAGCAATGGGTGCAGCCGGCCTTGCAGGCGAGGCCCGCGGCCGGGGCGCGCGCAAGCGTCGCGTCGAGGACGCGGTGCACGGCGTCGGCCGCGCGCGAGGCACGCTGGCGGTCGGCGCGGCGCCCGAGCAGGCCGATCAGGTGATGGGTGAGGACGGCGGCCGAGTCCGCGCGCGCGGGGTCGAGGCCTTCGGCGTAGAGCCGCGCGTGCTGCCGGGCCCGCTCCCTGTCCCGCGTCCGCCGCTCGTGCCGCGACAGGGTCACGGGACGCTCACGCGAGCAGGACGGTGCAGCCGGTGGTCTTGCGCGCCTCGAGATCGCGGTGGGCCCGCGCCACCTTCCTGAGGGGATAGCGCTGGTTGATCTCGATCCGGACCGCGCCGGAGGCCACCACGCCGAACAGGTCGCCCGCGGTCTCCTCCAGCGCCGCGCGCGTCGCGATGAAGGTCGCGAGCGTCGGGCGCGTCACGAACAGCGAGCCCTTCTGGCTGAGGGTGAGGATATCGACCGGCGGCACCGGGCCCGAGGCGTTGCCGTAGCTCACCATCAGGCCGAGCGGCGCGAGGCAGTCGAGCGAGCCCGCCCAGGTGTCCTTGCCGACCGAGTCGTAGACCACCGGGACGCCCTTGCCGCCGGTGATCTCCTTCGTGCGCGCGACGAAGTCCTCGCGCGTGTACACGACCGGATGGTCGCAGCCGTGGGCCTTCGCCAGCGCCGCCTTCTCGTCGGAGCCGACGGTGCCGATCACGGTGGCGCCGAGGTGCTTGGCCCATTGGCACGCGATCAGGCCGACGCCGCCCGCGGCGGCATGGATCAGCACGGTATCGCCGCGCTTCACCGGATAGGTGACGCGCAGCAGGTAGCGCGCGGTCATGCCCTTCAGCATGATCGCGGCGGCGGTCTCGAGGTCGATGCCGTCCGGCAGCCTGAGCAGCCGGTCGGCCGGCACCACGCGCGCCTCGCAATAGGCGCCGAGCAGCGAGCCGTAGGCGACGCGGTCGCCGGGCCGGACGGAGGCGACGCCGTCGCCCACCGCCTCCACCACGCCCGCGCCCTCGACGCCGAGCGCGTGGGGCAGGGACGGCAGCTTGTAGAGCCCGGTGCGGTGGTAGGTGTCGATGTAGTTGAGGCCGACGGCGGCGTGGCGCACCAGCGCCTGGCCGGGCCCGGGCGTTCCCGGATCGACCTCGTCGATCGAGAGCGCCTCGGGCCCGCCGTAGGCGTGGACGCGGACGGCCGTTACCATGAATGTGTCTCTTGTTCCGGGCAGGGGGCCGTTCCCCCCTGACCCTTCCCTCTCCCCCCCATCGGGGGGAGAGGGTTGCGAAAGCTCGGCGCGTAGGCGCCTAGCGGAAGCCGGGTGAGGGGGATGCCGATGCGCGGCGCCATTGTCACCACAGGCTCTTCTTCAGGCCAGGTTCTTCTTCAGGAACGCCGCGGTGCGGTCGTCGGCCTGCTTGGCCGCCGCCGCGTCGTGGTTGGCGCCGCCCGCGCGCGCGAAGGCGTGATTGACGCCGGGATAGGAATGGATCGTCACCTGCGGGACCTTGCCGAGCGCCTCCTTGATCTTGGCCTGGGCTTCGGGCGGGCAGAAGTCGTCCTTCTCCGCGATATGGAGCAGGAGCGGCTTCTTGATGCCGCCCGCGTACTGCAGCGAGTTCTCGATCTGGACCGGATAGTAGCCGACCGAGGCGTCCGAATCGGTGAAGCAGGCGGTGGCGTAGGCGAGCGAGCCGCCGAGGCAGTAGCCGACCGCGCCGGCCTTGCCCGAGGCGCCGTCGATCTTGCGCAGATGCGCGAGGGTGGCGCCGATGTCGCCCACGCCCTTCTCGAACAGCGGCAGGAACTGGTTCATCAGGCCGAACGCCTGGTCCCATTCCTCCTTGGTCTTGTCGGTGAGCTGCACGCCCGGCTGGATGCGCCAGAACAGGTCGGGGCAGGCGACGATATAGCCCTGCCGGGCGAAGCCGTCGGCGAGGTCGCGCATGACCTGGTTCACGCCGAAGATCTCCTGGATCAGGACGATGGCGGGGGCGGGCGTCTTGGCGGGCGTCGCGAGGTACGCGGAGAAGCTGCCGCCGTCGGCGGCGGCGATCTTGATGTCCGGCATGAGGTCTCCCCTGTTTTGCGTGTGGGTGTTGCGGTTGGTCCGTACTGGAGAAACGGGTGACGCGGTCGGAAGTTTCGACCCGTTGGTCTTACCGGGAGAAGGCGGCGCCTTCAAGGGCCAGCAGGCGCGCCTTGGCCGCGAGCCCGCCGCGGCCCGAATAGCCGTGGAGCGCGCCGCCCGCCCCCAGCACCCGGTGGCACGGGATCAGGATCGGGATCGGATTGGCGCCGCAGGCGCCGCCCACGGCGCGCGGGGACGAGCCGAGGCGCTCCGCGAGCGCCCCGTAGGTGACGGTATGACCGAACGGAATCCCGCGGAGTGCGTCCCAGACGCGGCGCCGGAAGGCGCTGCCCTCGGGCGCGAGCGGCAGGTCGAACGCCCGAAGGCGGCCCGCGAAATAGGCGCCGAGCTGGTCGCGCGCGGCGGCCAGCACCGGAGTCGGATGGCGCCCGCGCAGGCGGTCGCGGCTGGCCCACAGGAGGTCCGTGATCGCGCCCGCGCGCTCGAACAGCGTGAGCGTGCCGACCGGGCTCGCGACCGAGAGGCGGCTCACCGCCTGGGGCGGGGCATGGGCCGTGGTTTGCGACGCGACGGCGTCACGCTCTGGCAAGGGCATCGCGGAGCGCCTCCGGGTCGGTGAACGGCAGCGAGCAGGTCTGGCCGACGCAGACGTAGGCCGTGGCCGCGCCCCCCGCCCGGGGCTTGCCGCGCGCGGGATGGCCCTCGGGGAGCGCGGCGCCGGGCGCCACCGTCTGCAGCACCAGGTCGGGGCGCGGCGCGCGATGGGCGGCGGCGACCATGGCGCGCGTCGCGGGATCGTCCGGCGCGCCGACGACGGCGACCTGGACCGGGCGCGCGAGCAGGCCGGCGGCGTTGATGAGCGTCGCGAGCGGGAACACGTTGCGCTCGATCTCGCCCGAGAAGGCGGCGATCACGGCTTCGGCGCGCGCGCGGAAATCGTCCTCGCCGGTGAGCGCATGGAGGCGCGCGAGCGCCGCCGCCATCATGCCGTTGCCGGACGGCGTCGCCGCGTCGTGGGCGGTCTTGACGCGCACGATGAGGTCGTCGGCGTCGTCGGCGGTGAGGAAGTAGCCGCCCGCCGCGTCGGCGTAATGGGCGTCGACGACCGCGAGCCAGGCGCGCGCGTCGTCGAGATAGCGCGCCGTCCCCGTCACCTCGTGAAGCGCCAGCGCGGCCTCGATCATCGCGGCGTAGTCGTCGAGGGTGGCGGTGCCGCGCAGCCGGCCCGCGCGCCACGAATGGGCGAGCCGCATCGCGCGGTCGCGCGTCTCGTTCGTCGCGCGGTCGCGCGTCTCGTTCGTCGCGCCGTCGCGCGTCATCCTGTCGCGCACGAAGTCGAACGCGCGCGCCGCGGCGCCGTGCCAGTCGTCGCGCCCGAAGGCGGCGGCCGCGCGCGCGAGCGCCGCGATCATCAGGCCGTTCCAGTCGGCCAGCACCTTGTCGTCCCAGCCCGGGCGCACGCGCTTCGACCGCGCCGCGAGCAGCTTCGCGCGCGCCGTCGCCAGCGCCGCCTCGCGCGCGTCCTCGAGCCGCTCGGGATGGGCGATGCGGTTGAGGATGCACGTGCCTTCCCAGTTGCCTTCCGCCCGCACGCCGTAGATGCGCTTGAACAGCGGGGCGTCCTCGCCGGCGCCGAGCACGGCGTCGATCTCCGCTTCGGTCCAGACGTAGAAGCGGCCCTCCTCGCCCTCGCTGTCGGCGTCGAGGGTCGCGGCGAAGCCGCCGCCGTCCGCCACCATCTCGCGCAGCACCCAGTCGGCGGTCTCCGCGATGCGCTGGGCGAACAGCGGATCGCCGGTGAGGCCGTGGGCCACGCGCAGGATCGAGAGAAGCTGCGCGTTGTCGTAGAGCATCTTCTCGAAATGCGGCACCAGCCACGCGGCGTCGGTCGCATAGCGCGCGAAGCCGCCGCCGAGATGGTCGTAGATGCCGCCCTGGCTCATCTTGCGCAGGCTGAACACGACCGCGTCCGTGAGCGCCGCGTTGCCGGTGGCGAGGCCCGCGCGCAGCACCAGCTCGAAGATCGGCGCGTGCGGGAACTTGGGCGCGCCGCCGATGCCGCCGTGGACGGTGTCGAACTCGGCGAGCAGGCGCTCGGCGACGCGCGCGCCGAGGTCGGGCGGGATCGGCCCGCCCGGCGCCGCTTGCGCCATATGGGAGAGCGCGTCCTTCATGGCGGCGGCGTTCTTCGCGACCTTGTCGCCTTCATTGGCGTAGATCTCGGCGATGCGCCCGAGCAGCGCGCGGAAGCCGGGGCGTCCCCAGCGCGGCTCGGGCGGGAAATAGGTGCCGCCCCAGAACGGCATGCCGTCGGGCGTGAGGAACATGGTGAGGGGCCAGCCGCCGTGCTCGCCGAGAAGGGAAAGCGCGTGCTGGTAGATCGCGTCGAGGTCGGGGCGCTCCTCGCGGTCCACCTTGATCGGCACGAAATAGGCGTTCATCACCTCGGCGGTGGCCGGGTCCTCGAAGCTCTCGTGGGCCATGACGTGGCACCAGTGGCATGCGGCATAACCGACCGAGAGCAGGATCGGCTTGCCGGCCGCGCGCGCCTCGGCGAGCGCGTCGGGGCCCCACGGCCGCCACGCGACCGGGTTGTCGGCGTGCTGCAGCAGATAGGGGCTGGTCTCGTCGGCGAGCGCGTTGGTCATCGTGTCCTGCCAGGTCAAGGGCGGATCGGAGGCGGATCGGGGGAGGCCGGTGATCCGATCTCCGAACCGACTCTGGGGGTCGCGGCGATGCGGCACAACCCTTTTCGGGACGTTCGGATCAGGTTTGCGCGGCGGCTGCGGCCGCGAGCTGGCGGTCGAGGGTCACGAGCTCAGCGCCGAGTGTTCGCGCGAGCCACAGGTAGCTGGCATCGTAGGCGGTGAGGCCGGAGCTCTCGGCCAGCGCGACGACGGCGCCGTGGTCCACATCGACGACGGCGATGTCGAGTTGCCCGCCAAGATCGAAAGCGGCCAGCAGGGCATCGCGCTGCGCCGGAGCGCGCCGCAACTTTTTGAGACAGATGCTGGCAATTTCGAAGTGCAACAGCGTGGGCGCGGTGAGGCGGGCGTCGCCCAGGCGCTCGGCGATTGCGGAAGCATCCGGTTCACCGAACAGCAAGGCGCCGAGCGCCGATGCGTCAACGACCTTAACGGGCATCGCGGTCCTCGCGGACCATCGTGGCGGCATCGCGCGGCGTCGCGAGACCGAGGCGGCGCACCTCGGCCAATGCCTCCGATGGAGTCAGCGGGCGGGAGGCCCCCGTTGCCGCTTCGAGAATCGCCATCAGTTCGCCCTGTAGCGAGCGGTGGTTGCGGGCGGCGCGGACCTTCAGGCGCTTGACCATTTCGTCCGGCGCGTTCTTGATGGAAAGATTGACGGACATGAATGGCTCCAGAATAAATCTATAATGGTGTCAGAATAGATGTATTTTGGTTTTTGGCCAAGGTAAAAGCCCTGCAATCGTGTCGGAAGGGAATGCGTGCAGCATGGACGGGGACACCATCTTCGCGTTGGCCTCGGGGCGGGGGACGGCGGGGATCGCCGTGATCCGCGTCTCGGGGCCGGCGGCCGGCGCCGCCTTGGCCGCGCTCACCGGGCGCGCCCGGCCGCCGGCACCGCGCCGGGCGACCCTGGCGC
>JBJHBM010000066.1:0-8675 GCA_050485485.1 Alphaproteobacteria bacterium | reverse complement strand
ACGCCGCACCGGCCCGCGCGCCGGCCGCCGCCGTGGGCGCCGACGCGGTGCGCGCGGCGACCCTCGATTCGATCCGCGCGCTGATGCTGATCCGCGCCTACCGCGTGCGCGGCCACCTGATGGCCGACCTCGACCCCCTCGGCCTCGCCAGGATCGAGCCGCACCCGGAGCTCGACCCCGCCTCCTACGGCTTCACCGAGGCCGACTACGACCGCCCCATCTTCATCGACTACGTCCTCGGCCTCGAGACCGCAACCCTGCGCCGCATCCTGGAAGTCGTGCGCGCCACCTACTGCGGCAAGGTCGGCGTCGAGTTCATGCACATCCAGATCCCCGAGGAGAAGGCCTGGATTCAGGAATACGTCGAGCGCACCCGCAACCAGCCGGCCTTCGGCCCGGAGGAGAAGCGCGCCGTCCTCGGCCACCTGATCCGCGCGCAGGAGTACGAGCGCTACCTCAACGTCAAGTTCACCGGCACCAAGCGGTTCGGCTCCGATGGTGCGGAGGCCATGATCTCGGCGCTGGAGGAGATCATCCATTCCGCGCGCCGCCTCGGCGTCGAGGAGATCGTGATGGGCATGCCGCACCGCGGCCGCCTCAACGTGCTCGCCAACATCATGGGCAAGCCCTACACCGCGATCTTCTCCGAGTTCCAGGGCGGCGCCGCCCACCCGGAGGACGTCCAGGGTTCGGGCGACGTGAAGTACCACCTCGGCACCTCCGGCGACCGCGAGTTCGAGGGGCAGAGGCTGCATCTCTCGCTCAACGCCAACCCCTCGCATCTCGAGGCGGTGGACCCGGTGGTGGTCGGCAAGGTGCGCGCCAAACAGAACCTGCGCGGCGACTTCGTGCGCGAGAAGGTGATGGGCGTGCTGATGCACGGAGACGCCGCCTTCGTCGGTCAGGGCCTGGTGCACGAGACCTTCACCTTCTCCGACCTCAAGGGCTACCGCTCGGGCGGCACGGTGCATCTGATCGTCAACAACCAGATCGGCTTCACCACCTCGCCCACCTATAGCCGCTCCTCGCCCTATCCGTCGGACGTGGCGAAGTCGGTGCAGGCGCCGATCTTCCATGTCAACGGCGACGATCCGGAGGCGGTGGTGCACGTCGCGCGCCTCGCCACCGAATACCGCGCGAAGTTCAAGCGCGACGTCGTCATCGACATGTTCTGCTATCGCCGCTTCGGCCACAACGAGAGCGACGAGCCCTCCTTCACCCAGCCGCTGATGTACCAGCGCATCGCCGACCATCCGACCGTGGTGGACCTCTACGGCGGCCGGCTCGTCTCCGAAGGCGTGCTGTCCCAGGAGGAGGTGGACACCGAGATCGCGGCCTTCCGCAGCCGCCTCGACGGCGACTTCGAAGCCTCCAAGACCTTCAAGCCCAATAAGGCCGACTGGCTGGAAGGCGCCTGGAGCGGCTTCGAGGTGGCGTCCGGCGACGACCGGCGCGGCGAGACCGCGGTCGACCTCGACCGGCTGCGTGCCGTGGGCAGGGCGCTGGTCCGCGTGCCCGAGGGCTTCGACATCCATCCCCGCATCGCCCGCCAGCTCAAGGCGAAGGCGGAAATGTTCGACGCCGGCACCGGCCTCGACTGGGCCACCGCCGAGGCGCTTGCCTTCGGGACGCTGCTGGTGGAGGGAACCCAGGTGCGCCTGTCGGGCCAGGACTCGGGCCGCGGCACCTTCTCCCAGCGCCATGCTGTTCTGGTGGACCAGGAGAGCGAGGAGAAGTACGTGCCCCTCGCCAACCTCGCCGAGAGGCAGGCGTTGGTGGAGATCATCGACAGCCCGCTCTCGGAAGCTTCCGTGCTCGGCTTCGAATACGGCTACTCGATCACGGACCCCAACTCGCTGGTGCTGTGGGAGGCGCAGTTCGGCGACTTCGCCAACGGCGCCCAGGTCATCATCGACCAGTTCATCTCCTCGGGAGAGACCAAGTGGCTCAGGATGTCGGGCCTCGTGATGCTGCTGCCCCACGGCTACGAGGGGCAGGGGCCGGAGCATTCGTCCGCCCGCCTCGAGCGCTACCTGCAGCTCTGCGGCGAGGACAACATGCAGGTGGTCAACCCCACCACGCCCGCCAACTATTTCCACGTCCTGCGCCGCCAGGTGCGCCGCAACTTCCGCAAGCCGCTGATCGTGATGACGCCGAAGTCGCTGCTGCGCCATAAGCTGTGCGTCTCCGCCCTCGCCGACATGGGGCCGGGCACCACCTTCCATCGCGTCCTGCCGGAGACCGGGAAGCTGGTCGCCGACGACAAGGTGCGCCGCGTCGTCCTGTGCAGCGGCAAGGTCTACTACGACCTGTTGGCGGAGCGGACCGAGCGCGGCATCCGCGACATCGCCCTGGTGCGGCTCGAGCAGATCTTCCCGTTCCCCATACGCTCGCTCACGGAACAGCTTTCGCGCTACCGCAACGCCGACGTGGTCTGGTGCCAGGAGGAACCCTGGAACATGGGCGCCTGGACCTTCGTGGACCGGCGCCTCGAAGACCTGCTCGGTCAGCTCGGCGTGCACGCCAAGCGCCCGGGCTATGCCGGCCGCCCGGAAGCGGCGGCCACCGCCACCGGGCTCCTGAGCCGTCACAACGTCCAGCAGGCGCGTCTGGTGGACGAGGCGCTCACGATCCGCGAGGATGCGGGGCAACAGTCGGCGCGCGCGGGCGCGCGGGCGCGCCGGGACGGCACCGGCGTCGCGAAGGCCGCGAAGGGCAAGAAGACGAGGGTGAACTGACATGGCTGTGGATATCGTCGTTCCGGCGCTCGGCGAATCGGTGACCGAAGCGACCGTCGCGAAATGGCTCAAGTCGGCGGGCGACCAGGTCGCGATCGACGAGCCGCTGGTGGAGCTCGAGACCGACAAGGTTTCGGTCGAGGTCAACGCCAAGGCGGCGGGCGTGCTCGCGGAGATCGTGGCGGACGACGGCGCCGAGGTCGAGGTCGGCGCGCTGCTCGGCCGCATCGAGGAAGGCGCCAAGGCCGCCGCCAAGTCCGCGCCCAAGGGCGAGGCCAAGGCGCCCGAGAAGGCGCCCGCAAAGGCGGAAGCGCCGAAGCCGGCCGCCGCGGCCGCCGCGCCCGACTCGAAGATGGAGAAGGGCGCGAAGGCGGAGGCCGCACCGCTGTCGCCCGCGGTGCGCAAGCTGGTGGACGACAACAGCCTGGACCCGGCGCGGATCGCCGCCACCGGCAAGGACGGCCGCCTCACCAAGGGCGACGTGCTCGCGCATCTGGAGACGGGCCCGTCCGCCGCGCCCGCGCCGGCCGAGGCCCGGCCCGCGCGCGAGCCCGGCCCGCGCGAGGAGCGCGTCCGCATGTCGCGCCTGCGCCGGCGCATCGCCGAGCGCCTCAAGGAGGCGCAGAACACCGCCGCCATGCTCACCACCTTCAACGAGGCGGACATGAGCGCGGTGATGGCCCTGCGCGCGAAGCTGCAGGACGCCTTCACCAAGCGCCACGGGGCCAAGCTCGGCTTCATGTCGTTCTTCGTGAAGGCGTGCATCGTCGCCCTCAAGGAGATCCCGGAAGTGAACGCCGAGATCGCGGGCGATGACATCATCTACAAGAACCATTACGACGTGGGCGTCGCGGTCGGCACCGAGCAGGGCCTCGTGGTCCCGGTGGTGCGCGACGCCGACACCAAGTCGTTCGCGGAGATCGAGAAGGAGATCGCCGACCTCGCGGTCCGTGCGCGCGAGGGCAAGCTCGCGCTGGAGGACCTGACCGGCGGAACCTTCACCATCACCAACGGCGGCATCTACGGCTCGCTCCTGTCCACGCCGATCCTGAATCCGCCCCAGTCGGGTATCCTGGGCATGCATGCCATCGTCAAGCGCCCGGTCGCCGTCGGCGACTCGATCGAGATCCGGCCGATGATGAACCTGGCGCTGTCCTACGATCACCGCATCGTGGACGGGCGCGAGGCCGTGAGCTTCCTCCTGCGCGTCAAGGAGTGCGTCGAGGCGCCCGAACGCATGCTGCTGGAAGCCTGAGATGGCGAGCGGCGACGGATTCGATCTCATCGTCATCGGCGCGGGGCCCGGCGGCTACGTCGCCGCCATCCGCGCGGCCCAGCTCGGCCTCAGGACCGCCTGCGTCGAGAAGCGCACGACCCTCGGCGGCACCTGCCTCAACGTCGGCTGCATCCCATCCAAGGCGCTGCTCCATTCCTCCCACCTCTACGCCGAGGCGCGGAACGGGCTCGGCGCCTATGGCGTCAAGCTCGGCAAGGTCGAGCTCGACCTCGCGGCGATGCTCGCCAACAAGGACAAGGTGGTGGGCGATCTCACCAAGGGCATCGAGTTCCTGTTCAAGAAGAACAAGGTGACCTGGCTCAAGGGCAAGGCGGAGATCGCGGGCGCCAATGAAGTGAAGGTCACGGATGCCGACGGCAAGTCCGAGACCCACGGGACCCGGAACATCCTGATCGCGACCGGCTCCGACGTGGCCAAGCTGCCGGGCGTCGAGATCGACGAGCAGCGCATCGTCTCCTCCACCGGCGCGCTCGCGCTGCCGGAGGTGCCGAAGCGCATGGTGGTGATCGGCGGCGGCTACATCGGCCTCGAGATGGGCTCGGTCTGGCGCCGGCTCGGCGCCGAGGTCGAGGTGGTCGAGTTCCTCGACACCATCCTGCCGGCGATGGACGGCGAGGTCGCCAAGACCATGCATCGCCTGCTGGAGAAGCAGGGGGTCAAGTTCCGTCTCGGCACCAAGGTGCTGTCCGCCAAGTCCTCCAACCGGGGCGTCACGCTGCGCGTGCAGCCGGCCAAGGGCGGCGACCAGCAGGAGATCGCCTGCGACGTGGTGCTGCTCGCCATCGGCCGCGTGCCCTATACCCAGGGGCTCGGCCTCAAGGCCGCGGGCGTGGAGCTCGACGAGCGCGGGCGGGTGCGCACCGACAGGCATTTCCGCACCAGCGTTTCCGGCATCTACGCCATCGGCGACGTCGTCGCGGGGCCGATGCTGGCCCACAAGGCGGAGGACGAGGGCGTGGTCTGCGCCGAGATCATCGCCGGCCAGTCGGGCCACGTGAACTACGACGCGATTCCGGGCGTGGTCTATACCCATCCCGAGGCGGCCTCGGTCGGCAGGACCGAGGAGGAGCTCAAGAAGGCGGGCGTGGACTACCGCGCGGGCAAGTTCCCGATGATGGCCAATTCGCGCGCGCGCACCAACCATGCGACCGACGGCTTCGTGAAGATTCTCGCGGACGCGAAGACCGACCGCGTGCTCGGCGTCCATATCGTCGGCGCGGAAGCCGGGACCATGATCGCAGAGCTCGCGCTCGCCATCGAGTTCGGCGCCTCGGCCGAGGACGTGGCGCGGACCTGCCATGCCCATCCGACCCTGAACGAAGCGGTGAAGGAAGCCGCCCTCGCGGTCGCGGGCCGCCCCATTCACGTCTGAACGCGGCGCGGCGCGCGCCCCAATGCAGCTCCGCACCAAGCGCCTCCTCTATCTGGCGGGGGGCTGGTTCTTCTTCGTCCTCGGAGTGCTGGGACTGTTCCTGCCGATCCTGCAGGGGATACTGTTCCTGCTGATCGCGCTCGTGCTGCTGGCGAAGGCTCAGCCGCGCTTCCGTCTCCTCAAGCAGCGCCTGCGGCGGCGCTATCCCAGGTGGTCCGCCGCGCTGGAGAAGGCCGAGGTCCGCGCCGCCGAGATCGCGCGCGGCCGGTTCTTCAACGGTGGCAGGGCGGGGCGCTAAGAGGCTTAAGAGGCGCGTTTCTCTCAGTCGCGCGCGCGCGGATGGGCTCCGCGATAGACTTCGGCGAGGCGCGCCGTGTCCACCGCGGTGTAGCGCTGGGTGGTCGAGAGCGAGGCGTGGCCGAGCAGCTCCTGGATGGTGCGCAGGTCGCCGCCCGCCGCCAGCAGATGGGTGGCGAAGGAATGACGCAGCGCGTGCGGCGTCGCGGTCTCGGGCAGGCCGAGGGCGCGCCGCGCCCGGCGCAGCGCGGCCTGCACCCGGGACGGCTGCAGCCGCTTGCCGCGCTTGCCGACGAACAGCGGATCGTCGGGCCCGAGCCGGTGCGGGCAGGCGTCGAGGTAGTCCGCGACCGCGTCCACCACCACCGGCAGCAGCGGCACCACGCGCTCCTTGCGGCCCTTGCCGATGACGCGCAGCGCCGGTCCCGCCGGGGCCGCGCGCCGGTCGAGCGCCAGCGCCTCGCCGATGCGGAGCCCCGCGCCGTAGAGCAGCGTCAGGATCGCCGCGTCGCGCTTCCTGATCCAGGGCTCCTCGGCCATGTCGGCGGTGGCGGCGATGGCATCGAACGCCTCCGTCTCCGACAGTGCCTTGGGTACCGCCTGGGGCAGGCGCGGCGTGCGCAGCGCGCCGATCGCCGCGTTGTGGGCGAGCTTCATGCGGTCGAGCCGCCGGAAGAAGCCGCGCACGGTCGAGATCGCACGCGCGGTGGAGGCGCGGGCCAGCGTGCGGCCCGCGCGCGCGGCGAGCCAGGCGCGGAAGTCGGCAAGCCGCAGCGCGCCGAGGGTCGAAAGCGACAGCGGGCCGCCCTGGTGCTGGGCGGTGAACTCGAGAAAATCGGCGAGGTCGCGCCCGTAGGCCGCGAGCGTGTGGGGCGAGGCGCGGCGCTCGAAGGCGAGCCAGGCCGCCCAGTCGTCCACCGCGCGCCGGAGCCCGGGGTCGAGCGGAATCCGCTCCGGCCAGCTCAGGATTTCGACAGCCCCAGCCATGTGCGGATGCAGAGCTCGAGGGTGCAGGCGAGGAAGCCCAGCAGCTCGGTGCCTTGGGAGGGGTCGAAGCGCCCGGCGTCGCGCGCGCCGAGCGCGAGCATGACGGCCGGCGCCTCCGGGCTCGCGTCGAGCCGCAGAAGGGCCTCGGAACGCACCAGCCCGGCGCCGCCGCCGTAGAGCCGCTTGCGGCCGCGCACCCCGGTGCGCAGCACCACGTCGCGGTCTTCCCCCATCAGGCGCGCGACGTCGCCGGGCGCCAGCACGCGGATGCCGGAGACCGACTGGCGCGCCATGTGCTCGCCGTTCTCGACGCCGAGCACGGCCACGTCCACGTCGAGCCGTACCGCGAGGTCGGTGGTCGCTACCTCGATCAGCTCGCGGAAGCTGCGCGCCTCCAGGAGGGTGAGCGCGACGCCGTGGATGCGCGCCTGCGAGGCGGCGTTGGCGCGTACCGTGGCCAGCAGCTCGGCGTGGCGCGCGGCCAGTTCCGCGTTTTCGGCGCGCAGCCGGCCGACCAGGACGCCCTGCAGGTCGACCACGCGCTCGCCCAGCGCGCGCGCCTTCGGCACCACGGCTGCGAGCACGTCGGGGTTGTCGGTGAGGTAGTGCGGGTTGGCGGCGAGGAAGGCGCGCACGTCGGCCTTGCCGGGGGGCCGCTCCACGGCGTTCCGGGCGGCGCTGCGGGTGGGATTGCGGACGCGGGCACCGCGCGCGGCGGCGGCGCCTTCGCGCTTGGCGCCGCCGCTCATTCGGCAGCCGTGGCCTTGTGCGCGCCGCGGGGCGCGTCCACCGCGAGCTTCTGGCCGGTCTTGGCCCAGTCGGCGAGGAACGCGGCGAGGCCCTTGTCGGTGAGCGGGTGGTGGTAGAGCGCGCGCAGCACGGCGGGCGGCATGGTGGCGACGTGGGCGCCGATCTTGGCCGCTTCGATGACGTGGTTGACGCCGCGCACCGAGGCCACCAGCACTTCCGTCGTGAGCGCGGGCTGGGCCGTGTAGATCGCGCAGATGTCGCGAATCAGGTCCATGCCGTCCTGGCCGATGTCGTCGAGCCGTCCGACGAAGGGCGAGACGAAGGCGGCGCCCGCCTTGGCCGCGAGCAGCGCCTGGCCGGCGGAGAAGCACAGCGTCACATTGACCTTGGTGCCGTCGTCCGAGAGCGCCTTGCAGGCCTTGAGCCCGTCGGGGGTGAGCGGCACCTTGACGGTGACGTTGGACGCGATCTTCGCGAGGTAGCGTCCCTCGGCGATCATGGTGGGCGCGTCGGTGGCGGTCACCTCCGCCGAGACCGGCCCCGGCAGGATCGCGCAGATCTCCGCGATCACGTCCTCGAACTTGCGTCCCGACTTGGCGATCAGCGACGGATTGGTGGTGGCGCCGTCCACCAGGCCGGTGTCCGCGAGCGCGCGAATCTCGTCGAGGTCCGCCGTGTCGATGAAGAATTTCATGGCTTCGATCCGTCCTGTTGCGTTCCGATGGCCCGCCCGCCGTCGTGCGGTTAGAGTCTAGCTCATGCCCGATGCGCCCGCCAGTTCCGATCCGTCCCGCGCCGCCGCCGGCACGGCGGTGCGCGTGCTGCTGCCGCTCGCGCTGCCGGGCCCGCTCGACTATCGCGCGGCCGGCGTTACTGCGCCGCCACCCGGCAGCTTCGTGCGCGTCCCGCTCGGCAGCCGCGAGCGCATCGGCGTGGTGTGGGACGCGCGTGCGGGCGACGACGCGCCGCCCGTGGCGGCGGCACGCCTGCGCGACGTGATCGACGTGCTGGACGCGCCGCCGATGGCGGAGGTGACGCGCCGCTTCGTCGACTGGGTGGCGGATTACACCGTCGCATCGCCGGGCGCGGTGCTGCGCATGGCGATGAGCGTCGAGGCCGCGCTCGCGCCCGAGGCCGCCGCCGCCGCGTGGACGCGCGCGCCAGGCTGGACGACGCCCGAAGGGTTCCGCGCGACGCCCGCGCGCGCGCGGGTGCTCGCGCTGCTGGCAGACGG
>JBJHBM010000065.1:0-9369 GCA_050485485.1 Alphaproteobacteria bacterium | reverse complement strand
GCGCGCACCAGCGCGCGCCCCATGCGCCCGGCGGCGCCGACGATGCCGATTGCAAGTTCCGCCATGACGGCCTTCTCCCGCTCCGTTCGGCCGCGTGACTCTTCGTCACGGGCGCGCCGGATTAAAACACAGGCCGGCCGCCGGTTGGAGTGGAGATATCGGCCGGGCGGGCGAGGAAGGACCTCAGCCCTTGCCGTTCTCGGTCAGGTCGTCCCAAGCTTCCTTGACCTTGGCGAAGAAGCCTTCCGATTCGGGGCTGGTGCGCCCGCGCGGGCTTTCCGCCTCGAACTCGCGCAGCAGCTCCTTCTGGCGCCTGGTCAGCTTGACCGGCGTCTCCACCTGGACGCGGATGTACATGTCGCCGCGCGCCGAGCTGCGCATGACGCTCATGCCCTTGCCCTTGAGGCGGAACTGGTGGCCGGTCTGGGTGCCTTCCGGGACTGTGACGCGCGCGCGCGCGCCGTCCACGGTCGGTACCTCGATCACGCCGCCGAGCGCCGCCGTGGTCATCGGCACCGGCACGCGCATGTAGAGGTTGGCGCCGTCGCGCTGGAAATAGGCATGGGGCGCGACCGACAGGAAGATGTAGAGGTCGCCCGTCGGCCCGCCGCGCAGGCCGGCCTCGCCCTCGCCGGTGAGCCGGATGCGGGTGCCGTCCTCGACGCCGGCCGGGATGTTGACCGAGAGCGTCTTTTCCTTCTGCACGCGGCCGGTGCCGTGGCACGCCGCGCAGGGATTGTCGATCACCTGGCCCTGGCCGTGGCAGGTCGCGCAGGTGCGCTCGATGGTGAAGAAGCCCTGCTGCGCGCGCACCCGGCCGCGCCCCTGGCAGGTCGGGCAGGTGGTCGGCTTCGAGCCCTTGGCGGCGCCGGTGCCGTGGCAGGTGTCGCACGGCGCGGCGGAGGGCACGCGCACGGTGGCCTGCTTGCCGGCGAAGGCCTCCTCCAGCGTGATTTCCATGTTGTAGCGGAGATCGGCGCCACGCGCCTGGCTGGGCCCACCGCCGCCCGCGCGGCGGCCGGTGAAGTCGCCGAACATCTCGTCGAAGATGTCGGCGAAGCCGCCCGCGAAGTTGAACCCGAAGTCGCCGGCGCCCTGCGGCCCCGCGCCGGCGCTACCGTCGAAGGCGGCCGCGCCGAAGCGGTCGTAGGCGGCGCGCTTCTCCGGGTCCTTGAGGATGTCGTAGGCCTCGCTGACCTCCTTGAACCTGCGCTCGGCGTCCGGATCGCCCTGGTTGCGGTCCGGATGGTACTTCATGGCGAGCTTGCGGTATGCCGCCTTGAGCTCGTCCGCGGTCGCTCCCCGCCCCACCCCGAGCGTTTCGTAGAAGTCCTGTTTCGCCATCTTGCGATCCGACGCCCTACCCCCTCGGCCGGTCGGCGCGGGACGTCATGCCCGCGCCGCGGCCGCGCAACCGTTCCCGAAGCTCAGGAGCGGTTCTTCTTGTCGTCGTCCACTTCCTCGAAGTCGGCGTCGACCACCTTGTCGTCGGAGGCGCCCGCGTTCCCCTGCGGGGCGTCGTCGCCCTGGGCCGCCGTGCCGCCGGCCTGCTGCTCCTGGGCGGCCTTGTAGGCGGCCTCGCCGAGCTTCATGCCGGCCTTGGCCAGCGCCTCGATCTTGGCGGTGACGGCGTCCTCGTCGCCGCCCTCGAGCGCCGCGCGCAGGTCGGCGACGGCGTCCTCGATGGCCTTCTTCTCCTCCGCCGAAACCTTGTCGCCGTGCTCCTCGAGCGACTTCTCGGTGGTGTGGATCAGGGTCTCGGCCTGGTTGCGTCGCTCCACCGTAGCGCGGCGCTTGCGGTCCTCCTCGGCATGGGCCTCGGCGTCCTTGACCATGCGCTGGATCTCGTCGTCGGAGAGCCCGCCCGAGGCCTGGATGCGGATCTGCTGCTCCTTGCCGGTGGCCTTGTCCTTGGCGGAGACGTTGACGATGCCGTTGGCGTCGATGTCGAAGGTGACCTCGATCTGCGGCACGCCGCGCGGCGCCGTGGGCAGGCCGACGAGGTCGAACTGGCCGAGCAGCTTGTTGTCGGCCGCCATCTCGCGCTCGCCCTGGAACACCCGGATCGTGACCGCGGTCTGGTTGTCCTCGGCGGTCGAGAACACCTGGCTCTTCTTGGTCGGGATCGTGGTGTTGCGGTCGATCAGGCGCGTGAACACGCCGCCCAGCGTCTCGATGCCGAGCGACAGCGGCGTCACGTCGAGCAGCAGCACGTCCTTCACGTCGCCCTGCAGCACGCCGGCCTGGATCGCGGCGCCGATGGCGACCACCTCGTCCGGGTTGACGCCCTTGTGGGGCTCCTTGCCGAAGAAGGTCTTCACCGTCTCCGCGATCTTGGGCATGCGGGTCATGCCGCCGACCAGGATCACCTCGTCGATCTCGGAGGCCTTGAGGCCGGCGTCCTTGAGCGCGGCGCGGCACGGCTCGACGGTGCGCTGCACGAGGTCGTCCACCAGCGCCTCCAGCTTGGCGCGGGTCAGCTTGATGTTGAGGTGCTTGGGCCCCGACTGGTCGGCCGTGACGAACGGCAGGTTGATCTCGGTCTGCATCGAGGACGACAGCTCGATCTTCGCCTTCTCGGCGGCTTCCTTGAGCCGCTGCAGCGCGAGCTTGTCCTTGCGCAGATCGATGCCCTGCTCCTTCCTGAATTCGTCGGCGAGGTAGTCGATGATGCGCTTGTCGAAGTCCTCGCCGCCGAGGAACGTGTCGCCGTTGGTGGACTTCACCTCGAACACGCCGTCGCCGATCTCGAGGATCGAGATGTCGAAGGTGCCGCCACCGAGGTCGTACACCGCGACGGTGCCGGTGTGGTTCTTCTCGAGCCCGTAGGCGAGCGCGGCCGCGGTCGGCTCGTTGATGATGCGCAGCACCTCGAGGCCCGCGATCTTGCCCGCGTCCTTTGTGGCCTGGCGCTGGGCGTCGTTGAAGTAGGCGGGCACCGTGATGACGGCCTGCTCCACCTTCTCGCCGAGGAAGCTCTCGGCGGTCTCCTTCATCTTCTGGAGGATGAAGGCCGAAACCTGGGAAGGCGAATACTTCTCGCCGCGCGCCTCGACCCAGGCGTCGCCCGACGGCGCCTTGACGATCTTGTAGGACACCATGCCCAGGTCCTTCTGGGTCATGGGATCGTCGTAGGTGCGGCCGATCAGGCGCTTGATGGCGAACAGGGTCGCCTCGGGGTTGGTCACCGCCTGGCGCTTCGCGGCCTGGCCGACCAGGCGCTCGCCCGATTCGGTGAAGGCGACCATCGAAGGCGTGGTGCGCGCGCCTTCGGAATTCTCGACGACCTTGGCGGACTTGCCCTCCATGACGGCGACGCACGAGTTCGTGGTGCCGAGGTCGATACCGATGACTTTACCCATTGCGTGCTTCCTTTTCCGTCAGCCAGCCCTGCCGGCCCTCCGTCAGGCACCGTTCGGGCTTCCGATTGGATTGTCCCGGGGGGCCGGAGCCCCCGTTCGAATGCTGGAGGGTATATAGGGAGGGCCGAAACCGGCTGCAACCCGGAGTTTCGGGGAGTTTCGGCGGGTCCGGCCTCAGGCGTCGGCGGCGAGCCTGAGCCCGGTGAACTGCCAGGACTGGTGGGGATAGAAGAAATTGCGGTAGCTGGCCCGGATATGGCCCGGCGGGGTCGCGCAGGAGCCGCCCCTGAGGACCAGCTGGCTCACCATGAACTTGCCGTTGTACTCCCCGACCGCGCCCGCCGCCGGGCGGAAGCCCGGGTAGGGCTGGTAGGCCGAGGCGGTCCATTCCCACACGTCGCCGAACATCCGGCGGAGCCCCCCGGCGCCGGTGCCATCGCCCGGCATGTCGGCGGCGGGATGGAGCCGGCCCGCCGCCAGCAGGTTGGCGCCGGCCTCGGCGGCGCCGGAGAGACGCGCCGCCACCTCCCACTCGGCCTCGCTCGGCAGGCGCGCGCCTACGCAGCGGGCATAGGCGTCGGCCTCGAAGTAGCTCAGGTGGCAAGCGGGGGCGGCGCGGTCGAGCGGGCGCCAACCCGCCAGCGTGAACTCCTCCCAGGCGCCGTCGCGGCAGCGCCAGTACATCGGCGCGGCCGCGCCCCACAGATTGGCGCCGCCCGCCTCGACCCAGGCCCAGCCGTCGGCCAGCCACAACGCGGCGCGGCGGTAGCCCCCGTCCTCGATGAAGTCGAGGAATTCGCCGTTGGTGACGGGACGGGCCGCGAGCCGGAAGTCGGCGAGCAGCACCTCGTGGCGCGGGGTCTCGTTGTCGAAGGCAAATCCCGCGCCGTCGTGGCCGACGGCATGGACGCCGCCGGCGAAGCCGACGACGCCGGGCGGCGGCGCCGCGCGGCGGTCTGCGGGAGGGCCGGCCGGCAGGTCCGCGCGGTAGGCCGGGAACAGCGGCTGGGACGCGAAGGCGTGCTTGATGTCGGTGAGCAGCAGCTCCTGGTGCTGCTGCTCGTGATGGAGGCCGAGGGTGACGAGCGGGGCGATCGCGGCGAGGGTGGCGTCGTCGGACGTCTCGATCAGGCGGGCGCAGGCGTCGTCCACATGGGCGCGGTAGGCCATGACGTCGGCGAGCGGCGGGCGCGTCAGCAGGCCGCGCGCCGGGCGCGCGTGGCGCGGACCGACCTGCTCGTAGTAGGAGTTGAAGACGTAGCCGTAGTCCGGATGGAACGGCGCATGGCCCGCCGCATACGGTCCCAGGACGAAGGTCTCGAAGAACCAGCTCACGTGCCCCAGGTGCCACTTGGCGGGCGAGCAGTCGGGCATCGACTGGACCTGCTGGTCCTCGGGCGCGAGCGGCGCGGCCAGCGCCACGCTCGTGGCGCGGACGGCGCGATAGCGCGCGGCGAGGTCTTCGCGGGCGGCGGCGCCGGCCTGCGCGGGGTTGGGCGCGGGGCCGGGCGCGGCTTCGAGGGCGGTCATGGGGGCAAGGCTAACCAAGGCGGGACGGCGCCGCAACCGCGCGGAGGGGCGCCGGTATAAGGATAGGGCCCGGCGGCCTCAGGCGTCGGATTTGCCGGACCCGCTGCCGGACGATGTCTCGTCGCCCGTTCCGCCGCCGGGCGCGGCGGACGGCGCCTCGTCCTCCACCTCCTGGTTGGCGATCGGCGCCTGCACCTTGGCCGGCTTGGCGCCGGATTCCTTGGCGCCGCCCCTGGCGACGGCGACCATCGCCGGACGCAGCAGCCGCCCGTTGAGCACATAGCCCGCCTGCAGCACCTGGGCCACCGTGCCCGGCGCCACCGAGGCGTCCTCCACCTCCATCATCGCCTGATGGAAGTTGTGGTCGAACGGCTCTCCCCGGGGGTCCACCTTCTCGATGCCGTGGCGCTCGAGCGTCGTCAGCATCTCGCGCTCGGTCAGCTCCATGCCGGCGGCGAGCGCCTCCAGCGCGGGGTTCTCCCGACGCGCCTCCGCCGTCACGGTCTCGAGCCCGCGCCGCAGGTTGTCGAGCACCGTGAGCGCATCGCGTGCGAAGGCCGTGATCGCGAACTTGGCGACGTCCTGGCGCTCGCGCTCTGCGCGGCGGCGGAAGTTCTCGAGCTCCGCCGCCACGCGCAGATAGCGGTCGCGGAACTCGGCCGCCTGGGCCTCGGCGCGCACCAGCGCATCCTCGGCGCCTTCCTTCCGCGGCGGCGTATCCGCGGCGGCGGAATCGGTTTCGGCCTCGGGCGCCGGCTGGCCGGCGCGGGGGGGCTCTTGCGACTCTTCGCTCATCATCCTCTTTCCGAAATAGCCAGGAACGGTTCAGCCGATCAGGCGGCTCACCACCCGCGACGTGTAGTCCACCATCGGCACGATGCGCGCATAGTTCATACGCGTCGGCCCGATCACGCCGATCGCGCCGACGATATGCTCCGACGCATTGGCGAACGGGGCGACGATCATGGAGCAACCGGCGTTGGCGAACAACCCGTTGTCGGCGCCGATGAAGATCTGGACGCCTTCCGCCGACTGGGTGAGGTCGAGCAGGCGGGCGAGCGTCTCCTTGGCTTCGAGCGCCTGGAACAGCTCGCGGACCCTTTCGAGGTCCTCGATCGCGGTGACCGAATCGAGCAGGTTGGCCTGCCCGCGCACCAGCAGGTAGCCCTGGGGCAGGGTACCGCCCGACCAGTGGGCAAGGCCGCGCTCCACCAGCTCGCTCGCGAGGTTGTCGAGCTGGGCGCGGTGGCTCTCGATCTCCTGCAGGATCTCGCCGCGTGCCTCGACCACGGTGCGGCCCACCAGCCGCCGGGTGAGGTAGTTGCCGGCCTCGGCCAGGGCGGAGGGCGGGATGCCGAGCGGCAGCTCGATCACGCGGTTCTCGACCACGCCGTTCTCGGTCACGATCACCACCAGCGCGCGGCTCTCGTTGAGCTTCACGAACTCGATGTGCTTGAGAGGCGCCTCGGTCTTGGGCGCGAGCACGAGGGATGCGCAATTGCTGAGGCCCGAAAGCGCCGTCGTGGCCTCGGACAGCGCCTCCTCCAGCGACTTGCCGGCGCCCGCGCACAGGCTTTCGAGCTCGCCCCGGTCCTGTTCCGACAGGCCGCCGATCTCGAGGATGCCGTTGACGAACAGCCTGAGGCCGGCCTCGGTCGGCAGCCGCCCGGCCGAGGTGTGCGGCGCGTAGAGCAGGCCCATGTCCTGCAGGTCGGCCATCACGTTGCGGATCGAGGCGGGCGACAGGTTGAGCCCGAGCCGGCGCGAGATCGTGCGCGAGCCGACCGGCTCGCCGGTCTGCACGTAGGTTTCCACGATATGGCGGAGAATCTCGCGCGAGCGCTCGTTGAGCTCGGTGATGCCCGCGATCTTCTCCAGCACGGTGCCGCTCTTCATGCCTGGACTCCGGGGCCTTGGTCCTAGGCCAAAATCTAGTGACGGCCCCGGCCAGCGTCAACCGAGGCGCCGGGCGAGGGCGCTTTACGGGGCCCGCGTGCAACGCGGGCGGTTCAATCTTGGCGAAGAATGCTCTAGCTTGGCCCCCGATCAAGCCAAGAGGTGACAAAGCATGAGCATCCGTCCGTCGGGACGCGCCCCCGATGAGCTGCGCGCCGTCTCGCTCGAACCCGGCGCCAACAAGTATGCCGAGGGTTCCTGCCTGACGCGGTTCGGCGATACCCATGTCCTGTGCACGGCCACCGTCGAGGAGCGCGTGCCGCCGTGGCTGCGCGACCGGGGGCGCGGCTGGGTGACGGCCGAATACGGGATGCTGCCGCGCGCCACCCTGACCCGCACCGACCGCGAGGCCGCGCGCGGCCAGCAGTCGGGCCGTACCCAGGAGATCCAGCGCCTGATCGGGCGCGCGCTGCGCTCCGTCACCGACCTCGCCGCCATGGGTGAGCGTCAGGTGCGGGTCGACTGCGACGTGCTGCTGGCCGACGGCGGCACCCGCACCGCCGCGATCACCGGCGCCTGGGTCGCGCTCCACCTCGCCTTCGCCAGGCTGGTCGCCCAGGGCGCGCTGTCCGCGATGCCGCTCAAGGGGCAGGTCGCCGCGATCTCGTGCGGCCTTTTCGGCGGTACTCCCGTCCTTGACCTCGACTACGCCGAGGACAGCACGGCCGGAGTCGATGCCAACTTCGTCCTCACCGCCGACGGCCGCTTCGTCGAGGTCCAGGGCACCGCGGAGGAAGAGCCTTTCGACCAAGCCCAGTTCGACAGCATGCTGGCGCTCGCCCGCAAGGGCGTCGCCGAGCTTGCCGCGCTGCAGCGCGCGGCGCTCGCGCGCTGAGGCCGCCATGACACGCCGGCTGGCGCGCGGCGCGCGCCTCGTGGTCGCCTCCCACAACGCGGGCAAGGTGCGCGAGATCGCGGCGCTGCTCGCTCCCTTCGGCCTCGACGCGGTCTCGGCCGGCACGCTCGGCCTCGCCGAGCCCGAGGAGACCGGGGACAGCTTCGTCGCCAACGCCGAGCTGAAGGCGCGCGCGGCGGCCGAGGCTTCGGGCCTGCCCGCGCTCGCCGACGATTCGGGCCTCGAAGTGGCGGCGCTCGGCGGCGCGCCCGGCATCTACTCGGCGCGCTGGGCCGGCGAAGGGCGCGACTTCGCGGACGCGATGGCACGCGTCCACCGCGAGATGGCAGCGGCGGGCGACGGCGACGACCGCGCCCGTTTCGTATGCGCGCTCGCGCTCGCCTGGCCCGACGGCCACGTGGAGACGGTGGAGGGCGAGGTGCGCGGGCGCGTGGTCTGGCCGCCGCGCGGGGACCGCGGCTTCGGCTACGATCCGATGTTCGTCGCGGACGGGCGCGCGGAGACCTTCGGCGAGATGGCGCCCGACGCCAAGCACGCCATCAGCCACCGCGCCGACGCGTTCCGCAAGCTCACCGCGCGCTGCCTGGAGCCGCCCCCGTGAGCGCGGACCTGCCCTTCGCGCTCTACGTCCATTGGCCGTTCTGCCGGTCCAAGTGCCCCTATTGCGACTTCAACAGCCACGTCGCCGACGACATCCCGCACGCGCGCTGGCGCGCCGCCTACCTCGCGGAGATTGACGCGGCCGCGCCGGCATTCGCCGGACGCCGGCTCGTGAGCATCTTCTTCGGCGGCGGAACGCCGTCGCTGATGGAGCCCGAGACCGTCGCCGCCGTGATCGCGCGGGCCCGCGCGCTGTGGCCCGAAAGCTGGGACGCGGCGTCGCCCGGGATCACGCCGCCCGAGATCACGCTGGAAGCCAATCCGACCTCGATCGAGGCGGCCCGTTTCGCCGCGTTCCGGGACGCGGGCGTCAACCGCGTGTCGGTGGGCGTGCAGGCGCTCGACGACGCGGCGCTCCGCTTTCTCGGGCGCGAGCATTCGGCCGAGGAGGCGCTGGCGGCCCTCGGCGTCGCCCGGCGTACCTTCGCGCGGGTCAGCGCCGACATGATCTATGCCCGGCCCGGCCAGACCGTGGCCGAGTGGCGCGCCGAGCTCGCGCGCCTGATCGCCGAGGGGCTCGGCCACGTCTCGCTCTACCAGCTCACCATCGAGCGCGGCACGCCGTTCTTCGGGCTCCACCGCAAGGGCGCCTTCGCGCTGCCCGACGAGGACGCGGCGGCGGCGCTCTACGAGGCGACCGAGGCGGCGCTCGCGCCTCACGGGCTCCTTCCTTACGAGATTTCCAACTACGCCCGTCCCGGCGAGGAATGCCGTCATAACCTGGTGTACTGGCGCTACGGCGACTATGCCGGCATCGGCCCCGGCGCCCACGGCCGCGTGCCGGCCGCGACGGGCCCCGCCGCCACCGTCAACCTGCGCCGCCCGGCGGACTGGCTCGCCGCGATCGAGGCCGGTGCGAGCCCGCGCGCGGAGGAAGTGCCGCTCGACGCCCGCGCCCGCGTCGCCGAGCTCGTGATGATGGGGCTGCGCCTCGGCGACGGCATCGCCGAGCCGGACCTCGCGCGCGTCGGGGGCGGCGGCTTCGCCGAGGCGTTCGACGCACGT
>JBJHBM010000064.1:0-10133 GCA_050485485.1 Alphaproteobacteria bacterium | reverse complement strand
CTCGCTCTACGTGCTGCCGCCCGGCGCGCGACCCGACGTGGTGGTTGAAACGGCGCGCATGGTGCACGACGCCCAGAGCCGGCGCATGCTCGAATTGGTGCTGAACAACAAGGGCGCGTCCCATGCACTGCTCGACGCGCCGGAACTCACCCTATCCGTCGGCGGCGTCAGCCGGACGCTCAGGGGGGATTCGCTCACGGGCCTCCTCGGCGAGAACATGCTGGCCCAATCCCGGCGACGGTTCTTCCTGCCGTGGCCGGACGGCCTGCCGGACGGGCAGATCGAGGCGAAGTTGAGCTACACGCCGCTCCGCTGACGGCCGCGCGCATCTGTCGTGGCCGGGCTTGTCGCGGGGGTGACGGGCAGCCCTGCCCCGCTGCGGGCGGCGGCGCAGGTTCTCGCCGCGGTTTTTCTTCTGGCGACGCTCCGCATCGCCCTGCCCGCGCCGTCGGCCGCGGCCGAAGTCGCCGTTCCGATTACGGTGATGTTCGGCACCCTGGAAATCGGCCAGCCCCTGGTCTGGATCACGGAGACGGGACAGCCACGGGCATTCGTCGGCCCCGAAATCCTTGAGATTCTGGAGCCGATCGTCGTCGTCTCCGTCCTCGATGCGCTGCGGGCGCGCCGCGACGCGGACGGCTCGCTGCCGCTCCAGCGTTTCGCGGACGCCGGCATCGAGGCCGAATACAGCGCCCGCGATCTCTCCCTGCGGATATTCGTGCCGTTCGAACTGCGCCTGCCCGGCGCGCTCAGCATCGCCGCGCGGCGTCCACCGACGGACTATGCGCGCCTCGTTCCGCCGGCCAGGACGAGCGCCTACGTCAACCTGCGCGCGGCGAACGAATACCTGTCGCGGGGCGGCACGGGCACGGGAACAGGACGCCAGCCCGCCGTCGTCGACTTCGACGGCGCGGTCCGCGTATTCGAAACGACCGTGGAGGGCAGCACCACCTGGCGCGAGTCGCGTAGCGACGAGTCCTGGCGGCGCGGCGACGTCCGCGCGGTGAAGGATTTTACGGAAGACCGCAACCGGCTCGTGGTCGGCGACCTCAACTACGCCGCGCCGGGATTCCAAACCTTCGAGCAGGCGGGCGGCATCATGTTCGCCCGCAACTTCGACCTGCAGCCCTATCGCATCAGTAGTTCCACGGCCGAGCGCACGCTGACCCTGACCCGGCGCTCGGAGGTGGACGTCCTGATCAACGGCCGGCTGGTGCGCACGGTCATGCTCGAACCGGGCCGCTACAACCTCCGCGACCTTCCGCTGGCGGCGGGCGCCAACGACATCGAGGTGCGCATCACCGACGAGGTCGGACGCCGCGAAGTCATCCGCTTTCCGTTCGTCTTCGACGTCAATCTGCTGGCCGAAGGCGAGCACGATTTCTCCTATGCCCTCGGCGCGCGTTCGCGGGAAACGGCCGGCGGCAAGGATTACGAGGCGCGGGATCCGGTCCTGTCGGCATTTCACGCGCTGGGCGTGAGCGAGAACCTGACGGTCGGCGCCAACGTCCAGGCCATCGAGCGTCATCAGGTTTTCGGCGCCGAAGCGCGCGTGGGAACGCCCTTCGGCATTTTTCGCGGCGACCTGGCCGTCAGCCGGTCGAGCTTCGCGCCGACCGATGCGGCCGCCCGCCTGCAATACCGCTTCGTGGAGCCGGCGACCCCGCACAGCCTCAACCGGAACCTGCTCGCCAACATCGCCTGGAGGGGCGGCCGCTTCGCGCCCCTGGGCACGACCGACCCGGACAACCCGATAGCCTTCGACACCGGCCTTTCCTACGGCCAAAGGCTGGGCGAACGCTGGCACGGCAGCCTCGGCCTGTCGGCGCAGTTCAATCGCGCCGGCAAGGCGGAAACGCGGGTCTTCGATCTCGGCCTCAGCCGCCGCATCGGCGACTCCTTCACCCTCGACCTGTTCGGGCGCCGGGAAAACCGCCCGGAACGCAGCACCGAGACCAGCCTGTTCGTGATGCTCTCCTGGACCCCGGCGCTGTCGCGTCACCGGGTGACCGTCCGCCAGGACACCTCGGAGCGCAAGACCTTCCTCGATTGGTCGTACGTCCCGTCCGAGACTATCGGCAACGTGCAAACATACGTCAGCGCCGAGCGCAACGCGCGCGACGACAGCACCCGGGTCCGGGCCGACGCCCGCTATCTGGATTACCGTTTCGAGGGGCAGGCATGGAACGACGAAACCTACGGCGGCACCGGCACCGCCGCCCGGCGCGCGACCGGGATGCGCCTGGCCAGCGCCCTGGTGTTCGCCGACGGGCATGCGGCGATCTCGCGGCCGGTCTCCGACGGCTTCCTCCTGGTCGCGCCACATCCGACGCTGGCCGGACACGAGTTGCACGTCAACGCGGCGCGCGACCGGCCGCAGGCGCGGGCGGACGGGCTCGGCCCCGCGGTGCTGCCCAGGATGTCGTCCCATTTCGTGCATCGGGTCGTGGTCGACGTGCCCGACGTGCCCGACGGCTACGAGCTCGGCGACCAGATTTTCAACGTCCGGACGGAGTACCGCGGCGGCGCGGTGGTCGTCGTCGGCACCGGCGCGACCGCGGCGGTCGAAGGCATCCTGGCCGGTCCCGCGGGCGTTCCGATCGACCTGCAGATGGGCACGATCGCATCCGTGGACGACCCGCAGCGCGCGCCCAGTCCCTTCTTCACGGACCACGGCGGGCGGTTCCAGCTGACCGGCCTGATCCCCGGCCGTTACGAGCTGCGGCTCGATGCCGCGCCGGGCGCGTTCGTGCGGTTCGCGCTGCCGGAAGAGGCCGTCGGGGTCTATAGTCTGGGGACCGTGGTGTTTCCGCTCGAGGACCGCCGATGAAGCCGTTATTGCGAATCGCCGCCATCCTCGCCGTCGCGCTGGCCGCCGTCGCCGGCCGCGAAGCCGTCGCCCAATGCGACATCAAGATCAGGGACCTTCAGCAGGTTACGTTCTCCGGCCACGGCGGCGCCGGCTACGAAGTCTTCAGGAGCGAGCAATATGCCGAGGCGTTCGCGTTCACGATCGAGCGCAGATCGGGGTCTTGCGAGTTCTTCGTGGGCCTTTCCGCGGGCCAGAGCGGCAGCTTCGACCGCCGGCTGCTGCTGTCGGGCGGCAATGTCCTGGGATACCAGCTCTACAAGACCGTCGGCGCCGCCAGGACGCTCAAGGACCTGCCCGCGGCGAGCGCCGACGAGCTGCTGTCCGGCTCGGTCGCGCCCGGCCAGGACCAGGTGAACCTGACCGCGGTGTTCATGATCCCGTTCCAGCAGGTGGTGCCGCCGGGAACATACCGCGATACGGTCATGGTCCGGCTTTACGAAGGCACGCCGCAGTTGCCGCAACTGCGCGACCAGAAGCAGCTGCGGCTATCCGCGACGGTGCCGGCGACGGCCGAGTTCTGCCTCGGCGACGTCGCCATATTCGAAGCCGGCTACCGCAACGCCTGCATCGACTTCGGCCCGCTCGTGAAGGGAGCAGTGCGCGAGCTGACTCTCAGGGCGCGGAGCAACGCCGGCTACCGGATCACCATGCGCTCCCAGAACGGCGGGGCGCTGCGCATCCTCGATCCGCAGGACACCAGCACGATTCCCTATATGCTCCAGGTGAACGGCCAGCCGGTGCCGCTCGACGGCAAGAAGGCGGCGACCGCCCTGCAGGCCGACGGGCTTACCTCGGCTTTCGGCGCGGAGCATCGGCTCCGCTTCACGATCGGCGAAACGGCGGGTGCCGCCGCCGGCGCCTACCAGGACGTGATCGAGGTCACGCTTTACGCCGGGCGCTGAGTCTTGCCTTCGCCCGGCAAGGACTATAGGGTTTCGTTAATCTGCATTGGTCATACTGGCGGATCGCCGCCGCCGAACGCGGCGAGCTTCGGGGGCGCGGGCGGATGAAGTGGCCGTTATGGACGATGGTCGGGTGTACCCTGTGCGTCTCCACGGGCGCGCAAGCCGATCAGTCCGTGTCCATCACCCTGCGCGGCGTCGTTCCCGAAACCAGCAGCATCCGTCTCGTCGAGGTCAACCCGCTGATTTCCGCGGACCTGCGCGCCCCCGTGCGGGAAGCCCTGGTGGCGCGCGTGCTCGAGCGCAGCAACGCGCGGGCGGGTTACAGCATTGCCCTGATTTCGGAAAATGCCCGGCATGGCGGTCGCGCCGTCCTGCGCGACGGCGGCTCCGGGAGCGGCGTGCCCTATCGCCTGAGCTATGACGGCATCGCCCTCCGGTTCGAGAACGGCATGGCGGAGATCGGCCGCGGCACGCGGACGCGCGGGCGGGTGAGCGAAATCCGCGTTTCTCTCGACGGTGAGAACGAACTGCCGTCCGGCGCCTACGCCGATACCCTGACCGTGGTCATCACCGCACGCTAGGGACAGGCGCCCGCCGCCGGAATTGACAGCCCGCCCCGCCGCGCCGAGACTGCGGCCAAGTCCCGTGCGCGTGGAAACCTCATCAGACCAAGGCACGCCCATGCCCGAGCCCGCCGCCGCCGCGCAGGAACCCCCGAGCCTCCCCGCCCTCGCGCGCATCTTCCTCGTCATCGGCGCGATCGCCTTCGGCGGCCTCGGCGCGACGCTCCGCCTGCTGCAGCGCGAACTGGTCGAGAAGCGCCGCTGGCTCGCGGCCGGCGACGTGAGCGAGGCGCTGGCCTTCACCAAGACCCTGCCCGGCTCGACCGGGGTGCAGATCGTCACCTTCCTCGGCTGGCGGCTCATGCGCTGGCCGGGGGCGCTGGTCGCCACCACCGCCTACCTGCTGCCGTCGCTCGCGCTGATGGCGGCGGCGGCGGCGGGCTTCATGGCGCTGCCCGACGCGCCCTGGGTGCGGGGCGCCGTGAACGGCATCCTGGTGGCGGTGGTGGGCCTGCTCGCCATGGCGATCTGGCGCCTCGCACGCAGCGAGGCGCGCGCCCCCGTGCTCGCGGGCGTGCTGCTCGCGGCCCTGGTCGCGGGCTTCTTCGTCAACGCCGCCTTCGTGGTGGTGGCCGCCGGGCTGTTCGGGCTCGCCACGCGGCGCCTGCGCACGGGCGCGCAGCATGGTTGAGCTCGCGCTCCGGTTCCTGATCGTCGGCGCGCTCGCCTTCGGCGGCGGCGGCGCGGCCCTGCCGCTGGTCGAACGGCTCACCATCGAGGAGACCGGCTGGCTCACCCACGACCAGTTCGCGGTCGGCGTCGGGCTGTCCTACGCGACCCCGGGGCCGATCCTGGTGCTGGCGGCCTTCGTCGGCCAGCACGTCGGCGGGCTCGCGGGCGCGGCGGTCGCCTCGGTCGCGGTGTTCGCCGTCCCGGTGGCGCTCGCGGGCTTCGCCGCGCAACTGGTCGAGCGCTTCCGCCACCTGCCGGGGCTCATCGAGTTCGGACGCTTCGCGGCGGCGGGCGCCATCGGGCTGCTGGGCGTCACGCTGATCTCCTTCGCGCGGCCCGTGGTGGCGCTGGAGCCGCTGCTGCTGCTCGCCGCCGCCGCCGTGGCGCTGGCCGATTGGCGCGGCGTCTCGCCGGTGCTGCTGATCGTGCTCGCCGGCGCGGCCGGCGCCGGCGCGAGCTACCTGACCTAGCCGCGCCGCTTGCGGTCGCGTTGCTCGATCGTGGAAACAGTGGCGAGGACGGCGGCGAAGCTCGCGAACGCGCCCAGCACCATCGCGAGATAGAGCAGTTCCCCGTACGTCATGGCGGACCTCCCGATAGAATAACCACAAAATAATTATAGTCTTTTGCGGGGGCCATATCCATAATTTTCGTATGGTCATAATGCGAGGCGTTCGCGCGGCGGCGGAGCCGCCCTCTTTATGGTCTGCCGCGCGACGGCGCGGGCACGGAAGGAATGCTGTTACCCCTACACCCGTCACCCTCGGCGAAGGCCGAGGGTCCGCGTGTTTTTGTGGCGGTGACGCAAAGAAAACTCGTGGATGCCCGCGTCAAGCGCGGGCATGACGGAAAAAGAAGCGGGCATGGTGCTAGGTGCCGAGGCGGAAGGCGCGCCGTCAGCCGTCGCCGTCGCCGTCGAGCTGTTCCTGCCGGGCGGAGCGAATCTCACGCAGCAGGAGCAGCGATAGCACCACGCGGATGGCGACGATCGCCGCCAGCATGCCGACCTTCTCCCAGTCCGGGGCGATCACCGAGTTGACGAGGTCTGCGGCGATGAAGACGTCGAGGCCGAGCACCAGGTGCTCGCCCAAGCGCAGGCGGATGCGCGGCACCTCCTCGCGGAACTCGCGGTCGCCGGCGCGGAACAGGCGGTGGCGGACGTAGCGCAGCGCCGCCTCGGCGACGCCGACCGTCACCACCGCGACGCCGAGCGCCGACAGGGCGAGGTAGATCGCGTGGAAGACGTGCTGCAGTACCTCCATGGGCCCCTCCGCCCCCCACTATGCCGCGCGGGCGGGCGGCAGGCAAACAGGGGGCGCGAGCCGGCCGCCGCCCCTTACGCCTCGCCGCGCTCCTCGCGCCGCGCCTGGAGCAGCGCCGCGTTGTAGGCGGCCGTCACGTCCTGGGCGCGGACGTAGCCGACGAGGCGCCCGCCGTCGGCCGCGTCCACCACGGCGATGTGGTCCTCGCCCGAGGATTCGAGGACGTCGCGCGCGGCCTCGAGGTCGGCGTCGCGCGCCAGCGTCGGCGTGCCCGGCCGCGCCACGTCGGCGGCGCGCAGCAGCCGGTCGTGGGAGGTGTCGAAGGCGGCGTCGGCGAGGTCGTGGAGCGTGAGCGTGCCCGCGAGCCGGCCCGAGCCGTCGGCGGCGACCACGAACAGCAGGCCGGCGGGATGGTCGCGCAGCCGCGTGCGCACCTCCGGCATCGAGAGGTCGGCCGGCACCGCCGCATGGTCGGTGCGCAGGATCTCCGCCACCGCGCGCGCGCGCAGCAGGTTCACCTCGCGCCCGCCCGCGAGCGACAGGCCGCGCCGGGAAAGCTGCAGGGTGAAGAACGAGCGCCCCGCCACCTGCTGGGTGATGACGGAGGCCACCACCACGCCGATCATCACGGCGATGGTGAGGCTGAAGCTCGAGGTCAGCTCGAACACGATCAGGATGGTCGAGATCGGCGCGCCCAGCACCGCGCCCGCCACCGCCCCCATGCCCACCACCGCATAGACGCCCGAGCCCGAGGACAGATCGGGGAAGACCCCGGTGGCGAGGACGCCGAAGGCCCCGCCCGCGAGCGCGCCCAGCACCACCGACGGCGAGAACACGCCGCCCGCGAAGCCCGAGCCGAGGCACAGCACGGTCACCGCGAGCTTGAGCACCAGCAGCACGAACAGGGTGCCGAGGGCGAACGCCTCCGCGAGCGCGGCGTCGGTGGTCTCGTAGCCGACGCCGAGGACGTGCGGGTACCACACCGCGACCGCGCCGAGGACGAGGCCCGCCGCCGCCGGGCGCAGCCAGCGCGGGAACGCGGGCACGCGGTTCCAGGCGTCCTCCACCGCGAAGGTCGCGCGCATGAACAGCACCGCGACCGCGGCCGAGACCACGCCCAGGAGGGCGAAGGCCGGGAATTCCAGGAACGAGGCGATGGCGTGGTCGGGGATCGCGAAGGCGGGATAGTCGCCGTGCCACAGGCGCGCGATCACGGTGCCGACCACCGCCGCGATCACCACCGGCGCGAAGGACGACAGCGCGTAAGTGCCGACCACCACCTCGAGCGCGAAGAACACGCCCGCGATGGGCGCGTTGAACGAGGCGGCGATGGCCGAGGCCACGCCGCAGCCGAGCATCGTCACCATCATCGGGCGCGACAGGCGCAGGCGCCGCGCCACCCAGGAGGCGAGCGCCGCGCCGAAATGCACCACCGGCCCCTCGCGCCCGACCGAGGCGCCGGTGCCGATGGCGGTGGCCGAGGCGAGCGCGGCCGCGAGCCCGGTGCGTGAGCTCATGCGGCCCGCGCGCAGGGCGGCGGCCTCCATCACGTCGGCGACGCCCTGGGGGCGCTCGCCCGGTAGCGTGAAGCGGATCAGCAGCCCGACCGCGAGCCCACCCGCGGCCGGCGCCAGCAACACGCGCCACCACGGCTGCTCCGCCGCGAGCGTGAACACGCGCTCGGACGCGAAGCCGAGCGCGCCCCACTGCACCAGCGCGATCGCCTCGCGGAAGCCCACCGCGCCGAAGCCCGCGAGCGCGCCGACGCCGAGGCCGAGCGCCAGCAGGGC
Source organism: Alphaproteobacteria bacterium (assembly GCA_050485485.1). Taxonomy (GTDB): domain Bacteria; phylum Pseudomonadota; class Alphaproteobacteria; order SMXQ01; family SMXQ01; genus WHSO01. The sequence goes on along the minus strand of JBJHBM010000064.1, from coordinate 2,009 downwards.
GAACTGCGGGTTGCGGAGGAAGCGGCCGAGAGCGGCGGCGAGGGCGGCGGGCGAGGGCATGTCCTGAAACGGTTGCGGCACCGCATTAAAGGCCACCCCCGCCCGAAAGCCAAGGGCGGCGGGCAAACCGGACGGGGCGCCCCCCTCACCCTTCCCTCTCCCCCCAATTGGGGGGAGAGGGTTGAGAAGGGTTGGCGAGGCGGAACGCCGAGCCTACCCGAAGCTGGGTGAGGGGGGCCGCGTCAGGCGGCAGCTTCGGAGGAGAGGTCCTCGCCGGCCAGCGCGCGCGCGATCAGGCGCGCCGTCTCCGGCACGCCGTAGAGCGCGATGAAGGAGCCCATGCGCGGGCCTTCCTTCTGGCCCAGCAGGATCTCGTAGAGCGCCCCGAACCAGGCGCGGAGATCGGGGAACGGGTGGCGCTTGCCGACCTCGTAGAGCACGGCCTGGATGTCCTCGGCGGGCGCGCCCGCGGGCAGCGCGCCGAGCGCCGCCGCGAGGTCGGCGAGCGCCGCCGCCTCGGCCCCGGTCGCCTTGCGGTAGACCTTGGCGGGCTTGACGAAGTCGCGGTAGTAGCGGATCGCGTAGCCCACCAGCCGGTCGAGCATCGGCGCGCGCTGGGGCGTGGCCTCGGGCGCGTAGCGCGTGATGAAGCCCCACAGCACCGCCTTGTCCTCGGTGTTGCAGACGGAGGCGAGGTTGAGAAGGATGCCGTAGGACAGCCCCGCCTGCGGCGCGGGTACGCCCGACGCCTCGTGGGCGTGGATGTGGAACACCGGATTCTGCAGCTTCTTCGCGTCCGGCTCGCCCGGGAACGACGCGAGATGCGCGAGGTATTCGTCCACGCAGCGCGGGATCACGTCGAAGTAGAGGCGCTTCGCGCGCTGGGGCGCCTGATACATGTAGTAGGCGAGGCTCTCGTGCGGCGCGTAGGCGAGCCAGTCCTCGACCGTGAGCCCGTTGCCCTTGGACTTGGAGATCTTCTCGCCCTTCTCGTCGAGGAACAGCTCGTAGGTGAAGGTCTCGGGCGGCGTGCCGCCGAGGATGCGGCAGATCCTGGACGAGAGCCGGACCGAATCGATCAGGTCCTTGCCCGACATCTCGTAGTCCACGCCGAGCGCCACCCAGCGCATCGCCCAGTCCACCTTCCACTGCAGCTTGCAGTCGGCGCCGCGCACCTTGACCTCGTAGGTCTGGCCGTCGGCGTCGCGGTAGGTGAAGGTGCCCGCCTCCACGTCGCGCGCGATCACCGGCACCTGGAGCACGCGGTTGGTCCACGGGCACAGCGGCAGGAACGGCGAATAGGTGGCGCGGCGCTCGGGGCCGAGCGTCGGCAGCATCACCTCGAGGATCTCGTCGTAATGGCGCAGCACCGCCATCTTGACCTCGTCGAAGAGGCCCGCCTTGTAGCACTCGGTCGCGGAATAGAACTCGTAGTCGAAGCCGAAGGCGTCGAGGAACGCGCGCAGCTGCGCGTTGTTGTGCGCGCCGAACGACTCGTGGCACTCGAACGGGTCCGGCACGCTGGTCAGCGGCAGCTCGCGGAACTTCTCGATATGGTCGCGCTTCGGGATGTTGTCGGGCACGCGCCGGAGCCCGTCCATGTCGTCGGAGAAGGCGATCAGCCGGGTCGGGATGTCGGACAGCGCCTCGAACGCCTTGCGCACCATCGTGGTGCGCGCGACCTCGCCGAAGGTGCCGATGTGCGGCAGGCCGGAGGGGCCGTAGCCGGTCTCGAACAGGACGTAGCCCTTGGCGGGGACCTTGCCGCCGAGCCGCGCCAGCACCTTGCGGGCCTCGACGAAGGGCCAGGCGTTGGAGGTCATGGCGAGGTCGCGCAGCGGATGGGGCATGGGTCGCAGTCTAGCCGGTTTTCGGGACGGGCGGACCCTAGGGAAACCGGCCCCGCCCGTCAATGCCGACAAGGGAACGACGGGGCGCGGCGGCCCTACCGCGGCCGCGCCGCGGACCCTATACTCCCGGCCATGCCGGACCATCCTTCCCAACAGGCG
>JBJHBM010000063.1:0-10147 GCA_050485485.1 Alphaproteobacteria bacterium | reverse complement strand
CGGCCGCGCCGCCCGCGCGGTCGGCCTCGGGGAAGAAGTCCTCCGGCGCGCGGCCGACCAGCGCCTCGGCCGGCCAGCCCAGCGCGCCCGCGGGGGAGACGAAGGCGAAGGCGCCGTCGGCGCCGGTCTCCCAGGCGAAGTCGCTCGAGATGTCCACGAGGTCCTTGTAGCGCCGGCGCGAATCCGCCAGCGCCGCGCGCAGGTTGCGGTCGAGCGCGCGGTTGCGGACCAGCACGAGGAGGCGCGCGAGCCCGAGCGGCACTGCCTCCAGTTCGCAGTCGACGGCGCTCTCGCCGTCGCGATAGGCGGCCTCCACCTGCCCGCCCCGGTCGCGCCGGGCGAGCGCGGCGAGCGCCGCCACCGCGTCGGGCAGCGCGCCCGCCGCGACGGCGCGCGCAAGCGCCATCCCGCGCGCGTTGACGGCCAGCACCGCGCCGTCGGGACCGAGCACCAGCGCGGGGCCGGGCATGCCGTCGAGCGGCGGCAGCGACGGATCGGCCGCGAAGCCGAAAGCGCGCGCAAGCGCGGCGGAGAGACGGCGCATCGTCATTCTCCCTCGGCGGCGCGCCGTGATGCCGCGCCGAAGGCGCTCGGGCGCGGCGCCTCGAACGCCCCAATGTCGAGGGACGGCCGCCCGAACAGGAAGCCCTGGCCGTAGCCGATCCCGCACGCGCGCAGGAACGCGAGCGAGTGGCGGTCCTCCACCATCTCGGCGACGGTGGCGATGCCAAGGTCGTGGCACAGGCCCGCCATCGCGCGCAGGAACGCCATGGATTTCTCGCTTTCGAGCGCGCCGCGCACATAGGCGCCGTCGATCTTGACCACGTCCACCTCGAGCGCGCGCAGATACTGGAACGCGGCGGCGCCCGCGCCGAAATCGTCGAGACAGACCTTGTGGCCGAGGTGCCGCAACGACTGCACCGAGGCGTTGACCGCCGCGAGGTCGCGGATCCTGGCCGATTCGGTGATCTCGAAGATGACCGCACCGGCGGCCTCGGGCCGAGCCCGGAGGAGCCGGTGCAGCGCCGCGACGAACGGCCGCGAGGCCATCGAAGTGCCCGACAGGTTGACCGCCACCTTGTAGCGCTGGCCCTGGCGTCCGGCGCGCTCCAGCCAGTCGAGCACGCGCGCGCACATGGCGAGGTCGAGCTCGGGGATCAGCCCGGTCTGCTCCGCGAAGACGATGGTCTCGTAGGGACTGGCCCCCGGCGGCAGGTGGCGGAAGCGGGCCAGGGCCTCGAAATGGTGGGGACGCTGCGTGGCGAGGTCCACGACCGGCTGGAACGCGAGGTCGAAAGCCCCCGTGTCGAGAACCCCGCGCAGGCCGGCGATTCGTCCGCGCGTGTCTTGCACCATCGCCTCGAGCCCCTCGGCCAGGGTCGCGAGCGGAAAGTCGTCCGCCTCAGATTCGGCATAGCGCGTGAAGATGTAGCCGAGAGCGCGTGCGGCCTCGTCCGGCTCCGCTGGCGCGCCGTCGAGCGCGACGACGGCGTGGCTCACGCCGATGCCGCGCCTTTCCGGATCGGCCTCGAGGGCGAGCGCGGCGATACGCCGGGCGAGCGCCGCGGGATCGGTGCCGGGACGATGGATCACGCCGTAGGTTTCCGAGCCGATCTCGCCGGCGAGCGCCCCCCCGACCGCGCTCGCGCGCAGGACGCCGCCGATGGCTGCGCCGAGCGTCCGCCGCTTCTCGTCGTCGAGGCGCGCGCGCAGGGCGTCGAGGTCGGCGAGCCGCAGCAGGCTCAATCGGGCGCCGTCGCCGGCCGCGAGCGCCGCGAGCGAGCCGCCGGCAAGCTCGGCGAAAGCGCGCGCGTCAGGCAGGCCGCTCTCGGTCGGCGCGACGCCGGACACGGCCTCGCCGACCGAAACGGGGGGTGGCGCGGATGCTGCTGCACCCAGCCGCAGCCCCAGGAAGAAGTGGCCGTCGAGATCGGGCACCTGATGACCGAGCATGGTGAGCGGCGGGGTGGGGCCGAGGCGGCCGTCGAGACGGCAGGTCAGGCCGTTGACGCGGGCACCTTCGGCAGCGGACGCGAGCGCGGCTGCGATCATGGGGCGGTCGCCGGCGACGACCAGATCGAGGAACGGACGGCCCGCCAGGGCTTCGGGCGACAGGCCCAGCAGCGCGTCGGCGGCGCCCGCGCCGAAGCGCACCCGACCGTCGCGGTCGAGCTCGAACAGGACGTCGGCGGCGGCGAAGGCGAGCGCCACGAAACGATCCCGCTCCCGGCGCAGCTCGCCGGGCGCGTCCGTTCTCTCGACATCCCGCGCGCCGCTCGTCATGACTGCCTGTCCTGCCTTCCGGCGCCGCTCCCTGCGGCGCCGTCCCCGGTGGGCTCCGGCCACGGTAGGTCCCGGCGGTTAAGGAAGGCTTAGGACGCGCACTGGAAAGCCCAGAAACCCTGGGGTTGCCGGGACGCGCGCGGCTGGACGGCGTGGCCACCGCAGCGGTGGCGTGAGAGCGCCGCCGTTCAAAAGGCGGCGTCTTCCTGTACCTTTGGGATTCGTGGAGTATCCTTCAGCAGAGCTACACCCAACGCCCTGCGCTTCCCATCCTGAGAGGCCTTCTTGATGGCTTGGTTCGCTCGCCCCTTGAACTCTAGAAGCTGGCGGTCGATTTCTCTGTCCATCTGGCCAAACGGAAGTCGATTGTCGGAAAAGGAAAACGCATCTCCCCATCCTCGAACCATACGATCCACGCGACAAAGGACCTGCGCAAAAGCTTCTCCCGCTCGCCTCGCCTCTCCGGATGACGCATGTGCTTCGACGGCCTGGGCTCCAGTGCTCAAGACTTTCTGAACGTCATCCAGCAGTTTCCTTCTCGACTTTTTCGATGGCACCACGCCGTTTGTGCGGACTGAGCACCCCAGAAAATCAAACCCATCGGTGATACAGCCAAGTTTTGATTTCTCTGGATTCTCATCAAGGCCATACGCCACCATTCCAAGTTGACCGAGTGCAGAGGCCGCCGAGGAGAAGGCCTTCCTGACCGCCTGCTCGGAAGGGCCAAGAATCACAAAGTCATCGATATAGCGAATTGTCGAAATGCTTCGGCCGTTCAACCGCACGTCGAAGTCCTGCAGGACGACGTTCCCGGCGAATGCCGAGAGCGATGACCCCTGCGGCACTCCGACGTCTTCAAGGGGAAACAGATAGAGGTGCTCCTTGATTTCGTCTGCATTATCCAGTTCTGTCATCATGGCTTGTTCGAGAAGGATGCTGAATTCCTCATCCTGCGTTTGTTCTCTCACGAAGTCGGTGATTTTCGACTTAGGGACTTTCGTGAAGAAGTCGCGGATGTCCGACCGTAGATAATGGGTCGCGCCCGCCCTGATCGCCTCAATTACAAGGCTGATCCCATATGCCACTCCTCTTTTTGGGATCCCGCCAACGCTGGTTCGGGTTCGAAGCGCTTCCCGGATTTGACCGAGATGCTTAGAAATCCGGTCGTCTTCGCTTTGCAGGACGTTCAGAATGGCGCGTTGGACGATCCGGTTATTGATGGGGGCGACGACGATGGGGCGTTTCTTGCCGGTGGATTTGGTCTTCAACACGCCATGCTGTGCATCGAAGACGAAGCATCGGCGCTGAAGCTGAGCCTGGATTCGCCTCAGGTGGGGGATCGGGTTTTCGGAAATCCGCTTAACCTCGGCCTTGAACTTGTCCTGACCGGAGGCGTTCACATTGCTACGTACAGTAGCCCATGCTCGATATAGATTGTCTATTCTGCGAACCGAAGATTCGATTTCCCCCATTGCAGTGGCCTTTTTCTTCGTCGGGGCCTATCGCTTCGCCAATTCCCCGACCGTTGAGGCTCCGGCGTCTCACGGGGTACAGCGTCAGACCGAAGCCCACCGCCGCATCGACCCGCACATCCGCAGCACCGCTGCGAACATGCCCATCGCGGCATCGACCGGCATCACTAGACCCGGTAGCCGCGACGAGTAAGGCCGCGATCACGGCCGCAATGAGCCGGACCGATCGTGCCAGCTTGGCACGTTTTTGCATGTCGCTTCGAACATCTCGCCAGCCTCAACCCTAGCAGGTTTTTGGCAATGTCAAGCTTCATCGCGACGCGGCCTCCCGCCCTGGCAGATATAAATGGGCTATCTGCCGTGCGATAGCCCCCGAAACTGAAGGTGGCTACGGCATCAAGCTCAACGGCCAGGCGCAGGCGTCTCACGGGGTACAGCGTCAGACCGAAGCCCACCGCCGCATCGACCCGCACATCCGCAGCACCGCTGCGAACATGCCCATCGCGGCATCGACCGGCATCACTAGACCCGGTAGCCGCGACGGGTCAACCTACTAAATATAGCATGGCAGCAGTGCGGTTCAATGCCACACCGTCACCTGCCGCAAGGCGTTTGTTGACACAGTGTTGGCACGGCTTGTGGATATACAAACGCTGCCCCCGAGGGGCAGAAACTAAGCATTTGATATTTCGTGTAAATTTTGTCACAGGGGCAGAATTTGAACCTGCGACCTTCAGGTTCTAAGCCCGCAGGCTAGACGCGCACCGAAAAGCGCGGAAACCCTGGGGTTGCCGGGACGCGCGCGGGAACCTCTTGCCCCGCGCGGGGCGGCGCCCCACTCTATGTCCATGACGGCCACGACCCGCGTGCCGCCCGCGCTCGACCACGTCGAGAGCTGGGTGTTCGACCTCGACAACACGCTCTATTCCGCCGATTCGCGCCTGTTCCACCAGATCGACCGGCGCATGGGGGAGTACGTCGCGCGCCTGCTCGGCCTCGACGCCGAGGCGGCGCGCCGGGTGCAGAAGGACTACTACCGCACCTACGGCACGACGCTGCGCGGGCTGATGCTGAACCACGGGATCGCGCCCACCGCCTACCTCGACTACGTCCACGACATCGACCTCGGCGCGATCCCGCCCGCCCCCGCGCTCGACGCCGCGCTCGCCCGGCTGCCCGGCGCCAAGGTGATCTTCACCAACGCCACCGCCGCGCACGCCGAACGCGTCATCGAGCGGCTCGGCATCGCCCGTCATTTCCGGGCGATCTTCGACATCCGTGCCGCGGACTACGTGCCGAAGCCCGAGGCCGAGGTGTACGACCGCTTCGTCGCGGCTCACGGCATTCCGCCCCGGCGCGCCGTGCTGTTCGAGGACACCGCCGCCAACCTCGCGCCCGCCGCGGCGCTCGGCATGACCTGCGTGCTGGTGACGCCGGGCGAGGACGGCGTCGCCAACGACCCGCACGGGCCCCACGTCCACCACGTCACCGACGACCTCGCCGGATTCCTGGCGGGGTGCCTCACGATCCCCCGCCCCTGACCCCCCGTGCGGCCTCGCGGCTGCCGGTCCGTTCCGGTTGACGGGAGGGCCCGGCCCGGCCATCTTGGCGCGGCCTCCGGCGCCGGGGGCGCCCCGGAAACCCCTGAAGCACGAGAGACATGGCCCTTCAAGACCTCCAGACCCTGCAATCCGTCATCGACGCCGCCTGGGAGGCGCGCGAGACCGTCTCCCCCGCCACCAAGGGCGAGGTGCGCGACGCCGTGGAGGAGGCGCTCGACCGCCTCGATTCGGGCAAGCTGCGCGTCGCCGAGAAGATCGACGGCCGGTGGACCGTCCACCAGTGGGCCAAGAAGGCCGTGCTGCTCTCGTTCCGGCTCTACGACATGACGCCGATCCCGGGCGGCCCCGAGGATCCGGCGCGCGGCGCGAGCCCGTGGTTCGACAAGATCCCGTCCAAGTTCGCGGGCTGGGAGGATGCCGACTTCCGCGCGGCCGGCTTCCGCGCTGTGCCCAACTGCGTGGTGCGGCGCTCCGCCTACATCGCGCCGGGCGCGGTGCTGATGCCGTCCTTCGTCAACCTCGGCGCCCACGTGGGCAAGGGGACGATGGTGGACACCTGGGCCACCGTCGGCTCCTGCGCGCAGATCGGCGCCAACTGCCACCTGTCGGGCGGGGTCGGCATCGGCGGCGTGCTGGAGCCGCTGCAGGCGGGCCCGGTCATCATCGAGGACAACTGCTTCATCGGCGCGCGTTCCGAGGTCGCGGAAGGCGTGATCGTGGAGGAAGGCTCGGTGCTGTCGATGGGCGTGTTCCTCGGCGCCTCCACCAAGATCGTCAACCGCGAGACCGGCGAGGTGCTGGTCGGGCGCGTGCCGGCCTATTCCGTGGTGGTGCCGGGCTCGCTGCCGGGCCGGCCGCTGCCCGACGGCACGCCGGGCCCGTCGCTCTACTGCGCCGTGATCGTGAAGCGCGTGGACGAGCGCACCCGCTCCAAGACCTCCATCAACGAGCTGCTCAGGGACTGAGCATGGCCGGCGCCGCCCTCGCCAAGCCGCTCGACCTCGCGCAACGGCTGATCCGCCGCCCCTCGGTCACGCCCCGGGACGAGGGCGCGCTCGACGTGCTGCAGGAGGCGCTGGAAAGCCTCGGCTTCCGCTGCACGCGCGTGCCGTTCTCGCAGGACGGCACGGCCACGGTGGACAACCTCTATGCGCGGCTCGGCGAGGCCGGGCCCAACTTCTGCTACGCGGGCCACACCGACGTGGTGCCGGTGGGCGATCCCGCCGGCTGGACCGTGGACCCGTTCGGCGCCGAGGTGATCGACGGCGTGCTCTACGGGCGCGGGGCCTCCGACATGAAGGCCGCCATCGCCGCCTTCGTCGCGGCCACGGCGCGCTTCCTGGAGGCGCGCGGGCGTGGCGGCTTCGACGGCTCCATCAGCGTGCTCGTCACCGGCGACGAGGAGGGCGTCGGCATCAACGGCATCCGCAAGATGGTGCCGTGGCTGCGCGAGCGGGGCGAGACGCTCACCGACTGCCTGGTGGGCGAGCCGACCAACCCGAGGCGCCTCGGTGAGATGATGAAGATCGGGCGGCGCGGCAGCCTGGTCGGCTACCTCACGGTGCACGGCACCCAGGGGCACACCGCCTACCCGCACCTCGCCGACAACCCGATCGACCGGCTGCTCGCGATGCTGGCCGCGCTCAAGGACGCGCCGCTCGACGCGGGCACCGAGCATTTCCAGCCGTCGTCGGTGGCGATCTCGACCATCGACGTCGGCAATCCCGCGACCAACGTGATCCCGGCGACGGCGAAGGCGACCTTCAACATCCGCTTCAACGACCTCCACACCCAGGCGAGCCTGGGCAAGCGCATCCGCGAGACGTTCGACGCGGTGGGGGGCGAATACGAGTTCCGCCAGCAGGACAACGGCGAGGCGTTCCTGTGCGCGCCGGGGCGGCTCGCCCGGGCGGTCGCCGACGCCGCCAGGGCGGCGACGGGGCTCGACGCCGACATGTCCACCACCGGCGGAACGTCGGACGCGCGCTACATCCACAAGCTGTGCCCGTGCGTCGAGTTCGGCCTGGTGGGCGAGACCATGCACAAGGCCGACGAGCGCCAGCGCGTCGCCGACGTGGAGGCGCTCGCCGACATCTATCTCGGCGTGCTGGAACGCTATTTCGCGAAAGGATAGCCGTGGGCCGGCGCGAGCCTTTGGCGTTCGATTCGGAAGCTGCGGGTTGCGACTCGGCCACCCCCCTCACCCTTCCCTCTCCCCCCGACTGGGGGGAGAGGGTTGAGAAGGGTTGGCGCGCGCCCAAGCGCGCCTACCCGAAGCTGGGTGAGGGGGGCGCGATACCGTCCCGCTGGTCGCGGGAGGTGCGTCGGTGATCAGCGCGCTCGAAGCGGCCAGGGGAATCTACGGAGCGTGGCGCCTGGCCCACGGCGACCGCGGCGGGCTCGCCTTTTTCGACACCTCCATCGGCGGGTTCTGGCGCTCGTTCGGCGCGGCCATCGTGGCGCTGCCGGCCTATGCCGGGCTGGTGCTGGTGGCCGTCGCCGGCCAGCAGGGCGAGGTCGACTACGCCGGCGTCGTGCTGGTGGAGGGCATCGCCTACGTCATCGACTGGTTCGCCTTCCCGCTCGCCGCCTATTACATCGCGGAGTGGATGGGCAAGGGCCGCAACTACACGCGGCTGGTGGTCGCGATCAACTGGGCGCGGGTGCTGCAGGCGGCGGCGATGCTGCCCGCGCTGCTGGTGGCGACGACGGCGCCCGGCAGCGTCCTCGCCCTCGTGCCGGTGGTGATGTTCGGCGCGATCCTGGTCTATCACTGGTGGGTGATCCGGGCCGCCCTCGACGTCACCGGGCCGGAAGCCGCGCTGGTGACGGTGATCGCCGTCGCGATCGGCGTCATCACCTCGCTGTGGGCGCGCTCGCTCCTGATCTAGCCCATCCTCACCGCTCCGGGATGCTTTGCACCGCGATGGCATAGGCGAGCAGCGCCGGCATCGCCGCCTCGAGCCCCTTGAACCAGCGGTCGTGGATCTGGTGGATGCCCTTGCCGGTGAACAGCCGCGCGATGCGGCGGTTGACCACCGTGCGGAAGGTGGTGTCGTCGCGCGGCAGCACCAGCGCGTAGGGGTCGTAGGACAGGAACTCGCCGCCGACCCGGTACTTGCCGCGGTGGCGCGGCGCCATCTGGATGTCGCGCAGCAGGATGAAGTCCGAGACGTAGCCCATGAGGTCGCCGCGGTCGATCTGGGCGAGCGCGTCCTCTGCGTTCTTCACGGCACGCACCCGGACCGGCAGGTCGTTGGCCTTGATGTAGGCTTCGAGCGCGCGGGCCGAAGTGGTGTTGGCCTGCACGCCCACGGTGGCGGCGCCGATCTTGCGCAGGTCGGGCTCGCCGGCCGCCGCCGGGATCAGCAGGCGCGCGCCGGTGACGAAGGTGATGAGCGAGAAGTCCACCATCGCCATCCGCTCGAGCGTGACCGAGGTGGTGCCGCACACCGCGTCGGCGAGGCCCTGGTCGGTCACCAGGAAGCGGGACAGAGCGGTCACCGGCAGCCAGCGCACCGGCAGCTTCGGCATCTCGAGCGCGCGGCGGATCTCGTCGGCCACCTCGTTGCAGATATCGACGGAATAGCCGACCGGGTTGCCGTCCGGGCCGCGGCTCGAGAACGGCGCCGCCACCTCGCGGTAGGCGAACACGATGGCGCCGCGCGCCTTGATGCGCTCGAGCGTCGGCGAAGGTCCGGAGGCGGGCTGCGCCGCGGCGGCGCCCGCGAGGAGCAAGGCTGCGGCAAGGCATGACGGCGCCGCGAACGCGGCGAAAGCGAACGTGCGGATCATGGCGTCCCCCCGTGGCCGCGGAATGCGGCTCCCTCCGTCCGTCATGGGAGCACCGGACCGGGCCGCTGTCCAGCGGCATGGTGGCCGGGCCGCTGTCCAGCGGCATGGTGAACGCGGCCGTCGCCTAGTAGTCCACGCGCATCAGGTAGAGCCCGTCGGGGGGCGCGGTGGGGCCGGCGGCGGCGCGGTCGCGGGCCGCGAGCGCGGCGGCGACCTCGGCGGCGCCCCACCTGCCCTCGCCCGCGGCGCGCAGGGTGCCGGCGACGATCCGCACCTGGCTGTGGAGGAACGAGCGCGCCCGCAGCGTGAGCCGCACCTCCTCGCCCGCGCGCGCGACCGCGATCGAATCGAGCGTCTTGACCGGGCTCTCGGCCTGGCAGGCGGCGGCGCGGAACGAGGTGAAGTCGTGGCGCCCCGCGAGCGCCTGGGCGGCGGCGTGCATGGCGTCGGCGTCGAGCGGCGCGATCACGTGCCAGGCGCGGCCGCGCTCGAGGGCGAGCGGCGCGCGCCGGTTGACGATGCGGTAGAGGTATTCGCGCGAGCGCGCCGAGAAGCGCGCGTGGAAGTCGGGCGCCGCGACCTCCGCCGCCAGCACCGCGACCGGCGCGGGCCTCAGGTGGAAGTTGAGGGCGTCGCGCACGGTGTCGGGCGGGGCGTCGCGCGCGAGATCGACGTGCGCCACCTGGCCGAGCGCGTGCACGCCCGAATCGGTGCGCCCCGCCCCGAACACGGTCACGGTCTCGCCGCAGAAGGCGCGCACCGCGTCCTCGAGCGCGCCCTGCACCGAGGGGCCGTTGTCCTGCCTTTGCCAGCCGACGAACGGCCCGCCGTCGTATTCGACCGTGAGCCGGTAGCGCGGCATCAGGCGTCCGCCTCCGGCACCGCGAGCCGGGCGCCGGGCGCGAGCGCGTAGCCGCGCAGGAACCCGGCCGCGTCCTGGACCTGGCGGCCCTCGCGCTGGACCCGGACGAGGCGCAGCGCGCCCGCGCCGCAGGCGACCGTGAGGCGCGCGTCCAGCACCGCGCCGGTCGGGTT
>JBJHBM010000062.1:0-10226 GCA_050485485.1 Alphaproteobacteria bacterium | reverse complement strand
CCCGAGACGCCGCCCCCGCCCCAGGCGGCCGCCCTGCCCAAGGCGCCGCCGCCCGCCGCGGGGCTCGCGCGCGCGCCCGACCCGCTGCTGCTGGAGCCGTCGCGCTTCGGCCAGCTGCCGCGCGTCGCCCCCGATGGCCGCAAGGCTTGGCAGGTCTACGCGCGCCCCTTCGACGCCGCCGACCGACGCCCGCGCATCGCCGTGATCGTCTCCGGCCTGGGCCTCTCGAGCGCCGCGACCGAAGCCGCGATCCAGCGCCTGCCGGGCGCAGTCACGCTTGCCTTCTCGCCCTACGCGCGTGAGCTCGGCCAGTGGATCGCGCTGGCGCGCGCCGCCGGCCACGAGGTGCTGCTCGACCTGCCGATGGAACCCGTCAACTTCCCCGCCAACGACCCCGGCCCGGAGACGCTGCTCACCAGCCTCACCGCAGAGCAGAACCGCACCCGCCTGCACATGCTGCTCGGGCGCGTCACGGGCTACGTCGGCGTGGTCAACCAGATGGGCTCGCGCTTCACCACCTCCGCGCCGCACCTACGCCCGGTGCTGACGGAGCTGCGCGACCGCGGCCTGCTGTTCGTCGATTCGCGATCGTCGCTGCGCTCGGTCGCCGCGCGCACGGCGAGCGAGATGCAGCTCCCGCGCGTGGTCAACAACCGCTTCATCGATGCCGAGGCCTCGCGCGACGCGATCGACAGCCGCCTCGAGGAGATCGAGCGCATCGCCAAGATCTCGGGCTATGCCGTCGCCATCGGCCAGCCCTTCCCCGTCACCATCGACCGGCTCGCGCGCTGGGCGCGCGAGGTCGAGACGCGCGGCTTCGCGCTCGCGCCGGTCTCGGCGATGGTCGACGTCCAACCGGACTGAGGCGGCCGATGGCGGACCCGCGCGACCTTCCCTATCGGCCGTGCGTCGGCATCATGCTGTTCAACCGCGACGGCCGGGTGTTCGTCGCGCGCCGCCTCGATATGGTCTCGGAGGCCTGGCAGATGCCCCAGGGCGGCATCGACGCGGGCGAGCCCCCCGCGGCGGCCGCGCTGCGCGAGCTGCGCGAGGAGATCGGCACCGGCGCCGCCGAGATCCTCGCGGAAACCCCGGACTGGCTGACCTACGACCTGCCGGAGGAGCTGATCGGCAGGCTGTGGGAAGGCCGCTACCGCGGCCAGCGCCAGAAGTGGTTTGCGATGCGCTTCCTCGGCGCCGACGCCGACATCGACATCGCCACCGAGAACCCCGAGTTCAGCGAATGGAAATGGGTCGAGCCCGCCGCCCTGCCGGGCCTGATCGTGCCGTTCAAGCGCGCGCTCTACGCCGAACTGGTGCGCCGCTTCGGCCACTTGGCCGAGGCCGCGCGGGCGGCGACACGTTCCTGGTAGGAAATGTCGGGAAAAACCGTCAGGCGGCCGCCTCGGCGAGCCGTTTCTGGCGCCAGCCCAGGAAGCGCCATGCCGCCTTGGAGGCGATCCGGGCGAACCGGCTCTGGGGGTTGAAGCCCGCGGCCTTGAAGGTCATGGCGACGCCGCGCTCGACCACCTCGGGACGGTAGAAGCCGTAGGCCCGCGCCGCATAGGCCGCACCGTGGCGCCGCCGGTCGTAGGGCTCGCCCGCGTTGTTGGCGGCGTAGTAGGCGTAGGCCAGCTCGTCGTCGTCCGATTCGATCACGCGCCCGACCGCGACCCGCAGCCGCTCGAACATGCTCGGCCGCTCGAGGTCCGCGTAGCGCTTGAGGTGGGTATAGAACAGCTTGTAATGGCGGAACTCGTCGCCCGCGATCTTGAGACAAATCTCGCGCAGCACCGGCTCGCGCGCGGCACCCGCGAGCGACGTGTAGTAGGAGCTGGTCCCGACCTCGACCACGCAGCGCGCCACCAGCTCGCCCGCGCGCGAGCCGCGGACCGATTCGGTCGCTTCGACCGGGATGCGGAACCCGTCCTGGAAGGCGCGGAAACGCAACGGGAAATCGAAGGCGGGATCGGCGAGCGCCGCCCAACGGCCCAGAACGTCGCCATGCTGGACCTCCTCCAGCGCCCAGGCGTCGGCGGCGGTCGCGAACTCGGCGTCCTCCGGGAACACGTTGCGGAGATAGGCCGCGTAGTCGGCCGAGTTCTTCTCCACCATCGCCGCGGCCTTCACGACCTTGAGGATGTCGGGATCGACTTTGGAAGGATCGAAACGGTTCCAGGAGATGTCTTCGGGCGTCCAGTGTTTCATGCCGAATCACCTGACGGGCAATGGAACGGGAAGGAACGGGCGAGCGCCGTTCCTGTACCCAATTAATATCGGGTCGCAGGTGTCCTTGCCAACCCCCGACCTGCCGGAAACCGTGACAAATTTGTGGAAATCGCGCGGCTTAGGCGCGATGTCGGGTGACGGCTCAGGCCGCGGCGACGGCCGCCATCGCCTCGGCCACCCGCAGCTCGCGCGCGGCGGCGGCCCGGTCGAGATCGGTCGCGGCCTCCTGCGAGCGCGTGCGCGCGGCGGCGAGCCGCGCCTCGGCGCGGGCCCTGTCGATCTCCGCGACCGACATGGCCTCCTCGGCCAGCACGGTGCAGCGCGTCGGCGTCACCTCGGCGAAGCCGCCGGCGACGAAGATGCGGTCCTGCACCTTGCCGCCCTCGTGGATCGCGATCACGCCGGGGCGCACCAGCGAGATCAGCGGCGCATGGCCTGGCAGCACGCCGAAGTCGCCCTCCGATCCCGGCACCACCACCATCTCGACGGCGTCCGAGTAGAGGAGCTTCGCGGGCGAAACCAGCTCGAAATCGACCTTGTCGGCCATAGCCTCGTCGCTCCCCGGATCAGGCGGCCTCTGCCGCCATCTTCTTGGCCTTCTCCACCGCTTCCTCGATGGTGCCGACCATGTAGAACGCGGCTTCCGGCAGGTCGTCGTACTTGCCTTCGACGATGCCCTTGAAACCGGCGATCGTGTCGGCGAGGTTGACCAGCTTGCCCGGCGTGCCGGTAAACACCTCGGCAACGAAGAACGGCTGCGACAGGAAGCGCTGGATCTTGCGGGCGCGCGCCACCGTCAGCTTGTCCTCCTCCGAAAGCTCGTCCATGCCCAGGATCGCGATGATGTCCTGCAGCGACTTGTAGGTCTGCAGCACGCGCTGGACCGAGCGGGCGACCTCGTAATGCTCCTCGCCGATGACGCGCGGGTCGAGCATGCGCGAGGTCGAATCGAGCGGGTCCACGGCGGGATAGATGCCGAGCTCCGCGATCTGGCGCGAGAGCACCGTGGTCGCGTCCAGGTGGGCGAAGGAAGTCGCCGGTGCCGGGTCGGTGAGGTCGTCGGCGGGCACGTAGATCGCCTGCACCGAGGTGATCGAGCCCTTGCGGGTGGAGGTGATGCGCTCCTGCAGGTTGCCCATGTCGGTGGCGAGCGTCGGCTGATAGCCCACCGCCGAGGGGATGCGGCCGAGCAGCGCCGACACCTCGGAGCCCGCCTGGGTGAAGCGGAAGATGTTGTCCACGAAGAACAGCACGTCCTGGCCCTCGTCGTCGCGGAAGTATTCCGCGAGCGTGAGGCCGGTGAGCGCCACGCGCGCGCGCGCGCCCGGCGGCTCGTTCATCTGGCCATACACCAGCGCGGCCTTCGAATCGCCCTCGGGCTTGATGACGCCCGAGTCCATCATCTCGTGATAGAGGTCGTTGCCCTCGCGGGTGCGCTCTCCGACGCCGGCGAACACCGAGTAGCCGCCGTGGGCCTTGGCGACGTTGTTGATGAGTTCCATGATCAGCACCGTCTTGCCGACGCCCGCGCCGCCGAACAGGCCGATCTTGCCGCCGCGCGCGTAGGGCGCCAGCAGGTCGATGACCTTGATGCCGGTGACCAGGATCGCGGCTTCGGTGGACTGCTCCTCGAAGGTCGGCGCCGGGCGGTGGATCGGCAGCGTCTTGGCCGCCTTCACGGGCCCGCGCTCGTCCACCGGCTCGCCGATCACGTTGATGATGCGTCCGAGCGTCTCCGGCCCGACGGGGACCGCGATCGGCCCGCCGGTGTCCGCCACCTCCAGGCCGCGCACCAGGCCGTCGGTCGAGTCCATCGCGACGGTGCGGACGGTGTGCTCGCCCAGGTGCTGCGCCACCTCCAGCACCAGGCGCTTGCCCTGGTTCTCGCACTCCAGTGCGTTCAGGATCGCCGGCAGGTCGCCGTCGAACTGGACGTCGACGACGGCGCCGATGACCTGGGTGATCCGTCCTACGATGTTCTTTGCCATTCTCAGCTCCTGGCGGCTTTACGGGGCGGGCCTAGACGGCCTCGGCGCCCGAGACGATTTCGATCATTTCGCGGGTGATGGAGGCTTGGCGCGTGCGGTTGTAGTTGAGCGTCAGGCGGCCGATCATCTCGCCCGCGTTGCGGGTGGCGTTGTCCATCGCGGCCATGCGCGCGCCCTGCTCGCCGGCGTAGCTTTCGAGCAGCGCGCGGTAGAACTGGACGCCGAGGTTGCGCGGCAGCAGGTCGTGCAGGATGGCCTCCTCGTCCGGCTCGAACTCGTAGACCGCGCGCGGCGCGTCCGCCCTGGCTCTCTCCTCGGCGGCCGGCGCCGGAGGCGCCGGGAACGGGATCAACTGCTGTGCGGTGAATTCCTGGGTGATGGCCGACTTGAACCGGTTGTAGAGCACCGTGCAGACGTCGAACTCGCCCGCGTCGAACATCGCCGCCAGCTTCTCGCCGATGCCGGCGGCGGCGGCGAACTCGATCTCGCGGCGCGTCAGCCCCTCGACGGTATCCACGACGCGCTCGCGGAACACGCGGCGCAGGCCGTCGCGGCCCTTGCGGCCCACGCACAGCACCTTGACGTCCTTGCCTTCGGCGAGAAGACGGTTGATCAGGTTGCGCGCGCCGCGGATCACCTGGCCGTTGAAGGCGCCGCACAGGCCGCGGTCGGCGGTCACCACCACGAGCAGGTGCGACCGGTCCGCGCCGGTGCCCGACAGCAGCCTCGGCGCGCCGGAGGTGCCACCGATGGCGGCCGCGAGCGAGCCCAGCATCCGCTCCATGCGCTCGGCGTAGGGACGCGCGGCCTCGGCCTGCTCCTGGGCGCGCTTCAGCTTCGACGCCGCGACCATCTTCATGGCAGCGGTGATCTTCTGCGTGGATTTCACGCTGGAGATGCGATTGCGAAGGTCTTTAAGGCTCGGCATCGGTCACGGGATACTGGGGTTGATCCGCAGGGCTGGGCCGCACCTCACGCGAAGGTGCGCTTGTAGTCGTCGAGCACCGCGCGAAGCTTCTCCTCCGTCGCCGGCTTGATCTCGCGGTCGGTGCGGATCGCCTGGAGGATATCGGCGTGCTTGCCCTTGACCGTGGCGAGCGCGCCCTTCTCGAAGGCACCCACCTGGTTGAGGGCGATGCCGTCGAGATAGCCCTTCACGCCGATGAACAGCGCGACCACCTGCTCCTCGACCGGCAGCGGCGTGTACTGGGGCTGCTTCAGAAGCTCGGTAAGGCGCGCGCCGCGCGCCAGCAGGCGCTGGGTGGAGGCGTCGAGGTCGGAGGCGAACTGGGCGAAGGCCTCCATCTCGCGGTACTGGGCGAGCTCCAGCTTGATCGAGCCCGCGACCTGTTTCATCGCCTTGATCTGGGCGGCGGAGCCGACGCGCGACACCGACAGGCCGACGTTCACGGCGGGGCGGATGCCCTTGTAGAACAGGCCGGTCTCCAGGAAGATCTGGCCATCGGTGATCGAGATCACGTTGGTCGGGATGTAGGCCGACACGTCGCCCGCCTGGGTCTCGATCACGGGCAGCGCCGTGAGCGAGCCGGAGCCGTTGTCCTTGTTCATCTTGGCGGCGCGCTCGAGCAGGCGGGAATGCAGGTAGAACACGTCGCCCGGGAAGGCCTCGCGCCCCGGCGGGCGGCGCAGCAGCAACGACATCTGGCGGTAGGCGACGGCGTGCTTGGAGAGGTCGTCGTAGACGATCACGGCGTGCATGCCGTTGTCGCGGAAGAACTCGCCCATCGTGCAGCCGGCGTAGGGCGCGAGGAACTGCAGCGGCGCGGGCTCCGACGCGGTCGCGGCGACCACGATGGAGTATTCCATCGCGCCGCGCTCCTCCAGCGTCTTGACGATCTGCGCGACGGTGGAACGCTTCTGGCCGACCGCGACGTAGATGCAGTAGAGCTTCGCGCTCTCGTCGGTGCCGGCGTTGAGCGGCTTCTGGTTGATGAAGGTGTCGAGCGCGATGGCGGTCTTGCCGGTCTGGCGGTCGCCGATGATCAGCTCGCGCTGGCCGCGGCCGACCGGGATCAGGGCGTCGATGGCCTTGAGGCCGGTCTGCATCGGCTCGTGCACCGACTGGCGTGGGATGATGCCGGGCGCCTTGACCTCGACGCGGCGGCGCTCCGCGCCCTCGATCGGGCCCTTGCCGTCGATCGGGTTGCCGAGCGCGTCCACGACGCGGCCGAGCAGGCCCTTGCCGACCGGCACGTCCACGATGGCGCCGGTGCGCTTGACGGTGTCGCCTTCCTTGATGCCGCGATCGTCGCCGAAGATCACGACGCCGACGTTGTCGGTTTCGAGGTTGAGCGCCATGCCCTTGACGCCGCCCGGGAACTCGACCATTTCGCCGGCCTGGACCCGGTCGAGGCCGTAGATGCGCGCGATGCCGTCGCCCACCGACAGCACCTGCCCGACCTCGGCCACTTCCGCCTCGGTGCCGAACCTGGCGATCTGTTCCTTGAGAATTGCGGAGATTTCAGCCGGCCGGATGTCCATCAACCGATCCCTTTCATGGAAAGCCTGAGTTTCTGAAGCCTGGCGGCGAGCGAGGCGTCCACCATCTTCGAGCCCACCCGCACGATCAGGCCGCCGATCAGCGCGGGATCGACCCGCGTCACCAGCGCGACCCTGGAGCCGAGGGCGGCGGCGAGCGCGCCCCGCACCCGGTCGAGGTGGGCGGTGCCGAGCGGGGTCGCGGACACCACCTCGGCGGTCACTTCGCCGCGGCGCCGCGCAAGCTCGGCGAGGAAGGCATCGATCACCGCGCGTACCGCGCCAAGGCGGCGGTTGCGCGCGAGCGTGCCGAGGAACTTGACCGTGAGGCCGTCGAAGCCCGCCTTTTCGCCGACGGCGACGATGGCCGCCGCCTGGGCGTCGCGGCTCACCACCGGCGAGGCGACGAGACGGGCGAGGTCGGCGCTCTCCTCGCACATGGCGCGCAACGCCCGCAGGTCGTCCGCGACCGTGTCGAGCACCTTGCCGGACTCCGCCAACTCGTACAATGCGCTGGCATAACGCCCGGCGACGCCGCCCGCGTCCTTTGACTGGGATGGCACTCGGATTGGCTCCCGAAACCTTGGATGGGGCCCGGCCCGCCGCCGGCCCCCGGTACCGAATGGCGGAGGACGTGCCTCCGCGCCCCCCTCGGGGCGCGCTTTACCTACCACAGCGGGGACCGCGCTGGCAACCTGGGATGCGGCGATTCGCGCCGGAATTTCATGCTTTGGGATCAATGCGTTACCCGACCCGTCCGAAGACCGGGGAGCGGCGATGCAGGCCGGGCTTTCGCCGGCGGCGCGACGCGCTAAAATCGCGCCACGACAACCAAGAACACCCGAGGAGGCTCCATGCAATTCCGTACCATCGCCCGCGCCGCCGGCGCGGGCCTCGTCCTGCTCGCCGCGCCCGCGGCCGCCGACGATTTCTACAAGGGCCGCCAGATCACGCTCGTCATCGGCAATACCCCCGGCACCTCCTACGATGCGAGCGCGCGCCTGATGGCGCGCCATCTCGGCGCCCAGATTCCCGGCCAGCCCACCGTCGTGACCCAGAATATGCCGGGCGCCACCGGCCTCACTGCCGCCAACTTCGTCGCCAACGTGGCGCCCAAGGACGGCAGCGTGATCGCCAACGCCCACCAGTCCCTGCCGATGCGCCAGGTGCTGGGCGACAAGGCGGTGCGCTACGATGCCGCCAAGCTGCAGTGGATCGGCAGCCCCGACTATTCCAACAACGTGATGACGGTGTGGCACACCGTGCCCATCAAGACCATCGAGGACGTGAGGACGCGCCCGGTGATCATGGGCGCGACCACGCGGCGCGCCGCCAACAGCATCGAAGTGGCGCTCGCCAACAACCTGGTCGGCACCAAGTTCAAGCTGGTGACGGGCTATACCGCCGCCGACATCGACATCGCCGTCGAGCGCGGCGAGGTGGAAGGCCGCGCCGGTCAGTCGTGGGCCGGGGTCAAGACGGTGAAGCCGGAATGGGTGCGCGAGGGCAAGATCAGGGTGATCGCGCAGCTCGGCCTCAAGCGCGACCCGGAGCTCACCGACGTGCCACTGCTGCTCGAACTCGCACGCGACGACGAGGGCCGGCGCATCATCGAGCTGTTCTCGGCCCAAGTGGCGCTCGGGCGCCCGCTGTACGCGGCGGAAGGCGTGCCGGAGGCGCGGGTCGCGGCGTTGCGCACGGCGTTCGCGCGGACGATGGCGTCGCCCGGCTTCCTGGAGGACGCCAAGCGCTCCAACCACGACGTCAATCCGGTGAGCGGCGCCGAGCTGGAGGCGATCGTCGCGCGCATGATGGCGACGCCGCCCGAGCTCGCCGCCAAGGCCGTCGCCGCCCAGGACTACAAGGAGTAGCGGAGCCTCACAGGAAGCTCATCGGGTCCACGTCCACCTGCACCCGCACGCCCTTGCCGGGGGGTACGCGGGCGAGCCAGCCGCGCAGCACGTCCTGCACGGCGACGCCGCGCGCCGCCTTCACCAGGAAGCGGCGGCGGTGGCGGCCGCGCAGCAGGCTGAGCGCGGCGGGCGCCGGGCCCAGCACCTCGAGGTCGGGGCCGGCGGGACGCACGCGGCCGAGGGCACGCGCGGCGGCCTCTACCTCGGCCTCGACCGGGCCCGAGACGATCACGGCCGCGAGCCGGCCGTAGGGCGGCATCCGCGCCGCCGCGCGCGCCGCCTTCTCGGCGTCGAGGAAGGCGTCGCGGTCGCCGGCGGCGAGCGCCGCCATCACCGGGTTCTCCGGCATGAAGGTCTGCACCAGCACGCGGCCGGGGCGGTCGGCGCGGCCGGCGCGGCCCGCCACCTGGGTCAGCAGCTGGTGGGTGCGCTCGGACGCGCGCAGGTCGCCGCCGGTGAGGCCGATGTCGCCGTCCACCACGCCCACCAGCGTCAGCATCGGGAAGTGGTGGCCCTTGGCGATCACCTGGGTGCCGATCAGCACGTCCACGGTGCGGTCGCGCACCGCCTCGATCAGCTCGCGCGCGGCGGCGGGGCCGGTCAGCGTGTCGCTCGCCATGATGCGGGCACGGGCCTCGGGGAAGTAGCGCGCGACCTCCTCCGCCACGCGCTCGACGCCGGGGCCGCAGGCGGCCCAGGCGCCCTCCGCCCCGCAGTCCGGACAGTGACCCGGCGGGCGCATGGTGAAGCCGCAGTGATGGCAGGCGAGGCGCGCGGCGCCGCGGTGCTCGACCAGCCACGCCGAGCAGTTGGGGCACTGCAGCCGATGGCCGCAGGCGCGGCACAGGGTGAGCGGCGCGTAGCCGCGGCGGTTGAGGAACAGGAGCGCCTGCTCGCCTTCGGCCAGGCAGTCGCGCAGCGCGGCGTCGAGCCGCGGCGAGAGCCAGCGCCCGCGCGCGGGCGGCTCGGCGCGCAGGTCCACCAGCGCGACCTCGGGCAGGCGCGCGGCGCCGACGCGCTCGGGCAGGTGGACCGCGCCGTAGCGCCCGCGCTCGACGTTGACGACGGTCTCGAGCGCGGGCGTCGCCGAGGCCAGCACCACCGGGATCGCGCCGAGATGGGCGCGCACCACCGCCATGTCGCGGGCGCTGTAGAACACGCCGTCCTCCTGCTTGTAGGAAGCGTCGTGCTCCTCGTCGACCACGATCAGGCCGAGGTCGCGGAACGGCAGGAACAGCGCCGAGCGCGCGCCAGCGACCACGCGCGCGCCGCCCTCCGCCACCGCGCGCCAGGCGCGGCGCCGGTAGGCCGGGCCGAGCTCCGAGTGCCACAGCGCGGGCGCGACCCCGAAGCGCGCGCGGAAACGCTCCAGCCACTGGGCCGAGAGCGCGATCTCGGGCAGCAGCACCAGCACCTGGCGCCCCGCGGCGAGCGCCGCCGCGACGGCCTCGAAATAGACCTCGGTCTTGCCCGAGCCGGTGACGCCGTCGAGCAGGGTCGCCGCGTAGCCGCCGCGCGCGAGCGCATCGCGGAGCGCCTGCGCCGCCGCCGCCTGAGCGGGCGTCAGCGCGGGGCCGGAACGGTCTGCATCCGGCAC
>JBJHBM010000061.1:0-10368 GCA_050485485.1 Alphaproteobacteria bacterium | reverse complement strand
GCGTCGAGGAAGCGCGGCCGGCCTTCGGTCAGGGTGCCGGTCTTGTCCACCACCAGCGTGTCCACCCGGCCCAGCACCTCGAGCGCCTCGGCGTCGCGGAACAGCACGCCCGCCCGCGCGCCGCGCCCGGTGCCGACCATGATCGACATCGGCGTGGCGAGGCCGAGCGCGCACGGGCAGGCGATGATCAGCACCGCGACCGCCGCGAGCACCGCATAGGCGATCCTGGGCTCCGGCCCCACCTGCCACCATGTGACGAAGGCCACCGCCGCGACCGCCACCACGGCGGGCACGAAATAGGACGCGACCCGGTCCACCAAGCGCTGGACCGGCGCGCGCGAGCGCTGAGCATCGGCCACCATGCGCACGATCCGCGCAAGCAGCGTGTCGGCCCCCACCCGCTCGGCGCGCATCACCAGGGTGCCGGTGCCGTTGAGGGTCGCGCCGGTGACCCGCTCGCCCGGGTGCTTCTCGACCGGGATCGGCTCGCCGGTCATCATCGATTCGTCGACGGCGCTCGCCCCCTCCTCGATGACGCCGTCCACCGGCACCTTCTCGCCGGGGCGCACGCGCAGCCGGTCGCCGGGAACCACCGCGTCGAGCGGCACGTCCTCCTCGCGGCCGTCGGCGCCGATGCGCCGCGCGGTGCGGGGCGCGAGCTCCAGCAGCGTCCGGATCGCCCCCGAGGTGCGCTCGCGCGCGCGCAGCTCCAGCACCTGGCCCAGCAGCACCAGGGTCACGATCACGGCGGCGGCCTCGAAGTAGAGCCCGATCTGGCCGCCATGGCCGTGGAACGAATGGGGGAACAGGCCGGGCGCGATCACCGCCGCGACGCTATAGAGATAAGCGACGCCAGTGCCCATCGCGATCAGGGTGAACATGTTGAGGCTGCGGTTGACCACCGAGGCCCAGCCGCGCACGAAGAACGGCCAGCCGCCCCACAGCAGCACCGGGGTCGCGAGCACGAACTGCGCCCAGCGGTCGGCCGCGGTCGAGATCACGCCGCCCGCCGGCCAGAACGGCGTCATCTCCCCCATGGCGACCACGAGCAGCGGAATCGTGAGGACCAGCGAGCCCCAGAAGCGGCGCGTCATGTCGACGAGCTCGGGGTTGGGCGGCGCCTCCGCCGTCACCGTCTCGGGCTCGAGCGCCATGCCGCAGATCGGGCAGCTTCCCGGGCCGTCCTGGCGCACCTCGGGATGCATCGGGCAGGTATAGACGGTTCGGGTCGCGGCCACGGGCACCGCGGGCTCGAGCGCCATGCCGCACTTGGGGCAGGCGCCGGGCGCGTCGCTGCCGACCCCCGGGCACATCGGGCAGATCCACGCCGCGCCCGACGCCTTGGTGGGCGCGGCCGCGGCGGCGGACGGCGCGCCGTGGCAGCAGTCGTGCGCGGGCGGTGGCGGTGGCGCCTTGGGCGCCGCGCCGTGGCAGCAGTCGTGACCCGCTTCCGCAGGCTTGGAAGCATGGCCCGCTTCCGCGGGCCCGGAAGCATGGGAGGAGGTGCCGTGGGCGTGGTGATGGTCGGTCATGGGTCGCGATCCGTGCCTGAAAGAATGAAAGAGGATGCAAGCTACGGAAATGGCTAAGTCCTTCCCGTGGGGCAAGGTCAAGGCTAATCTGTGCGCCCGCCGTTTCGCGGGTGCGGCCGCCCTGCTATAAGAGGGCCCCCATAGTTCGTCCGGAAGCTCAGGAACGATATATAAGATATTGATATGTTTCTTCTGATCGATAATTACGACAGCTTCACCTACAACCTCGTCCACTTCCTGGGCGAACTCGGGGCGAAGGTCACGGTGCGCCGTAACGACGCCGTCACGGTGGACGAGGCGCTGGCCCTCGGCGACGAGGGGCTGGTGCTGTCGCCGGGTCCGTGCGACCCCGATCATGCCGGCGTCTGTCTCGACCTGGTCCGCGCCGCCGCCGGCAGGCGCCCGCTGCTCGGCGTGTGCCTGGGCCATCAGGCGATCGGCCAGGCCTTCGGCGGGCGCGTGGTGCGCGCGCCCGTGCCGATGCACGGCAAGGTGAGCGCGATCCGCCACCGGAGCACCGACGTGTTCGCCGGGCTGCCCTCGCCCTTCTCCGCGACGCGCTACCATTCGCTGATCGTCGAGCGCGCGAGCCTGCCGCCCGCGCTGCACGTCACCGCCGAGACCGACGACGGGCTGATCATGGGCCTCGCCCACGAGAGCCTGCCGGTCTTCGGCGTGCAGTTCCATCCCGAGAGCATCGCCTCGGCCTTCGGTCACGACATTCTCAGGAACTTCATCACCATCGCGCAGAAGGAGACGATCGCGGCATGAACGCGACCAACGGGGACCCCGCCGACTTCAAGGGCATGATCGCCTACGTCGCGGAAGGCAGGCCGCTGAGCCAGGCGGCGGCGGAAAAGGCGTTCGAGATCATCATGTCGGGCGAGGCCACGCCTTCGCAGATGGGCGCGTTCCTGATGGCGCTGCGGGTGCGCGGCGAGACCGTGGATGAGATCGCAGGCGCGGCCAAGGTGATGCGCGCCAAGGCGCTGCGCGTCGAGGCGCCGGCCGGCGCCATCGACACCTGCGGCACCGGCGGCGACGCACGCGGCACCTACAACATCTCGACCGGGGCCGCGCTCGTGGTCGCGGGCTGCGGCGTGCCGGTCGCCAAGCACGGCAACCGGGCGCTGTCCTCCAAGTCGGGCTCGGCCGACGTGCTGGCGGCGCTCGGCGTCAACATCGAAGCCGAGATGGCGCTGGTGGAGAAGAGCCTCGCGCGCAACAACATCGGCTTCCTGATGGCGCCGCGCCATCACGCCGCCATGCGCCACGTCGGCCCCACCCGGGTCGAGCTCGGCACCCGCACGATCTTCAACCTGCTGGGCCCCCTCTCCAACCCGGCCGGCGCCCGGCGCCAGCTGATCGGCGTGTTCCACCGCCAATGGACCGAGCCGCTCGCCAGGGTGCTGGGGCAGCTCGGCTCGGAACGCGCCTGGGTGGTGCACGGTTCCGACGGGCTCGACGAGATCACCACCACCGGCGTCACCTACGTCTCCGAGCTGAAGGACGGCAAGGTCGCCTCGTTCGAGGTCGCGCCCGAGGACGCCGGGCTCGCGCGCGCCGACCCCGCCGACCTCAAGGGTGGCGACCCGGCCGCCAACGCCACCGCGATCGCCGACATGCTGGCGGGCAGGCCCGGCCCCTACCGCGACATCGTGCTGCTCAACGCGGCCGCGGCGCTGGTGGTCGCGGGCAAGGCCGAGGCCCTGCGCGCGGGCGTGGCGCTGGCGGCGAAGGCCATCGAGTCCGGCCGCGCCAAGGCGACGCTCGCCGCGCTGGTCGCCGACACCAATGCGTAAGGCGGCGCCGGCCGGCGCGACCATCCGGATGACCGAACGATGACCGACAAGCTCGCCGAGATCGCCGCCCGCACCCGCGAGGAGGTGGCGCGGCGCAAGGCTGTCCGGCCGGCGGCGGCGGTCGAGAAGGCCGCCGAGGACGCGCCGCCCGTGCGCTGGTTCCGCGCCGCGCTGTCGGTCAAGCACGCCCAGGGCGGCTACGGCCTGATCGCGGAGATCAAGAAGGCGAGCCCGTCGGCGGGCGTGATCCGCCCCGACTTCGATCCGGCCGCGCTCGCCCGGGCCTACGAGGCGGGCGGCGCCGCGTGCCTGTCGGTGCTGACCGACGCGCCCTATTTCCGGGGCAGCGACGACGATCTCGTCGCCGCGCGCGCAGCCTGCGGCCTGCCGGTCCTGCGCAAGGACTTCATGGTGGACCCGTGGCAGATTCCCGAAAGCCGCGCGCTCGGGGCCGACTGCGTGCTGCTCATCATGGCGGTGCTCGACGACGGATGCGCGCGCGCGATGGCCGAGGCCGCCCGCGCGCTCGGCATGGACGCGCTGGTGGAGGTCCACGACGAGGCGGAGCTCGAGCGCGCGCTCGCCCTCGAAACCGGCTTTGTCGGCATCAACAACCGCGACCTCAAGACGCTCAAGACCGATCTTGCCGTGACCGAGCGGCTGGCACCGCGCGTGCCGCCGGGCGTCATGGTGGTGTGCGAATCGGGCATCCGCGATCCGGCCGACCTCGAACGCATGGCGCGGGCGGGGGCGCGCTCGTTCCTGGTGGGCGAATCGCTGATGCGCCAGCCCGACGTGACGGCGGCGGTCAAGGCGCTGATCGGGGAGCCCGCCCACGACCACGCCCACGGCCATGCCCACGGTCCCTCCTGAGGAGACGGCGATGACGCGGTTCACCCATCTCGACGACAAGGGCAACGCCCGCATGGTGGACGTGGGCGACAAGGACGTGACCGAGCGCACGGCGACCGCCAGGGGCCGCATCGTGGTGGCGCCCGAGACGCTGGCGGCGATCAACGCGGGCGGCGTCAAGAAGGGCGACGTGCTTTCGGTGGCGCGCCTCGCCGGCATCATGGGCGCCAAGAAGACCCCGGACCTGATCCCGCTGTGCCATCCGCTGCCGCTGTCCTCCGTCAAGGTCGAACTGGAGGCCGCCGCCGACGGCACGCCCGCCATCGACATCACCGCCACCTGCAAGGTGACGGCGCGCACCGGGGTCGAGATGGAGGCGCTGGCCGCGGTCGCGGTCGCGGCGCTCACGGTCTACGACATGTGCAAGGCCGCCGACAAATCCATGCGCATCACCGACATCCGCCTCGTCCACAAGGCGGGCGGACGCTCCGGCACCTACGAGGCGGAAGAGCAATCATGACGTCCCGTGCCATGATCCCTGTCACGCCCTGGTGGGAAGGCCCCCCTCACCCTTCCCTCTCCCCCCGACCGGGGGGAGAGGGTTGCGAAGGGTTGGCGAGCGGCGCGCGAGCCTACCCGGAGCTGGGTGAGGGGGAACCGACACCAAGCCGGAGACCATTCCAGCCATGACAGGAGATATGCTCTCGGTCGCGGAGGCGCGCGCCCGCGTGCGCGCGGGCTTCGAGCGGCTCGCCGCCGAATCGGTGGCGCTGACCGAGGCGGCCGGACGCGTGCTGGCCGAGGACGTGGCGGCGCGGCGCACCCAGCCGCCGGTCGCGGTCTCCGCCATGGACGGCTATGCCGTGCGCGCCGCCGACCTCGCCACCGTCCCGGCGACGCTGCGGGTGATCGGCGAGGCGCCCGCGGGCGGCGCCTTCACGGGTACCGTCGGCGCCGGCCAGTGCGTGCGCATCTTCACCGGCGGGCCGGTGCCGGACGGCGCCGACGCCATCGTGCTGCAGGAAGACACCGACATGGGCCACCCCGCCGTGACCGTGCGGGAAGCGCCCAGGGCCCACCAGCACATCCGCGACGCCGGCATCGACTTCGCCGAGGGCCAGGTGCTGCTGCGCGCCGGGCGCCGGCTCACCGCGCGCGACATCGGGCTCGCCGCCGCCATGAACCGCCCGTGGCTGATGGTCGCGCGGCGCCCGCGCATCGCCCTGCTCGCCACCGGCGACGAAGTGGTGCGCCCGGGCGACCCGCTCGGCCCTCACCAGATCGTCTCCTCCAACGGCCCGGCGCTCGCCGCCTTCGTCGCGGCGCGCGGCGGCAGCGTCGTGGACCTCGGCATCGCGCGCGACGAGGAGGCCTCTATCACCGCGCTCACCAAGGGCGCGCACGGCGCCGACCTGCTGGTGACGATGGGCGGCGTCTCGGTCGGCGACTACGATCTCGTCCAGAAGGTGCTGAAGCAGGCCGGCCTTGAGGTCGATTTCTGGAAGATCGCCATGAAGCCGGGCAAGCCGCTGATGTTCGGGCGCATGGGCGGGACGCCGGTGATGGGCCTGCCCGGCAACCCGGTGTCCTCGATGGTGTGCGCGATCCTGTTCCTCGGCCCCGCCATCGACGCGATGCTGGGGCTCGCGGAGGGCGGCGACGGCGTGCCGCTCCTGCGCGCGCGGCTCGGCGCCGACCTCAGGGCCAACAACTTCCGCGAGGACTACCTGCGCGCGCGGCTCGAGGACGGCACCGACGGCACACCGGTCGCGACCCCGCTGCCGGTGCAGGATTCCTCGATGATGGCGGCGCTGGCCGCCGCCGACTGCCTGATCCGGCGCCCGCCCGACGCTCCGGCCGCGAAAAAGGGGGACACCGTCGAGGTGGTCCCCCTTTCCGCGATCCGCGGCGCGTGAGCTTCGAACCCGCGCGCCGCGCGTCCCCGCGTCCTACCTGGTGATGTAGTCGAGCGCCTTCTGGCGGACCTCCGGCGAGAAGGTGTAGAGCCGCTCGATGCGGCGGTTGATCTCCTCGCCCGGCATGAAGTTCACTTCGATGTTGAGCTTCTCCGCGTCGCCGAGCAGCGCCTTGTCCTTGACCGCGTCCGCATAGGCCTTGCGCAGCGCCGCCACGCGGTCGGCCGGTACCTCGGGCGGCGCCATCATCGGCCAGGCGTAGGACTGGGCCGAGAACAGCAGCTCGATCACCTGCTTGTCCTCATCGGTCTTGGCAAAATCGAGGATCGAGGGCACGTCGGGCAGGTCGGGCGCGCGCTCGAGTGCGGCCTGGACGACGACGCGGATCTTCTTCTCGTCGAGCCAGGCGCGCGAGCGGCTCTTCACCGAGCCCCACGACCAGCCGAAACGGCCCTGGACTTCGCCCTTCTCCATCGCGGCGGTGATCTCGTTGCCGCCGGGATAGCCGCTGATGAGCTTGAGCTTGGCTCCGGTCATGCGGATCAGCAGCTTGGGGATGCGGTCGGTGTCGGCGCCGGGGCCGGTGCCGCCCACCACCGTCTCGTGCACATAGAGGTCGTCGAACTTGTGCACCGGCGAGGTGTGCCACACCACGCCCACCGACACCTCGTCGGTGAGGCTGCCGAGCCAGTTGAAGCGGCGCGAATCGTGGATCGATTTCGGGTTGAGCAGCGGCTCGACGGTCTGGCCGCGCGCCACCACGCCGAGCACCGTCCCGTCCTTGGGCGCGCGCACGTAGAGATGGTTGGTGGCCGTGGTGCTGCCCGCGCCGGGCATGTTCTGGACCACGAAGGTCGGGTTACCGGGCAGGTGGCGTCCGATGTGGCGCCCCACCAGGCGCGACGTGGTGTCGTAGAGGCCGCCCGGACTCTGGCCGACGATGATGGTCACGGTCTTGCCCTGGAAGAACCCGGCCACGTCGGCGCGGGCGAGACCGGGGACGGCGCCTGCAACGGCGGCGCACGCCGCCGCGGGCACCGCCACGGCGAAAGCTTTGGTCAAGCGCATCGTTTCACTCCCTGTATGGGTTGCGGCGGAACGGGCGTCCCGCCACGTCACAGCATGTTCTTGTTTTGGGGGATGCTTTCCTACTGCCCTCCGGCTGTCAATCGGAGGCTGCATCGACCCCATCCGGAAGCGTTGCAATTTCCCTTGACCGGGCGGGAGAACCAAACTAGAACACAAGGCGTGTTTAGGTTTTGTTCTGACGGCCGGTACGGCCGCAGTTCCGCCGGCCACAGCGGCCGTCGCTGCCAACGAGGGCGCCCGCCATGCTGACCCGCAAGCAACACGAACTGCTCAACTTCCTCGCCGCCCGGCTGCGCGAGACCGGGGTATGCCCTTCCTTCGACGAGATGAAGGACGCGCTCGGGCTCAAGTCGAAGTCGGGCATCCACCGGCTGATCGCCGGGCTGGAGGAGCGCGGCTTCATCCGGCGCCTGCCGCACCGGGCGCGCGCGCTCGAGATCCTGCGCGAGGCCGAGAGCCTCGCCCCCGCCGCCGCGCCCGCCCGCCCCGCCGCCTTCGACCCCAAGGTGATCGAGGGCAAGTTCGGCGCCGTCCTCAAGGGCGCCCCGGTCGCCAAGCCGGGCGACGCGGTCCAGCTGCCGCTCTACGGCAAGATCGCCGCCGGCACCCCGATCGAGGCGCTGCGCGACCACTCCGCCTATGTGGGGGTGCCGCCCGACATGCTCGGTCGCGGCGAGCACTACGCGCTCGAGGTCGAGGGCGATTCGATGATCGAGGCCGGCATCCTCGACGGCGACGTGGCGATCATCCAGCAGGCCGAGACCGCCGACAACGGCGCCATCGTGGTGGCGCTGGTGGAGGACCACGAGGTCACGCTCAAGCGGCTGCGCCGCAAGGGCCAGTCGATCGCGCTGGAGCCCGCCAACGCCAAGTACGGGACGCGCATCTTCGGCCCCGACCAGGTCAAGGTGCAGGGCCGCCTCGTCGGTCTCATCCGCAAGTACTAGCCGGACAGGAAAGCCCGCTACAGAAGCTCGATCCTGGCCTGATGCCCGGCTGCGGACGCCAGGCGCCGGTCGCGGGTGAGCAAGCGTGCGTCCAGCGCTTCCGCCAGGGCGACGTAGGCGGCGTCGTAAGCGGTCAGATTGTCCCTGAGGCCCCAGATTCGCGGTAGCAGGACGTCGTGCGGATAGCGCCGCACCGGGAACTCCATCCAGTCCCCGAGCGCCGCGCCGCAACGGGCCGAATCCACCTCGACGTTCGCGGCGTACCGCCGCAGGACCTGCGCCACCTCCACGTCGATCAAGTGAGGTGCATGCAACGTCTCGCCCGCATCGAACATCCGCGCCTCGACAAGACGTGCGGCCGAGGTTCCCAGCAGCACCTCCAGCACCGCCGAAGCATCAACGACGATCACCTGCGGTCACGCTCCGCGCGCACCGCCCGCGCCGGGGGTGTCCTGGGCGTGACCGAGGGACGCGACGCCAGACGCTCCCGCATCTCCGCGAGGGTCGGGCGTTCCACCACGCGCCGAATCTCGTCCAGGAGATAGTCCGACAAGGACATGCCGGCGAGCGCGGCGCGCGACTTGAGCCGACGATGGAGATCGTCCGGCACGTTCCTGATCTGGATCATGATCGGCATGTTATGTACATAAACGCATGTGCATCACATGTCAACGTGCGGACCTCGGCGACGGGCGCCCGCCGGGGCCGTTCGCGGTCCACGGCCGCCGCCCGCGCGCGTCCGCCACCGTGCGCAGGCGGATGCCGTCCGCATCCAGCCACAGCGCGTGTGCGCCGTTGCGCCACAGGTCGAAGCGGTCCGCGACCACCTGCGGGCCCCGGCACGCGCCGCGCCGCAGCGGTACCAGCGCGACCACCGCGTCCACGCGGAAGCAGTCCTCCGCCGCCGCCTCGGGATGGCGCAGGATGCTGACCGTGCGCCCGCGCGCGCGATAGAGGCAGGCGAGCGCGTCGCAGCGCAGCGCCGGCTCGCCCGCCGCCGTGACCTCCCCCATCACGCCGTCCGCCTCCTCGCCGCCGTCCGGCCCGACGCCCGCGCGCCGCAGCCACACCTCGCGCTCGAAGCGGCCGAGCGGCGCGCCGCCGAACGTCAGTCCGGCGCCGTCGCGCACCGCGAAGCCGCGCGCGTCCCCGGCCACCAGCAGGTCGGGCGGGCGCGCGAGCACGGCGACCAGTGCCCCCGCCGCCACCGCCGGCAGCCCGGCGAAGCGCAGACGCCCGCGCCATAGCGCGAGCCACAGCCCGCCCAGCACGACCAGTGCCAGCGCCACGGGCGGCATCTCCGGGAAGTGGCGGGCGGCGCCCGGCCAGCCCGCCGCGGTCCGCGCCACCGCCAGCACCACCTCGATCCCCCACCCCATCGGCACCAGCGCCAACGCCTCGAGGCCGAGCGGCGCGAGCAGGAACGAAAGCGTGGCGAAGGGCATGATCCAGAGCGCCGTCACCGGCACCGCGGCCAGATTGGCCACGAGCCCCAGCAGCGCCACGCGGTTGAAATGGTAGAGCGCGAACGGTGCGGTGGCGAGGCTCGCCACCACCGTCGTCAGCGCGACGCCGCCGGCATAGAGCGCGACCCGGCGCAGGAGCCCGGCATCGCTCCGCAGCCGCGCGAAGGCGGGACGCGCGCGCTCGTAGGCCGCGACCAGCGCGATCACCGCCGCGAACGACATCTGGAAGCTCGGCCCCAGCAGGCTCTCGGGCGCGAGCGCCAGCACCACGGCCGCGGCCCAGGCGACGAGGCGCATCGAGATCGCGGCGCGGTCCACCATCACCGCCGTGAACACCAGCGCCGCCATCAGGAAGGCGCGCTGGGTCGGCACCGTGGCGCCGGTCATCAGCATGTAGCCGAAGCCGCCGAGAAGCGCCGCAAAGGCGGCCCACTTCTTGATCGGGTAGCGCAGCGCGAGCGCCGGGAACGCCGCCAGCAGGGCCCGCAGCCCGAAGAACAGCGCGCCGGTGACGAGGCCGACGTGCAGGCCCGAGATCGCGAGCAGGTGGGCGAGACCGGAATCGCGCATGTGCTCCATCGTCGCGGGCGGGATGTCGCCGCGCTCCCCGGTGACGAGGGCCGCCGCCACCGCGCCCGCCGTGCCCGGCACCGCCGCGCGCACGCGGGCATAGAGCGCGCGGCGCGCGTCCGCGACCGGCGAAGCGGCTTCCGCACGCGCCGTCACCTCCACCGGCCCGAGCGCGAACCCGACCCCGCCCAGGC
>JBJHBM010000060.1:0-10624 GCA_050485485.1 Alphaproteobacteria bacterium | reverse complement strand
CGCGGAATGGGCCGATTGTGCCGCCTGGGCCCCACTACGCCATGCAGTGTCCGCAGAGTGGCCATGAGCGGCGCCCGCCGACAGCTGCAGCTGTACCTCGGGCCGCGCTTGGCGCTGATCGGGGGCGCCGGCGCCGGTTTGGCGACCATGCTCGCGCTGTCACTATTGGCACGCTATTTGCTTTAACGCAATTCCCGTGCCACATTTTCCGAATCCTCGAAAGGGAATTCGGGATATGGAACCTGAAAACAAAACCAACGGCGTCGATTCGGCCGCCGGCCTGGCCGCCGAGCTCAACGATTCGCACCCCGAGCCTACGCGTGAAGCGGTCGACGCGGCGAAGGCAAAGGACGCGGCCGCCGCGAAATGGGTGGATTCATCGGGAATGCAATTCAATCCCGACATTCACGTATTGAAACCCTCGACCGGCGAACCGGCGAAAAACAAAGACGGAACATTCCGGCGCAAGCCTGGCCGCAAGCCTGGCCGCCCGAAAGGCACGCAGCCGGCCGGCGGCATGACCGGCGCGCCGGTGGATGAGGGATTCGGCGCGCGCGCGAGCGCAGAGGTCACGGTCGACACCGTGGCGCTGCTCGGGCAAATGATCGGCGGCGCCGAGTGGGGCATGGTCCAGCAGTACGACAATGCCGGGAATCTCGTTTTTGACGAACGCGAGGCCGGCGTCGATGCCTTTCACCGCTATTACGAGGCGACCGGCGTGCGCGACATCCCGCCGGGCGTGGCGGTCTCGTTGTGGGTGCTGATGTACACGGGCCGCCGGTTCGCGAGCAGCGCGCCGACCAGGAATAAAGCCAAAGCGGCGTGGTATTGGCTCAAATCGAAATTCAGCCGGAAAAAGCAAAATGGCGCACGTTCTGATTCTGGGTCAAACGGAATCCGGCAAAACGACCCTGGCCAAGCTGCTGTGTCGTGAGCTCCAGCGAGCCGGCCGCCAGTGCCTGGTGCTCGACCCGAACACTTCCGGCGGCTGGCAGCTGTCGCCGCAGCTGTGTTGGGAGACCGACGATCCGGCGGCCTTCCTGCGCCGCGCCAAGTCGACCGAGGGCTGTGCGCTCTTCCTCGATGAGGCGCACGAATACTGCGGGCAGCACGATTCGGAAATGCACTGGACCGCGCGCCGCGGCCGCCACTGGGGGCACCGTTCGATTTTCATCACGCATCGCGGCGCGGATCTCGCGCGCTCGGTGCGCGGCCAGTGCGCAACGCTGTATCTGTTCGCGATCGCGGCCGAGGATGCGGCGATTCACGCCAGGGAGTGGAACCGGCCCGAGCTCGGCGAGGCGCCGGGGCTCGACCAGGGCGCCTTTTTCCTGGTG
The DNA here is from genome assembly GCA_050485485.1 of Alphaproteobacteria bacterium. Classification (GTDB taxonomy): domain Bacteria; phylum Pseudomonadota; class Alphaproteobacteria; order SMXQ01; family SMXQ01; genus WHSO01. Next base: position 9,287 of record JBJHBM010000060.1, on the reverse strand, counting down.
CCGCGGTTCGGGGATCTGCGCCGCGGCCGCGTCGATTTCGCCGGCGGGCGGGTGGTCATGACTGGCACGGCGCTTGCATCGGAGCAAGATTCGTGCCAAAAGGGAGGCGCAAAGGCATGAATCCGGCAATTCTCGCCGGCGCAGCCGCGATCGGGCTCGGGCTCGGGATGATCTACGCGGCGGTGACCGGCACCAGGGGCAAGGGCAATGAAAGCAACGGTAACTCGCCACCTGCCGACCTTCGTCGCCGCAATGATCGCGATCGCGATCGCGGCGCAAGTGCCGGCGGTGCGGCGAATCACGGGACCGGGGGCGTAAATGAACCGGAGCACAATCACGCGTACGGCGATTCTCACGCTGTGGGCACTGGGGGCAATCACGGTGATCAACGCCGTTCCGCCGGTGCGCCAGCTGGTGCTGAGTCGGCCGTAGGGGGCAACGAGCATGATTCCGAGCGGGCGGCAAGTGGTGGCGGTGCTGCTGGTGACGGCGGCGGCCATGTGGACAGCGAATCAGCTGGCGGCGATGAATCCTCAGGCGCGCCGGCTGCTGAAGGGTAGCCCGGTGGTGCCGGTGCGCGGCATGCTCGCGCAGGCCGCCGGCACCTGAGGCGACAAACACCAGGCGAGCGCGAAACAGGGACGTTTCGAGCAAGGGGCAGGGAGGCCCCGAACCAATGGCACAGCAAATCCGCAAGCGCCGGCAAAAGACCATCCGGTACGAGGCGAATAACAAGACGACCGAGCAGCTGTCGCGCGGCATGATCTACCGCGAGCTCGGGCTGCGCCTTCGCGGCCAGTTGACCGTGAGCGATGCGAACAACACAGCCGCAAAGACACTGCGCGGCGATGAGTTCGCTGTGGTGCGCCGCGTCGATCTGATCGCCAATAACACCGAGGTCATCCGCTCGATCCGCGGCCCGGATCTGTGGTGGTTGAACTATCGCTACTTCGGCGTCGTGCCCGAGGTCTCGGCGGCGATCGCGAACAGTTCCGTTGCCAATCCGGCGTTCGATTCGACGCTGCGCTTGCCGCTGTGGCAGCCGCGCTCAATTCGGCCGATGGATACCTGCCTGGATGGCCGCGAGCTCTCCGACCTCAAGATCGAGGTGACGTGGGGCTCGCACTTGGACATCAACGGCGATGCAACGGGCTTCACGGTGGCTCCGGTGCTCGAAGTCTCGAGCCTCGAATCGTTCGGCGTGCGCGGTCCGTTCTCGCAATACCGCGTTTTCCCGATCGAGCTGGAAGTCGCGGCGACGAATCCGGGGCTGCAAGTCCAGTTGCCGGTGGGCAAGATGTACCGCGGCTTCACCATCGTCACGTTGGGCGATGGCGTCGAGCGTGGCGACATCCTGAACAACCTTCGTTGGGTGTCGGGCACGACCGTTTTTGCCGACCAAACCGCCAAAGAGTTGCATGAGGAACCGATCACGCGCTACGGGCTGCCGCGCGAGCCCGAGCGCCGCGGCGATGCGAACAACGTGGCCGGCGTGTACTTCTACGATCACGTCACGGACGGGTATCTCAGCGAGGCGGTGGACTCGCTCGGTTTCTCCGAGCTCACGCTTGAGCTCGACGTCACCAAGCAAGGCAGCGTCTGCAAGGTGCTGGTCTACCCGCACCAGCTGATTCCGGTCCGCGGCGCGCAGCGCGCCGCCTGATCCACGGCGCCGGCCGCCAGGCCGTAGGAGACGCGACACAATGCAGCTGCCGACCTCAAGTCATCCGACCGGAGGGGAAAACGGTTTCTTCGGCTCGATCGTCGGCGGCTTCGGCGAAGGCGTCGGGCGCATCGCATCCGAGGTCCTGCCGATCTGGGCGGCGCAAACGCTCTCCCGGCAGGAGGGCGATCTGCTGTCGCAATATACGTTCTGGCCGCCGGCCGCGCAGGCGCGCAATGACGACGGCATGGAAGGAACGACCGGCGCCATGACGACCGGCGCTTTCTCGATGCAGCCGGCGCAAATGCGGATCGATATGGGCGCATGGACCACGATTGGCGTTGTCGCGGTCGCCGCGGTCGCCGGCGTGCTCCTGGTGCGCGCGGCGGTACGCTGATGGGCGTTCAGGCCGCGCGCAAGGGCGTGGTGCAAACCGGCCTTTCTGCGATCGGCGGCTTCATGCGCCGCGTCGTTGTCGAACCGATCTTTGGCCGCTGGCGCATCGACCAGGAGGGGCTCGCCGAGATGGCGGAGTTTCTCTCCGATGAGCAGCGCGCGGATCTGGGTTTTGTCGGGCCGCCGCGGCCGTCCGTCGACGCGATGCCCGATGCTTCACCCGTTGGCGTGGCCGTCGTGCTCGGCGCGCTCCTGGTCGGCGCGTACTACCTGAGGCGGGCGCGGTAATGGCGTTCGGGTTCCTGGCCAACCTGGCGATGCCAGTGGCCGGCGCTGACGGATTCCCGGGCGCGGTCACGCAAGCGACCTCGGGGCTCGATGATCGGCGCGTGACGAACATTGCGCCCGTGGGGATCAACCTGGGCGAGATGCTCGCGCCGGTTATGCAGGGCGGCGCGCCTGGCACCGACTACGCGCCGCCGTCGCGTTGGAGCGCGACCGGCGCGCCGGCGCCGATGCTCGCGCCGAGCGCCGGCGGTGCGCATACCGGCGGCGTCGGCGTTGCGGTGATCGCCGCGGCCGCGCTCGCCGCGGTGGCGGTCGGGCTCTTTGCGATGAGGCGCTGATCATGGGGCTGCTTTCGAGCTCGCGCACGACGCAAACGAGCAACTACTACACACATCCGGAGTCGACCGTCGGCGACATCGGGCTGACCGGCGCGCATGCGGTCGCGCTCGCCGACGTGGTCGGCGGCCAGGCGGTGCACGCACAAGCCTTGCAGCTGTCGACCATGCAGGAGCTGTTCCAGCAAGTGGGCTCGGCGTGGCATGGGCTGATCGGCGGCGCCGGCGACCTGGTGCAAACGGCCGCCGCGGTGTCCGATCGCGAGGCCGCCGCCGGCGAGCGCGCGCTCTCGGCGATGGCCGGCGCCGGTACCGAGATTCTCGGCGCCGCCGAGCGCGCCGGCTTGAGCGCCGCGCAGCTGCAGGCCGGCGCCGGCGCTGAGATTCTGAGCGCCGCCGAGCGCGCCGGCGCGACCTCGGCGCAGCTGCAGGCCCAAGCCGGCGCCGAAGTGCTCGGCGTGAGTGAGCGCGCCGGCACCACCATCCTCGACACCATCGGCGCCTTTGTGTACGAGCTCATGGGCGCCGGCGAGCGCCAGGCCGTGCGCGCCGCCGATGAGGCGGCCTTTGTGCGAGCCGGCGCTGCGGACCTTCACGGCGCCGTGCTGGCCGATGCGGACGCGGCGCGCGCGCAGGCCGTCGCGCACAGCAATCGACTGATCGAGGCGGGCGAGACCTCGGCGCGCATCGCGATTCAGGCGGGGCAGGGCGTGCCGGTGCAGGCGCCGGCGATGCAGGCCGCACCGTTCGTGCTCGCCGGCGTGGTGGTGGTCGTGGCCGTCGTGTACATGGGGCGCAAGTGATGACGCGACCGCAGCAACCTGGGCGTTTCTTTCCCGTCGCGCACGAGGGCCAGGCGCCGCCGGAATTCGGGCTCGATGCACACTCGGTGCGCGTCGTCACCATCGCGCTCGATGCGGCCGCCGACAACCGGCGATTCGAGATTGCCGGCAACGTGCTGTGGTGCGTTCGGGCAACGTCGCTCAATACCTCGATCGAGGTGGCGTTCCAAGACACGCACGGCGACCGGCTGCCGTTCGGCGAGGGATCGTTCATCAAGGGCATTCCCTTTTCGCGGCTGTTCCTGAGCTGGGAAGCGCAGCCGGGGCAGACGATCACGCTATTCAGCGTGGTGGATCGAACGGGGCGCTTTGAAGTCGTGAACCCGGCGCAGACGTTCTCGAACGTCGTGCAGCAAGTGCCGCCGATCATGACCACGCTCGCGGATCTGACCGTGGCGGCGAGCGCCGATGAGCTCGTGTTCCCGGCGAGCGCCGGCCGCGCCGAGGCGATCATCACAAACCTGCACGCATCGGACGCGATCCGAATCGGGGACTCTGATGTCGGAGCCGCACGCGGCGTGCGCCTTGGGCCGGGCGAAACGCTGTTCCTGCATACTTCGGCCGCGGTCCATGCCCACAACCCCGGCTCCAACGCAATCGACCTGGCTCGCGTCGAGGTCCGGCAATGAGCCTGATCACGGGGGGAGCGGCGGAACGCATTGAGGCGCGCGTCGCCGCGCTGCTCTCCGGCAATAACCAGTTCACGGGCGATAACCAGTTCACGGGCGCCAACACGTTCGACGGCGCGAACGATTTTCTACAGACGACCCGATTGCGTGTGATCGAGCTCGGCACGGTGGGGGCGCCGGCGTCGGCGCTTCTTCGCATGGTGCGATCGGATGCGCCGACCGACCAGGGGCGCTACCGTTTGAGCGTGGAGAACGACGGCCGCCTGCGCATCCTGACAGAGGAAGATTCGGGCTCGGCGTTCAGCGAGGTGTTCCGTGCTTCGCGCTCCGGCGCCGCGCTGCAAGACTTGCGCCTGGGTGCGCTGACGCTGCCGGATACGTCGTTGTCGATGACTCTTGACAGTGGCGGCATCAATCGAAGCGACACTTACACGATGTTCCGGGCGCACGATCACGCCGTGATCTGGAGAAACAGTCATTCCGAGGGCGGGCCGGCTTCGGGTGGCTCGACCATGACGCTCGCGACCTTGCCGGCGGCCTTCCGTCCGTCTGTGGACGTGCGCACCACATGCGTTGCGGTCAACGGCGGCGTGCTGGTGCTCGCGCACGCGCTGGTAAAGGCTAACGGCGTGATCGAGATGCGCTTGGGCCTCATGGCTGGGCCGCCTGGCGATGAGTGGCTCGCGTTCACGGGCGCGCGCGATTGGCAGGGCACGCACGGATTGCCGGGCGGTTTCTTCCTGTCGTACAGGCTTTGATCATGAATCCCGCAGCCGCTGCCCTGATGGTCGCCGTCGCACTCGCCGCGCTCGCACTCGGGCGCCAGGCGCGCGGCGCGACCGGGCCGACGATCGCCGCGCCGCCGGTGGATCTCGAACGCATCTACCAGGAGCAGGGAGCGCGCAACGGTGTCGATCCGCTGCTGCTGCGCGCGCTCGCGCGCGTCGAAAGCTCCGAGAATCCCAACGTCGGCACGCATCCCGACGGCGGCAGCCGCGGGCTCATGGGCGTGTACTGCGTGGCGGGCCCGGACGGGCGCTGCTCGAACCGGCTGAATCTCGCCGGTTGGCCGCCGACCGTCGCCGAGCTCACGGAGAACGCCGAAACGAACGTGCACTTTGCTGCCGGCGTGCTCGCGTGGAATCAGCGCACGTACGGATGGCTCCGAGGGATCGCGGTATACAACATGTGGGCCGCGCGGCTCGATCCGCCCGAGGGGCCGTTCCAGAATCAACAATACGTGGCGCGCGTGCTCGCCGAGTACATCGCGCTCGGCGGGCGTCCGCCCGAAGCATAGGCCAGGGAGGGCCATCACCATGCGAAACCTGTTTCAACTCTTTTTGCTGATCGTCGCGCTGGCGCTGTTCGCGACCGGCTGCGCGATCCTCGAACCGGCGAGCGATCGCGCGGCGGCGCGGCTCGGTGACGGGATCACCTACTACTGCGAAAACGTCGATGCGTCGATGCGCGAGCAGTTCCGGGCGCGGGTGAATGCGCACGCGGCGCCGCCATGCGGGGCGCGTCGACTGCGCCAGCGGTGAGACGCTCGAAACCCGGTAGCAATGCAGGAGCTCGCCGCGGCGCTCAGTCTGCTATCGACGGCAGGCGATCTCGGGATTCTCGCGGTGGTGTATCTGCTCTGGCGGATGGACCGTCGCCTGGTGCTGCTCGAGCAGCGGGTCGGCTACATGGAATCAGGGAGCACTGAGGGATGATCGCGAGACTGATGGATTTTTTGCGCTCGCTGCGACGGTTGAACGACCGGGTGCGCCGCCTGGCCGCCGGGCTCGACCTGGTCGCCGAGCAGATCGAGCGCGCGAGCTCGCCGGCGACGGCCGAGCTTGACGTCGAGCAGCTGCGGGCCGAGCTCGCCGGCGTGCGCGAGCTCTGCCAGTGTGTTGTGAAGGAATGCGCCGGCGACGAGGCCGCCGGCAATGAGGGAGGAACCAATGGCGAGGAAGAAACGGCGCCTGCCGGCGCGGGATAGCAAGGGGCGGTTCAAGCGCCGCGCGGGCGGGACCACCAAGCGCCGCCGGCGCCGCCGGTAAGGATCCCGAGCAGCCGGCGCAGGTTCGCATAATGTATAGCTTGACCGTTCACATAATGCGACGAGGCGAGCGCCGCCGGCTGCTGCAGCAACGTCAAGCTGGCAACCGCAGCCAAAGCTGCCAGCAATAGGCGCGGTTCGTAGCGCCCCCAAACCTGCCGATCTCTCGGCGTGTGGGGGCGCTCCAATTTCAGTTTCGCCATGATCGCGAGCGGATCGAGCCCGAGCTCGTCTGCTACCTGCAGCGCCGTGGTGTTATCCATCTGCGTGCGGCCGTATTTCCAATTCGTGAGCGTGGGCGTGGTTACGCCCAAGTGCTTCGCAACGGCGTAGTCGCTGCGAAGGCCGCGCGCTTCTTTCAGGCGCGCAATGAGGGCTTGCGTGGTGTTCATCGGAGTGTGGCTCCTCCTGGTGACTGTGGCTCGTAAATCATACCCCTAAGGCAAAAGGGCAGAAATCAGTAAGATCCTGTAGCTAAGTCCCTTTACTTCGCTGCAGGGGCTTAGGTAGTCTCCCTAGGGCCGGCTGAACGACCGATGAACGGCCGGCTGCCACAAGCCACTAGGGGGACAATCCCATGTCTACCGATCCCAAGCCGGCGCCTGCCGGCGATCTCCCGCCGCGTGCTGCCGTCGAGGCGCTCAAGGCGATTACGGGCGCCGACCTTCGGGCGCTCGCCGGCGCCGACCTGTCGGCGCTCCATGACAACGCGTATTGGGTCTATCACGCGGCCGGCCGCGAGCTCGACCGGCGCCGCCAGCTGGACGTGGTCACGGAGCGCCCGGCCGACTGGCCCGGCGGCGTGCCGGGCGTCGACCCGACGTCGGACGCTGAAGTGGACCGCGCCTTGCGCGCCGAGCTGCGGTGCGCCGACTGCGGTTGCCGTGGTCGGGTGGGCGCCGACGGCGTGTGTCCGGGCTGCACTCCGCCGGCGGCGCCGGCGGCTGGCGGTGCGTCATGAGCGCCGTGTTACTGGACATCGACGGCGCTCTGCGGATCACGTCGCGCCTGGTGCACTTCCCTGCAACCGACGGCTCGCGCGAGTTCTGGTCCTTGCACCTGGTCGTCGACCTGCCAGGCGACAAGTCAGTGGAGCTCCGCATCCGCGCGGATGACCCGGCCAAGCTGCACGTACCGGCGCCGGCGCAGGAGACCGCGACGTGAGCGCCCGTGCGCGCGCCTGGGGGCGCTTCCGCCGCTATGCCTGGCGCTGCTGGTCCAGCGGCGCCAGGCGCACGCGCAGGCGCCTGCCGCAGGCCGATCGCTGCGCCTGCGGCGCCTGGTGGGCTGTCGATTGGTATCGCACGACCGGCGCCGAGCGCCGCCGGTTCCGGCCGTGCCGGTGCGATGCGTATCACTTCCCGCACAGGCGCTCAGGCGGCTGGTGCGACCGGCAGCCGCTGCGGGTGGCGTCATGAGCGCCGGCGAGGGGCTGCAGGCCCGCACCGAGCTCGTGCAGGCGCTCGCGCACCTGCAGCACGCGCTCGCCGAGCTGGCGACCGTGGTCGGCGAGACCGTCAGCGATGAGACCAGGCGCCAGGCGCGCCGGCGGCTGCACCTGGCAAACTTGCGGACGACCGTGAGCGTAGCCAGGGCGGCGTCTGCGCTCGGCGTGGATGCGCCGACCCTGGTCGAGCTCGCACAGGCCGCCGATGCCGATCTGGTGCGCACTGAGGGCGCGCCGGCGGCGCCAGGGAGTTGACGCCCGATTGTGGCAAGGGGGGGGCGGGGGCCGAGGGATGTGGCCCCAGAGTCCCATTACCGCTAGGGATAGCGGCGCCCCCCCCGTTTTCTCTCTCCCCCACTGAGATTCCATCCAGTTACGGCCGTCGCGAACGGCCGCCTGAGCGGTCGGCGGCGGGTCCCCTTGGAAGATATACGGTTTCCGCGGCCGCCCCTTATTCAATCAACGAGTTACGCGGCCGACGTCTCAAGCTGCTGTCCGGCGCCCGGCGCGTGGCCGCCCCTATGCCTGAGCTCAGGCTGCACGCGTGCCAGCAGGTGAAGGGCAAGGTGTGCGCTCCCCAGACCGATGACCGGCGCGTGGGGATCATGGTGGCCGGCGAGCGCGCCTGGTTCCGTGGCGTCATCGCGTGCGGCCTGGTCTGGCTGTGCCCCGTCTGCGCGGCCCGCGCGGCCGAGACCCGCCGGCGCGAGCTCCAGCTGTCGATCGACAACGCGATCCGCGCCGGCGGGTGGGTGGCGCTGGTGACGTTGACCGTGCGCCATGGCCGCGCCGATCCGCTCGCCGAGGTCCTCGGCGCGTTCCTCGATGCGCGCCGGAAGCTGGCTAGCTGGCGCCCGTACAAGCGGCTCGCCGCGCGGTTCGGACTGGTCGGGCAGATTCGCACGTTGGAGATCACCTACGGCGTGAACGGATGGCACCCGCATACGCACGCGCTCGCGTTCTTCCGCCGGCCGCTGTCGCCGGCGGAGCTCGATGAGTTCCGCGCCGAGCTGCTCGCGCTGTGGCAACGGGCGCTGCGCCGCGAGGGCTTCAGCTGTGATACGCACGGCGTCGACGTGCGCGGCGGGAGCGAGGCGGCGGCCTACGTGTCGAAGTGGGGCTTCGCCGGCGAGCTCGCCAGGCCGGCGGCCAAGCGAGGCCGCGGCCAGGGGCGAACACCGTGGCAGCTGCTCGAGCACGCGACACAAGGCGATGAGCACGCGGCGGCGCTGTGGCGCGAGTTCGCCGCGGAGTTCCATCGCCGGCGCCAGTTGACCCGGTCGCCGGGGCTGCGCGATCTGGTCGGCGATCTGCTCGATGACGTGGCCGCCGCGGACCCTGAGCCCGTCGAGGGCGAGCCGGAGCCGCAATGTGTAGCCGCGATCCATCCGGCGGCCTGGCGCCTGGTGCGTCGGATGGGGATCGAGGGTCATGTGCTGCGCTGTGCAGTACAGGAGGGGCATGAGGCACTGGCGGGGATGCTGGCGGGGATTCTGCGCCGATATGGCGAATCCGCGGAATGGGCCGATTGTGCCGCCTGGGCCCCACTACGCCATGCAGTGTCCGCAGAGTGGCCATGAGCGGCGCCCGCCGACAGCTGCAGCTGTACCTCGGGCCGCGCTTGGCGCTGATCGGGGGCG
>JBJHBM010000059.1:0-10671 GCA_050485485.1 Alphaproteobacteria bacterium | reverse complement strand
GCGCGCGCCAGCGCGGCCGCGAGGGGCCGGAGCATCGGCCTATTTCCGGATGACGTTGCCGAGGACGACGCCGATGCCGAAGGCGACCAGCAGGCTCTCGACCGGCCGGTTGCGGACGCAGGCCCCGACGGAATCCACCGCGTCGCGGCCCTGGCCGACCACGGACTCGATGGCAGCCTCGGCGCCGTCCTGGAGGGAGCCCAAGGCGGCGGCGGCCTCGCGCCCGGCGCCGTCGCGGACCAGCTTCCTCACGTCCTTGCCGAGGGCGGCGAGGTCGGCCCTGAGTTCGTCGATATCCTTCCTGACGGCATCGAAATCGGGGTTTTTCGGGGTATCGGCCACGGGTTTCTCCTGGTCGTTTCGGTGATTTTGGCGGGATGCTCTACCTCGCTAACGCCATGAAATCCGGGCGGGTTCCCCCGGGAACCAACGGCATGGCCGGACGTTACGGCTCTTGACGACACACCGATGCGATCAATCGGTCGGTGGGAAGGGCACGAGCTTCATGTTGTACTGGGCACTCATATTCTTGATCGTCGCGATCATCGCCGCCGTCCTCGGTTTCGGCGGAATCGCGCAGGTATCCGCGGGAATCGCACAGGTCCTGTTCTTTGTTTTCCTGGTCCTGTTTCTGATTTCCATCGCGTTCGGCATGGCCGGCAGGCGCCACCGCCGCTAGCCCGGCTATTCCCGGTCCGGACGCCCATGAACGGCGCGCGTAAGCGCGCCGCACGTGTTTTTGCATTCATCGGACAGTATAGGAGTATGTCATGACGATTACCGTCCCCAAGCTTCCCTATGCCAAGGACGCGCTCGCACCACATATGTCGGAGCGCACCGTGACCTTTCATTACGACAAACACCACAAGGGCTATGCCAAGAAGCTCGACGACGCGATCGAAGGCACCGCCTTCGCCAAGCTGCCGCTCGAGGAGATCATCCGCAGGGCGGAGCGCGATCCCAAGCTCGCCGCCGTGTTCAACAACGGCGCGCAGGTCTGGAACCACACCTTCTTCTGGGAAGGCATGACGCCGGACGCGCCCGGCACCCCCGGGGGCGAACTCGCCGAACGGCTCGACGCCGATCTGGGAGGACTCGACGCCTTCGGCGAAGCCTTTGTAAAATCAGGAGAAAGCCGGTTCGGCTCGGGCTACGTCTGGCTGGTGCTGGACGACGGAAGGCTCAAGGTGATGTCGACCGCCAACGCCGAGACGCCGCTCACCGGCGCGGCCGCGCCGCTGCTGTGCTGCGACGTGTGGGAGCACGCCTATTACCTCGATGTGCAGAACGAAAGAGGCAAGTTTCTCAAGGCTTTCGTCGCCCATCTGATCGACTGGAACAAGGTTTCCGAGCGCTTCGAGGCGGCCCGCCAGGCATATCGCGATATGGAAAAACGACCGGTTCAATTGCGCCGCTAAATCCGCTACCGTCCTCCTGAAATCCCGATCGGGAACCCAAAAACCACATATCAGGAGCAGGGGGAATGGACAGCACCCATCGGGCGGCCCGCACGGGCGCCCTCGCAGGAATCCTCGCCGCCGCGGCGCTCGCGGGCACGGCACCCGCGGCCGCCTCGGAGGCGGACTTCTACAAGGGCAAGAGCGTCTCCGCCATCATCGGCTACACGCCGGGCGGCGGCTACGACGCCTACATGCGCACGCTCGCCCGCAACATCGGCCGGCACATCCCGGGCGAGCCGGCGGTGGTGCCCCGCAACATGCCGGGCGCGGGCAGCCTGCTCGCCGCCAACTTCATCTACAACAACGCGCCGCGCGACGGCACCGCCATCGGCATCTTCGCCTCCTCCACCCTGTTCTCGGTGCGGATGGGCGAGACCCGGGGCCAGTTCAAGATCGACGGCTTCACCTGGATCGGCAACATGGACAAGACGGTGGGCACCTGCGCCGCCCACAGCTCGTCCGGCATCGCCTCGTTCGAAGAACTGCGCACCCGCGAGGTGATCTTCGGCGCCTCCGGCCCCACCGCCGTCAACAGCGTGCATGCGCGCGGCTTCAACTCGCTGCTCGACACCCGCCTCAAGGTGATCCACGGCTATCCCGGCTCGACCCAGGTGCTGCTCGCCATGAAGCGCGGCGAGTTGCACGGCGGCTGCGGCTTCGCGCTGTCGTCGCTGATGACCACCCGCTACGACGAGTGGAAATCGGGCGAGCTGCGCATCATCATCCAGACCGGCTTCGAGAAGGCCCCCGAGCTCGAGGGCGTGCCCCACATCTACGACCTCGCCAAGAGCGAGGACGACAAGAAGGTCATGGACCTGCTCTACGGCACCCATGTCCTGGGGCGTCCCGTCTCGGCGCCGCCGGAGCTTCCCGCCGGCCGCACGGCGGCTCTGCGCGCGGCCTTCGACGCCACCATGAAGGACCCGCAGTTCCTGGCCGAGGCCAAGAAGCAGCGCATGCCGATCGACCCCTGGTCGGGCCCCGAGATGGAGAAGGTGATCCAGCGCTTCGCCAACTATTCCGAGGACGTCTTCGCCCGCGCGACCAAGATGCTCGAGGCTGGCGACGTCGCCAACGTCCAGCTCCGCACCGTGGACGGCAGCATCTCCAAGGTGGCGAAGCGCGTGCTTACGGTCGCGGGCGCGGACGGCAAGCCGGTGGTGCTGCGCGTCCATCCCACCAATACCGAGGTGACGGTGGCCGGCGCCAAGGCCGACATCACCGCCCTCAAGGAAGGGATGAGCTGCCGCTTCGAGTACTTCGGCGAGGACGACCTCGCCCCCAAGGCCGCGTGCCAGTAGCCCGCCGGGCATAGACCCGGCACGGCAACCCCCGGCGGCCCAGCCGCCGGGGGTTTTTCCTTGTTCCGCGGCGCCCCGCAGCCGGGCGGGAACGGATATCAGGGCAGCGGCAGTTCGGGCGCGCCGGGATCGGGCTGATTATCGAACACCGCGAGCAGGGTCGCGGTGGCGGTGTAGTTGCCCATCAGCGAAACCACGTCCACCAGCCCCTTGGCGCCGAAGATGGCGAGGGCGCGGGCATAGGTCGCAGGCGTGACCCGCTTGGCCCCCATCGCCTCGCGCCCGAGCTGGATCACCGCCGCCTCGGTCTCGGGCAGCCCGTCGAGCGGCTTGCGGTGCTTGATCGCCTCGATCACGGCGTCGGCGACGCCGACGCGGCGCGCTTCCGGCTCGTGGGCGGCCCATTCGAAGCGCGCGTTCATCTCGCGCGCGGTGATCAGGATCGCGGTCTCGCGGATCTTCGGGTCGAGCCCCGCCTCGTGGCGGAGATAGCGGCCGACCGGCCGCAGGCATTCCGACAGCCTGGGGCTGTGCAGCCGCACGCCCCCCGGCCCCCTGAGCCCCGCGAGCGAGCCCGCCTTGGGATCGACGTGATAGTCGTAGATCTCGCGGCCTTCCGGCCCCAGGTCCTCGCGCTTCGGAAACGGCAGGCGGCAGCCCGATTCGGGATCGATGTCGCCCGGCTTCACGTTCGCCGTCATGGATGGTCCTCCCCGCTTCTGGTGATTGGCGCAGGGACGTTATCAGGCTTTACGCGCGGGGTTAAGGCCAGCGCGCCGCCGCTCAGTCGGCGAAGAAGGCGAGGAGGCGCGCCTCCATGCTTTCGCGGGGCGGCGCGTCGGGCGGCGTGGCGGGGTCGTCGAAGGCGGAATGGGCCGTGAAGCGGGCGAGGCCGGCGCGCGAGTCGTAGCACTTGAACACCAGCGCCTCGTCGCGCGTCATCGTCGGGAAGTAGCACCAGCGATGCGCCGGGTTATAGGACACGTGATAGATCTCCCCCACCCGGTTGGGATAGCGGCGCTCGGTGGCGATCAGGTCGCCGGGCGCGAGCGAGCGCGCGTCGCAGATGCCGAGCGGCGAGGCCAGGATCGGCCCGCGCACCGCGCGCCACACCTGGATCACCTGCAGGCGGCGGCGCAGCAGTGTCTCGGCCTCGTCGGGCAGGAGGTCGCGCACGCGCTGCGGCCCGGACCATTCGGTATAGTCGTTGTGGACATGGCGCACCGGCCCCTTGACGCCGCGCGCGCTGCGCGTCGCCTCGTCGCCCGCGCGCCGCGTATGGTCGAACACGAGGGCGCGCGCACAGCCGGTCTCGGCCATGACCAAGCGCTCGAGCTCGGGGTAGTAGACGGCCCGCACCTCCTCGTCGTCGTAGAAATCGACGACCGCGCTCTCGTGGTGCACCAGCCGGAAGCCTTCGCGGTCGAGGGAGAGATCGCCGCCCACCTGCCGCGCGTCGCGGATCGGCACGACGCGGTCCTCGTAGGTGCCGGTATGGGTGTGGCGCGGGTCGCCGGGGCCGTAGCTCGCCGAAATCGGCTTCGCGCCGTCCGTCCTGACCATGTAGGACAGCGCGGCCTCGACCGTGCCGGGATCGCATTCCGCTTCTGGCATCTGGCTACCTCCCTCGGTGACCGCCGGAAACGCCACTCTAGCCCGAATCCGTGGTCACAGGAACGTCACGGCAAATGCCCCTCCGCCGGTGCCCCGGTACCGCCGGGCCCGGTTTTCGCCACGCGGCCCCGTGCAACCTTCCGGGGAACAAACCGTTGGATTCCATGTGGATGCGCCCTGCCGCCGCGCCGTCTTCCAAAGCGGATTTGCGCGCCGGCGGAGCGCCCGTCCGTCCCAACAGAGGGAGTAGAGTCATGATCAAATCGTTCCTGACCGTCACGCTCAGCGCCGGCGCCCTTGCGCTCGGCGGTGCGGCCCTGGCGCAGCAGAGCCCCGACCCCTACGGTCCCGGCGGTAGCGCGCCCGGCACCATGGAACAGCGCCAAGCGCCCCCCGCCGGCGATACCGGCGCGTCGGCGGTGAAGCCCGAGGCCCCCACTGCGGACCTTGTGGGCAAGGACCTGGTCGATCCGGCCGGCGAGAAGCTCGGCGAGGTCGAGCGGGTCGAAGGCAACACGCTGGTGGTGTCGAGCGGCGGCTTCCTCGGCATCGGCGAACGCCACGTCGCAGTGTCGTGGGACCAGATCGCGATGGTGGAGGCTGGCGAGGAGACCCGCCTCGTCGCCAACCTGACCAGGGAGCAGATCCGGGCGATGCCGGATACGCGCGAGGGGCGTAACTGACCCTCACGATCACCTGAAGGATCGGCATGAAAGGAGCGGCCGCCAGGGACGAAAGTCCCGGCGGCCGTCGCCTGTCCGGGAGCCCTCATGTCCCGCACAGGGCACGGGCGTGATGGTGCAGATGGTCCTCGATGAAGCTCGCGACGAAATAGTAGCCGTGATCGTAGCCCGCATGGCGGCGCAGCGTGAGGCGGCGGCCCGCCGTCCGGCACGCCGCTTCCAGAAGCTCGGGCCGGAGCTGCGCCTCCAGGAACGGGTCCGCCGTCCCCTGGTCCACGAGGATGTCGCCCCGAAACGCCGAAGTGGCCGTCAGCGCGCTCGCGTCGTAGGCGCGCCACGCCGCACGATCCGGCCCGAGGTAGCGCGAGAACGCCTTTTCCCCCCACGGCACGGCGGCAGGCGCGGCGATGGGCGCGAAGGCCGAGAGCGAGCGGTAGCGACCGGGATTGCGGAGCGCCGCCACCAGCGCCCCGTGGCCGCCCATCGAATGGCCGAAGATTCCCTGGCGCCCGGGATCGACCGGGAACGCCGCGGCGAGCAGGGCTGGAAGCTCCTCCGTCACGTAGGAATACATGCGGTAATGGGCCGCCCAGGGCGGCGCCGTGGCATCGACGTAGAAGCCGGCCCCGGTGCCGAAGTCCCAGTCGTCGTCCTCGCCCGCGATACCGGCGCCGCGTGGGCTGGTGTCGGGCGCCGCCAGCGCGATCCCGTGCCGGGCGGCGAAGCGCTGGGCCCCGGCCTTGATCGGGAAGGTCTCCTCGGTGCAGGTGAGGCCCGCGAGGTAATAGAGCACCGGCACCGGGCCCGCCGCCGCCTGTGGCGGCAGGTAGAGCGCGAAGCGCATCTCCGTCCCGGTCTCGCGCGAGCGGTGCGCGTAGAAGCCCTGGGCGCCGCCGAAGCAGCGGTGCTCCGCGCGCACTGATACGGCAGCGTCCGCGGCCATCTAGAACACGACCACGCTGCGGATCGATTCGCCGCGATGCATCAGGTCGAAGCCCTTATTGATGTCGTCGAGCGGCAGGGTATGGGTGATCATGTCGTCGATGTGGATGCGCCCTTCCATGTACCAGTCCACGATGCGCGGGACGTCGGTACGGCCGCGCGCGCCGCCGAAGGCGGTGCCCTTCCACACACGCCCGGTGACGAGCTGGAACGGGCGGGTCGATATCTCCTCCCCCGCGCCGGCGACGCCGATGATGACGCTCACACCCCAGCCCTTGTGGCAGCATTCGAGCGCCTGGCGCATGGTCTTCACGTTGCCGATGCATTCGAAGCTGTAATCGGCGCCGCCCTTCGTCAGGTCCACGAGATAGGGCACGAGGTCTCCCTCCACCTCCTTCGGATCGACGAAGTGGGTCATGCCGAACTTCTCCGCGAGCGCGCGGCGCGCAGGGTTGATGTCGACGCCCACGATCATGTCGGCGCCCGCCATGCGGGCCCCCTGCACCACGTTGAGGCCGATGCCGCCGAGCCCGAACACGACCACCCGCGCCCCCGGCTCCACCCTGGCGGTATTGAGGACGGCGCCGATCCCCGTGGTCACGCCGCAGCCGATGTAGCAGACCTTGTCGAACGGCGCGTCCTCGCGAATCCTGGCGAGCGCGATCTCCGGGACCACGGTGTAGTTGGAGAAGGTCGAAGTGCCCATGTAGTGGTGGATCTTCTCGCCGCCGACGGAGAAGCGGCTGGTGCCGTCGGGCATCACGCCCTGCCCCTGGGTGGCACGGATCGCCTGGCACAGGTTGGTCTTGCGACTCAGGCAGTATTCGCACTGGCGGCATTCCGGCGTGTAGAGGGGAATGACGTGGTCGCCCTTCCCGAGCGACGTCACGCCCGGCCCTACGTCCACCACCACGCCCGCGCCCTCGTGTCCCAGGATCGCCGGGAACAGCCCTTCGGGATCGGCGCCGGAAAGGGTGAAGGCATCGGTATGGCAGATGCCGGTCGCCCGGACCTCCACCAGCACCTCGCCCGCGCGCGGCCCGTCCAGGGTGACGGTCTCTACGGTAAGCGGCGCACCCGCCTTGTGCGCGACCGCGGCCCTTGCCTCCATGACTGCCTCCTCGATCGGTGATGCTGGCCCATGATGCAGGACGGCCGCCGGGGCGAGAACCCCAGGCGGCCACCCCGACGAACCCCGCGTTTACTTGCAACTGACGGCCGTCGCCTGGCCCATGTCGCCGTAGTAGTCGATCTCGCAAGTCATGCCGGCCTTGAGGTCGGTCTGCTTCGCCTCCTTGCCGCCGACCGTGATCTTGGTATCGCGCGCGATGTTGGCGCGGGCCTGCTTGCCGTCCTTCGCGAACACGATGGTGCGGCCTTCCCGCACGACCTCGCTGAGCGGCGCGGTCGCCTTGACGGTCTTGGCTTCCTCGACCGCTCCCGGCGGCTGCGCCGCCGCCACCAGCATCGCCCGGATATGGGCGGGCGCGCTGTAGGCTTCCTTGAACATCTCCTCCAGCCTCTCACCGGAAATCGGGTTCACCTCGACCCGCAGCTTCTTGGCTTCCGCCAGGAACTCAGGCGAACTGAACGCATCCGCATAGGCCTTGCGCAGGGCCGCCACGCGGTCGGAAGGCGCCTCCGGCGGCGCGAAGATCGGATAGCCCACGTCGTAGGACATCATCTTGAGGCGCAGCGCCTTCTTCGCGTCGTTCTCGGGCAGCTCGTCGAGCAACAGCGGCGTCTCGGCCGGCACCGTCGGGTGCTTCTCGATCCCCATCTGGTAGAGGACGGTGATCTTCTTGTCGGTGATCCAGTCGGGATTGCGGCTGGTCACGCCGTCCCAGGCGGTGGTGGCGCGGCCCTCGGTCTCGCCCCGGACCATGGCGAGGTCGATGTCGGACCCGCTGGGATAACCCATGATAACGCGGTACTTGAAGCCGAGGAGATTGCGCATCACGAAGGAATCCACCGTGCTCGCGCTACTGATGCCGCTCGAGCCCACGATCATCTCGCGCTCCAGAAGGTCCTGCCATTTCTTGATCGGCGAGGTATGCCAGGCGATGGCAACCGCGATGAACTTGGTCGGGCTGCCGATCCAGTTGAACTTGAGCGGATCGAACTTGGCGACCGAGCGCTCGCCGTAGAACAGCGGCTCGAACGGCACCGTGTTGAGGGCGGTGCCGATCTCGGTGCCGTCCTTGGGCGCCGTGGTGTAGATGTGATTCATACCGACAATGCCGCCCGCGCCGCCCATGTTGCGCGCGACCACGGTCGGGTTGCCCGGGATGTGTCGGCCGACGTGGCGGGCGCCGAGGCGCCCCATCAGGTCCACGGAACCGCCGGTGCCCGAGGTGATGATGATATTGAGGGTCTTGCCCCTGTAGAAATCGGCGCCGTCCTGTGCCGCAGCGCCCGTGGCCCACCCCGCCGCCAGCGCAAGGCCGCCCACTGCCAAAGCCGTTACTGCCAGTCTCATGCCTGCCTCCTGTCGTTGGACCCGTCACGTCGGGCCTTGTCGCGCACCCGAAGGCGCGCCGCCTTCACGCCCGGGCCGCCAGCGGCCCACGCAGAAGCTGTCCTGCCAGCGCGCCGGTATGCGCGCCGTCGCGCATGAACGGCCTGCCGTTCACCACGGTCGCGCGGATGCCGACTGCCTTCTGCAGGATGCGCGCCGCCCCGGCCGGAAGGTCGTAGGCCAGCTCCGGCAGGTCCGGCGCGATGGTTTCGGGGTCGAACACGACCAGGTCCGCGTGCCAGCCCTCGCGCACCAGCCCGCGCCGGTCGAGGCCCCAGAACGCGGCGATGTCGAAGGTGACCTTGCGCACCGCCGCCTCGAGCGTGATCGCCTGGCGCTGGCGCACCCAGTTTCCGAGCAGGTCGGCCTGCACCGGGTTGACGATGGTGGCGATATGCGCGCCCGAATCGCCGAACGTCACGGCGGTGTTGGGATGGCGCAGCATGGCGAGGACGTAGTCCTGGTCCTCGCAGTTGGTGGGCGCGATGAAGAACAGCTTGAGGTGCTTTTCGAGCGCGAGGTCGATCACGGTCTCGATCGGTTCCTGGCCGCGCTCCGCCGCGATCTCCGCGACCGAGCGGTAGGGCGGCAGGGTGCGGTACATCGGGAAGTACCAGTTCCAGTCGATATCGCGCAGCAGCACGTTGTTGAGGCTGGGGTCGGTCTCGCGCCGATGGTCGCGGGTGGCCTCCACCAGGCGCGCGCGCATAGCGGGATCGCGCAGGCCCTTTTCCTGCTCGGCCAGCGGCAGCTTCCTGAATTCGCGCCACAGCGGCACGTTGTCGTAGGGCATGAAGGTCTCGAACGAGCGCAGCGAGCCGTTCCAGGCCGCGGTCGCCTGCACCAGCATGCGCCCGCCGGCCGCCGTCACCTCGTCCACCATCGCGAACTGCGGGCGCCAGATGTCGGGGTTGGCGCGGTTGGACCAGGCGCCGCCGAAGGTGCAGGGAACGCCGGTCTCGATGGCGAGGTCGCGCATGCGCGCGATCTCCGCCCGGCGCGTCTCCTCGGGCGCGCCCAGGCTGCCGCGCGAGATTTCGAACACGCCGGCGCCGAGGTCGCGCATCACCCCCACCATGGCGCGGATCTCCGACCAGTCGGCGAGGCGACTCGCGACCGGGCCGCCCTCCGCGGTGCGGTGGTTGGAGGAGCAGGTGGTGCTGAAGCCGATGGCGCCGGCACGCAGCGCCACCTCCACCTCGCGCCGGAGCGCGGCGAGGTCGTCGTCGCCCGCCTTCTCCTCGAACGCACGCGCGCCCATGACATAGGTGCGGATCGCGGAGTGGCCGACGTAGGTCGCGTAGTTGATGCCTTTCGGCACCGCCTCCACCGCGTCGAGGAACTCCGGGAAGGTTTCCCACGACCACGGGATGCCGGCGTCCATCGCGGAGGGAGGAATCTCCTCCGCCATCTCGAGGTTGGTGAAGACGAGGCGCTTGTCCTTCTCGGCGCAGGGCGCGAGCGTGAAGCCGCAGTTGCCCATCACCGCCGTGGTCACCCCGTGCCAGCAGATGTTGGCGCCAATGCGGTCCCAGAACACCTGGGCGTCGTAATGGGCGTGGCCGTCGATGAAGCCGGGGGCGACGACATGGCCTTCTGCGTCGATCGTCTCGCGGGCGCTTTCCCCGGCAAGGTCGCCGATGGCGGCGATGACGCCGCCGGCGACGCCGACGTCGGCCCGGTAGCCGGGCAGTCCGGAGCCGTCCACCACGGTGCCGCCCCGGATGACGAGATCGAAGGACATGCTCCGACGCCTCCCTGTTCTGTCGTTGCGCGGCTCGTCGCGACCGCTTTTTTCAATTCAACCACACCGTCCCGCCCCGAGTCCCGCCCGAATCTGCCCCCTCCCCCAAGCCGTCCGCCCCTGACCGCCTCGGCCGCGCCGCAATCGCCCCGCAGGATCGCGCGGAAACCGCGGGGATGGCGACGGATTTCCGGGACCCCGTCCGTGTAAGGAACGAGACCGCCCGCTTCCCCCCGCCCGGCCACGCCGGCAGAGCAGGACAGACGGCATGACCCTTTCCGAACGCATGCGGGAAATTGCCCGCCCCGGCCAGGCGCCGGCCCCCGGCCAACCCTCGGACACGCCCGCCGACAGGCCGGCGGGCCTGCGCGAGGGGACGCGCCCGGCCGCCCGCGACCTGCTTGCGCGG
>JBJHBM010000058.1:0-10767 GCA_050485485.1 Alphaproteobacteria bacterium | reverse complement strand
GGCCGGTAGCGCGCCGCGAGCGCGCCCAGCCCGAGCGCCGCCGCGATCACCAGCGGGAACGGCAGCGCCAGCACCGCGAGCGCGAGGAAGGCCGCGACGGCGAGCGCGACGGCGGCGGGCCGGCGCAGGTTGCGTCGCCCGAGGCGCCACAGCGCGGCGGCGATGATCGCCACCACCACCGGCCGGAAGCCGTCGAACAGCGCCGCCACCCAGGCGGCGTCGCCGTGCACCGCGGCGAGCCAGGCGAGCGCCGCGAGCACCACCGCGCCCGGCGCGACGAACAGGATGCCGGCCGCGAGCGCGCCCTTGAGCCCGTGCAGGCGCCAGCCGACGTAGGTGGCGAGCTGCTGCGCCTCCGGCCCCGGCAGCAGCATGGCGAAGTTGAGCCCGGCGACGAACGGCCCCTGGGCGATCCAGCGACGCCGCTCGACCAGCTCGGTCTGCATGATGGCGATCTGCCCGGCGGGCCCGCCGAAGCTGATGAAGCCGAGCCGGAGCCAGTAGAGGAAGGCCTCGCGGAAGCTGGGGCGCGCGGGGGATTGCGTGGAATCTGGAACGGGCTCGGATCGGGACATGGCCATGCGGTCTCCGGTCGCGGCGCGATGGGCGGGGCCGGCCGACGGAAAACGCCAAGCCGCCCCCGCCGCGCGCGCGGCAAGGTTGGCGGGCTTGGACGGCGGACCGTCTGGCCGGGCGCCGCGGGGCCCGGGAACGGGCATACTTTATGGAGGGCCGCGCCGCGCGGCAAGGCCCGCGGCGCCGGGGGGCGCGGCTACTTGTAGGAGACCTTCACCACCTCGTAGCCCTTGGAGCCGCCGGGGGTGGTGACCTCGAAGCTGTCGCCCTTCTGCTTGCCGATCAGCGCGCGCGCGAGCGGCGCCGTGACCGAGAGCCGGCCCTTGGAGATGTCGGCCTCGTCCTCGCCGACGATGGTGTAGGTGGCCTTCTCGTCGGTGTCCTCGTCGGCGAGCGTGACGGTGGCGCCGAAGCGGATCACGCTGCCCGAAAGCTGGCTCACGTCGATCACCTCGGCGCGCGCGATCTTGTCCTCGAGCTCCATCAGGCGGCCCTCGATGAACGCCTGGCGCTCGCGCGCGGCATGGTACTCGGCGTTCTCCGACAGGTCGCCGTGGGAGCGCGCCTCCTCGATGGCCTTGACCACCGCCGGCCGCTCCACGGTCTTGAGACGCTTCACTTCGTCGACCAGGGTCTGATAGCCCGCCCTGGTCATGGGAACCTTGTCCATCGTCCGGTCCGACTTCCTCGGGGGCCTCCTGGGCCCGGTTTGGTGGATGACCGCCCCGGCATCCCGCGACCGAAAAATACACCCGCCCGACGGCGGCTGCCTTCGGGGTTGGGGCTTCTGGGTCGCTCGCAGGACACGGGAGCGGGGCCCCGTTCCGGGGCCCGGTCCCGAAACTATAGCCTAAAGGCCGGGGGAAAAATAGGACTGCAGGGGCCGCACGTCGAGCTCGCCCGCCTTGACCGCGGCGATGCCCCGGGTCGCCGCCAGCGCCCCCGCTACGGTGGTGTAGTAGGGGATCTTGTGGGTGAGCGCGGTGCGCCGCAGGTCGAAGGAATCGCGGATCGCCTGGGCGCCCTCGGTGGTGTTGAACACCAGCTGGACCTCGCCGTTCTTCATGGCGTCCACGATGTGCGGTCGGCCCTCCAGCACCTTGTTGACGATGCCGCAGGCGACGCCCTGGGCGCGCAGGTAATCGGCGGTGCCGCGCGTGGCGACGATGGCGAAGCCGAGTGCGATCAGCTCCTTCGCCGGCGCGACCATGTGCGCCTTGTCGCGGTCCTTGACCGAGATGAAGGCAGTGCCGGCGACCGGCACCTTGGTCCCGCCGCCGAGCTGCGACTTGGCGAAGGCGCGGTCGAAGTCGGAATCGATCCCCATCACCTCGCCGGTCGATTTCATCTCGGGGCCGAGGATGATGTCGACGCCCGGGAAGCGCGCAAACGGGAACACCGATTCCTTGACCGCAACGTGCGGCGCGCGCGTCGCGTCCTCGAGGAACGACTTGAGGCCGAAGGCGGCGAGCTTCTCGCCCGCCATGACGCGCGCCGCGACCTTGGCGATCGGCTGGCCGGTGGCCTTGGCGACGAACGGCACGGTGCGGGACGCGCGCGGGTTGACCTCGAGGATGTAGACCTCGCCGTCCTTGACCGCGAACTGCACGTTCATCAGCCCGACCACCTTGAGCGCCTTGGCGAGCTTCACGGTCTGGGCGCGGATCTCGCCGATCACCTTGTCGGAGAGCGAGCGCGGCGGTAGCGAGCACGCCGAATCGCCCGAATGCACGCCCGCCTCCTCGATGTGCTCCATGATGCCGGCGATCACCACGGTCCTGCCGTCGGCGACGGCGTCCACGTCCACCTCGATCGCGTCGGAGAGGTAGCGGTCCACCAGCACCGGGTTGTCGCCCGAGGCCTTGACGGCGTGGGTCATGTAGCGCTCGAGCTGGTCCTCGTCGTGGACGATCTCCATGGCGCGCCCGCCCAGCACGTAGGAGGGGCGCAGCAGCACCGGGTAGCCGATGCGCCGGGCGATGGCGCGCGCGCCCTTGGTGGAGGTGGCGATACCGTTCTCGGGCTGGCGCAGCTTGAGGCGGGTGAGGAGCTGCTTGAAGCGGTCGCGGTCCTCGGCCACGTCGATGGCGTTCTGGGAGGTGCCGAG
The DNA here is from genome assembly GCA_050485485.1 of Alphaproteobacteria bacterium. Classification (GTDB taxonomy): domain Bacteria; phylum Pseudomonadota; class Alphaproteobacteria; order SMXQ01; family SMXQ01; genus WHSO01. Next base: position 8,084 of record JBJHBM010000058.1, on the reverse strand, counting down.
GATCGGCACCTTCGCCGCCGCCAGCGCCTTGGCGAGCTTGAGCGGGGTCTGGCCGCCGAACTGCACGATCACGCCGAGCAGCTTGCCCTTGGCCTTCTCCTCGCGCACGATCTCGAGCACGTCCTCGGCCGTCAGCGGCTCGAAGTAGAGCCGGTCGGAGGTGTCGTAGTCGGTGGACACCGTCTCCGGGTTGCAGTTGACCATGATCGATTCGTAGCCCGCGTCCGCCATCGCGTAGGCCGCGTGCACGCAGCAGTAGTCGAACTCGATGCCCTGGCCGATGCGGTTGGGGCCGCCGCCCAGGATGACGACCTTCTTGCGCGCCGAGACGTCCGACTCGCTCGCGCCCGGCACCGTGCCCGCGCCTTCGTAGGTCGAGTACATGTAGGGGGTGAGGGACGGAAACTCGGCGGCGCAGGTGTCGATGCGCTTGTAGGCCGGGCGCACATCGAGGCGCCGGCGCAGCCGGGCGACGTCGCCCTCCGCGGCGCCCGCGAGCTCGGCGAGCCGCGCGTCGGAGAAGCCCTGCGCCTTGAGCCGTCGCAGCGCGCCCGCCTCGCGCGGCAGGCCCTTGCGGCGCACCTGCGCCTCGGCCTCGACGAGCGCCTTGATCTGGCGCAGGAACCACGGGTCGTAGCGGCACGCGGCCCGGGCCTCCTCGACCGTGGTGCCCTCGCGGAACGCCTGGGCGATGGCGAGGATGCGGTCGGGCGCGGGGGCGGCGAGCGCCTTGCGGATCGAATCCTTGGGGTCGGCGCCCTGGGCGCCCGGAATCTCGACCTCGTTGAGCCCGGTGAGGCCGGTCTCGAGCGAGCGCAGCGCCTTCTGGAGAGACTCTGCGAAGGTGCGCCCGATCGCCATGACCTCGCCCACCGACTTCATGGAGGTGCTGAGCAGCGGCGCCGTGCCTGGGAACTTCTCGAAGGTGAAGCGCGGAATCTTGGTGACGACGTAGTCGATGGTGGGCTCGAAGGAGGCCGGGGTGACGCGCGTGATGTCGTTGGTGAGCTCGTCGAGCGTGTAGCCGACCGCGAGCTTGGCCGCGATCTTGGCGATGGGGAAGCCGGTCGCCTTGGAGGCGAGCGCCGAGGAGCGCGAGACGCGCGGGTTCATCTCGATCACGACCATGCGGCCGTCCTCGGGGTTGACCGCGAACTGCACGTTGGAGCCGCCGGTGTCCACCCCGATCTCGCGCAGCACCGCGATCGAGGCGTCGCGCATGATCTGGTATTCCTTGTCGGTGAGGGTGAGCGCCGGCGCCACCGTCACCGAATCCCCGGTGTGGATGCCCATCGGGTCCACGTTCTCGATGGAACAGACGATAATGCAGTTGTCCGCGCGGTCGCGGACCACCTCCATCTCGTACTCCTTCCAGCCGAGCACCGATTCCTCCACCAGCACCTCGCCGGTGGGGGAGGCGTCGATGCCGCCCGTCACGATCTGCTCGAACTCGTCGCGGTTGTAGGCGATGCCGCCGCCGGTGCCGCCGAGCGTGAAGGACGGGCGGATGATGGCGGGCAGTCCCACCAGCTCGAGCGCGCGGCGCGCCTCCCCCATGTCGTGGGCGAGCATCGCCTTGGGGCATTCGAGGCCGATCTTCGCCATCGCCTGCTTGAACAGCTCGCGGTCTTCGGCCTTGTCGATGGCCTGCCGGTTGGCGCCGATCAGCTCGACCCCGTATGTCTCCAGCACGCCGCGCGAAGCTAGGGTGAGCGCGGTGTTGAGCGCGGTCTGCCCGCCCATGGTCGGCAGCAGCGCGTCGGGGCGCTCCTTGGCGATGATGCGCGTCACCATGTCGGGCGTGATCGGCTCGATGTAGGTGGCGTCGGCGAGCCCCGGGTCGGTCATGATGGTGGCGGGGTTGGAGTTCACCAGGATGACCCGGTAGCCCTCCTCGCGCAGCGCCTTGCACGCCTGCGCGCCCGAATAGTCGAACTCGCAGGCCTGGCCGATGACGATGGGCCCAGCGCCGATGATGAGGATGGAGGAGATGTCGGTGCGCTTAGGCATCAGGCGCGTTCGTTCTCGTTGGGCGCGGGGCCGAAATCGACGGGCAGGAAGCTCCCTCCCCCCTTGTGGGGGAGGGAACGCACGGCGCATTCCGTGGAACTTCCCCCCATAAATGAAGGAGGGATGGGGGAGTGGCGAGAACAGGAGCCGGATGCTTCGGCGCGAAGATCATCGCTTCTTGCTCTCTTCGATCATCCCGACGAAGCGTTCGAACAGGTAGTGGCTGTCCTGGGGGCCGGGGGAGGCCTCGGGGTGGTACTGCACGCCGAACACCGGGCGGTCGCGCAGGCGGAGGCCCTCCACCGAGCCGTCGAACAGCGAGACGTGGGTCTTCTCCACCTCCGGCGGCAGGCTGTCCTCGGTCACCACGAAGCCGTGGTTCTGGCTGGTGATCTCGACCCGGCCGGTAGCGAGGTCCTTGACCGGGTGGTTGGCGCCGCGATGCCCGATCGCCATCTTCTTCGTCCGCGCGCCGAGGGCGAGCGCCAGCATCTGGTGGCCGAGGCAGATGCCGAACAGGGGCTTGGCGCTCGCGATCAGGTCGCGGATCACGGGCACGGCATAGGCGCCGGTCGCGGCCGGGTCGCCCGGACCGTTGGAGAGGAACACGCCGTCGGGCCCGTGGCGCAGGATCTCGGCGGCGGTCGTGCCGGCCGGCACCACCGTCACCGCGCAGCCGGCGGAGGCGAGCGCGCGCAGGATGTTGCGCTTGGCGCCGTAGTCCACCGCCACCACCTTGAAGCGCGGGGCGACGAGGCGCCCGTAGCCGCGCCCGAGGGTCCAGCGCGTCTCGTCCCATGCGTAGGTCTGCCGGCAGGTCACGTCGCCCGCGAGGTCCATGCCCTCGAGCCCCGGCCAGCGCGACGCCTCGTGGTGCAGCGCCCGCAGGTCGAGCCGGCCCTTGGGGTCGAATCCGAGCGCGCCGCTGGGGGCGCCCGCGTCGCGGATGCGCGCGGTGAGCGCGCGCGTGTCCACGCCGGCGATGCCGGGCAGCCCGTGGGACAGCAGCCAGCGCTCCAGGTGGTCGGTGGCGCGCCAGCTGGACGGCTCCGTCACGCCTGCGCGCACCACCAGGCCGCGCGCCGCCGGGGTCGCGGTCTCCACGTCCTCGGGGTTGGTGCCGACGTTGCCGATATGGGGGAAGGTGAAGGCGATGATCTGCCCGGCGTAGGAGGGATCGGTCAGGATCTCCTGGTAGCCGGTCATCGAGGTGTTGAAGCACACCTCGCCCACCGTGGTCACGCCCGCGCCGAAGCCGCGCCCCCAGAACACCGTGCCGTCGGCGAGCACGAGGGCGGCGTTGGCGTCGTCGGGGCGGTTGGCCTCGGCGAAGGCGAGGCGGGCGTCGGGCGAATCGGCGCGCGGAACTACGGTCCCCTTGCGCGCGGACGGGCGCGCACTCGGGGGCGTCTTGGTGGCTCTCGCCATGATGCATTCCCTTTAGGGGGTGGCGGGGGCCGCGCCGGAGGCAGCGGGCAAATTGGGCGTTGTTTAATCTCCGCCGCGCCCCCCGTCAAGCCTCTTGGGACAAAAAAAGGCTTTCCAGATCAATATGTTGGAAAAAGCGGTCTTCGTTGCCAACCGGCGGCAAAGGGGGTAAGGTCCGGGCTTTCCGGACATCCTTTGGAGTTCCCATGCTGCGCCAAGATATCAACGAGGCGTTGAAGACGGCCATGAAGGCCAAGGACGCCCGCGCCACCTCGACGCTGCGCCTGGTCCTCGCCGCGCTCAAGGACCGCGACATCGCCGCGCGCGGCACCCCCGGCGCCGAGAACGGCATCCCCGACGAATCGATCCTCGACATGCTGCAGAAGATGATCAAGCAGCGTCACGATTCGATCGAGCAGTACCGCAAGGGTAACCGCCCCGACCTCGTCCAGCAGGAGGAGGAGGAGATCGTCATCATCCAGACCTTCCTGCCGAAGCAGATGTCGGAGGAGGAGGTCGAGGCGGCCATCGAGGCGGCGGTCGCCGACCTGGGCGCGGGCTCGATCAAGGACATGGGCAAGACCATGGCGGCGCTCAAGGAGCGCCACGCCGGCCGCATGGACTTCACCCGCGCCGCCCAGCTTGTCAAGGAGCGCCTGTCGGCGGGGTGAGGGGCGTTCGCCCGGATATCCCGCAAAATGTCCGGCCCATCCGTTTCCTGCCGATTCCATGGGCATCCCCTCCGTACCGTCGGGGGTAGGGAGGTAGGTCGCCCCGCCCGAAAACATAGAACCGTCACAGTGTGGGCCGGTTTCGCGTGTTATTTCGCGTGTTATAGTAAAGCCTTCGGCATGGCAGACGGACCAGAAAGATGCCGCATACCATGATGCGCATGCCCAACATTCCCTTCCGCGCGCGCGCGTCGCGCGGCGTCGCGCTCGGCACGCGGGCGCTGGCCCTCGGCGCGCTGGCGCTGGCGCTCGGCGCCTGCACGGGTGATTCCCGTGCCGCGGGACCGTTCGCGCCGCAGGACCGCGCCGCCAACGGCACCCACGCTCCGGCGCCGCTGCTGGTGCGGGTGGCCTCGTCGCCCCCGCCGCAGGCGGCGCTTCCCGAGACCTCCCCTTACGGCGATTTCCTCGCCGCGCGTCAGGCCGAGCGCGATTTCGACGCAGGCCTGTCGGCGCGCCTGTTCGCGCGCGTCCTGCCCCATGCCCCCGACAACCCGGCGCTGCAGCGCCTCGCCATGCAGCAGATGATCGCTGCCGGCGAGGTGGGGGAGGCGGCCCGCATCGCGCAGGTCTATCTCGCCCACGAACCCGACAGCGTGATCGGCGGGTTGGTGGTCGCGGTGGACGACTTGGCGAACGGCCGCACGGCGGAAGCCGAGCGCCGCCTTGCCGCCATGCCCCAGCGCGGGCTCGCCGGCTATTTCGTGCCGCTCGCGCTCGCCTGGACGCGGATCGGGCTCGACGATTTCGATGGCGCCCTCAAGGGACTCGCGCCGCTCGGCGCCTTGCGCGGCGGCGCGCTGTTCCACGACTATCACGCTGCGCTGATCCTCGACCTCCGGGGCGACTTCGCCGCCGCCAAGCCCTATCTCGCCAAGCTCAAGGCGGAGAACTATGCGGGCTACGGCCGCGTCGCCGAGATGGCGGGCGGCGTCCTGGAGCGCGCCGGCGCCGCCGAGGAGGCGCGCGCGCTCTATCTCCGCTTCCTCGAGCGTGATCCCGGCTCGCTGACGATGGAGCGGGCGCTCGCGCGCCTCGCGGCCGGCGCGCCGGCGCCGCGCGACGTCCGCGACGCGCGCTCCGGCATGGCGGAAGGACTCGCCAACATGGCGGCGCTCCTGTCCCAGGAAGGCGTGCCCGACGTCGCCATGATCCTGGCGCGGATGGCGCTGGCCGTGCGTCCCGGCTTCGACGTGGCGCTGCTCCTGGTGGGCGACATCCTCGACGGCCAGCAGCGCGCCGCCGATGCCATCGCGGCCTACGGCCGGCTCGACAACGCCTCGCCGCTGGCCTGGGCCGCGCGCATCCGCGCGGCACAGCTGCTCGACCGGGTGGACCGCACCGACGAGGCGGTGGAGCGCCTGCGCGCGATGGCCGCGGAACGGCCGGAGCGCGCCGACGCGCTGGTCGCGCTCGGCGACCTGCTGCGCTTCAAGGAGCGCTACGAGGAGGCGATAGAGGCCTACGACGCGGCCTTCGGGCGGGTGGATCCGGCGGCGGAGCGCTACTGGGCGCTCTATTACTCGCGCGGGATCGCGCTCGAGCGCGCCAAGCGCTGGCCGCGCGCCGAGGAGAACTTCCTCAAGGCGCTCGAGTTCCGGCCCGACCAGCCGCACGTCCTCAATTACCTCGGCTATTCGTGGGTGGAGCAGGGGCGCCATCTCGAGCGCGCGCTCGAGATGATCGAGCGCGCCGTGAAGCTCCGCCCCAACGACGGCTACATCGTGGACAGCCTCGGCTGGGCGCATTACCGCCTCGACAACTTCGACCGCGCGGTCCATTACCTCGAGCGCGCGGTCGAGCTGCGCCCGCAGGACGCCACCATCAACGACCACCTGGGCGACGCCTACTGGCGCGTCGGGCGCCGCTACGAGGCGCGCTTCCAGTGGCGTCGGGCGCTCGCCCTCGGACCCGAGCCTGGCGAGGCGCCGCGCATCGAGAAGAAGCTGGAGGAAGGCCTGCCCGGCACTAAGCGGGAGGCGGCGGGCGCGGAGCCCGGTCGCCGCGGCGGGTGAGCCGGGCGTGACTGCCGCGGGCGCCGACGTGCCGGCGGTCCCGGCACGGGCCAAGCTCAACCTCTATCTCCACGTGACCGGCCGGCGCGCCGACGGCTATCACACGATCGAGTCCTTCGTCGTCTTCGCGGCGCTCGCCGACGCGCTCGCGGTGCGCCCCGCGCCCGCCGGCACCTTCGTGCTCGAGGTGTTCGGGCCGTTCGCGGACGCCCCCGGTGTGGAGTCCCCGGACAACCTCGTGCTGCGCGCGGCGCGCGCGCTCGACGCCCATGCGGGCGGGGGCCGCGGCTGCGCCATCGCCCTGACCAAGAACATCCCGGTCGCGGCCGGGCTCGGCGGCGGCTCGGCGGACGCGGCGGCGGCGCTCGGCGCGCTCGCGCGGTTGTGGGGGATCGCGGACGCGCCGCTCGCCGATATCGGGCTTGCGCTCGGCGCCGACGTGCCGGTGTGCCTCGCGGGCCGCCCGAGCCGCGTCGGCGGCGTCGGCGAGGCGGTGTCGCCCGCCCCCGCGCCGCCGCCGGGCGCGGGGCTGGTGCTCGCCAACCCCGGCGTCGCGGTGGAGACGGGTGCCGTATTCCGCGGCTTCGACGCGCGTCCCGCGCCGCCGCCGCGCGCCGTGCCGGCGGCGCCGCCTTCGGGCTTTCCCGACGCGGCCACGCTCGCGCGCTTTCTCGCCGTCACCGCCAACGATCTCACCGAGGCCGCGCGCGCCGCGGCCGCCGCCATCGGCGCGGTGCTGACGGCGCTCGCCTCGATGCCCGGCTGCCGGCTCGCGCGCATGGCGGGATCGGGCGCCACCTGCTTCGCGCTCCACGACGATGCGGCCGCCGCCGCCGCCGCCGCGCGCGCGCTCGCGGCGGCCCATCCCGGCTGGTGGGTATGGGCGGGGACCTTCGCCGCCGACTGATGCCGCCGGCCGGCGGGCCGCGATCGTTCAGGGCTCGGCCGCGCCGGTGAGCGCGCGCAGCTCCTCGAGCAGCAGCGGGCTCGGACGGCCGTCGGGGGACAGGCCGGCCATCTCCTGGAACGCGCGGATGGCGGCGACGGTGCGCGCATCGAGCGCGCCGCGCACGCCCGTCTCGAAGGCGAGCGTCTCCAGGCGCTGCTGGATTTCCAGGACCTGCAAGGGGTCGGGGACGACATCGGGCGGCGCCGCGCCGCTCTCGAGCGCGGCGAGGCGCGCCGCTGCGTCGGGGGCGCCGGCTTCCGCCGCGCGCCGGTAGTAGTCCCGCGCGCGCGTGGGATCGGGGCGCACGTCGAGGCCGCGCTCGTAGATCTCGCCGAGCGCGAGCAGCGCGCCCGCGTGGCCCTGCGCCGCCGCCGCCTCGTACCAGCGCGCCGCCGTCAGGTGGCTCGGCAGCACGCCCGCGCCCGCGGCGTGGATACGGCCGAGCTCGTAGGCGGCCTCGGCCACGCCCTGCTCGGCCGCCGCCTGGGTCCAGAAGAACGCCTGGGCGAGATCGCGCGGATAGCCGATGCCGGCGGCATAGAGCCGCCCCAGCCGGTACTGCGCCAGCGGGTGGCCGGCGACGGCGGCGGTGGCGAGCCACTCGGCGCCCTCGCGCGGGCTGGGCTCGGTGCCGTGGCCCTCGATCAGCGCGAGGCCGAGGGCGTATTCGGCGGCGATGTCGCGGGCATGGGCGCGGGCGCGCAGCTCGGCCGCTTCCTCCGGGGTGCGCGGCAGCGGCAGCGCCGTCGCCGCGGTGTCCGCCGCGCCCGGGGCACGCTCCGGGGCGAGGGGGCCGGGGCCGATGTCGGGCAGCAGGGCGAGGCCGGGAGGCGGGGTCTGGTCGGGCGCCGGGGCGGCCAGGGCGGGCAGGTCGGCGTGCCCGGGCGGGGGCGGGTCGTCGAGGGCGTCCCACAGCGCCTGCAAGGCGAACGCGCCGCCCGCCAGCAGCAC
>JBJHBM010000057.1:0-10772 GCA_050485485.1 Alphaproteobacteria bacterium | reverse complement strand
GCGCGGGCGCGCCACCCGGAGGGCGAGCGGCGCGGCCTCCGCGAGCAGCCGGTCCACGCCGGCCAGGCAGCGGTTCAGCACGGCGCGCACGGGCGCCGTGGCCGCCGCCTCCCCGAAGGCCGCGTCCGGCGCGCCCAGCTCCTCGCGCCAGTCGGCCGGAACGTAGATGCGGTCGCAATGCAGGTAGTCCTCGCGGCAGTCCTGGACATGGTTGAGCACCTGCAGCGCCGCGCACAGGGCGTCGGACGGCGCCGCCACGGCCGGGTCCGCGGCATCCTCGCCGTGGAAGCCGAGCACGATCCGGCCGATGGGCGCGGCCGACAGGCGGCACGAGGCCATCAGCGCGCCCCAGTCGGGAAGGCGCGTCAGCGTCGCGTCGGCGGCGAAGGCGTAGAGCAGGTCGTGGGCATGATGGAGGGCGACGCCGTGGGCGTCGAGATGGCGGCGCAGGGTCCGTGCCGCGTCGAGCGCCGGGGCCACCCCCGGGGGCGCGAGCGCGGGGCGGCCGTCGAGGGCCGCGCCGATGGCGTCGAGCCGGGCGATCTTGTCGGCGGCGGGCATGCGCGGGTCGTCGGCGATGTCGTCGGCGATGCGCGCGAAATCGTAGAGGGCGACCACCGCGGGGCGCAGCTCGCGCGGCGTGAGCCACGCGGCCACGGGAAAATTCTCGTGCCGGCGTCCTCGGGGTCGAGATTCGGTTGCGTCCGTCATGGCGCCTCCCGGAGCCGATTATCGCGCAAGCACGCGCCGCTCGAAAGCGGCTCCGGACCTGCTAAAGTCGGGCCAACGATACCGTCACGGGAGGACCGCACCGATGAAGACCCGCCTGCTCGGACCGGAGAAGCTCGAGGTTTCGGCCATCGGCTTCGGCGCCCCCACCTTCCAGGGCCGCGAGCCGCCGGGCGGGCTCGCGAACGCCTGCGACGTGATCGCGCGCGCCATCGACCTCGGCGTGACCCTGATCGACACCGCCGACCACGGCGACGGCAACAACGAGGACGTGCTGGGCGTCGCCCTCCGGGGGAAGCGCGAAAAGGTGGTCCTGGCCTCCAAATTCGGCAATCTGCGCGGCTGGTCGTGGTCGAAGGACACCGGAAAGACCGTCGACGGCAGCCCCGAGTACGCCCGAAAGTCCCTCGAAGGCTCGCTGAAGCGCCTCAAGACCGACCATGTGGACCTGCTTTACCTGCACCGGGTCGATCCGAAGCTCCCCGTCGAGGAGCAGATCGGCGGCATGGTGCGCCTCAAGGAAGAGGGAAAAATCCGCCATATCGGCATCTGCGAGGCCGGTCCCGAGACCGTCCGGCGCGCGTCCAGGGTCCATCCCGTCACCGCCGTCCAGAGCGAATACAGCCTGATGACGCGCGCCTACGAGGCCGACACCATCCCGGTCGTGAAGGAGCTCGGCATCGGCTTTGTGCCCTACTATCCGCTCGCGCGCGGCTTCTTCGCGGGCGCCATCACGCGCCCGCCCACCGATTCGCGCAAGGCGGTGCCGCGCTTCTCGGCCGAGAACCTCGACCGGAACCTGGTGCTGCTGACGCGCCTCCAGATGCTGGCGGCCGCCAAAGGCTGCAGCGCGGGCCAAGTCGCGCTCGCCTGGCTGCTGCACAAGGGCGACTTCATCGTGCCGATTCCCGGCACCAACTCGATCCGTCACCTGGAGGAGAACTGTGCGGCGGCGGACGTGACGCTCAACCCCGCCGACATGGCGAAGATCGAGCAGATCTTCTCGCCGGACAACGTGCGCGGCGCGCGCTTCGACCGCGACCGCTCCAAGGAGCTGAACATCTAAGGCCGGCCAAGCCCGGCAAGGGCCGCCGCGGCCGCCGCGATCACGGGCTCCCAATCCCCATAGCCAGGCTGCCGCAGCAGACGCGCGCTCGGATACCATGGGCTGCCGTCGCGCTCCTGCAGCCAGCGCCAATCAGCCGAATAGGCCAGCAACACCCATACTGGCCTGCCGATGGCGCCGGCGAGATGGGCGACGGCGGTATCGACCGAGATCACCACGTCCATCAGCGACGCCAGGGCCGCGGTACGCGCGAAATCGCCGAGCTCCGGACCGAAATCGATGACGTTCGGATACCCGCCCAGGACGGCGCGGTCCTCCGCGGAAACTTCGCCCTGAAGCACGAAAAAGTCCGCCTCCGCCGCGAACAGCGGCGCCAGACGGGCGAGGGGCAGCGAACGCAGGTGATCGCTGGCATGTCCCGGGTTGCCCGACCAGGCGATGCCGACACGCGGCCGCGCCCGGGGGCCCAGCCGCTCGCGCCAGCCGCGGGCCGATGCGGGATCGCCGGAGAGGTAGGGACACGTGCCCGGGATCGTCTCCAGCGCGGTACCGAAAGCGAGCGGCAGGCTCAGCAAAGGGCAATGAACGTCGAAATCGGGCACGGGCTCACCGACCGCCACGACCAGTTCGGGCCCGTCCAAAGACGCGAGCAGGGTCTTGAGCGGAGGCTGGACCCGAAGGACGACCCGCGCGCCGCGCGCCTTGACCAGCGAGGCGTAGCGGCAGAACTGGATCGTGTCGCCCAGGCCCTGCTCGGAATGAAGGAGTATCGTCTTACCCTGGAGGTCGAAGTCTCCGAGCCAGAGCGGCCGGGCGAAATCCTGCGCCTCGCTCGTGAGATTGTCGGGGTGCCAACGTGCCTCGTAGTTGCGCCATCCCGGCACGAAACGCCCTTGCGAGAGCTGCACCAGGGCGAGCCCGAACACCGCACGCTGATATTCTGGCACGAACGCAAGCGCCTGCCCGTAAGCGTCCTCGGCCTCGGCGAGGCGCCGGGTGGCACGCAGGCAATGCCCGAGATTCACATGGGCATCGGCGTAGTCGGGCTTGGCCGCGATCGCCGCCCGGTAGGCCGTGATCGCTTCGGACGGCCGCTTCAGCGCGGACAGAGCATTGCCTCGGTTGTTGTGGGCCGGCGCATGGGCGTCGTCACGTTTCAGGGCACGGCCGTAGCAGGCGAGCGCGTCCTCGAACCGGTGCAGGGCAACGAGGACATTGCCCGTGTCCACCTCGAGGTCCGGATCGTCGCCGCGTAACGCCCGCGCCGACTCGAGGGCAGTCAGTGCTTCCGGCAGCCGACCAAGTTCCTGCAGCAGAAGGCCCGCTTGGCGTAAAGCGTCCACATGCCCTGGATCGAGACCGGCCGCAAGCCGGTATCCTTCCAGCGCCTCGGCGGGCCGCGACAGCCTGCGAAGGCAGCCGGCGCGTTGAAACTGCGCCTCGGCGCTGCCCGGATCAAGCACCACGGCCGACTCGAGCGCCGCAAGCGCCAGTTCCGGCCTGCCCAGCCGCATGAGCACGATCCCGAGGTTGAGTGCAGCCGCGGCGTGTCGCGGATCGGCGCACAGGGCGGCACGGTAGTTTTCGGCCGCGGTTTCGGCCTCGCCTAGGTCGAGAAGTGCGTTGCCGCGGTTGTTGCAGGCGTCGGCATGGGATGGGTCGAGAGCGAGGACGGCGTCGTAAGCAACAACCGCCTCGCGATGCCGCCCCAGGGCGCGGAGAACGTTTCCGCGGTTGTAGAGCGCATCCGCGAATCCGGGACGCAGGGCAAGCGCGGCATCGTAGCCGCGCAGCGCCTCCTCATGGCGACCTTGGGCAAATCGGACATTGCCGAGGGCAAGATGGACATCCGCCGAGTTGCGTAGCCGCAGCGCCGATTCGAGCGCCTTGGCAGCCTGGGCGTGACGACCCGCTCCGGCACGGACCACGCCCAACAGGTGCAGGGCATCGAATCGTTTGGGGTGGCCCCCGGGAACCTGGAGACAGGCCGCCTCAGCTTCGGAAAGACGGCCTGCACGGAAGCAATGCAGCGCCTTTTGGAAGGGATCTGTCATCGTGCTGGCAACATATCGGGTGGGTGTTCAGCCACTGGATTTGGAGAGATCGCGCAGAATCTCCACACCCTTGGCGCGCTCGGCCTCGTCCATTCAGCGTCCGGCGGCCCGGACGAAGCCGACGAATCCCTCGACGAACTGGCCGAGCCGCCGGCGCAGGGCGTCGTCGGAGAGGACGCCATCGGTGCCGAAGGCCTCATGAGCGCGCGACACCATCAGGCTGCTGCCGAACCACGGGGTCGTGCCGAGCGTGCGCAGCACCGGCAGCCAGGCACTCTGGGCAAGGATGGTACCGAATCCGCCCGGCGAGGCACCCATCAAGGCGACTGGCTTACCGCCGAACACGCGGGGAATATCAGCGGGCGGACGCGACAGCCAGTCGACGGCATTCTTGAAGACCCCGGGGATCGAGTTGTTGTATTCGGGGCTCGCGAGCAGCAGACCATCCGCCTCGGCGATCATGTCCTTGAGCGCCACGACCTCGGGCGGGATGCCGCTCTGCGCCTCCACGTCGGCGTCATAGAGCGGAATCCCTCTGATCGTGCAGACTGCCAACGTAGCGCCCGTCGGCATCACCCCGGCGGCGGCACGCAGCAGCGCGGCATTGTACGATCCTTCGCGCAGGCTGCCGGCGATGCCGACAATGTTGGTCATGACAGGCCTTTCTGCCGGTCGCGCCTATGCGCGCGGCTTGCTGATTTCGCGCAGAATCTCCACGCCCTTGGCGCGCTCGGCTTCGTCCATCTGCTGGTAGATGGAATCGCGCGGCCCGATGGCAGCGTTGTAGCCGCTCTGCACGGCACGGCTGAACCAGGCCCAGGCCAGCGACAGGTCCTTGGGCACGCCCCGTCCCTGCTGGTAGAGGAGGCCGAGGTTGTGCATCGACGCGCCGATGCCGGCCTCCGCCGCCTGCCGGTAGTAGATCGCGGCCTGGGCGGGATTGCGCTTCACGCCGATGCCGGTCTCGGTCAGGCGCGCGAGATTATGCAGCGCCGCGGGCACGCCCTTCTTCGCGGCGACCTCGTACCATTCGGCCGCGCGCGCCGGGTCGCGCTCGCGCCCCATGCCCGATTCAAAGGCCCGCCCGAGCGCGTAGGCCGCAAGCGCATGCCCCTGCTGCGCCGCCTTCTCGAACCAGTCGGCGGCGGCCTTGCGGTCCTCCCCACCCCTGAGTCCGCGCTGCAGGATCTCCCCATAGAGATACTGCGCCTGGGCATCACCCGCTCTGGCCGCCTTCTCGTACCACTCCATCGTTTCCTGATAGCCCTTCGGCACGGGCACCCGTTCCTGGGCATGGGAGGGGGTACCCGCCAGAAACACGCCGGCAAGCACGGCCACGAACATGCCCAAAGGCCTGGGAAAACGTCGAATGGAGGTCCGGGTCATCTCGGCGCGGTCGGCCGCGCGCCAACAAGTCGGTAGGACTGCCCGGGCAAGGGAGCCCGGTAACATTCGGTGTCGGCGAGCGAGACATAACAATGGACGGGATACTCCGGAACGAACGCGACCGGGCGCGGCTCCGCCCCGGCGCAAGCGGCCAAGCCGAGCGCGAGGGCAGTGGCCATCGAAGCTCTGGAAACCGAAGGGCTCAAGGTCCTTCCCCGATGCTGGCTACGGCCTCACGTTAGACCAAAATGCCCCGACATGCCACGCCTGCCGGGACGCTCAGGCGCCGACGTCGATCACGACCCGCCCGCGCACCTGTCCCGCGATCACCTGATCGGCAAGCTCCGGCACCGCGCCGAGCGGCGCGACGCGGGTCATGGCGCTCAACCGCGCACGGTCCAGAACCTTCGGAATCCGGGCCCAGGCGGCGCGGCGCTCGGCAATCGGGCCATGGCCGCCCTCGACCCCGATCAGCCGCACGCCGCGCAGGAAGAACGGGATCAGGGAGGCGGTGAAGGTATTGCCGCCGGCGAGGCCGCAGGCGGCGATCACGCCGCGCTCGTCCATCGAGGAGATCACGGTGGCGAGGGTCTTGCCGCCCACCGCGTCGATGGCGCCCGCGAAGCGCTTGGGCAGCAACGGGCGCTCGGGGTCCCGGTCGAGCTCGACGCGCGGCACGATCTCAACGGCGCCGAGGGCTTCGAGATAACCAGCCTCGCCCGTGCGACCGGTGGACGCGATCACGCGGTAGCCCATCGCCGCCAGCATCGCCACCGCCATAGACCCGACGCCGCCCGCCGCGCCGGTCACCAGCACCGGCCCGCCGTCCGGCGCGACGCCGTTCTTCTCCAACTCGAGGATGCCGAGCATGGCGCTCATGCCGGCGGTGCCGACCCCCATGCAGTCGGCCGTGGTCCAGCCCTCGGGCACCGGCACCAGCCAGTCGGCGCGCGCGCGCGCGACGGCAGCGAAGCCGCCGGCGAAGAACTCCCCGGCGCCGTAGCCGTTGAGCACCACCGTATCACCCTCGCGGAAAGCGGGAGTCCCCGATTCGACCACCGTGCCCGCGAGGTCGATTCCCGGTACGAACGGGAACGACTTAAGCCGGTAGCCGAGGCCTTTCACCATCATCGCGTCCTTGTAGTTGATGGTGGTGTGGGCGACCCGGATCAGCACGTCGCCCTCGGGCAGCACGCTCGCCGGCACCTCGCCGAGACGTCCGACGGGCCGGCCGTCCTTCCCCTCTTCGAGGAAGAGCGCGCGGAAACGCGGCGGAACTGTCACAGAACCGGCCCCTTGCTCGGGCCGCCGAGGCCGACGACGCGCCACGGCAGCGTCTCGCCCGCGAGGAACGGCACGAGGTCGCCGAGCGACTCGGGCACTTCGAACGGCGCACGCTCCAGCACCAGCGTGTCCTCGTTGACCGGCAGGCCGTAGAACGCGGCGCCGAAATGGGAGGCGAAGTTTTCGAGCCGGTCGAGCGCGCCCTCCTCCTCGAACACCGTGGCGTAGGCCGCCATCGCCACCGGCGCGTTGTAGATGCCGGCGCAGCCACAGGCGGATTCCTTGGCGTGGCGCGGGTGCGGCGCGGTGTCGGTGCCGAGGAAGAACTTGGGATTCCCGGAGACCGCGGCCTTGCGGAGCGCAAGCCGATGACGCTCGCGCTTGGCCACCGGCAGGCAATAGGCGTGCGGGCGAAAACCCTTATGGAACATGGCGTTGCGGTTGAGGATGAGGTGGTGAGGGGTAATCGTGGCGGCGACCAAGTCCGGCGCGCCCGTGACGAAATCGACGGCATCGGCGGTGGTCACGTGCTCGAACACCACGCGCATGCCCGGAAAGTCGCGCACCAGAATTCGCAGGACGCGCTCTATAAACACGGATTCGCGATCGAAAACA
Source organism: Alphaproteobacteria bacterium (assembly GCA_050485485.1). Classification (GTDB taxonomy): domain Bacteria; phylum Pseudomonadota; class Alphaproteobacteria; order SMXQ01; family SMXQ01; genus WHSO01. The sequence goes on along the minus strand of JBJHBM010000057.1, from coordinate 3,638 downwards.
TCCACGTCCGCGTCGGTCACCTCGCCGTGGACGAGGAGCGGCAGACCGACCTCCTCCATGCGCGCGAGCACCGGGCGGATGCGGGCCACGTCGGTGACCCCGTGGGCGGAATTGGTGGTGGCGTGCTGGGGATAGAGCTTGCAGGCGGTGACGACGCCCGAGCGGTAGCCCTTCTCGATCTCGTCGGGGTCGGTCTCGTCGGTGAGGTAGAGCGTCATCAGCGGCGTGAAGCGCGCGCCCTTGACCGCGCGGGCGATGCGGTTGCGATAGGCGGCGGCATCCTTCACGGTGACCACCGGCGGCGCGAGGTTGGGCATGACGACGGCGCGCCCGAACACGCGCGCGGTCTCGGGCAGCACCCGGGCCAGCATGTCGCCATCGCGAAAATGCGCGTGCCAGTCGTCGGGCCGGCGGATGGTGAGGCGGTTCGCGGTCATGGAAGCGGTGTCAGGTGGCGCTCAGGGTATCGAAGACGTCGCCTTGCGGCGCGCGGCCGAGGATATTGGCCCGGTGCCACAATGCGTAGAACAGAAGCGCCCAACATGCAAACCCGGCCCGCTTGCCGGTCGCCGCGAACAGGCGCCTTACGTCCGCCGGCCGCGCGATCTCGGCGACGCCGGGCGCCGCTGCCACCAACGGGCCGAGGCGGCCGCCCTCGGCCTCGATCCAGGCCGCCACCGGCACCGTGAAGCCGCGCTTCCTCTCGAACGGCCGCGCCGCCGGCAGGACCCCTTCCAGCCATTTGCGCAGCACCCACTTGCCGGTCCCGCGCCGGACCTTGAGCCGGTCCGGGAGTCGGAACGCGGCCCGCGCCACCTCCGGGTCGAGGAACGGCGTGCGCCCCTCCAGCCCGTGGGCCATCAGGCAGCGGTCGAGCTTGGCGAGCAGGTCGTGGGGCAGCCAGTCGGCGCAGTCCACCGCCTGGGCCACCTGGAGCGCGGAGCGGCCCGGGGTGCGGCTCACCGCCTCGGCGGCCTCGATGCCGAGGCGCCAGCCGCCCATGTCGGCGTCCAGCATGGCGAAGCCGTCGAAGGTGCCGCGCGCGCGCATGGCGCGCCGCCCCAGCCACCACGGCCGGAGCACCGAGCGGTAACGGCCGTAGCCCGCGAACAGTTCGTCCCCGCCCTCACCCGCCAGCACCACCTTGACCTCGCCGCGCGCGGCCTCGGCCAGCTTCCAGGTCGGCAGCGTGGCGTAGTCGGCCGCGGGGTCGTCCATGGCGGCGGCGACGCGCGGCAGCAGCGTCCAGAAGTCGCGCCGCGTGAAGCCCACCTCGACATGGCGCGCGCCGCAGGCCTCGGCCACCGCGCGCGCATGGGCGCGCTCGTCGGGCACGCCCGCTTCGTCGAAGCCGCAGGTGAACGCCAGCACCGGCGCGTCGTTGAGCCGCGCCATCAGCGCGAGCAGCGCCGACGAATCGTTGCCGCCCGAAAGGAACATGCCGTAGGGCACGTCGGCGCGCTGGTGGACCTCGACCGAATCGGCGAGCGCGCGGTCGAGCCGCGCGATGGCGTCGGCCTCCGAAATCTCCTCGGGCCCGCCCTCGGGCAACGCGCCGAGACGGCGGCGCTCGATCACGCGCCCGTCCGCCACCACCAGCGTCTCGCCGGGCGCCACCCGGCGAATGCCCTGGAAGATGGTGCCGTCGCCGGTGGTGAACTGGAGCTGCAGCAGCTCGGCGCGCGCGCGCGGCTCGATCCGCGCCTCCACCAGCCCCGCGCGCACCAGCGCCTGCGGCTCGGAGGCGAACGCGAAGCCGCGCGCGGTCTCGGCGTAGTAGAGCGGCTTGATGCCGAACGGGTCGCGCGCCAGCACCAGCCGCCCTTCCGCCGGATCGAAGACGGCCAGCGCGTACATGCCGCGCAGGGCGCGCGCGAAATCGAGCCCGTCGCGGGCGTAGAGGTGCAGCACCGTCTCGCTGTCGGAGCGGGTGCGAAAGGACTCCTCGCCGAGCTCGCGGCGCAGCTCGACGTAGTTATAGATCTCGCCGTTGGCGACGAGCTGGGTGCCGCCCGGCCCGCCCAGCGGCTGCGCGCCAGTGGCGAGGTCGATGATGGCGAGGCGGCGGTGGACGAAGCCGGTCCCGCCGCTCTCGAAGCGCCCCTCGCCGTCGGGGCCGCGGTGCGCGAGTGCGCCCGCGAACGCCGACAGGGTGCCGGGCGCGAAGGCCGCGCCCGTGCGCGCCATGTATCCGGCGATCCCACACATCAGCCCGTGACCTCGCCGAAGAAGGCGGCATAGGCGGCGACCACCGCCTCACGCGTGAAGCCCGCCGCGTGGGCGCGCCGCCCGCCGTCCGCGAGGCGACGGCACAGGTCCGCGTCGCCGAGCAGACGCCGGATCGCGTCCGCCAGCGCATCGGCGTCCCCGGCCGGCACCAGCACGCCGCTCGCGCCGTCCGCGATCAGCTCGGCCGGCCCGGCGGCGGCGGCGGCGACCACCGGCAGGCCGTGGGCCCAAGCCTCCAGCACCACGTTGCCGAGCGGCTCCACGCGCGAGGCGCAGGCGTAGAGGTCGGCGGCGCGGTAGAGCGGCGCCACCTCCCGCTGCCAGCCGAGGAAGCGCACCCGCGCGCCCACGCCCGAGGCCGCCGCGAGGTCGCGCAGGGCCCTCTCCTCCGGCCCCTCGCCCGCGAGCCACAGATGGGCGTCCGGCACCCGGGCGAGCGCGCGGATCAGCACGTCGAAGCCCTTGTTGGGATGGAGCCGGCCGAGCGCGAGCAGCAGCGGCGCGCCCTCCGGCGTGCCGAAGTCCGCGCGCGGGCGCGGCGCGGCGTCGGCCGCCTCGACGAAGTTGGGAATGACGCGGAGCCGCCTGGCGGGCCAGCCCGCGCCGACGAGGTAGTCCGCGACGCCGCGCGTGTTCGCCACCAGCCAGTCGCAGTCGCGGTAATGGCGCAGCGGATAATGGCCGCCGAGGCGCGCGACGTGGACGAAGGGATGGCGACGGCGGAACCGGCGCCCCGGCACGAAGGCGGTGGCGCGGCTCATCCAGCTCAGCACCACATCCGGGCGGAACGCTGCGATCTCGCGCCCGAGCGCGGGCCCGGTGCGGAAATCGAACGGACCGCCGAACGGCAGTTCCGCGACCGCGATGCCGTCCGCGGCGAGGCGCGCCGCGCGGGCCCCGTCGCGCCGGATCACCGCGCGCTGCTCGATGCCCGCCGCGCCGAGTGCCGCGACGAGACGCTCGAAGAACGCCTCGGCGCCGCCGACGCGGCCGCCCGCCATCGCCTGCATCACGCGCATGCGACGCCCTCGGTGCGCGCGAGCAACAGCCGCGCCGCGCGCATCGCCGTGTCCACGTCGAGCCCGCCCATCAGCGTGTGCGCGATGTTGACGTCGAAGCCGGGCGGCACCAGCGTCTCGAAGCTCTCGGCCGTGCGCGCCACCGCGCAGTGGGGCCCGTAGGGCGCGTAGTGACGATCCTGGGTCGGGCCGAACAGGCCGAGCGTCGGCGCGCCCGCCGCCGCTGCCATGTGCATCAGGCCGGAATCGTTGCCGACGTAGAGCCGCGCGCGGCCGAGGCAGGCCGCGACGGTCGGCAGGTCGTGGTCGCCGTAGAGGTCGATCGCGTCCGGGAAGGCCGCGAACAGCGCCGCGGCGCGCGCGCGCTCGGCGGGCGCGCCGGCCAGCAGC
>JBJHBM010000056.1:0-10944 GCA_050485485.1 Alphaproteobacteria bacterium | reverse complement strand
GGCCGAGCGCGGCCAGCCCGGTCGCGCCGAGGCGCCCGCCCCGGCCCGCGCGGCGCGCCATCAGCCGGTAGCCCATCAGCCAGGCCCACAGGCCCATCATCAGGATGGGCTCGGTCACGTCCTTGGTCTGCATGAAGAAATGGACCGCGGCGAGGGCCGCGACGGGATAGGCCAGGCGATGGAGCCGGCGCCAGCGCGGGCCCATGCGCCGCACCGCGCGGTCGGTCGAGGTGGCGGCGAGCGCGGCGAGGCCCAGGAGCGCGACGAAGCCGACCGTGAGATAGACCCGCAACACGATCTCGGAGGCCACCTTGAGCAGCGCGAGCTTCTCGTCCACCGCATAGAGCGCGAGATGGGCGAGCGCGTAGGCGAAGGCGGCGACGCCGATCATGCGCCGCACCTCGGGGAGGCGCGGCCAGTCGAGCGCGAAGCGCAGCGGCGTGACCGCGAGGGATATGAAGAGCAGCCGCAGCGCCCACCGGCCGGTCTCGTGGACCGCCTGCATCACCGGGCGCGCGCCCATGTTGCCGAGTGCGAGGTCGAGCGCGGTCCAGACGCCCGGCACCAGCAGGGCGAGCAGCACCGCGAGACGCAGCAGGGACAGACGCCCCGAACGGTCGAGCCAGGGCCACATGGGGGCAACCTCCTCGTGTCGTTCTAGCGCATTCCGCCCCCGCGCGGCAGCCGGCGCCCGATCACGACGGCGTCACCGGCTGCGTCCGGCCGTTGTCCCCTGGCAAACCCGGCCGCGAGCGCGCATATACTAGGGCCATGACGTCCGCCCCCTCCCCGAACGGCGCGCCGCGCGCCCGTCCCGGCCTGGCCGAAGGCCCCGCTCCCGGCCCGGCGCCCGACCGCGCGATGGCGGGCCTCGCGCCCGGCGACGCCGACTTCCGGCTGGAAAGCCCGTACCAGCCCGCCGGCGACCAGCCCCAGGCGATCGCCGAACTGGTCGAGGGGCTCGCGGCGGGCGAGCGCGACCAGGTGCTGCTCGGCGTCACCGGCTCGGGCAAGACCTTCACCATGGCCCACGTCATCGCCGGCCTGCGCCGGCCCGCGCTGATCCTCGCCCCCAACAAGACACTGGCCGCGCAGCTCTACGGGGAGATGAAGGCGTTCTTCCCGCGCAACGCGGTCGAGTATTTCGTCTCCTACTACGACTACTACCAGCCCGAGGCCTACGTCCCGCGCACCGACACCTATATCGAGAAGGACGCCTCCATCAACGAGGAGATCGACCGCATGCGCCACGCGGCGACGCGCGCGCTGCTGGAGCGGCGCGACGTGATCCTGGTGGCCTCGGTCTCCTGCATCTACGGCATCGGCGCGGTCGAGGACTACGCGCGCATGACGGTGAGCGTGACGAAGGGCGAGGCCGTGGACCGCGCCAGGCTCCTCGCCCAGTTCGTCGAGCTGCAGTACCGCCGCAACGACGCCGCCTTCGTGCGCGGCACGTTCCGGGTGCGCGGCGATACGGTGGAGGTCTTCCCGGCGCACTACGAGGCGAGCGCGTGGCGCATCTCGCTGTTCGGCGACGAGGTCGAGGCGATCTCCGAGTTCGACCCGCTGACCGGCGAAAGGCAGGCCGAGCTGGAGCGCGTCACGGTCTACCCCAATTCGCACTACGTCACGCCGCGCCCGACCGTCAACCAGGCGACCAAGCAGATCAAGGCCGAGCTCAGGACGCGCCTCGAGGAGCTGCACGCGGCCGGCAAGCTGCTGGAGGCGCAGCGGCTCCAGGAGCGCACCACCTTCGACCTCGAGATGCTGGAGGCGACCGGGCATTGCGCCGGGATCGAGAACTACTCGCGCTACCTCACCGGGCGCGCGCCGGGCGAGCCGCCGCCGACCCTGTTCGAGTACCTGCCCCGCGACGCGCTCCTGTTTGTCGACGAGAGCCACGTCACCGTGCCGCAGATCGGCGGCATGTACCGGGGCGACTACAACCGCAAGTCCACGCTCGCCGAGTTCGGCTTCCGCCTGCCCTCCTGCGTGGACAACCGGCCGCTCAAGTTCGAGGAATGGGACGCCATGCGTCCGGCCACGATCTTCGTCTCGGCGACGCCCGGGCCGTGGGAGATGGAGCGCACCGGCGGCGCCTTCGTCGAGCAGGTGATCCGCCCGACCGGGCTGATCGATCCCGAATGCGTCGTGCGCCCGGTCGAATCGCAGGTGGACGACCTGCTCGCCGAATGCCGCGCGGTCGCTGCCAAAGGCAACCGCGTGCTGGTGACGACGCTTACCAAGAAGATGGCCGAGGACCTGACCGAGTACCTGCACGAGGCGGGAGTGCGGGTGCGCTATCTCCATTCCGACATCGACACGCTGGAGCGCATCGAGATCATCCGCGACCTGCGGCTCGGCGCCTTCGACGTGCTGGTGGGGATCAACCTGCTGCGCGAGGGGCTCGACATCCCGGAATGCGCGCTGGTGGCGATCCTGGACGCCGACAAGGAGGGCTTCCTGCGCTCGCGCACCTCGCTGGTCCAGACCATCGGCCGGGCGGCGCGCAACATCGACGGGCGCGTGATCCTCTATGCCGACACCATGACCGAATCGCTGAAATACGCCCTGTCCGAGACCGAGCGCCGGCGCGCCAAGCAGACCGCCTGGAACGCGGATCACGGCATCGCGCCCGAGAGCGTGCGCAAGGGCATCTCGGACGTGCTGCAGTCGGTCTACGAGGCCGACTACGTCACGGTGGACACCGGCGCCGCGGGCGCGGTTGAGCTTGCCGGCCACAACCTGCGCGCGGTGATCGAGGAGCTGGAGGCGAAGATGCGGGCCGCCGCCGCCGACCTCGAGTTCGAGGAGGCGGCGCGGCTGCGCGACGAGATCCGGCGCCTCTCCGCCCACGAGCTCGGCACCGACCTCGCCGACGCCACGGCGCGCCCGCGCGCGTCCCTCGGCCGGCCGCGCAAGGGCGTCCAGCGCGCCGCGGCCCGGGAGCCCGGCCGCAAGGGACCGCGCAAGCCGGGCGGGCGGGCCAAGACCGGACGGCCCGGCGGCGCGCGCGGACATTAGCGGTCATACCGTCCGCGCGGATACGAAAAAGGCCGCCCCAGGGGGCGGCCTTCGTGCGAGCGCGGTGCGCAGGTGACGGGCCCCAAGGCCCGCCAGATTACGCGACGCTGAGGTTGACGGCCTTGGGGCCGCGCGCGTCGGGCTGGATCTCGAAGTTCACGGTCTGGCCCTCGCGGAGGGTCCGCAGGCCGGCCTGCTCCACCGCCGAGATGTGCACGAAGACGTCCTTCGAGCCGTCCTCCGGCGTGATGAAACCGTAGCCCTTGGTGGCGTTGAAGAATTTGACGGTGCCTTTGGTCATGTCAGGTCACTTTCGCAGTCAGAAGTTCCCGGAACGCGGATGTACGACCGGGGTGGGACGTCGCAGAAATTTGTGGGAAGGGTCCTGGACCGCGAGGCGGTGCGGCACTTTCACGTTCAGTCTGCGCTGCCAGCACGCGGTACCATGACCCGCCCCGTTCGAAATGACAAGAGATTTTTCCCGGAAGCTTCCTAAAGCCTTGACGCTGTAGGGGCTTTTGCAAGCGCACGCGCGCCGTGCTAGAGGTACGCCCTGTTTCCCGCGTCGCCGTCGCCTTCTCCATCCTTCCACGGACCGGTCCCATGATCACCACCCTCCAGCTTGCCGGCGGCTTCGTCCTGCTGCTGTTCGGCGCCGAATACCTCGTGCGCGGCGCGGTTTCGTTGGCGCGGCGCCTCAACGTCACACCGATGGTCATCGGCATGACCATCGTCGCCTACGGCACCACCGCGCCCGAGCTGGTGGTAAGCCTGCAGGCCGCCATCCAGGGCAGCCCCGGCATCGCCGTCGGCAACGTGGTCGGCTCCAACATCGCCAATATCCTTCTGATCCTCGGCGTGTCGGCGGCGATCGCGCCGATCGCCTGCGACCCCAGGCGCCTCGCCCGCGACGGCACGGTGACGCTGGGCGCCGCGTTCCTGTTCGTGGCGCTCGCGCTGTCGGGCAGCATCGAGCGCTGGCAGGGCGTCCTGATGGTGTGCGCGCTGGTGGCGTTCTCGGTCTATGCCTACGCTTCGGAGCGGCGCCGCGCGCGTGGCGGCGGCGCGGCCGAGATCGCCGAGGAGTTCGAGGAGGGCCCGCGCTCCGTCTGGCTCGCGCTGCTCGCGGTGGCGGGCGGCATCGCCGCCGTGGTGATCGGCGCGCGCCTGCTGGTCGCGGGCGCGGTGACGACGGCACGCCTGCTCGGCGTCGGCGAGGAGGTCATCGGGCTCACCGTGGTCGCGGTCGGCACCTCGCTGCCCGAGCTCGCCACCGCGACGGTCGCGGCGTTCCGCCGCCATTCCGACCTCGCCCTCGGCAACGTCATCGGCGCCAACATCTACAATCTGCTCGCCATCATGGGCCTGGTCTCGGCGGTCGCGCCGCTCCGGGTGCCGCCGCAGATTCTGCTGTTCGACCTGTGGTTCATGCTGGCGGTGACGGTCGCGCTCGCGCTGTCGGTGCTGCTGGCGCGCGGGGTGCCGCGTCCGGTGGCGCTGCTGTTCCTCGCCGCCTTCGCGGGGTATACCGCGCTGCAGTACCTGGGCGTGGAGGCGATGCTGGGACGGCTGTGAGCGGCGCCGTCCGCTTGCGCGTCCGGCCGCCTTCCGCCATCCTCCGCCCATGTTCGCGATCGACCAGGCCATTCCGAGGACCGCCCTCGTCACCGGCGCCTCGCGCCGCATCGGCCGCGCGATCGCGCTGACGCTGGCCGAGGCGGGCTTCGCCGTCGCGGTCCACCACAATGCTTCGGCCGACGCCGCCGAGGCGGTCGCGGCCGAGATCCGCAAGGCGGGCGGGCGTGCCGCCACGGTCGGCGCCGATCTCGCGCGCGAGACGGAAGCGGCGGGGCTGGTGGCGCGGGCCGGCGCGGCGCTCGGCCCGCTCGGCATCCTGGTCAACAACGCCGCGCTGTTCGAGCGCGACGAGGCTCTCACCGTCACCCGGGAAAGCTGGGATGCCCACATGGAGGTCAACCTGCGCGCGCCCTTCGTGCTCGCTCAGGCCTTCGCGCGCGCGCTTCCCGACAGCGCCGAGGGCGCCATCGTCAACCTACTCGACCAGCGGGTGTGGAACCTGACGCCGCATTTCACCAGCTACACGCTGTCCAAGGCCGGCCTGTGGACGCTGACGCGGACGCTCGCCCTCGCCTTCGCCCCCCGCATCCGCGTCAACGCGATCGGGCCCGGCCCGGTGCTACCGTCGGCGCGCCAGACCCGGGCCCAGTTCGACGCCCAGGCGCGCGCCACGCCGCTCGGGCGCGCCACCGCCCCGGAGGAGATCGCCGAGGCCGCGATTTTTCTCCTTGCCGCGCGCGCGGTGACGGGCCAAATGATAGCCCTTGACGGCGGCCAGCACCTCAACTGGTCGCCGTCGCACGGTCCCGACCACGACGAATAGCGCGTCGCGAGCGGTCGCGGCCGAGGAACCAGCGCCCATGCCCCGTCCCACGGAGTCCCGTCCCACGGAATCCAAGGCCTCCCCCGACACCGCCGCCTCCGCGACCGTGCGCCGGCTACGCCCCGTCGCCGCCGTCGGGCCGGGGCCCGGGGGCATCCGCCGGGTGTTCGTGAAGGACCTGGTGGCGGCCTGCTTCCTCGGCATCCACGGCCACGAGAAAGGCAGCCGCCAGCGCGTGCGCGTCAACCTCGAGCTGGCGGTCCGGGACGACGGCCCGCCGCCCGGCGACGCCATCCACGAGGTCGTGTGCTACGAGGATATCGCCGACGGGGTGCGCGCCATCCTGGCCGGGCCCCATGTCAACCTGGTCGAGACCCTGGCCGAGAACATCGCCGCCTTCTGTCTCGCCGACCCGCGTGCCGTCTCGGTGCGCATCCGGGTCGAGAAGCTCGACGTCTTTCCGGACGCCGAAAGCGCCGGCGTGGAGATCGAACGGGTGCGGCGCGGCGCCTGAATCGGCGCCGCGGGCGGCCCGTTCCGGCCCCGACCGCCCGAGTTGTACACAGCCCCTTGCGGTGCCTCCGACCCTTGCCGGATTATGTCATCCCTTTGACCATGACCCTCGTGTTCCCGCTTGACTTTTGTTTTCGATCTTAATTTCAATGGCTTATAAAAAGTGCACTATTTTTAGGCAATGAGGTCGTGCCCGTGAGGATTCGCGCCATGATCGCCGTGGGACCGGGCTTCCCCACAAACTTGTCCACAGGTTCGGTGGATAGAACCCGACCGAACGGCAGGGGGCCCAATCCGTTCGGCGTACCTCCATTGACGCCTTTGCCCCCTTCCACAAAATAAAGCGCGATGACGATCCATCCACCACCACCGGCAGACGATGAGACCGGCACCCTCGCCGGCCCCGACCTGATCCGGCGCGAGCTGCGCACCCTTCCCGCCGTCCCCGGCGTCTACCGCATGGAGACCGCCACGGGCGAAGTGCTGTACGTGGGTAAAGCGAAGAACCTGAAGAAGCGGGTCACGGCCTACGCCCGCCCGGAACGCCTGTCGGCGCGCATCGCCCGCGTGGTCGCCGCCTGCGCCCGGCTCGAGATCGTCACCACCCATACCGAGGCCGAGGCGCTGCTGCTCGAAAGCAACCTGATCAAGCGCCTCAAGCCCCGCTACAACGTGCTGCTGCGCGACGACAAGTCGTTCCCCTACATCCGCATCGCCGCGGGTCATCCGTGGCCGCAGATCACCAAGCATCGCGGGGCGCGCGACGCGAAAGACGAGTATTTCGGCCCGTTCGCCTCCGCCGGCGCGGTCAACGAGACGCTTGCGCAGCTTGCGCGCGCCTTCCCGCTGCGCTCGTGCTCCGATTCGATGTTCGAGAGCCGCACCCGCCCGTGTCTTCAGTACCAGATCAAGCGCTGCACCGCGCCGTGCGTCGGGCGCATCGGGCGCGACGAGTATCTCGCCCTGGTGGACGAGGCGCGCGCCTTCCTCAAGGGCGGGAGCCGCGCCATCCAGACCCGGCTCGCCGAGAAGATGCAGGCCGCGAGCGCGGCGCTCGATTTCGAGAGCGCGGCCCTGTTCCGCGACCGCATCCAGGCGCTGACGCGCATCCAGAACCGCCAGGACATCAACCTCGAGGGGATCGGCGACGCCGACGTCATCGCACTCGCGCGCAAGGGCGACGTGCGCTGCATCCAGGTGTTCTTCTTCCGCACCGGGCGTAACTACGGCAACCGCGCCTATTTCCCGTCGGTTCCCGCCGATACCGACGACGACGACGTACTGGAGGGCCTCGTCGGCCAGTTCTATGCCGCCCACGCGCCGCCGCGCACGGTGCTGCTGTCGCGCGCGCTGCCCAACGCGCGGCTGGTGGGCGAGGCGCTGCGCCTGCGCGCGGGCCATGCCGTGACGCTCGCCGTGCCGTCGCGCGGCGTCCGGCGCGCGGCGGTCGCCCATGCTCTCGCCAATGCCGAGACCGCCCTCGCCCGCCGCCTCGCCGAGAACGCCTCCCAGCTCAGGCTGCTGGAAGGCGTCGCCGAGGTCTTCGGCCTGGCCGAGACGCCGCGCCGCATCGAGGTGTTCGACAACAGCCATATCGGCGGCAAGGGCGCCCTCGGCGCCATGATCGTGGCGGGGCCGGAAGGCTTCGTGAAGGCGGCCTACCGCCGCTTCAACATCCGCGACGCCGCCGGCACGCTCGCCCCCGGCGACGACTACGGCATGCTGCGCGAGGTGCTGACGCGCCGGTTCGCCCGCGCGCGCGCGGAGGATGCGGAAGCCGGCGGCGGCAACGGCGTCGAGGCGGCCGAGGACGAGGCCGCCGCGGCCGAATGGCCCGACCTGCTGCTGATCGACGGCGGCCAGGGCCAGCTCAAGGTGGCCGAAGAGGTGCTGGCGGAGCTCGGCATCGACGACGTGGCGCTCGCCGCCATCGCCAAGGGCAAGGACCGCAACGCCGGGCGCGAGCGGTTGTTCCTGCCGGGACGCCCGCCGCTCTCGCTCGAGCCGCGCCATGCCATCCTCTATTTCCTGCAGCGGCTGCGCGACGAGGCGCACCGCTTCGCCATCGGCGGACAGCGCGCCAAGCGCGCGCGCGCGCTGACACGCTCGGAGCTCGACAGCATCCCGGGCATCGGCGCCGCCCGCAAGAAGGCCCTGCTCACCCACTTCGGCGCCGCCCGCGCGGTCGAGGAAGCGGGTTTCGACGACCTCCTCAAGGTGCCCGGCATCTCGCGGGCCGTCGCCCAGCGCATCTACGACCATTACCATGGCGGCGACTGAGCGCGATCGGACGGTTGTCGGTCGTCCCGGGCGACGGGAGCCCGCCCGCCGAGGGGAAGCGCCCCGGCCGCCCTCCCCAAATCCCTCAAAGGGCTATGTATTGCCCGGCGGTCCCGCTAATCTGTGGTGCGCCGGCGCCGGATGCCGGGCGTGAACGCACCCAGGACCATGTTGACCACGCTTCCCAACCTGCTGACGCTGTCGCGCGTCGCCGTCGTGCCGTTGCTGATCGGCGCTTTCTACCTCGACCGGCCGCTCGCCAACTGGATCACCTGCGCGCTGTTCACGGCGGCGGCGCTGACCGACTTCCTCGACGGCTACCTGGCGCGCTCGTGGGACCAGGTGACGCGGCTCGGCCGCTTCCTCGATCCCGTCGCCGACAAGGTGATGGTGGCGGCGGCGCTGTTCATGATGGTGGCGCAGGGCCAGATCGCAGGCTGGCTGGTGCTGCCGGCGCTCGTCATCCTGTGCCGCGAGATCCTGGTGTCGGGCCTGCGCGAGTTCCTGGCCGGCATCAACGTCGGCATGCCGGTGAGCCGCCTCGCCAAGTGGAAGACCGCGCTGCAGATGGCGGCGATCGGCCTGCTGCTGGTGGGCGACGCCGCGCCGGCCTGGCTTGCCGCGCCGACGGTCGGCGCCTGGGCGCTGTGGATCGCGGCGACCCTCACGCTGGTGACGGGCTGGGACTACCTGCGGGCGGGGCTGCGCCACATGACCGGCGACGTCGCCGGAGGCGAGTGACATGCGCGTGCTCTACTTCGCCTGGCTGAAGTCGCGCGTGGGCGCGGCCGAGGAGACGGTGGAGCCGCCCGCCGGCGTCGCCACCGTGGCGGCGCTGCTCGACTGGCTCGCGGCGCGCTCGCCGGGCCACGCCGCGGCGCTCGCCAACCGCGCGCTGGTGCGGGTCGCGGTCAACCAGGAGTTCGCGGGGCCCGACACCCGCGTCGCGCCGGGCGACGAGGTGGCGCTGTTCCCGCCCGTCACCGGCGGCTGACGACCACGGAGGAGACGCGCCATGATCCGTGTGCAGCAGGAGGACTTCTCCGTCGGCGCGGAGCTCGACGCGCTGACCCAGGGCCGCACCGACGTCGGCGGACTCGCCTGCTTCGTCGGGCTGGTGCGCGACTTCGTCGAGCCCGGGGCGGGCGAAGGCGCGGCGGCGGTGCGCGCCATGACGCTCGAGCACTATCCGGGCATGACCGAGAAAATGCTGGCCGACATCGAGGCCGAGGCCGCCCGCCGCTGGCCGCTGCAGGCGAGCCTCGTGATCCACCGCTACGGGCGGCTCGCGCCCGGCGACCGCATCGTGCTGGTGGCCTGCGCCGCCGCGCACCGCGAAAACGCGCTGCAGGCGTGCAGCTTCCTGATCGACTGGCTCAAGACCCGGGCGCCGTTCTGGAAGCTCGAGGACACCGAGTCGGGCGAGCGCTGGGTGGCCGCGCGCGAGGCCGACGACCTGCTGGCCCGGCGCTGGATGAAGGAGTAGCGATCCGGCCCGGCGCCGACAGGGGATCGGGCCGCGGCACCACCGGATTCAGAGGCCCTGTTCGCCGTCCCCCATGACCTGCTATGCTGTTTCGCAGCGTCCCCTCACGGACGCGCTGAAACTGCCTCTGGTGAAAAATGGGCGGACAGACAGGGAGACCACCATGCCGACATTCATACCGCGCGGCGCGATAGCGCTCGCCATCATGACGACGCTGGGCTGGCCCGCGAGCGCCGGCGCGAACGATGCCGTGGCCGAGTTCTACCGCGGCAAGTCCATCACCCTGCAGATCGGCTACCCTTCCGGCGGAGGATACGACATTTACGCGCGCCACCTCGCCCGCCACATGGGGCGCCACATTCCCGGCAACCCCACAATCGTCGCCCAGAACGTGCCCGGCGCGGGCAGCCTCAAGGTCGCCAACGCGATCTACGGCTCGGCGCCGCGCGACGGCACCGTCATAGGCGCCATCGGGCGCGAGCATGTGACCTCGGGCCTGCTCGGCGTCGAAGGCGTGCAATTCGACGCGACGAAGATGAACTGGATCGGCAATCTCGACAGCGCCACAAGCCTGTGCGTGGCCTGGCACACCAGCACGATCCGCTCGATGGAGGACGTGCGCGAGCGCGAAATGATCGTAGGTGGCAGCGGCCCCGGATCGGCTACCGTGACCCTGCCGACCGTGTTGCAGCAGGTGTTGGGCTTCAAGTTCAAGGTGGTGGCGGGCTATCCCGGGGGCAACGACATCACGCTTGCGCTGGAGCGCGGCGAGGTGGAAGGGCGTTGCGCGTGGTCCTACGCCAGCCTCAAGAGCACACAGGCCTCCTACATCCGCGAAGGCAAGGTGCGCATCCTCTCGGTCTCGACGCTCAAGCGCGTCCCCGAGCTTCCCGACGTGCCCTCGGTGGTCGAGTTCGCGAGAACCGAGGAGCAGCGGCAGATCCTGGAGCTCTTGCTGGCGAGCCAGACCATGGCTCGCCCCTATGTCGCCCCGCCGGCGCTGCCCGCCGACCGGCTTGCCGCCTTGCGCGAAGCCTTCAAGGCGACCACGCGCGATGCGCAATTTCTGGAAGAGGGACGGCGCCAGAACCTCGAGATCGATCCGATGGACTGGGAGGAAATGACGGCGGCCATCACGCGGTTGCACGCCACCCCGAAACCGGTGGTGGAGGCCGCCATCAAGGCCATGAGCCGCGGCGGCCGCTGACCGCCCCGGCCGGGTGCCGGGTCAGCGCGCGGC
>JBJHBM010000055.1:0-11040 GCA_050485485.1 Alphaproteobacteria bacterium | reverse complement strand
GTGCCGGGTCAGCGCGCGGAGGCGCGGGTGGCCGCGGCCGGGGCCGCGCCGCCGCGCACCAGCGCGTCGTAGGCCTCGATCAGCGTGCGCGTGATCTCACCGACCGTGAAGCGATGCCGGTCGATCTCGCCGACCGGCGTGATCTCGGCCGCGGTGCCGGTCAGGAACACCTCCTGGGTGCGGGCCAGCTCGTCGAGCGCGATCTGGCGCTCCACCACCTCGATCCCGCGCGCGCGCGCGAGCGCGATCACGGTGCGCCGCGTGATGCCGTCGAGGAAGCAGTCCGGCGCCGGCGTGTGCAGGCGGCCGTCCTGCACCAGGAAGATGTTGGCGCCGGTCGCCTCCGCGATCAGGCCGCGGTAATCGAGCATCAGCGCGTCGTGGTAGCCGGCCGCCTCGGCGGCGTGCTTGCTGAGCGTGCAGATCATGTAGAGCCCCGCCGCCTTGGCCGCGGTGGGCGCGGTGTCGGGCGCCGGGCGGCGCCACTTGGAGAGGGTGAGGCGGATGCCCTTCAGGCGCGCGGCCGGGTCGAAGTAGGACGGCCACTGCCACGCGGCGATGGCGACGTGGATGGTGGTCTGCTGGGCCGACACCGCCATCATCTCGGAGCCGCGCCACGCCACCGGGCGGACGTAGCCGTCGACGATCCCCTGGGCCGCGACCACCGCGTTGCAGGCGGCGTCGATCTCGGCCACCGTGTAGGGCAGATCGAAGCCCAGCACCTCGGCCGACTTCGCGAGGCGCTCGGAATGCTCGGTCAGCTTGAAGATGGCGCCGTTGTAGACGCGCTCGCCCTCGAACACGCAGGAGGCGTAGTGCAGCCCGTGGCTGAGCACGTGGAGTCGCGCGTCGCGCCACGGCACCAGCGCGCCGTCATACCAGATCGTCCCGTCGCGGTCGTCGAAGGGTAAAATCGCCATGTTCCAAATCTTTCAATGGGTTACGGACCCTCTCCAAGGCCGTTGCGTTGACTAGCATTTGCCATCATATATGTCAACGTGGCTGACCTGAAACCCGGATTCAATCCCCTGTTCCTGCGCGAGGAGGACTTGCGCGAGGGCATGGAGCTGCTGTTCTTCGCCTACCGCGACTTCGTCGAGGAGGCCGACCAGGTGCTCGCCCGCCTCGGGCTCGGCCGCGCGCACCACCGCGCGCTCTACTTCATCGGCCGCCATCCCGGCCTCACCGTCTCCGAGCTTCTCGCGCTGCTGCGCGTCACCAAGCAGTCGCTGTCGCGCGTGCTGGCCGACCTCGCGCGCCAGGAGCTGATCGCCCACAAGCCCGGCCTGCGCGACCGCCGCCGCCGCCATCTCGCCCTCACCCCCAAGGGCGCCGAGTTCGAGCGCGAGCTGACCGAGCGCCAGCGGGCCCTGCTCGCGCGCGCCTACCGCCAGGCCGGCGCCGAGGCCGTCGGCGGCTTCCGCAAGGTGCTGACCGGGCTGATCGGCGCCGAGGACCGGCGCCGCTTCGGCACCGAGCCGGACGCGCCCGAGTCCCCGCGCCCGTCCCCCGCGCGCCCCGCCCCGCGCGCGGGCGGCGCGGCCCGCTGAGGCGCCGATGGCCGCCGAAGCCGCTCCCGCGCTCGACGCGCCGCACATCCTCGTGGTGGACGACGACCGCCGCCTGCGCGACCTGCTCAGCCGCTACCTCCGCGCCAACGGCTTCCGCGTCACCGTCGCCGAGAGCGCGGCGGCGGCCCGCGCCCGCCTCCAGGGCTTCGACTTCGACCTGCTGGTCATGGACGTGATGATGCCGGGCGAAACCGGGCTCGAACTCACCGCGGCGCTGCGCCGCGCCAGCCGCGTGCCGATCCTGATGCTGACCGCGATGGGCGAGGCCGAGGACCGCATCGCCGGGCTCGAGCTCGGCGCCGACGACTATCTGCCCAAGCCGTTCGAGCCGCGCGAGCTGCTGCTGCGCATCCGCCGCATCCTCGACCGCGCCGAGACGGCGCGTCCGGCCGAGGACGCCATCGCGTTCGGCGACTGCACCTTCGACCCCGGCCGTCTCGTGCTGACGCGCGGCGGCCAGCGCGTCCACCTCACCACCACGGAAGCGAACCTGCTCCGGGCGCTCGCGCGGCGCGCGGGCGAAGTTCTGAGCCGCGCCGAGCTCGCCAGCGAGAGCGGCGAGCCCGGCTCCGACCGCACCATCGACGTGCAGGTGACGCGGCTCCGGCGCAAGATCGAGGGCGACCCCCGCCTGCCGCGCTACATCTGCACCGTGCGCGGCCAGGGCTACGTGCTCAGGCCGGACTGAACCGCCCCCCACGACACGCCAAAGACAGACCCATGAGCATGGTCCCCGAGCCCACGATCGCAGCAGAGCCGCGCACGCCCCCCGCCCCGCTCCCGCCGGTCTTCGTCATCAACATGGAGAAGGACGCCCACCGCCGCCGGGCCATGAAGGACCGGCTCGACGCCATCGGCCTGCCGTTCGCGTTCTTCGATGCCGTCGACGGCCGCGCGCTTTCCCTGGACGCGTGCCCCGTCTACGACGGCGCGCGCCGGCGCCGCTATTTCGGGCGCGACATGACCCGGGGCGAGCTCGGCTGCCTGATGTCGCACCGTGCCGTCTATCGCAAGATGCTCGACGAGGGGCTGGAGGCGGCCCTGGTCCTGGAGGACGACGTCCTGTTCGAGGACGATTTTCCCGCGGTGCTGCGCGCCCTGATGACGACGCCGGTGCCGTGGGACCTGATCCGGTTCCTCGGCAGCGCCAAGATCTACCGCCGCGGCTGCCGCATCGTCGCGCCGCTCCTGGGCGGCTACGCGCTCGCGCGCCTGCCCAGCACCCACGGCGGGGCGCATGCCTACCTGATCCGGCGCGCGGCGGCCCGGCGCCTCTACCTCCATACCGAGCGCTCGTGGGTTCCCATCGACACCCTGCAGGGATACTGCTGGCGGACCGGGATCGAGTCCCTGGTGGTCCATCCCGCGCCGCTGCGCACCGACGATGCGGCCGGCTCCACCATCGGCGACGTCCGCTTCGACAAGACGGTCCGGACCGCCGGCCTCGCCCGCGCGCTCTATCCGCTGAGCCGCTTCTGGTTCAAGCTCTGGGAAAATTCCGGGAAGCGCTACGTGTACTGGTCGGCGTGGTTCCGCGACCGCCGCAGCCGCCGGGCGGCGGCGTCCTCGCGGGTGCCGTCGTGACCGCCCCCTCCCGCACGCGGGACGGCGCGGCGGAAGACGGCGTGCCGGCGGCCGACGGCGCCTCGCCCGCACTCGCGCGGTTTCTCGCCGCGCTGGCTTTCCTGACGCCCGTCGCCGGCGCCTATGCGCCGACGTCGCTGACGTTCCTCGCGCTCGCCGCGGCGCTCGCGCTGACCGCCGACGACCTCCGCGCGGGCCGCCTGTGGCCGCAGTGGTCGCGGCCGCTCGCCGTCGTCTTCGCCCTCGCCGTCGGCTGGTCGGGAACCACCGTGCTGTGGGCGGTCGTACCGGGAGAAAGCCTCTCCAAGCTGTGGGCGCTCGCGGCCGTGTTCCTCGGCACGGTCGCGCTCACCGCGCGCGGGCGCAGGTTTGCCGGGCGCGACCTCGCGCTCGTCCGGACCGGCCTGTGGCTCGGCCTGGGCGCTGCCTTGCTCCTGATCGTCGTGGACGGCCTGCTCGGCTGGCACCTGCTGCGCTGGGTGCGGAACGACTACGAAGCTCCTTCCCAGCAGCTCTACGTGGCCCACACCCGCGGCATGGCCGTCTTTGCCCTGATGCTGTGGCCGGCCGTCCTCGCCGCCGCGCCGCGGCCGTCGTGGCTTCCCCCGCTGCTGGCCGCCCCGCCCCTGTTCGCCGCGGGCCTGATGGTCAACTCGCGCTCGGCCCTGGTCGCCCTGTGCCTGGGATTCGGAGCCTGGCTGCTGGCGCTGGCCTTGCCGCGGCACGGCGCGCGCGCGATAGCCGTCGCCGGCCTGCTCGCCGTGCTGGCATACCCGCTGGCGATCACCGCGGCGCTCGATGCTTTCGCGCCCGCCGACCGCGCCCACATCAGCGCCAACATGTCGGTGAACCATCGCTTCATCATCTGGGAATATGCCGGCACGCGGGCGCTCGAGCGCCCGCTGCTCGGCCATGGGCTCAATTCCTCCCGGTCGTTGCCCGGTGGGCGGGTTGAGGTTCCCCTGCTGCCCGGCCCCGATGCGCCGTTCGGCGAACGCATCTCGCTCCACCCGCACAGCGCGCCCCTGCAGCTCTGGCTGGAGCTGGGCCTGCCTGGCGCCGCGCTCGGCGGCGCCCTCGTGTTCCTGGTGTTCTGGCGCGTCGGGCGCATCCCGGACCGCCATGTCCAGGCGCTGGCCGCGGGCCAGGCCATGACGGCCTTCGCAATCGCCTCCCTGTCCTACGGCCTGTGGCAGACCTGGTGGCTGGCCGCCATGGCGCTGGCGGCCATGTTCATGATCATCCAGCTTTCCCGGCTGGCCGGTTCGGGGCATGATCCCGGGCGTGGCGCCACCAATCCGCCGGCGGACTAGGAGACGGCGATGACCGCGACAATCGAGAGGCTATGGGCGCGCAGGCCGGTTTCGACCGCAATCAAGCGGTTCCTGCCGAAGAGCCTGTTCGGCCGCTCGCTCCTGATCATCGTCTCGCCGCTGATCCTCCTGCAGGTGTTCTCGGCCTACGTGTTCTTCGAGCGCCATTGGGAAACGGTGGCGGTGCGGCTGTCGCGCGCGCTGGCCGGCGACATCGCGGCCACCATCGACCTCATGCGCCAGGCCCCGACCGCCGAGGATCGCGCCAACGCCTTCGCCTTCGCCCGCCAGCACTTCCAGATCGAGGTCGAGTTCCGCGAAGGCGCGATCTTCAAGAACGAGCCGGAACCGGACAGCGACCGCGTCGAGCGCCTGCTCCGCCATGAGTTGTCGCAGGTGATCCACCGCCCCATCCATATCGACAATGACGCCCTCGAGCGTGACGTCATCGTCGATATCCAGTTGTCGGACGGCGTGCTGCACATCCTCGCGCCGCGCAAGCGCCTGTTCACCTCGACGACCTACCTCTTCATCGCGCTGATGGTGGGCAGCTCCCTGATCCTGTTCGCGGTGGCGATGATGTTCATGCGCAACCAGGTGCGACCCATCCGCCGCCTCGCGGCCGCGGCCGATTCGCTCGGCAAGGGCCAGGACGTCCCCTCCTTCCGCATCCAGGGCGCGACCGAGGTGCGCCAGGCGGCGGCGGCCTTCAACCTGATGCGCAACCGGCTGCAGCGCCAGATGTCGCAGCGCACCGAGATGCTGGCCGGCGTGTCCCACGACCTGCGCACGCCGCTCACCCGCATGAAGCTCCAGCTCGCGATGATGCCCGACATTCCCGGCGGCGACGAGCTCAGGGCCGATGTCGAGGAAATGGCGCGCATGGTGGAGGGATACCTTGCCTTCGCGCGCGGCGAGGGCGACGAGGCGGCCCGCGAAACCGATCTCGCGGAGCTGATCGAGGATGTCGCCGCCACCATGCGCCGTCAGGGCGCGGACGTCGAGATCGCGAGCGAAAGCCGGCTGGTCGCCACCGTGCGCCGCGAGGCCTTGCGGCGCTGCCTCGCCAACCTCGCCGGCAACGCCGTCCGTCACGGCAGCAAGGTGACGCTCGGCGCGCGGCATGCGGGCACCGCGATCGAGCTGACCGTGGACGACGACGGCCCGGGCATCCCGCCGTCGGAGCGCGAGACGGTGTTCCGTCCCTTCCACCGCCTCGACGCCTCGCGCAACGTGGAGACGGGCGGCGTCGGGCTCGGCCTCACCATCGCCCGCGACGTGGTCCACGGCCACGGCGGCGAGATCTTCCTGGAAGAGAGCCCGATGGGCGGGCTGCGCGCCCGCATCCGCCTGCCGATGTAGCGGTCCTGCTAGAGCGGGATCGGTTTGGTGGGAGTCGCACGGGGCCTGCCCCCCATCCTGTCCCCCACAGGTAGGGAGGGACCGGGTCCGCGATAGTCTCGTCATGCGCGGACCCGCGGGTCCGGCCGAAGGCCGGCCCGAGGGCAAGCTTCACGATCCGCCGCATCCATGGTGCATCCCTTCCCACGTCATGGTCGTGCTTGGCACGACCATCCACGCGTTTTTTTGCTGTGAGGACATAAAAGAACGTGGATGCCCGGCCTTCGCCGGGCATGACGAGAATAAAGATGCCGGGAGCCGGCCTTCGGCCGGACCCGTTGCGCGGGTATGACGATGGGGAG
Source organism: Alphaproteobacteria bacterium (assembly GCA_050485485.1). Taxonomy (GTDB): domain Bacteria; phylum Pseudomonadota; class Alphaproteobacteria; order SMXQ01; family SMXQ01; genus WHSO01. Next base: position 4,869 of record JBJHBM010000055.1, on the reverse strand, counting down.
ATGGCCGGAGCCGGGTCGCCGCGTGGAGGCCCCGATCACGTCCACGGCTGTCCGGTCAAGCTCGGAACGCAATACCGGACTTGCCCTGGGCTGGCGGGTGCCGCCGGTGTCCAGGATGAAGGAGGCTCGGATGCAGCCTGCACCCCCCACCCTGTCCCTCCCCCACGAGGGGGGAGGGAACGCACGGCGCATTCCGCAGGACTCCCTCCCCCTTTATGGGGGAGGGCCGGGGTGGGGGTGACACGAACCGGACAACAGTGGATCACGTCGGGGCATGACGGAAAAAGGCAGGGCGCGGCCGCCGCTTCACGCAAAACCGATCGTGCTCTACCCCGCCAGCTCGCGGGAGCGCTTCGCCGCGGCGGCGACGGCCCGGGTCATGAGGTCGGCGAGCCCCTTTTCGCCCATCAGCACCTCGAGGGCGGCGGCGGTGGTGCCGCCGGGACTCGTCACCTGCTCGCGCAGGCGCGCCGCGCCCTCCTTCGAGCGGAAGGCGAGCTCGGCCGACCCCGTCACGGTGGCGTGGGCGAGCCGCTCGGCCATCGCCGCCGGCAGTCCGGCGGCGCGCGCGGCCTCGGCCAGCGCCTCGATCAGATGGAACACATAGGCCGGGCCGGAGCCCGAGACCGCCGTGACGGCGTCCATCAGCCCCTCGTCCTCGAGCCAAACCGTCTCGCCCACCGCCCCCATCAGCGCCGCGCACATCTCCTTCTGGGCCGGCCCGACGCGCGCGGTCGCGTAGAGCGCGGTCATGCCGCGCCCGACCTGGGCGGGCGTGTTGGGCATGGCGCGCACCACCGGGGTCGCCGCGCCGAGATGGCGCAGGAAGGAATCCGTGGTGCGTCCCGCCGCGATCGACAGGAACACGGTGGCGCCGCCGCCGAGCGCGGCATAGGCCGGCAGCACCGCGTCCATGACCTGGGGTTTGACCGCGACCAGCACGAGGTCGGGCGCGGCGCGGCCCGCGAGGGCGGCCCCGTCGGGGGCGGTCGCGACGCCGGCCCGCGCCGCCTCGGCGCGCGCGGCCTCGCCGGGCTCGATCACGAGGACGTCGGCGGGCGCCACGATGCCCTGCCCGAGCCAGCCCGACAGCAGCGCGCCGCCCATGCGGCCGCAGCCGACGAGCACCACGCCGTTCGGGAATTGTCTGGACGCGCTCACGCCTCGCCGACGGGATCCACCATCGCGCAGGCGATGGCGTCGGCCGGCGCGCGGCCGCCCCAGATCACGAACTGGAACGCCGGGTAGAAACGGTCCGATTCCTCGATCGCGATGGCGACCAGCTCGCGAATCTGCTCGGCGCTCGGCCCGTTGGTGCCGCGCAGCAGGAAGGCGTAGCGATACATCGGCAGGCCGTTGTCGGACCACAGGTCGAAATGGCCGATCCACAGCTTCTCGTTCATCAGCGTGATCAGCGCGCCGACCTCGTTGCGCTTGTCGAACGGTACCCGCATGTCGAAGGCGAGCGAGAAGTGGATCGCCGCCGCTTCCGGGTGCCAGGCGAAGAACAGCCGGTAGTCGCACCAGCGGCCGGCCAGCTCCACCGCCAGCTCGTCCTCGCCGAAGCGCTCGAACGACCACTCGTTGGAGGAAACCAGCTGCTCGACGGTATCGATGGGGTGCCCGTGCAGAAACTCGGGCTCGTACAGGGATTCGGTCATGGCCGGCTCCCTCGGTCTGGAACGGGGTTGAGACGGGAGCCGATCCTGGCCCCCTGCGCCTCGGAGGAGGCGCGGACTCCGGCCGCCGACGCGCATACCGGAAGATGACTACTTTCAGGGCAGGCCGACATATTGTGGTTATGCCCCCTTCAGCTACTACCTGATGTAGGGTGACAGGTTCCCCCAAACCGCGCAAGGGGCAGCATGAATTCCAGCAAAATTTCTTGTGGATAACAGGCGGTTGCGCGGCCCGCGGGCTTAGCGGCGCGCGTCGCCCCGCAGCTTCGCGATCTCGGCCTCGAGCGCGACGACGCGCGTTTCGAGCGCGTCGTTCTCGGCGCGCGCCTTGGCGGCCATCGCCTTGACCGCGTCGAACTCCTCGCGCGTCACGAAACCCTCGCGGTCGAGCACGCTGCCGAAACGGCCCTTGAGCGCGTCCTCGACCTCGCGCCGCATTCCGGCGGCGACGCCGAGCGCGCCCGTGGCCACGCGGGCGAGATCGTCGAGAAGTCGGTTGCGCGTCTGCATGACCGGACTATGACGCCCGCGGCGCCGGCGCGCAAGGCACGCGCGCCGCGCCACACCCGAGAACCGCCCTCCCCCGAGGGCCGCCCTTGCGGGCGGAACCCGTGGCCCCTATCCTCGCGGCGACGCCCGCAAGCGGCCCGAAAGCACAGCCGATGCCCCCAGTCCTCGCCCTGCCCTTCCCCGCCATCGACCCGGTCCTGATCGAGATCGGCCCCCTGGCGATCCGGTGGTATGCGCTCGCCTATATCGGCGGACTGCTGATCGGATGGTGGCTGGCCGCGCGCCTGGCCGCGCGGGCGCCCGCACCGGGCGTGCCTTCGCCGCTCACGCGCGCCCTGGTGGACGACTTCCTGCTATGGGCGACGCTCGGCGTGATCCTGGGCGGGCGCCTCGGCTACGTCCTGTTCTACAATCCGGCGTTCTACGCCGCCAATCCGCTCGCCGTGCTCTCGATCTGGGAAGGCGGCATGTCGTTCCACGGCGGACTCCTCGGCGTGATGGCCGCGATCGTGCTGTTCTGCCGCCGGCGCGGCGTGCCGATTCTCGCGCTCGGCGACGTGATCGCGCTGGTGGCGCCGATCGGCCTGTTCTTCGGACGCATCGCCAACTTCATCAACGGCGAGCTCTACGGCCGCGTCGGCGACGTGCCCTGGGCGATGGTGTTTCCGGGCGGCGGCCCGGAGCCGCGCCACCCGAGCCAGCTCTATCAGGCCGCGCTGGAAGGGCTCGTGCTGTTCCTGGTGCTCGTGGCGCTCGCGCGCTTCGCCCATGCCCGTGCCAGGCCCGGCCTGCTGACCGGCGCCTTCGCGGCCGGGTACGGCATCGCCCGCATCGTCGGAGAATTGTTCCGCGAGCCCGACGCCCATATCGGATTCCTGCCGTTCGGAACCACGATGGGCCAATGGCTGTCGCTGCCGCTGATCGCCGTCGGCCTGTGGCTCGTCGCGCGGGCGCAAGGAGCCGCCCGCGCCACGGGCGGCCGTTGACCGCCCTCGCCGACATCATCCGCGCCGAGATCGCCGCGTGCGGTCCCATCCCGGTCGCGCGCTACATGGCGCTGGCGCTGGCGCACCCCGAGCACGGCTACTACATGACGCGCGATCCGTTCGGCGCCCAGGGCGACTTCATGACCGCGCCCGAGGTGAGCCAGATGTTCGGGGAGATGGCCGGCCTCTGGGCCGCGGTCGTGTGGGAGATGATGGGCCGGCCCGACCCGTTCGTCCTGGCCGAGCTGGGCCCGGGTCGCGGCACCCTGATGGCGGACGCGCTGCGCGCCGCCGCACGCCAGGGCGGCTTCGTGGAGGCCGCGCGGCTGTGGCTGGTCGAGACCAGCCCCGCGCTGCGCGCGCGCCAGGCGCGCGCGCTCGCGGCCCATATGCCGAGCTGGTGCGCCTGCATCGAGGACGTCCCGCCGGGACCGGCCATCGTGATCGCCAACGAGTTCTTCGACGCCCTGCCGGTGCGCCAGTTCGTGCGGGTCGGCACGGGCGCATGGGCCGAGCGCCTGATCAGCGCGGACGCGGCCGGCCGGTTCCATTTCGCGCCGGGACCACCGCTCGGCGCCGGCGAGGCGCCGGCCGGCCTGCCCGCCGACGCCGAGCCGGGCGAGATCATGGAACTGTGCGCGGGCGCCGACGCCATTGCGCGCCATCTGGGCGGGCGGCTGGCGGCGCTCGGCGGGGCCGCGCTGATCTTCGACTACGGCCACGTCACCAGCGGCACGGGGGAGACGCTGCAGGCGGTGCGCGGGCACGAATACGCCGACCCGCTGGCCGCGCCCGGCGCCGCCGACCTCACCGTCCACGTCGATTTCGCGGCGCTGGCGACGGCCGCGCGCGACAGCGGCGCCACCACCTTCGGCCCGATGTCCCAGGGACACTTCCTGCAGGCGCTCGGCATCGTCCGGCGCGCCGAACGTCTCGCCGCCGGCAAGGACGACGAAACGCGCGCCGGGATCGAGGGCGCGCTAAGGCGTTTGATCGCGCCCTCGGAAATGGGCAATCTGTTCAAGGTGCTCGCGCTCACCGACGGCCGCCTCGGCGTGCCACCCGGCTTCGCGCCGCGTTCGAAGTGACCGCGATGCGCGGCACCAGCCACGGAGCGACCATGACCGCCTCTGCGCCGCCCTGCCTCACCGATCCCGCGCTCGCCGCGCTCGCGGGCGTGCGCCACGGGTTCTTCACGCGCGCGGGCGGCGTGAGCGAAGGCATCTTCGATTCACTCAACGTCGGCTTCGGCTCGGGCGACGACGTGGAACGGGTCGCCGAGAACCGGGCGCGGGCCGCCGCCGCGCTCGGCCTCGCGCCGGAGCGGCTCGCGACCGCCCGCCAGATCCACTCGGCGCGGGTGGTCACCGTGACCGCGCCGGCAGGCGAGCTCGACGCCGTCACGCCGCACGGTGGCGGGCTGCGCCGCGCTGGCCAGCCACGCCTCGAGCGCCTCGACCCAGGTCCGGAACCCGTCGCGCAGATCGGCTTGCAGACGTCCGCTGCGCTCCGCGACGCGCATCGCGTCGAAGACCTGCAGGTAGCGCCGCGCCTCCACGATGCCGACACCGCGCACGCCCGCACGGCCCGGCACCACCTGGGCGTAGACGAGGTGGGGCGTCTGTCGGGTGGGCTCGTGCACGAACCAGCGGTGCACCTGCTCGAGTGCGGCGTCGACGAAGGCGGCCTCGTCG
>JBJHBM010000054.1:0-11216 GCA_050485485.1 Alphaproteobacteria bacterium | reverse complement strand
CCCGCGCCCAACGCCGCCTACCGCGACCGCTTCGCCATCGTCGGCGCCGGCACCTCGCCGCTCGGCAAGGTGCCCGGCATGAGCGCCGTCGGCCTGGTGGAGCAGGCCTGCGTCGCCGCGCTGGGCGACGCCGGGCTCACTGCCGCCGACGTGGACGGCCTGCTGATCCGCGGGCCCGACGATATCTACACCTTCCACCAGGTGATCGGCGAACGTCTCGGCATCAACGCGAATTTCTCCACCACCACCGCCAACGGCGGCGCGAGCCAGATCCTGTCGGTGATCCTCGCCGTCATGGCGATCGAGGCCGGGCTCGCGAGCGTGGTGCTGTGCGGCTACGGACGCGATTCGTGGTCGCGCACGCACCGCAGCGAGGACGCGCGGATGCGCTCGGCGACGCGCTCCGAGGAGATGGACGCCCAGGAGTTCGGCCCCGAATACGGCCTGTTCGGCGCGCCCGCCATGCACGGCTTCGGCGCGCGCCGCCACATGCACCTCTACGGCACCACGCGCGACCACTTCGGCGCCATCGCCTGCGCGTTCCGCGAGCACGCCCTGCGCAACCCGGACGCGATGATGAAGAAGCCGCTCACCATGGCGGACTACCATGCCGCGCGCATGATCGTGGAGCCGTTCGGCCTGCTCGACTGCAGCCTGCGCTCCGACGCCGCCGGCGCGGTGGTGGTGACGACGCGCGAGCGCGCCCGGGACCTCCGGCGCCGCCCGGTGCTGATCAAGGGGTTCGGCACCCACAACAACCTCAAGGGCTGGTTCGCCGACGACAACATGGTGAACACCGCCGCCGGCCCGTCCGGCAAGCGCGCCTATGCGATGGCGGGCCTCGGGCCGAAGGACATCGACTGCGCGCAGATCTACGACTGCTTCACCTATATGGTGCTGACACAGCTCGAGGACTACGGCTTCTGCAAGAAGGGCGAGGGCGGCCCGTTCGTCGCCTCGGGGGCGCTGCGCATGGGCGGCCGCCTGCCCACCAATACCTCGGGCGGCCAGCTCTCGGAGGCCCACGCCGAGGGCGTGTTGCAGGTGGTCGAGGGCGTGCGCCAGCTCCAGGGCGTCCACGGCCCCGAACGCCAGGTCGCGGGCGCCGAGACCTGCCTGGTCTCGGGCCACGGCGGCAACACCGTGTGCCATTCCACCCTGATCCTGGGGACCGCCACATGAGCGTCGACACCGCCGCCCCCTATGCCAAGCCCCTGCCGCGTCCCTCGGCCGAATCCAAGCCGTTCTGGGATGCCGCGCGGGCGCACAAGCTGGTGCTGCAGAAGTGCCGGTCGTGCGGGAAGTTCCGGTTCCCGCCGTCGCAGCGCTGCGTCCATTGCCTGTCGGGGGAGCACGACTGGACCGAGGTGAAGGGCACCGGCCGCGTGTTCAGCTTCGTCACCTATCAGCGGCTCTACCACAAGGGCTGGGAGGGGGAGCTGCCCTACGTCGTCGCCGTGATCGAGCTCGACGAAGGCCCGCGCCTGCTCTCCACCGTGACCGGCTGCCCGGCCGACCGGGTCGCCTGCGACATGCGGGTGAAGGTGGTGTTCGACGACGTCGCCCCGGACGTCACCCTGCCCAAGTTCGCCCCCGCCTGACCGGCCGGCACGGGGTTCCGCCTTCGGATTTCCCGTTCCTGGGAGCAGAGTTCTCGCGTATTATTTCCCCTGATTAACCTTCGAAAAGGGGGGAATCCTGCGGGAGACGTGACATGGACGACCTCAACGAAATCCTCGCCTTCACGCGCGTGGTGGAGCGCAAGGGCTTTTCCGCCGCCGCCAAGGAGCTCGACCTGTCGCCTTCCGTGGTTTCCAAGCGCGTGACCGCGCTCGAGGCCCGGCTCGGGGTGCAGCTTCTCAACCGCTCGACCCGGCGGCTGTCGCTCACCGAGGCGGGCAGCCAGTTCTACCGCCGCTGTGCCAAGGCGCTCTCCGATCTCGCCCAGGCCTCGGGCGAGGCCGCGGGCTACGCCGACAAGGTGGCCGGGCAGATCCGCGTCCACGCGACGCTCGGCGTCGGCCTGCGCGCGGTGGTGTCGGGCATCATCTCCTTCACCGAGCGCTACCCCCAGCTCACGGTGGAGTTCACCGTGGGCTCGGGCCCGTTCAACCTGATCGAGCAGGGCGTGGACCTGCTGATCCGCAGCGCCGACATCAACGACGCCAGCATCGAATCGCGGGTGCTGCTGCCGGTCGGCTATCACGTCGTGGCGACGCCGGAATACTTCCGCCGTCACGGTCGTCCCTCGACGCCCGCCGATCTTGCCGCCCACAACTGCCTGATCCACGCCGGCCAGCGGGTGCCTTACGAATGGACCTTCGAGGGGCCCGACGGCCGCTATGCCGTGAAGATTTCCGGCACCTTCGCGACCAATTCCGGCGCCGCGCTGCACGAGGCGGTGCTGCGCGGCCTCGGCGTCGGACGCCTGCCCGACTACACGGTACGCGAGGATCTCGCGGCGGGCCGGCTCGAATCCGCGCTCGACGGACAGCTCGCCTCGGACCGCTGCATCCGCGCCTATTACCCGCGCACGCGCTACCCGCAGCCCAAGGTGACGCTGCTGGTCGAGCACCTGGAAGCCTACCTGCGCGGCGCGCCGGCGCTGGCCGCGGCCGCCAACGGCTGAGGCCCGCCGGCCCGTCCCCACGGTTGTCCCGCGGCGCGCAACGGGGTACGCTTTCCACAAATACGAAACCAAAAGATAAAAAACGAAATCAGGAGGCAGACATGATCGGACGACTGACGGCAGGATTCACTGCCACGGCCTGTGCGGCGCTGGCCCTGGCGATGGGCGCCGCCACAGCACAGGCCCAGAATTCGAAGGAGTGGGACGAGCTGGTGAAGGCGGCGCAGGCCGAAGGCCGCGTGCAGGTCGTGCTGGCCGGCCGCATGGCGCTCACCCTGCGCAAGGCCTTCCCCGAGTTCGAGAAGAAATACAACATCCGCGTCGGAACCGACACCGGCGGCGGACGCGAGCAGATCGCGCGCATTCTGGCCGAGCGCAAGGTCGGCCGTTTCACCATGGACGTGCGGATCGGCGGCGCCAACTCGGCCAACGCCGAACTGATTCCGAACAACGCGCTCTCCCCGGTGGACGAGCTCCTTATCCTCCCCGACGTCACCGACCAGTCGAAGTGGTTCCAGGGCAAGCACACCTATTCCGACGTCGCGGGACGCTACGTGTTCACCTGGGGCGTCTCACCGACCCACGTGGTCACGTTCAACACCAAGATGGTGAAGCCCGAGGAGATCCAATCCTACTGGGACCTGCTCGACCCCAAGTGGAAGGGCAAGATCGTCGCCTGGTCGCCGGCGACGCCCGGCACCATCGGCACCAGCGGCCCGATGTTCCTGAACCCCAAAATCGGCGCGGAGTGGTTCCGCCGCTTCGCGACCGAAACCGGCGCCGTGTTTGTCAAGGACTCGCGCCAGGGCGCGGAATGGGTCGCGCTCGGCCGCTACCCGATCGGCCTGTTCGGCATGAACCAGATCGCGACCAAGCTTGCCGCGGAAGGCTTCCCGATCCAGGGTTTCCTGCCCCATCCGCTCAAGGAAGGCGAGATGCTGTCGTCCTCGGGCGCCAACCTCATGGTGATGGACCGGGCGCCCAACCCCAACGCGGCCAAGCTGTTCACGAACTGGGCGCTGTCGCGCGAGGCGCAGCAGATGTTCATGGCGGTTTCCGAGACCACCGACTCGCTGCGTCGCGACGTCGACAACAGCGTGATCGCGCCGCAGTACCGCATGGATCGCAACGGCAACTACCTCATCTCCTTCGAAAATCCCGAATACGCCGCGAAGACCAAGGAGATCATGGACACGCTCCGGCGCATCATGCGCGAGGCCGGCCACCAGTAGCACCGGCGGGCGACGGGGACGCACGCCCCTTCGCCCGTCCTTCCCGTTCCCCGTGACGGACACTTCCGCAATGACATTCCTGCTTTGCCGGTCCCACGACCCGCACCCCGCCACCGCCGGGAGGGCCGCATGTCGAGCCTGACCCTGCCCACTCGCCCCGCGTCCCGCGCGCGGCGGCCCGGCACCGGCATGTTCGTGATGGTGGTGCTGATCGTGTTCTTCGGGTTCTACATCATCTACCCGATGGTACTGATCTTCATCCAGAGCTTCAATGTCGCGGGTGTCGTCATGGGCACCTTCACCTTCGGGCTCGACAACTGGCGCGAAGCCTTCTCGGACCCCTTGATCTCGAAAAGCCTCTGGAACACGGTGCTGGTGTTCTTCGCATACACCGCCTTCAGCTTCCCGCTCGCGGTGCTGATTTCCTGGGTGCTCGCGCGCACCCGGATTCCATTCAGCCGGGGCTTCGAGTTCCTGTTCTGGGTTTCGTTCATGCTGCCGGCGCTCACCACCACCATCGGCTGGACGCTGCTGCTCGACCCCGCCTTCGGCTTCATCAACGTCTGGGCGCGCAACTTGCCGTTCATCGACGAATACTTCTTCAACATCTACAGCGTCGAGGGCATCGTGTTCGCGCACCTGATGGGCAATGCGATCTCCCAGAAGGTGATGCTGCTGACGCCCGCGTTCCGCAACATGAACCTCGCCCTCGAGGAGGCGGGACGGGTCTCGGGCGCCAGCACGCTGAAGACCATGCTGCGGATCACGCTGCCCGTCATGATCCCGCCGATGGTGGTGGTGTTCATGCTGAACGCGGTGCGGATGTTCTCCTCGTTCGAGATCGAGCAGATCCTCGGCACGCCGATCAGCTTCTTCGTCTACTCGACCCAGATCTACGACTACGTCCGCGTCATGGAGCCGCCCGCCTACGGCTCGGCGACGGCGCTCGCCAGCATCACGCTGGCGGTGATCCTGATCATCATCCCGATCCAGCGCTGGCTTCTGACGCGGCGCCAGTACACCACCATCTCGGGCAATTACAAGCCCGGGCTCACCTACCTCGGCCCGGTCCTGCAGCCGCTGTCCTTCGCCTTCGTCGCCTTCATCGTGGCGCTGCTTACCATCGTGCCGATCCTGACCCTGCTGGGCGGCAGCTTCATGACCCGCGCCGGGTTCTTTCAGGCGACGCCCACCTACACCCTCAAGCACTGGGAGATGGTGCTGACAGATTCGGCCTTCTTCCAGGCGCTCAAGACCACCCTCATCATCTCGACCTCGACCGCGATCATCTCCCCGGTCCTGTTCTCCATGGTGGCCTATATCCTGGTGCGCCGGAACTGGCCGGGGCGCACCACTCTCGATTCGATCTTCTGGTTCAGCGCCGGCATCCCGGGGATGCTGTCGGGCCTCGGCCTCCTGTGGGTGATCCTCGCGACCCCGGGCCTGCAGTGGCTCTACGGCTCGATCTGGATCCTGATCATCGTCGTGATCCTGCAGGGCAAGCTCACCAGCATCCAGATGTTCAAAAGCTCGTTCCTGCAGATGGGCCAGGACATGGAGGAGGCCGCGCGCGTCTCGGGCGCGGGCTGGCTCTACACCTATTTCCGCATCTGGCTGCCGCTGATCGCGCCGACGCTGGTGCTCATGGGCACGCTCAACTTCGTGCTGGCGGCGGGCGCCACTTCGAGCGTCGTGCTGCTGGCGAGCCGCGATACGGTGACGCTGTCGCTGCTCGCGCTCGAATACATGACGGCGGGCGTGGGCTCCGCGCGCGAGGTGGCCGGCATCATCAGCCTGTTCATCGTCGCCATGACGGCCGGGCTCGCCCTGATTGCACGCTGGTTCGGCTTCCAGGTCGGCGTCAAGGAAAGATAGGCGCCGGGCCGTCGATCGTCCCGGCATATGGCGAGAGGAGGCATGGCATGTTCACACGACGGGTTTCGCGCGGCACGCTGACGGCGGCCGCAGCGGTTGCGTTGCCGCTCATGGCCTGGAACGGCGCAGCGGCGGCGGGCGGGCCGGGCACGCCGGAATGGGATGCGCTGGTCAAGGCGGCCCAGGCCGAGGGCAACGTGCGCCTGTTCAACGCGGGCCGCATGGCCCGCAACCTGCGCAAGATTTTTCCCGAGTTCGAGAAGAAGTACGGGGTGAAGGTCCATTCCGACATCAGCACCGCCGGCCGCCAGCAGATCGCGCGCATCCTCGCCGAGCGCAGCGTCGGCCGATTCACGATGGACCTGCGCATCGGCGGCGCGAACTCCGCACGGGTCGAGCTCATTCCCAACAACGCGCTGGCGCGTCTCGACACGCAGCTCGTGGACCCGGACGTGACGGACCGCGCGCGCTGGTACAAGGGCAAGCACCATTATTCCGACCCCGAGGGGCGCTACATCTTCACCTGGGGCGCGTCCCCCTCCCACCTCGTGACCTACAACACCAAGCTGGTGAAGCCCGAGGAGATCAAGTCCTACTGGGACCTGGTGGACCCGAAGTGGAAGGGCAAGGTGGTCGCCTGGTCGCCGGCCACGCCGGGCGTCATCGGCACCGCCGGGCCGCTGTTCGTCAATCCCAAGATCGGCGAGGCCTGGTTCCGCAAGTTCGCCGAACTGAAGCCGACCATCGTCAAGGACGCGCGCCAGGGCGCCGAATGGGTGGCGCTGGGCCGCTTCCACCTCGGCCTGTTCGGCATGAACACCCTGGCGATCCAGCTCGCCAAGGAGGGCCTGCCGGTGCGCGGCTACCTGCCCCACGAGCTCGCCGAGGGCGAGATCCTGTCGTCGTCGGGCGCCAACATCATGATCCTGAACGACGGGCCCAATCCCAACGCCGCCAAGCTGTTCGTCAACTGGGCCCTGTCGCGCGAGGGACAGCAGCTGTTCGTCAACGTCGCCGAGATCACCGACTCGCTGCGCGCCGACGTGGACAACGCCGCGCTCGAAGAGCCCTACCGGGTCCATCGCGACCGCGAGTATTTCATCGCCTTCGAGGACGAGGCCTACGTCTCGGACATGAAGGACATCATGGGCACGCTCCGCGACATCATGCGCGAGGCGGGCTACCAGTAGCGGGAAGGCGCGTAGCCGGCCGTCGATGCGGAGAGGAAAATGAGCGCAGCGGCAGGGCTTATGCCCGGACGAAGGCTGTTCCGGCCCGGAACCGGCACCTTCGTGATGTCCCTGCTGATTCTGTTCTTCGGGTTCTACATCATCTACCCGATCGTCCTGATCTTCATCCAGAGCTTCAACGTCGCCGGAGTCGTAGTCGGAACCTACAAGTTCGGCCTGAACAACTGGCGCGAAGCCTTCACCGATCCGCTGATCTTCAGAAGCCTGTGGAACACGGTGCTGGTTTTCTTCGCCTACACCGCCATCAGCTTTCCGCTCGCGGTGCTGATCTCCTGGGTGCTCGCGCGCACCCGGATTCCCTTTTCGCGCGGCCTCGAATTCACCTTCTGGATCTCCTACATGCTGCCGGCGCTCACCACCACCATCGGCTGGGCGCTGCTACTCGATCCCTATTTTGGCATCCTCAACGTCTGGTTCCAGAAGCTGCCGTTCGTAAGTGGTCCGCTGTTCGACATCTACAGCGTCGAGGGCATCGTGTTCGCGCACCTGATGGGCAATGCGATCTCCCAGAAGGTGATGTTGCTGACGCCTGCGTTCCGCAACATGAACCTCGCCCTCGAAGAAGCGGGACGGGTTTCCGGAGCAGGCAGCATCAAGACCATGATGCGGATCACGCTGCCCGTCATGATCCCGCCGATGGTGGTGGTGTTCATGCTGAACGCGGTGCGGATGTTCTCCTCGTTCGAGATCGAGCAGATTCTCGGCACGCCGATCAATTTCTACGTCTATTCGACCCAGATCTACGGTTTCATACGGGATGTCGAGCCGCCCGCCTACGGCTCGGCGACGGCGCTCGCCAGCATCACGCTGGCGGTGATCCTCGTCATCATCCCGGTCCAGCGCTGGCTGCTGACGCGGCGCCAGTACACCACCATCTCGGGCAACTACAAGCCCGGCCTCACCCATCTCGGCCCGGTGCTGCAGCCGGCGGCTTTCGCGGCCGTGGTGTTCATCGCGGCGCTGCTCACCATCGTGCCGATCCTCACCCTGGTGGGCGGCAGCTTCATGACGCGGGCCGGCTTCTTCCAGGTCACGCCGGTCTACACGCTCAAGCACTGGGAGGCGGTGCTGTCCGACCCGGTGTTCCTGGAGGCGCTCAAGACCACCGTCATCATCTCCATGTCCACCGCGATCATCTCGCCGATCCTGTTCTCGATCGTCGCCTACGTGCTGGTGCGCCGGCGCTGGCCGGGGCGCACCACGCTCGATTCGATCCTGTGGTTCAGCGCCGGCATCCCGGGAATCCTGGCGGGCCTCGGCCTCCTGTGGGTGATCCTCGCGACCCCGGGGCTCAATTGGCTCTACGGCTCGATCTGGATCCTCGTCATCGTCGTGATCCTGCAGGGCAAGCTCACCAGCATCCAGATCATGAAGAGCTCGTTCCTGCAGATCGGCCAGGACATGGAGGAGGCCGCGCGCACCGCCGGCGCCGGCTGGTTCTACACCTACTTCCGCATCTGGCTGCCGCTGATCGCGCCGACGCTGGTACTGGTGAGCACGCTCAACTTCGTGACCGCCGCGGGCTCGACCGGCAGCGTGGTGCTGCTGGCGAGCCGCGAGACGATCACGCTGTCTCTGCTTGCGCTCGAATACATGACGCAGGGCAGCGGCTCGGCGCGCGAAGTGGCCGGCATCATCAGCCTGTTCATCGTCGCCATGACGGCCGGGCTCGCGCTGATTGCGCGCTGGTTCGGCTTCCAGGTCGGCGTCAGGGAACGCTGACCGGCCGGCCGGCGGCGGCCTCCCCGGGGCCGGCGGGCCGCTCCGTTTCCAACGATCGCTCCATGACGCGGTAGCGCGGCAGTACCCATGCCCATACCGCGAAGCAGGTCAAGGCCGCACCAGCAAAGGTCCAGCGCAGGCCGAACCATTCCGCCAGAATACCGACGGCGAGAGCGCCGAACGCAGGCATGCCGCGGTAGATGACCGTATAGACCCCCATCACGCGGCCGCGCAGGTCGTCGGTGAGCGCCGACTGGGTCAGGGCCTGGGTGCTGGTCGAAACCATGTTGAGCATGAACCCCGACAGCGCGCCGAAGATCACCGCGACCCATAGCTCGGCGGTGGCGACGAAGCCGAGGGTCGCGAGGCCGAGCCCCACGGTGCCGATCAAGATCGTCGTGGTGAGGCCGGTGATGCGCCCGCGCATCGCGATCCAGCCCGCCGCAATCATCGCGCCCACTCCCATCGAGGACGTGAGCCAGGCGAGCCCCTGAGCGCCCGCGTCGAAGACGGCCCCGGAGAATCCCGGCAGCATGTCCTGGACCGGACGCATGCACACCGAGAGCACGCACATGACCACGAACAGGGGGCCGATGCCGACATGGGCGCGGACGTAGGACAGGCTCTCGGCGATGTCGCCCAGCATCTTGCGCCGCTTGCGGTGCGCGCGCTCGGTGAAGTCCACCTTCATCAGAAACAGCATGCAGAGGAAGAACAGGCAGGAGAACGCGTTGACGAAGAAGGTGCCGCCCACGCCGGTGAACGGGATCATGATTCCCGCGAGGGCGGGCCCCACGAAGCGCGAAGCGTTGAACAGGGTCGAATCGAGGGCGATGGCGGTGGCGAAGTCGGCGCGCGGCACTGTCGCCGGCACGATGGCGTGGCGCGAGGTCGTGGCGAAGGGATGGACCAGGCCGCCCGCCAGCACCAGAAGGAACAGGAGCCAGATGTTCATCACCCCGGCGAAGGTGAGCGCCGCGAGCGTCGCAGCCTGCAGCATATTGAGGGCCTGGGCGATGCGCTGCTGCACCAGCGGATCCTGCCGGTCGGTATAGACGCCGGCGATGGGCGCGAGCAGCATCACCGGCACCAGATCGGCGGCGGCGATGATGCCGAGCCACGTCGGCGAGCCGGTCAGTTCCCACGCGAGCCAGCCGATGCCGACCCGCTGCATCCACAGCGTGACCAACTCCGGCGTCATGCCGCCCATGAACAGCGCATACTGGCGATGGCCGAAGACGCGCAAGATGGGCGTGAGCGCCGCAGGAGATTTCATGGAGGGCGGTTCCCGGAGGGCGGGCCTTTCGGCCGCTTGATTCGCCCTTTGTCATAGCACGAATCGGCGCGCCGACGCCCCTTTTCGCCCCGCCATGAATCCGGTCAGTTGAGGCGAAGCTCTCCGCCGACGACGCGGAGTTCGGCCGGCTGCACCAGACCGACGCTCGCCACCCGCACCCGGTAGAGCGGTCCGTCGAGGTTGCGGGTCCAGAAATCCAGGAACCGCCGCAGCACCGGAAACCGGGGCGCGATGTCATAGTCCTGCCAGATGTAGCTCTGCAGCACGTCGAGGTGATCGGGCATGCGGTAGATGATTTCCGCCGTGGCAAGGCGATAACCGAGGAGCTGGCGCTCCAGTGCGCTTCCGGACGGGTGCTCCATGAACGACCTCCTGATACCGAAGCGATACGACCACAGTGTCACGTCCGCGTTACGGACCTGTAAACTTCACCACCGTCCTTAATTTTTCTCAATAAAATTAATATCTTAGCAGCCGGCGGGCGGGATTGCTGATAATTTCGGGGGCGCCCCCTTGACAGCCTGGAACGCCCCGACTATCTCAACGCGCGGAGCCTTGGCACTCCTCTAGGGAGAGTGCCAGTGGCTCGAAAATGATTTGAAACCAGATGGTTAATCCGGAGGAGCAGAACCCATGACGTTCCGTCCCCTGCACGACCGCATCCTGGTCCGTCGCGTCGCCGAGGAGACCAAAACTGCCGGCGGCATCATCATCCCCGACACCGCCAAGGAGAAGCCCCAGGAAGGCGAAGTGCTCGCCGTGGGCTCCGGCTACCGCGACGAGCACGGCAAGGTCACCCCGCTCGACGTGAAGAAGGGCGACCGTATCCTGTTCGCCAAGTGGTCCGGGACCGAGGTCAAGATCGACGGCGAGGACTACCTCATCATGAAGGAAGGCGACGTCCTCGGCGTGATCGAGGGCGATGCGCGGACGAAGAAGGCCGCCTGAGCCGACCGCCCGCGCTTTTGATTCCAGAGGAGAACTCAAGATGGCTGCAAAAGACGTGAAGTTTTCCACCGAGGCACGCGACAAGATGCTCAAGGGCATCGACACGCTCTCTGACGCGGTTCGCGTGACGCTCGGTCCCAAGGGCCGCAACGTCGTCATCGAGAAGTCGTTCGGCGCGCCGCGCATCACCAAGGACGGGGTGACGGTCGCCAAGGAGATCGAGCTTTCCGACAAGTTCGAGAACATGGGCGCCCAGATGGTGC
>JBJHBM010000053.1:0-11457 GCA_050485485.1 Alphaproteobacteria bacterium | reverse complement strand
GGCGCCGCCGCCCCCTGGCTCAGGGCCTCCCTGCTCTCGGGGCCGGCGGCCTTGGTGAGGGGGCGGGTGGTGGGGCGGGGCGCCCCCGACGGCGGGGACGCCGCGCGTATGGAGGGGCTCTACGACTCCACCATGGACGCGGTGACCCGGGGCACCGCGGACGGGCTCAGGCTCCTGCTCAACATCACGGCCATGCTGATCGTGCTGGTCGCGCTGGTGGCGCTCGTCAACATGGCGCTGGGCGCGCTGCCGCAGGTGGCCGGGGCGCCGCTCTCGCTCGAGCGCGCGCTCGGCTGGCTCATGGCGCCGGTGGCCTGGGCGATCGGCATCCCGTGGGCCGAGGCCGGCGCGGCGGGCCAGCTGATCGGCACCAAGGTCGTGCTGAACGAGCTGCTCGCCTATCTTCGGATGTCGCGCCTCCCGGCGGAGGAGCTGTCGGCCGCGAGCAAGCTGATCCTCACCTACGCGCTGTGCGGCTTCGCCAACTTCGGCTCGCTCGGCATCATGCTCGGCGGACTCACGGTCATGGCGCCCGAGCGCCGCGCCGAGATCGTGTCCCTCGGGCTCAAGTCGATCCTGTCGGGGCTGATGGCGACGCTGCTGACCGGCGCGCTGGTGGGGCTGTTCCTGGGCCTCTCCGCCTGACGCCATAGCAAAGGGCCCGGCCTATCTGGCCGGGCCCTTTCCGTGACCTTCGGAGCTTGCGCGGGGCCGCGGGTCAGGCGGCCTTCGACGCCTTGCCGTTCCTGGCCTTGAGGCCGGCGCGCTGCATCACCCCGTCGAGGCGCTTGCCGAGCTCCGGCGTCGCCGCCGCCATCGGCAGGCGGTGGCTGTTCTTGGCGATCAGACCCATCTTCCACATCATGTATTTGATGGGGATCGGATTGGTGTCGTAGAACACCGCCTCGTTGAGCTCGGCCAGCTCGTAGTGCAGCTTTCGCGCGGTGGCGAGGTCGCCCTTGAACACCGCCTCGCACATCTGGCTCAGCTTCTTCGGGTGCAGGTTGCCGACCGCGTTCATCAACCCGCAGGCGCCGACGCACATCATCGGGAACGACAGGTCCTCGAGCCCGACGAACACGCGCCACTCCATCCCGAACTCCGCCAGCATGTGGGTGACGAAGCCGAGGTCGTTGACCGCGTGCTTCATGCCCACCATGTTGTCGGCCTTGTCGGTGATGGCCTTGAGCGTGTCCATCGTGACCGAGACCACCGTGCGGCCCGGGATGTGGTAGATCATCACCGGCAGCGAGGTGCGCTTGCACAGGTTGACGTAGTACTGCGCGAGGCCGCGCTGGGGCGGGCGGATGTAGTAGGGCGTGACCACCAGCAGCGCGTCCGCGCCCGCCTTCTCCGCCGCCTCCGTGAGGATCGTCGTCTCGCGCTCCGACTGCGAGCCGGTGGCGGCGACCACCGGCACGCGGCCTTTGTTCACGTCGATCGCTTCCTTGTAGAGCTGGATGCGCTCCTCGAGCGTGAGCGTCGAGGGCTCCGACGTGGTGCCCGAGATCAGCACGCCGTGGCTGCCGTTGCGGATCGAGAAATCGACGCAGTTGCGGAAGCTGTCGAAATCCACGTCCCCGTTCGGCTTGAACGGCGTGATGATGGGCGGGTAGGAGCCCTTGAGGAAGTCCTTCTTCAGCTTGATCACGTCACGCCACCTTCGCACGGTTGGTTTCGAACCCGGGCTGCGAGCCCAAAAGCGAAATCGGGCCCTTCAGATCCTCCTGCCACAGCAGCGCGTCGGTGTTGATGCAGAACGGCATGTCCTGAATCGTCATCTCGTACACCGGCCCGACGTCGGAGGCGTGGTTGTGGACGGCCCAGCCCGGCGCCGACAGCATCAGGTCGCCGGCCTTCCAGTCGTAGCGCTTGCCCTGCACCACCGAATGGCCCTCGCCGCCGAAGTAGTAGTTGATGGCGGCGGAGGCGTGGCGGTGCGGCCGGTCCACGATCCCCTGCGGACGGATGGTGATGCAGGAGAAGAAATTGGGGTTGGTGCCGTTGGTGCGGCCGGTGACCGGATCGTAGAGCAGGTAGAGCCGGCGACCCTTGTACTTCGGCCCGAGCGCGGCGAGCTTGTCGAGCTCGTCCTTGACCTTCTTCCACGGCCACTGGTGCGGCGTGATCTCGATCGGCTCGGGGTTGATCAGCTCCTCGTAGGGCTTGAGGAAGGCGCCGTCGTCGGTGAGCTGGAACGTGCCGTAGGGGCTCTTGGGCCGCTCCTTCTCCTCCTCGGCCGCGTCGCCGCCCTCGGCGGCGGAATTGCCGCCGGGGATCGGCGGATCCTCGTCGAGCCAGTGGATCTTGAGGCGCTCCAGCAGCGGCATGTTGGAGTAGCGCAGCCGCGCCTGGACCTCGTTGCCGTCGTTGACGTACTTGTGAACCGTCATCGCCGGCGTGGTCAGCAGGTCGTACTGGTCGAACGAAAAGACCTGCTCGCCCATCACGATCTTGCCCTTGCCCCGGATCGGGAAGTCGATCACCGAGGCGTTCTGGCGCACGAAGGCGGTCTCCTCGCCCGGCAGCAGCACGTCGAGCGAACAGGCGATGCCCGGGGTGAAGGACATCGTGCCGGCCTCGGCGCGGGGGTGGGTGAAGTAGGTGCGGCGCACGCCGTTGTTGGGCTGCTTCAGCCCGGCGAGGCGCTCGATCTCGGCGTCGATCTCCTCGCGCGAGACGATGAACGGCTCCCACAGGTCGAGCGCGTGGTCGCCCCACTTCTTTTCGTCGGCCGTCTGGCGGCCGGAGGCGTCCACCATCTTGGCCTTCACGTCTGAAAACGTCGTCATGGTCGAATCTCCGTCGTCGGGGTCACGGATTGCTGTCACTCGGGACGGCCTCCTGCCGTCCCGCACGCATTCTAGGTGAGCCTGGGGTGCGAGCGCTTCGGGTGCGGGTAAGCCTTGCCCGCGCCCTTGGCGCGCGCGCGCTTCACGATCTCCACCGCCGAGGCCATGTCGGCGAGCCCCATGCCCATGAATTTATATATGGTGATGTCGGCGTCGGCGGGACGGGTCTTCTGCTCCTTCACGAGGTTGCAGATCGGCATGACCTTGTCCCAGCTGCCGCCGTTCTGGACGTATTCCATCAGCTCGCGCGAGCCCTTCTGCACCTGCGCGAGGTTGTCGCACACGATCTTGTCGCAGCGCTTGAACACGTCCTGGGCGATCTCCGCGTTGGTGGGGATGATCGCCCCGCCCGCGTTGATGTGGGTGCCGCGCGCGATCATGGAGGCCTCCACGAACGGCTCCTTGGCGCGGGTGAAGGTGGTGATGATCGGGCAGTCCTTGGCGGCCTGCTCCACCGTGTCGCAGCCCTGGATCTCGACGCCCGGAAACGCCTTCTTGAGCTGGCCCACGAACTCGTCGCGGTTGGCGGGCGTGCGCGACCATACGCGCACGCGCTTGAGCTTGCGCACGCTGGCGATGGCCGAAACCTGGGGCAGCGCCTGGTGGCCGGAGCCCATGATCGCCATCTCGTCGGCGTCGGGCTGGGAGCACCACTTGGTCGCGACCGAGCTGAGCGCCGCGGTGCGCATCTGGCCCAGCGCGAAGGCCTCGACGATGGCGGCGATCTGGCCGTCCTCGGAATTGTGGACGATGATCAGCGGCGCCGCGCCAAGATTGGCGTTGGTCCAGACCTTGGCGCCCACCAGCTGGTCGCCCAGGAACTGCGCGCCGGTGACGTTGAGCGAGCCGTAGCCCCACACCGTCTGGGTCTTGGTCATGTTGACCGCCTTGCCGGTCGCTTCCAGCATCAGGCCCTTCTCCAGCGCCTCCACCGAGCCGCTCAGGTCGATCAGGTCGCAGACGTCCTGCTCCGTGATCCAGAGGAAGGTGTCGGGGACCTTGATTTCGGCCATGCTCTCGTCCTTTTCCTTGGTTATCTAAAAATACGCCCGCGGGCGCGCCGTTCAAGCCCGGATCAGGCCTTGGAGGCCTTGGGCGGCGCGGCGTCCTCGTCGGCGAAGATGGATGCGACGGGCGCTTCCAGCCGCAGCGTGTTGGAGATCAGGGCGTGGGTCACGGTGCGCCCGATCAGCCACATCACGCCGACCGTCTTTTCCGGCCCGATCGCCGAAATCAGCGCGTCCAGCTCCGCGTCCACGTCGCGGCCGTGGCGATCGAGGACGGCGACGGCGAAGCGCTGCACCGCCTTCTCCTCGGGCGTGAACACGCTGTCCGCGCCCGCGCGCGGCGCCAGCGCCTCGGCCACCCATTCCTTCGACAGGCCGAGCTTCAGCGACAGGCGCTCGTTCTGGTACTGCTCGTAGAGATTGCCGAGGCGCGACGACAGCGCGAGCGACACGATCTCGGTGTAGTTGTCGGGCAGTACCTTCTTGAGGCTCTCGGTGATGGTATAGAAGCCGCCCATGGTCTCGGGCGCGTGGCTCATCACCTTGAAGAACTCGCCGAGGTAGCCGAGCCGCTCCACGCGCGGGCGGAACACCTCCTTGAGCTTCGGCTCGAGGTCGTCGAACTCGATGCGGGGGATGCGCGCGCTCATGTCGCGGGCTTCTCGAAGATCGAGGTCACGGGCGGCTCGAGCTGCAGGGTGTTGCGGAACAGCGCATGCATCACGCAGCGCCCGACCGAGAGCAGGATGCCGGTCGCCTCCTGGGGCCCCACGGCGTCCACCACCGCCCTGAACAGCTCCCGGCAGTCGTGGCCGCGCCGGTAGATCGCGGCCATCGCGTATTTCTGGACGGCGCATTCGGCGTCGGTCATCAGGCGGCCCGTCTCCGCCTGCAGCTCGTTCACCTGCGCGATCCAGTCGCGGCCGTAGCCGAGCTTCTCGGCGAGGCGCTCGTGCTGGTTGCGCTCGTAGACGTTGCCCATGACGCCGGCCGCGGTCAGCGCCACCAGCTCGACCGTCCTGGGGTTCATCTCCTCCTTGAGCGCCTCGGTCAGCTCGCAGAAATAGTACATGGACTTCTGGGCGTTGGCGCCGACTTGCCAGATCTCGCCGCAGTAGCCGAGGCGCTCCACCTTGGGGCGCAGACTCTCGCGCAGCTCGGTGCCGAATTGCTCGAACGGGATGCGCGGCAGCCCGTCGGGGCCGACGGCGCCCTTGGCCTCGCTGGTCCTGGTATCGCTCATGGTGGCGCCTCCTCCGCTCAAGGCCGCCGGGTCGGGCCGCGCGGCCTATACCTCGACGTAGATGTCGTCGCCCTCGACCCGCACCTTGTAGGTCTTGATGTCCTCGGTCACCGGCACACCCTGGGCCTTACCGGTCTTGATGTCGAAGCGCCCGGCGTGAAGCGGGCATTCGATGCAGCCGTCCTCGACGTAGCCCTCCGCGAGCGAGGCGTAGGCATGGGTGCAGATGTCGTCGGTGGCGTAGAACTCGCCGCCGAGGTTGAAAATCGCGATCTGGTGGTCGCCGACCGCCACCGCCTTCCCCTCGTCCTCGGGAATTTCGCTCGTCTTCGCCACGAGATGGGACTCCGCCATGCCTCTCCCCGCCTGGACCGCCTTGCGCGGCCTTCGCTGAACGGGACCGGCGTCGCCCGCGGGACCGCGGCGCGCACCGGAACCCTCGATGGATCAATCGGTTGTGGGCGTCCGTGAAGGGCGCCCGGCGCGTAAATGCTTAGGTTTCTTACTTTTTCGGGGCGCCGCTGTCAAGCCCGCGGGGCGCTGGTAATGTGCCCCGGCTGGAGCGCAACGCGGGCGGCGGCGCGACCGCCTAGGCTCACGCCGCGACGTCGCGCAGGCGCTTGGCCTCGTCGGCGAGGTCGGCGTCGGCGACCGCCTTGCCCCCCTCGATCAGCGCCCTCAGGAACCGCATCTCGCGGCCCTGGTTGAAGGCGGCGGCGCCCGTCACGCGGTCCCCTTCCATGTAGAACACGATGCCCTTGCGCGCCGCCGGGTCGCCCCGCACCACCAGACGGTCCCAACGCTCCGGCGCGCCCGCCACCTGCAGGTTGAGGTCGTACTGGTCGGACCAGAACCACGGCACCTCGGCGTAGGGCGCGGGCGCGTCCGCGACCATGTTGCGCGCCACCGCGATGGCGCCGTTCTGGGCGTTGGCCCAGGATTCGAGACGCAGGTGGCGCTTCAGGACCGGGTTGTAGTGGAACGCGACGTCGCCCGCCGCGAACACGTCGGGGTCGGAGGTGCGGCCGTACTCGTCCACCACGATGCCCCCCTGGGTCCCCGCGGGCGCGCAGGCGAGCCCGGCGTCGCGCGCGATCTCGAGGTTGGGCAGGATGCCGATGCCGACCACCACGACGTCCGCCTCGACGGTCTCGCCGTCGGTGCAGATCACCTCGGCGACGCGCGCGTCGCCCTCGATGCGCTCGACCGAGGCGCCGGTCGCCACGCGCACGCCCTCGGCGCGGTGCATGTCGGCCACCAGCGCGCCCACCGCCGGGTCGGCCACGCGCGCCAGCACCTGGTCGGCGAGCTCCACCACGGTGACGTGGCAGCCGCGCCGCCGCGCCGTCGCCGCCGCCTCGAGCCCGATGAAGCCGCCGCCGATCACGGCGACGCGCGCGCCCTCGCGCAGCTCCGGGCGCAGCGTCAGCGTGTCGGTCATGGTGCGGATGTAGTGGATGCCGGCGAGGTCCGCGCCCGGACACGCGAGCCGTCGCACGCGCCCGCCGGTCGCGATCAGCAGCCGGTCGTAGGGCAGCGCCGTCCCGTCCGCGAGCCGCACCGCGCGGGCGTCGCGGTCGATCGCCTCGGCGCGCGCCTCGAGCCGCAGGTCGATGTTCTTCTCCTCATAGAATTCGGGCGGGTTGAGGTAGCACTTCTGCGCCTCCATCGCGCCCGCGAGCAGCTCCTTGGAAAGCGGCGGGCGCTCGTAGGGGACGTAGCCCTCCTCCCCCACCAGCGCGACATGCCCGGCGAAGCCGGCCGCGCGCAGCGCCTCCGCCGCGCGCCCGCCGGCATGGCCGGCCCCGATGATGACGATGTTTCCGGTGCCTGCCACTTCAATCTCCCTGGTGTCGTGTTGTGTCCGCCGCTGCCCTACCGCGCGAGCGCGACCGTGGCCTCGCTCGCGCGCGCGCCCGTGTCGTCGGCCGCCCATAGCGCGAGCCCGCCGTCGTCCTCGCGCCCCGCGAGGGCGATCGCGCGGCCCTCGAACAGCGGCCTGAGGGCGCGGAAGCGGAACCGGGCGATGCGGGCCTCGGGGCGCGCGCGCCGCACGAGGTCGGCGAGCAGGGTCGCGATCAGCGGCCCGTGGACCACGAGGCCGGGGTAGCCTTCCGCCTCCACGGCGAAGCGACGGTCGTAGTGGATGCGGTGCGCGTTGAAGATCAGCGCCGAGTAGCGGAACAGCATGGCGATGTCGGGCACCACCTCGCGCGCGAACGCGGCGCCGCCGGGTGCCGGGCTGTCGGGCGCCAGGCTGCCGGCCGCCCCGGCGCCCCGGTCCTCCGCCTTCGGCGCCTCGCGATAGACGATGCTCTGGCGGTCGGTGAGCACGGGACCGGCGGCGCCCGCATAGTCGTGGCGCACGGTGACGAACACGAGGCGCCCCGAACGCCCCCGCTTCTCCACCACGTCCTCGACCGTGGCCACGCGCGCGACCGCGTCGCCCGCGCGGAGCGGCGCGTGGAAGGTCACGTCGGAGCCCGCCCACATGCGCCGCGGCAGGTCCACCGGCGGCAGGAAGCCGCCGCGCCGGGGATGGCCGTCGGCGCCGAGCGCGCCGCCCGGCACCAGGCCGAGGAAGGCGCAGAACATCCAATGCGCGAGCGGCGGCGCGGGATCGCCCGGCGCCGGGAATGGATCGTCGCGGTCGAGGGTGGCGGCGAGCTCGGCGAGCCGCATCGGCGCGACCACGTCCTCGAACCGCTCGGTGCGGCCGATCCAGGTGCGCAAGGTGGCGATGTCGGTCTCGGGCGCGGCGGTCATGGCGATAGGCAGAGGCGTGGTGGGTGTCGGCGCACTCTCCCCCAATCGGCCGGCCCGCGCAACCGCGGGACAGGCCGGCGCGCGGCGCAGCGCGACGGGATAGGCGCGCCGATGGCACGACAGGATAGCGGTTGACGGCGCCCGGCCGATGGCGCGAACTGCGCTCCATGCCCGAGATCGCCGCCCTGCTCGCCCTCCCCGGCCTCACCGTTGCCGGCCTCGCCGTCGCAGCGGCGGCGCTCGCGCTCGGCGGCTTCGCCAAGGGCGTGCTCGGGGTCGGCCTGCCGATGGTGGCGCTGCCGCTGCTCTCGACCCTGATGCCGATCCGCGACGCGGTGGCGGTGCTCTACCTCCCGATCCTCGCCACCAACCTCTACCAGCTCGCCCAGGGCGGCTACATGATGGTGGCGCTCAGGCGGTTCTGGCCGCTGCTGCTGACGCTGTGCCTGTTCGTGGGAATCGGCGCGGCGTCGCTGGTAGCGCTCGACGCGCGCACCGTCTCGGTGCTGCTCGGCGTCGCCGTCGCGGTGTTCGCGGCGCTGTCGCTCGCGCGCCCGAGCTTCCGCCTGCCGCCGCGCCTGGAGCGTCCGGCGGGAATCGCGGCCGGCGCGGCGGGCGGCTTCTTCGGCGGGCTCGCGCTGATCGGCGGGCCGTCCGTCATCATGTACTTCGTCGCCCTGCACCTGAAGAAGGACGAGTTCATCGGCTGCATCAGCCTGGTCTATGTGCTGACGCTGGTCCCCGCCGGCCTTTCCTACCTCGCCCTCGGCGTGCTGGAGACGCGCCACGTGGCCCCCGGCCTCGCCACCTTCCTACCGGTGTTCGCCGGGCTCGCCGCCGGCCAGTGGCTCAGGGGCCGGATCGACCAGGACACCTTCCGCAAGGTGCTGCTCGGCGCCATGGTGGTGATCGGCCTCAACCTGGTGCGGCGCGGCCTGTTCTGAGCCGCGCTTCGGGCCGCGCCCGGCACCAAGCCCCTGGGAGTCCTTGACAATTCAATTGTTGCGTTTGCAACTAAATTGGGGCATGATGGTTTTCAACGGGCGGGAGACATGCCCGCTCCGCGAGCCCCGAAGGGGCCTGGAAACGATCTGGGACCAGCGCCACGCCATGGACGGACACGACACCGAGGATCGCTCGATCCCCTTCCTCATGCATCAGGTCATGGGGCAGGTGGAAGCGCGCGTGAACAAGTGGGCGCGTCCGCTCGGCCTCAAGATCGAGGGCGTGCGGGTGCTGTTCCGCCTGCTCGCCGCCGACCGCACCGTGAACGAGCTGGCCCGGCTCACCGGCGCCGAGCTCTCGACGCTGTCGCGGCTCTTGGGCCGCATGGACGAGATGGGCCTGATCGTGCGCCGGCGCGACCTCGCCGACGCGCGTTCCGTGATCGTGAGCCTCACGCCCAAGGGCCGCAAGCTCGCGCTCCAGCACCAGCCGGTCTACTTCAAGGACTACGAGACCATCCTGCTCAAGGGCGTCGCGCCCGAGGAGCAGCGCCAGCTGCGCGGCCTCCTGGGCCGGATGCTCGACAACCTGCAGGCCTCCGCCGCCACCGACCCCGGCGCGGCGCCGGGCGACGACCCCGACGAGGACGACGGCACGGCGCGTCGCGCGAGCGCGTGAGCCCGCCGGTAGGACATGGATTCCATCGCAAAGCGTAAAGACGAGACACGAACCGAACGAACCACGACCGAAACGGAGAAACCGATGGCAGGAAAGAATCTGCAACACCAGTTCGCCTACGACGATCTGCGCCAGTGGATCGCCGAGGCCGACAAGCTCGGCGAGATGCGCTACCTCAAGGGCCTCTCGTGGGAGCGCGAGATCGGCATGGTGACGGAGCTGCTGCACCACACCGACCCGGCGCCCTGCGCGCTGTTCTCGGACGTGCCGGGCTGCGATCCCAGCTACCGCGTGCTGACCAACTTCTTCGGCGGCAAGCGCCGCGGCATGACGGTCG
Source organism: Alphaproteobacteria bacterium (assembly GCA_050485485.1). Taxonomy (GTDB): domain Bacteria; phylum Pseudomonadota; class Alphaproteobacteria; order SMXQ01; family SMXQ01; genus WHSO01. The sequence goes on along the minus strand of JBJHBM010000053.1, from coordinate 1,629 downwards.
GCTTCCCGGCCGACATGTCGAAGCTCGAGCTGTCCGACGGCCTCGCCGAGATCACCGAGACCAAGAAGCCGATCCCGCACAAGATCGTCGAGACCGGCCCGGTGTTCGAGAACGTCATCACCGGCAAGGACATCGACATCACCAAGTTCCCGACGCCCAAGTGGCACGAGGAGGACGGCGGCCGCTACATCGGCACCGGCTCCTACAACGTCACCAAGGATCCCGACGAGGGCTGGATCAACACCGGCACCTACCGCGTCATGATCCAGGACAAGAAGACCGTCGGCTTCTACATCTCCCCGGGCAAGCACGGCCGCATCCACCGCGACAAGTACATGGCGCGCGGCGAGAAGATGCCGGCCGTCATCGTCGTCGGCGGCGACCCGATGATGTTCCTGATGGCCTCGACCGAGGTGCCCTACGGCCTGTGCGAGTACGACCTCGTCGGCGGCTACCGCGGCAAGCCGATGGAATGCGTGCAGGGCAAGGTCACCGGCCTGCCGTTCCCGGCCAACGCCGAGCTGGTCATCGAGGGCTGGATCGATCCCAAGGAGTTCCGCGACGAGGGACCGTTCGGCGAGTGGACCGGCTACTACGCCTCCGACACCCGCCCCGAGCCGATCATGCACATCGAGGCGATCTACCACCGCAACGACCCGATCATCCTCGGGTGCCCCCCGCAGCGGCCGCCGGACGAGCTCGCCCGCTACCGCGCGGTGGCGCGCTCGGCGCTGCTCAAGCGCTCGATCCAGGCCGCCGGCGTGCCCGACGTGGTCAGCGTCTGGGCCGACGAGGTCGGCACCGCCCGCATGTTCGTGGTGGTCGCGATCAAGCAGCGCTACCCGGGCCACGCCCGCCAGGCCGGCCACGTCGCCTGCCAGTGCCACGTCGGCGCCTATGCCGGCAAGTACGTGGTGGTGGTGGACGAGGACATCGACCCCTCGAACCTCGAGGAGGTGATGTGGGCGATGGTGACGCGCTCCGATCCCGCGACCTCCATCGACATCGTCAAGAACGCCTGGTCCACGCCGCTCGACCCGCGCATCACGCCGGAGCAGCGCGCGACCAAGGACTTCACGAACAGCCGCGCCATCATCGACGCGTGCCGTCCGTTCCACTGGCGCGACCAGTTCCCGCACGTCAACATGCCGTCGAAGGAACTGGCCAAGGAAACCCGCGAGAAGTTCTCCTGGGTGCTCGACGCGCCGAAGAAGAAGTAACAGGCGTTTTTCGCTGCGTTCCGAGGGCGGCCCTTTCGCGGGGCCGCCCTTTTTCTCGCGGCCCGGCCGCCCCCGGCGGGAAGCGCCGCCCTGATCCCCCGATTCCGAGGCGCGTTTGCAGAACCTTTCCCCGGAACTCCTTCATCGACTCTACCTGCACATCGGCCAGCCCTTTCACGACGTTCCGCCGGCGGTCGTGCTCGGGGTGGCGGCGATCTACTTCATCGCCTTCATCGCGCGCGGGGCGCTGGGCTTCGGCGCGCTCGCGCCCACCGTCATCCTGACGTCGCTCCTGATCGAGCCCCATCACGCCGTCCTGCTCGCGGTGGTGGCCGCGACCATCCCGCAACTGCAGATGATGCCCGAGGGCGTGCGCTACGGCGACTGGCAGATCGCCCGTCCGGTCCTC
>JBJHBM010000052.1:0-11633 GCA_050485485.1 Alphaproteobacteria bacterium | reverse complement strand
CCTGCTCAAGGGCTCGCCCGGCACCAACTGAGACGGGCATGATCCCCGTCGTCTTCGATCCCCGGCACGTCCGCATCGTGTTGGCGGGGGCGGGCGACGCGCTCGCCACCCGGCTGCGCGGCCTCACGGCCGGCGGCGCCGGCACGCTGCGGGTGTTCGCGCCCGATCCCGCCGAAGGCCTGGCGGCGGCGGTGGCGGAGACGGGGGCGGCGCATGTGGCGCGCCTGCCGGAGGCGGGCGACCTCGCAGGGGCCACGCTCCTGTTCATCGCCGGCCTCGACGCGGAGGCCTCCGCCGCGCTCGCCGCGCGCGCGCGGGCGGCGGGGGTGCCGGTCAACGTCGAGGACCGCATCGCGCTTTCGGACTTCCACGTTCCGGCGCTGGTGCGCCGGGGCGACCTTCTGCTCACGGTCTCGACCGGGGGCCGGGGGCCGGGACTCGCGGTCGCGATCCGCGAACGGCTGGAGCGGGACTACGGGCCGGAATGGGCGGCGCGCCTCGACGCGCTGGCCGGGGCCCGGGCCCGCTGGCGGGCCGGGGGCGCGGGCTTCGCCGAGCTCCGCCGGCGCACGCGCGAATGGTTGGACCGGCAGGGCTGGTTCGACTAAAACACCGCCACCCGGCGCGCCGGGGGCATTTGGGGAACGACCGCGTAATGAAGACACCGTCACAGGATCTCGCGCTCGGCTTCGGGCTTGCTTTCGAAGACCTCTACGACGACGCGCGGCTCGCGCGCGTGGACGCGGCCTTCTGCGACCATCTCGCCGCCGCCGACGCCGGGCTCTACAACCGCCTGATGGCCGCGCGCCGCGCGGCAGGCCAAAGCGAGGGCGGCGCCGCCGCCGCGCCGGGCGGGCTCGAGGCCAAGGACGAATCCCAGCTCCTGATCGACCTCGCGCCCCATCTCGACGATTTCATCGGCGCCCTGTTCGGGATCGAGGCGGAAATCGCCGCGCTCGAGGCGCGCCACGACGCGCTCGCGCCGCTCTACCGCGTCAAGCGCCTGTTCGTGCAGCGCCGCGCCGTGAAGAAGCACAAGCCCGAGGAGGCCGAGGCGCTCGACGGCCCGACGCTGGAGGTGCGCCTCACCAAGACGATCGGCCCGTTTTCCGAGGAGGCCTTCGCCCGCGCGGTCGAGGGCTGGCTCGCCGACGAGGCGGGCAACGCGGAGGCGCTCGCGCTCGCCGAGGACTTCGCCGCCTGGGCGACGCTTTCCGCGATGGGCCGGCGGCGCTTCGCGAAAGGCGTGCTGTTCAAGGTGCCGGCCAGGCCCGACGCGCTGCACCTGGTTCCGGTCGAGACCGAGGTGAAGGACGGCGTGCGCATGATCCGCATCGCGTCCGAACACGGCCTGCGCCACCGCGAGGGCTTCGCCCTGACCGATCCCGGCATGGACCTCACCCATGCGCTCGACCAGGCCAACTACTGCATCTGGTGCCACAACCAGGGCAAGGACTCGTGCGCCAAGGGGCTCAAGGACCGCAAGACCGGCGCCTTCCAGAAGTCCGCCTTCGGGGTCACGCTCGCGGGCTGCCCGCTCGAGGAGCGCATCTCGGAGATGAATCTGCTCAAGTCCGAGGGCCGCCCGGTCGCGGCGCTCGCGGTGGCGGTGGTGGACAACCCGATGGTCGCCGCCACCGGGCACCGCATCTGCAACGACTGCATGAAGTCGTGCATCTACCAGAAGCAGGAGCCGGTCAACATCCCGCAGGTCGAGACCCGCACCCTCAAGGACGTGCTGGAGCTGCCGTGGGGCTTCGAGGTCTACGGCCTGCTCACGCGCTGGAACCCGATGAACCTCGCGCGCCCGCTCTCGCGTCCGGCGAGCGGCTACAAGGTGCTGGTGGTGGGGCTCGGGCCCGCCGGCTTCACGCTCGCGCATCACCTGATGAACGACGGCCACGCCGTGGTCGCGGTGGACGGGCTCAAGATCGAGCCGCTGGAGCCCGCCGTCTCCGGCGTCGCGCTCGACGGCGCGCGCGTGCCCTTCGCGCCCGTGCGCGACGTGAACGCGCTCTACGAGAGCCTCGACGACCGCGTGATGGCGGGCTTCGGCGGCGTCGCCGAGTACGGCATCACGGTGCGCTGGAACAAGAACTTCCTCAAGCTGGTGCGCCTGATCCTGGAGCGCCGCGCGCGCTTCGCCATGTTCGGCGGCGTGCGCTTCGGCGGAACGCTCACCATCGAATCGGCGCTGGAGGCCGGCTTCGACCACATCGCGCTCGCCTCGGGCGCGGGCAAGCCGACCGTGCTCGGCATGAAAAACGGCCTTGCGCGCGGCGTGCGTGCGGCCTCCGACTTCCTGATGGCGCTGCAGCTCACCGGCGCCGCCAAGGACAGCTCCATCGCCAACCTGCAGGTGCGCCTGCCGGTGGTGGTGGTGGGCGGCGGCCTCACCGCCATCGACACCGCGACCGAGGCGCTCGCCTACTACCCGGTGCAGGTGGAGAAGTTCCTCGCGCGCTACGAGACGCTGGTGGCCGAGAAGGGCGAGGCCGCGGTGCGGCGCGCCTGGAGCAAGGAAGACCTCGAGATCGCCGACGAGTTCATCGCCCATGCCCGCGCCATCCGCGAGGAGCGCGACAAGGCGCGCCGCCAGCAGCGCAAGCCCGAGATCGTGAAGCTGCTCCGGTCGTGGGGCGGCTCCACCATCGCCTACCGTCGCTGGATGGTGGAGAGCCCGTCCTACACCCTCAACCACGAGGAGGTGGAGAAGGCGCTGGAGGAGGGCATCGCCTTCGCCGAGGGCCTGTCGCCGGTGGACGTGGAGGTGGACGCCTACGGCCACGCGCGCGCGCTCAAGCTCGCGCGCATGGAGCCCGGCGACGGCGGCCGGCTGGTGGACACCGGGGAGATCGCGACCCTGCCCGCGCGCACCGTGCTGGTGGCCGCCGGCACCCAGCCCAACACCGTGCTCGCGCGCGAGGCGCCGGGGCATTTCGCGCTCCACGGCAAGTACTTCCAGCCGCTCGCCGAGGACGGCACGCCCGAGGACGTGGAGCACGTCGCCAAGCCCGCCAGGGTGCGGGTGCTGGCCTCGGTCGAGCCCGACGGGCGCGCGGTCAGCTTCTTCGGCGACATGCACCCGTCGTTCGCCGGCAACGTGGTGAAGGCGATGGGGTCGGCCAAGCAGGGCTACCCGGTGGTGAGCCGCGTGCTGGCCAAGCATCCGCCGACGGCGGTGACGCCCGAGGCGCTGATGGCGCGCATGCGCGAGGACCTGATCGCGACCGTGCGCGAGGTCAACCGCCTCACGCCCACCATCGTCGAGGTGGTGGTGCACGCGCCGGCCGCCGCGCGCGCCTTCAACCCCGGCCAGTTCTACCGCCTGCAGAACTACGAGGTGCTGGCGCCGCGCACCGAGGACACGGTGCTGGCGATGGAAGGCCTCGCCATGACCGGCGCCTGGGTGGACCGCGCCGCCGGCCTGGTCGCCGTGATCGCGCTCGAGATGGGCGGCTCGTCCGACCTGTGCGCGCTGCTCAAGCCCGGCGAGCGCGTGGTGCTGATGGGCCCGACCGGCATGCCGACCGAGACGCCGGGCGGCGAGACGGTGCTGCTCGCGGGCGGCGGGCTCGGCAACGCGGTGCTGTTCTCGGTCGGCCAGGCGATGCGCCGGGCCGGCTCGAAGGTGCTCTACTTCGCGGGCTACAAGGCGCTGCGCGACCGCTACAAGGTCGAGGAGATCGAGGCCGCCGCCGACGTCATCGTATGGTGCTGCGACGAGGCCCCGGGCTTCGTGCCCGACCGGCCCCAGGACCGCAGCTTCGTCGGCAACATCGTCGAGGCCATCGCGGCCTACGGCGCGGGGGCGCTCGGGACGCCCGAGATCCCCTTGGACCGGGTGGACCGCGTCGTCACCATCGGCTCGGACGCCATGATGGCGGCGGTCGGGCGCGCGCGCCATTCGGTGCTCAAGGATTTCCTCAAGCCCGGCCACGCCGCGATCGCCTCCATCAATTCGCCGATGCAGTGCATGATGAAGGAGATCTGCGCTCAGTGCCTGCAGCCCCACGTTGACCCCGCGACCGGGGAGACGACGGTGGTGTTCTCCTGCTTCAACCAGGACCAGCCGCTCGACGTGGTGGACTTCGCGGCGCTGCGGGAGCGGCTCGGCCAGAACCGCGCGCAGGAGCGGCTCACCGCGCAGTGGATCGACCGCTGCCTGACGCGGCTTGAGCTGCGCGGTCGCGCGGCGAGCTGACCGGCCCTATCCCCGCCAGCTGCCGCCGGGCTCGCCCAGGGGCGGAGGCGCGCGGCCCTCGAGCGCGTCGTCGAGGCTCTGGAACGCGCCGTAGGGGTGCGCGCGCCAGCGGTCGTTCTCGAAGCGCGCGCGCGGGCAGTTGACGTAGGCCTCGATCATGTTGCGGTCGGGATCGAGGAAGTAGATGCTGTGGGTGATGAGGTGGTCCACCGTGTGGTGAATCTCGGTGCCGGTCTCCCTGAGGCGGCGGTAGAACGCCTGCAGCGTCGCGAAGTCGTCCGGCTCCAGCTCGAACGCGAAATGCTCCATGCCGACGAACGGCTCGGGCTCGACCGCGGGCGCGGGGCCGGCGCCGGCGGGCGCCTGTTCCAGCACCAGCATGACGCCGGTCTCTTCGTCCACGCCCAGGGCGGCGCGGCCGGGCGCGGCTTCGAGCGTCCGGAACTCCAGCACGTCCTCGTAGAAGCGGCGCGAGCGCGCGAGGTCCGCGACCCGCAGCGTGAGGTGGCTGGTGGCGATCGCGGCGGCCATCACGCCGGCTCCCGCGCGCCCGTCCGCGCGCCCGAGGTGGCCTCGGCCGGGGTGCGGCAGAAGAACTCGAACAGGTTGCCGTCGGGGTCGCGGAACGCGACCGCGTCCGCCGTGCGCCCGTCGAGCGGCTCGACGTCCGCCGCCTGGAGCCGCACGCGCAGTGCGGCCAGCGCGGCGGGGGTGCGGACCTCGTAGGCGACGCGCGCGAAGCCGATGCGGCGCTCGGGATCGGGCGCGGGCGCGCCCGGCCGTGCGGGCCGCACCAGCAGCATGTGGTGGTTCTCGGCGAAGTCGGCGGTAAGGAAGCGCATCCCGCGCTGGGTCTCGCCGTGCTGGGCGAGCCCCACCACCTCCTGGAAGAACCTGGCCGAGCGGTCGGCGTCGGCGCAGCGGATCACGATATGGCCCGATCGGCGGAACCTGAACGGCATGGGCGGCCTCCCGGCTGTGGGACGTCGATGGCGTCGTTTTTCGAAGCCTACCACGCAGGCCCGACGCGGAAAACGGAAACCCCGCCGGCCCGGTCAGGGGATGCGCGGCGGGGTCCGTGAGGGTGTCTCACCTTGCCCGGCAAGAGCCGGGCGATTCATCGGGGTGCGGCGTCGCCGCGTGCCCCTTCCTTTATGTATGTGACGATGTCGGGCGGCGCGCCCGCCGCTGGCATGTCGCGGAAAGGCGTGCCGTGACCCCTCGGTTCTCGCGGAGGGGTCAGTATGGACTCTTGGGTGGTTTTTCCATGCGCTCGCACCCTCCCTGTTGAGGTTGACGACATGCCGGCCGTCGGGCCGCCTTGCGGCCACCGATGGATGGGCCCGGTACCCGTCGGCAGGGCTTCGGCCGCCGCCCTTGCTCCGGGGAAGCGGCGGCTTCGGCGCGCGCCGGCTCGTCGTTCACGGCGGAGACTTCCGTCTCACCCGCGCCGTCCTTGGCCTTGGGCCGACATACATAGACTGGTATCGCGCGGCGGACGAGTCAAGGGGATGGGCGGTGACATCGCGCGCGGGCGGAACCGTGCCGCGCATGTCGCGTTGGCTTTTATCAGCACAAGGCGAAAGGAGGTACGTCATGGCCGTCTGCGACATGTGCGGCAACGATTACGACAAGGCTTTCGAGGTGGTGTGGCGGGACCGGCGCCATGTCTTCGACAGCTTCGAATGCGCGGTCGCGAAGCTCGCGCCCGTGTGCGGGAATTGCGGCGTGCGGATCGTCGGCCACGGGGTCGAGACGGGCGGCGCGGTCTATTGCTGCGCTCACTGCGCCGGGCGCGCCGGGGCGGGCGGCGTGCGCGACCGCGCGTGAGGCCCCGCCGGACATGAACCGGCCGGACATAAAAAAGGGGCCGCCCGCGGGCGGCCCCTTCCGTCGGCGCGGAAGCCGCGCCGGCGTTCTTACGCTTCCTGCAGGTTCACGGCCTTGGGGCCGCGACCGTCGGGCTGCACGTCGAAGGTCAGCTTCTGGCCCTCGTCGAGCTGGCGCATGCCGGCCTGCTCGACCGCCGAGATGTGGACGAACACGTCCTTGGAGCCATCCTCGGGGGAGATGAAGCCGTAGCCGCGCGTGGCGTTGAAGAATTTCACGGTACCTTTGGTCATCGTCTTGCTTTCATGGTAGGTCGTCGCCCGGACGACGCTTGCGTCCGGGGTGTCGGGCCTCACGAAGAATTCAGGGAAAAATCGTCTGCCGTCCCGCGAGGGACATGGGGCAGGGAGGATTCGCCAAACCGAGTGGGGTGCGATCACACTCCCACATGGTCACGTTTGGCGTGCAACCGCAAGGGAATTCGGCAAAAGCCCCGGTTCCGCGTCCCGTGCCTCGCTAGTAGGACCGGGATCCGGCGCCGCTCGCGGGGGCCGGCGCCGGGGCCGGCGCGGGGGACGCGGTGCCGGTGGCGGGCACCAGCTCGTCCGGGGCGACACGCACGAAGTTGTCGCGCCCGTAGAGCACCACCACCTCCTTGCCCACGGGCAGCATCGTCTCCGCGCCCTGCAGCGTCTGCACCACGGCGAAGTCGCGGCCGTTCTCCCCGCGCAGCACGTATTCCGCGCCGGGATGGCGGTTCTTCTGCTCCTCGATGAAGGTGCCGGCGAGCGCGCCGCCGACGGCGGCGATGATGGTCACCGCCTGGCCGAGCGGCGTGTCGGCGCCGGTGAGGCCGTAGCTGGCGGCGCCCGCGACGGTCGCGCCGATCAGCGTGCCCCAGCCGGGACGGTCGCCCTGCAGCCCCTCGATGGTGACGGTGCGCGCGGTGACGATGCGGGCGCGCTCGACGCGCATCACCTGGCCGGCCTCGCCCGGCTTGTAGGTGGCGGCGCTGCGGGTGGCGCAGCCGGTCAGCGCGGGCGCGGCGCCGAGCGCCAGCGCGGCGGCGAGCGTGAGGGAAAGGGCGGTGCGCGTGGACATGGCGGTGTGTCCCGTGGTTGAGGGAAGCGGGGCGAGTCTAGCGCATCGGAGGCGGCGGACCAATCGGGACGGCCCGCTACCCGGATACGGGCTCCTAGCGCGCCGGCACCAGCACCAGGTCCTGGCCGCTCGCGATGGTGCCGTCGCCCTTGATGGCGACGGCGCGCTCCTGCTGCAGGCGGATGCCGAGCGCCTCGGCCTGGTCGGGGGCGATGCGCAGCCGGTACGCGCCGGGCCGCACGAAGTCGAACAGGAAGAAGCCGTCGTAGGCCGAGCGCACCTCGCGCACCACCGCGCCTTCGGCGTCGAGCAGCTGCACGATGGCGCCCGCCACGGCGGTCGCGCTTTCGCCGATCACGCGGAACACGGTGCCGTCGATCTCGCCCGTGGTGGTGACGGCGAAGTCGTGGACCGGCGCCGTGCCGGGGCGCGGCACCACGGCGATGCCGCGCTCGCGCGCCACCAGGAACGGGTCGTTGAGGCTGGCGGGATCGACGCCGATGGCGGCTTCGCGGTGGGCGGGCAGGCCGCGCAGCAGCACCAGCCCGTCCTCGTTCGCCGCCGCGCCGCGTGCGCGCCCGTCCACCGTGAGGCGCGCGCCGGGCAGCGGGCGGTCGCCCGCCTCGGGGTCGAAGCGGCCGTCGCCGTCGCTGTCGAGGAACACGCGCCCGGCGAAGTTGCCGGAGCCGGCGGCGCGCTCGCCCGCCATCCAGGCCGAGCCGCGCGCCGGATCCGGCCCGAACGAGAACGACAGCGTCATCAGGCCGAGCGCTTCGCGGCGGCCGTCGTCGTACTCGGCGCGGAAGCCGATGTAGGCGAGGTCGTGGCGGACGTTGATGCCGGCGTTGTAGACCGTGGCGCCGGTTCCGGTGAAGCTGCGCTGCACGCCGCCCCGGGCCAGGGTGCGCGGGGACAGCGCGCGCTCGACCGTGGTGCTGACGGCGCTCACCTCCTGGGCCGGCGTCACCTGGTAGTTGACCTGGCCGCGCAGCCGGAAGTCCCACAGGCTGCCGCCCACCAGAAGGTTGCCGGTGGCGTTGCGCCCGGTGGTGCCGGCCGAGCGCGTCTCGGTCCAGCTCAGGGTGTTGGAGACGGAGGTGCGGTCCACCGCGAACGACAGGCGGTTGGAGAGCCTGAGGTCGCGGCGGTCGCCCTCGAAGCGGTCCCAGTCGAGCGTCAGGCTGAGCGGCAGCTGGATCGCGCCGGGCAGGTCGATGATGCCCTCGGTGCGCAGCCGCGTGCGGCTCTCGAGGAACTCGGAGTCGCTGAGCCCCACGCTCTCGCTGCGGAACCTGTCGAAGACGTTGTGCTCGCCCAGCAGCGAATAGCCGTAGAGCGAGGTCTGCGCCGACAGCCGCGCGGCGGTGCCGCCCTCGGAGTCGCGCACCGCGTCGGCGCGCCACAGCAGGCTGCCGGTCGTGATCACGGCGGTCGTGCCGGCATAGTCGCGCTGGCCCTGCAGCGTGGGCACGCTGGCGAAGCTGGCGCCCACGGTCAGCCAGTCGGTCGCCCCCGCCATGACGCTGCCCATCATGCGGTCCTCGCCCTGGCGCCGTCCGGGCGTGCCGGCCCTGAGGTCGCTGAACACGCGCTCGTCGTGCTGGGCGGCGGCGATGCGGTAGCGCACGTCGCCGGGCCTCAGCTGGTCGGCGCCGACGCGAACCTGGCGGATCTCCTCGCGGCGCTGCCCCTGGGGGCCGTAGAACACCAACCGCAGCACGTTGACACCGTAGAGCAGCGGCACGTCGGCGATCCGGTAGAGGCCGTCGGCGCTCGCCGACTGGAACTCGAGCAGGACGCCGTTGCGGTAGAGCTCCACCTCCCAGCCGAGCGGCAGGTTGCCCTCCAGCGTGATGCGGTCGAACTCATCCGGCGCGTCGAGCGGCATGTTGGAGACGATGGCGCCGCGCCCCATCTGCAGGTTCGCGACCAGCGGAACCTGGGGCGTGTTGATGTCGCCGAAGCCGACCTCGGTGGCGTTCATGCCGCCCAGCAGGCCGCCGTCGGGATCCTTGCGCTCCAGCCTGATGCGGGCCTCGTTGACCGTGTCGCTCTGGTTGCCGCTCAGGTAGATCTCCGAGTTCATCCACAGGAGGTCGCTGGTGGCGAGCACGTTGTAGCTGCCCGACGCATGGGTGCCGCCGCGGCGGCGGTTGAACGCGGTCTCGGTCGCGACGTCCACGGTCGGCGCCGACAGCGCCCGGTAGGGCAGCTCGATCCGCTCCAGCGCCTCCCGCTCGACGCGCCGCTGGAGCGCGCGGTAGCGGTAGGCCTCGCGCTTGAGCCGCTCGTCCACCGGCAGCAGCTCGCGCGGCTCGACCGTCACCAGCAGCTCGGAGACGTCGTAGCGCAGGTCCACCGGGAACCACTGCGCCAGCAGTCGGATGTCCACGAAGATGTCGTTTTCGACGACGCGCGCGTCGCGCCGCTCGAAGGTGCTCTCGCGGCCCTCGACCACCACGGTCCCGCGCCGGAGATCGAGGGAGAACAGCCGGTTCTCCCGGATGAACCAGCCGCTCGCGCGGCCCGCCGCCGGGTCCACGGAGATGCGGAACTCGAGAGCGCGCGCGAGCTCGCCGAGCGGCAGCATCAGCACCGTCCCCTCCAGCAGCGCGAGCAGGTCGTCCGCGAGGGTGATGTCGCGCAGCCGCAGCGCCATCAGCAGCAGCTCGGGCTCGGCAAAGGCTGCGCCCGGGCCGAACTGGGGGCGCTGCCCGGGCGTGCCGGGGGCGGAGGGCGCGGGCTCGATCAGGGGCGCGATCGGCGGCGCAGGGGCCGGTTCCTGGGCCTGCGCGGGCGCGGCCGCGAACAGGGCGGCCATGGCGATGGCCGTCGCGAATTGCCTCGATGCCGCGCGCATGCCGTTGGGCGGTCCCCCTTCCGCCGCGGGCGCCGGTCCTTACGGAACCCGGAGCGTCCCGCGCGCCAGCACGGTCGCCGCGGGATCGGCGCCGCGATAGGTCACGTCGATGGTGCCGCCCGGCGCGAGGGTCGTGCCTGCCGGCGGGTGCAGCTGGATCTCGACCCGGCGGGCCTCGATCTCGGGATAGACCGCCACCCGGTTGAGCTCCGCGACCAGGACCGGGGCCCCGCCGCCGGGTGGGACGTAGCTCACGGCGAGGTCGCCGAAGGCGGAGACGTTGCCGGTGCGCCGAATGTTGAGGCGCAGCACCGGCGCGCCGTCCTTGCGGTCGAGCGCGAGGTCGGCGAGCGCCGCGCCGGCATCGAGGTCCGGCCCGTGGCGCACGATCACCGGGATGGTGACGCCGAAGATCGGGATCAGTTCGATGCGCACGCCGCCCGGCTGGTCCGGCGCCTGGCCCACGGCCTGGCCGCGCGATTCGGGCGGCACCGCGCGGAAGAACATGTGCGAGCGGTATTCGCCGGACGCGAGGCCGTCGGGCTTGCGCAGCGCGAGCCGTACCACCTGCGAGCCGCCCGGCGGAATCTCGATCTGGCGCGGGGCGTAGCGCAGCATCGGCTCGGCCGCCCTGTAGTCGGGCGGAAGCTGCTCCAGCTGTACCAGTTCGCCCTGCTCGGTCATGCGCATGTGGACGAAGGAGATGCGGAAGGTCGCGGTCTCGGCGCTGCGGTTGACCAGCGTCACGGTCTCCGCCGTGGTGCGCCCCTCGAACAGCAGGCGCGTCGGGGTGACGGTGAAATCGCCGAAGCCCTGGGCCGCAACCTGCGGCGCGGGCAGCGCCAGCGCGAAGACGACGGCGGCGCACGCGGCACCGCAAATCTGTCGGAACGTCATGGCCATCGTGTCACCTGCCGCGCGCCTGCCGCAGTCGGTGGGGGCGGGCGCAATTCCTAATTGTATGAAATTACTATCATTATGCCATCCTCGCTGTCCTTTGGCACGCCAAAAGCATCGGGCCGGCGGACGGTGAGGCGGCGCACCCCGCCCTCCTCCTCCACCGCCGTGACCTCGAGGACGACGGTATTGCCGTCGTCGCCGGCGGCCGGCATCAGCAGGGGCAGAACTTCGGCGGGGTCGGTCTCGACCACCGCCTCGAAGGCGATGCGGATCTGGCCCCGGGAATCGACGTGGGGCGTGGCGCCGGCGCTATGGACGAAGTCGCGCAGGAGCACGATCCCCCCGGGCGTGTTGAGGACGAGCTGGGTCGGCATGGAGATCGCGAACACCTGGCTCGCGTCGCCCGAGACCGAGAACGTCCCCGGTGCGGCTCCCGTCCTGGTGCCGGTCGCGCCGGTCCCGGTCCCCGTTCCGGCGCCCGTCGCGGTCCCTGTCCCGCCCCCTGTCCCTGAAGTCGGCGTGGCGCCGCCGGCGGTGCCGGCGCCGGCCTCGATCGTGGTCCTGGGCTGCAACGGCGGGCCGGTGACGATCGTGACGGTGATGCCAGTGGTGCCGCTCACCGCCGCCGCCGGGCCGGAGATGGTGACGCTGACCCCCGCCCCGGCGCTCGCCGCCGCCGCCGCGCGCGGGGCGAAGGGCGCCGCGGCGAAGGCGGGCAACAGCGCCAGCGCGCAGGCC
>JBJHBM010000051.1:0-12874 GCA_050485485.1 Alphaproteobacteria bacterium | reverse complement strand
GGCCTTGAGGCCGCGCAGCCGGGTGGCGAGCGCGTCGCCCGCCCCCGCCAACACGATGCGGACGTGCCGGGGATCGAAGACGACGGGGATCATGCCCGTCTCAGTTGGTGCCGGGCGAGCCCTTGAGCAGGTCGGCGACGGCGCCGCCCGAGTCGCCGAGCGCGCCGATGGCGAAGCCGCCGAAGTCGGCCGGCTTCGACACCACTTCGTCCGCGAGGTCGATCCAGTAGGCGAGCGCCTCGCGCAGCGCGCCGGCCGAGGCCTCGCCTCCCGCGCCCGACGCCTGCTCGGCGGCGAGGTAGCGGTCAAGGCCGGCGCTCACGTCGGCGTCGCCGGCGTAGGCCGTGCGCAGCGTCGAGATCACCTGCTCGTCGGTATCGTCCTCCTCGCCCGGCATGGCGGCGCGGATGCGCAGCCGCTGGGCGGCGCAGCGGAAGCCCTCGCGGGCGTGCCTGCGGACGCGCTCCAGCGCCCCCGCCGCCAGCGCGCGATCGACGTTGATGAGCGCGTCGTCGGCGAGGTCCTTCTGCAGGTCGTCGTCCTGGATGCCGGCCGCGCATTCCGGGGTGCGCCCGGCCGGCGGCGAGAACTCCCAGTCCTCGCCGAAGTCGTAGAACAGGCCCTCGTCGGCGGCGTTGACGCGCGCCTCGATCGGCTTCACGAGGCCGCGGATGCCGTCCTTGCCGAGGCGGAGCGCCCAGTCGCGCACGCTCTCGCCGTCCTTGCGGCCCGCGGCGTAGCCGTCGAGCAGCAGCTTGAGCGTGTCCTCGGCGAGGCGTGCGGGCACCACCGGGCCGGAAAGGCCGATGTGGCCGTTCAGCCGCTCGTCCCCGCCGATGTAGAGCTGGTAGTGCGGCGCGTTGCGCCCGCCGATCTTCTTGCCCATGCCGCGGAAGCCGAAGTCGGCGACGTGATGCAGGCCGCAGCCGTTCTGGCAGCCCGAAATCTTGACCGTGACGTTGGGCTTGGCCGCGTAGTCGCGCACGGTGTCCTGGATGGTGGCGCCGAAGCTCTGGGAATTGGTGATGCCGATGCCGCAGGTGGAGGTGCCGGGGCAACTCACCACGTTGGGCACGTCACCCAGGCGCTCCTCGACGTCGAAGCCGAGCGCGCGCACGCCGGCCACCACCTCGGCCACCTTTCCGGCGGCGAGGCCGACGATGACGAGATCCTGGTCGCGGGTGGTGCGCAGCTCGCGCGCGCCCGCGCCCTCGGCGAGATCGGCGAGCGCCTCCAGTTCCTCCGAGGTGAACAGGCCGAGCTCCTGGCTCAACACCACGTTCTCGGTGCCGTCGTGGCCGCGGACCACGCCGCCGGGCGAGGCCGGGGCGGGCGCGTCGGCGTCGCCCGCGCGCCAGTCGAGCTTCTGCCACGGGCGCTGCGGCATGGTGCGGGTCTGGGCGAAAGACTCCTCGAACAGCGCGCGGAACTTCTCCGGGCCGAAGCGCTGGTTGACGAACTTGATGCGCGCCTTGTTGCGGTTGCGCCGGTTGGAGTAGCGCTGGTGGACGCGCAGCAGCGCCTCGACCACCGCCGGAAGCTCGTCCTCGGTCACGAAGTCGGCCACCAGCGTCGCCGGGATCGGCTGGCCGCCGGTGCCGCCGCCGGCATAGACCTTGAAGCCGGGCTTGCCGCCCTTGTGGGTGGCGACGAGGCCGAGGTCGTGGATATGGGAGGAGCCGCAATCGCTCTCGCAGCCCGACACGGTCGCCTTGAACTTGCGCGGCATGTGCTGGGCCAGCGGATGACGGATCCAGGTGCGCGCGAGGCGGTCCGCGACCGCGCCCGCGTCCACGTGCTCGCGCGGGCAGAAGCCCGACCACTGGCACGCGGTCATGTTGCGCAGCGTGTTGCCGCAGGCCTCGCGCGTGGTGATGCCGCCTTCCGCGAGGAACTGGAGGATGTCGGGCACGTCATCGGGCTTTACGAAATAGACCTGGAGGTCCTGGCGGGTGGAGACGTGGACGTGCTTCCCGGCCCAGCGGCGGTTGGCCTCGGCCACGCGCCGCGCCCAGGCGAACGGCAGGATGCCGCCCGGAATCTTGATGCGGATCATATGGACGTTGGGCTGCAGCTGGCCGTAGACGCCAAAGCGCAGCCGGTAGCCCTGCCACTTGCCGGCGTCCCATTCGCCCGCCTTGAGCTTGGCGTAGCCGGCGCGGAACTCTTCCACGTCGGACAGGCGCGCGAGAGGCTCGGCCGCCTCGGAGATGCCCGAGAACGCCCCGATCCCCTCCTTGCGGGCGGTGGCCTTGGGTGCGTTGGCTTTCGGCGTGAGCACGTCGGACATGGCAAATGCCGGCGTCGGGGCCGGCCCTCCGTTCAATTCACATTTAACTCTTGTTATTTATTTCTTATCACAGTTTTTTAAGTGTAAAAACCGTTCCTGTCAAGCCCGGTCGGCCCGCCCGATTGGCGCTGGCGCCGGGGCGCCGCCTCCATTATTACACGGGGCGTCCCGAGACAACGTCTTTCGCCCGCCTTGCCCCACCCGGGGCCCGGGCCCGTTCGAGCCGCCGACCATGACCGCCGCCGCAACCCGGATCCTCACCATCACCTGCCCCGACGGCCCCGGCATCGTCGCCGCGGTCTCGGGCCTGCTGGCCGCGGGCGGCGCCAACATCACCGAGGCGGCCCAGTTCGGCGACCGCGACACCGGCCGGTTCTTCCAGCGCATCGTGTTCGCCCCCGGCTCCGGCCAGGCCGACCCGGACGGCTTCGCCCGGGCCTTCGCCCCGGTGGCGGCGCGCTTCGGCATGGCGTGGCAGGTCCACGACGCGGCCCGCCCGCTGCGGGTGGCGGTCGCCGTCTCGAAGCAGGGCCATTGCCTCAACGACCTGCTGCACCGCCACCGTTTCGGCGAGATGCCGATCGAGATCGCGGCCGTGATCTCGAACCACGAGGACATGCGCGCTCTCACCGAATGGCACGGCATCCCCTATCACCACCTGCCGGTGACGCGCGACACCAAGGCGGCGCAGGAGGCCCGGATGCTGGCCGCGATCGAGGAGTCCGGCGCCGAGCTCCTGGTGCTCGCGCGCTACATGCAGGTGCTCACCGCCGACACTGCGCGGCGGCTCGCGGGACGCTGCATCAACATACATCATGCCTTCCTGCCCGGTTTCAAGGGCGCGCGGCCCTACCACCAGGCGCATGCGCGCGGGGTCAAGCTGATCGGCGCCACCGCCCATTACGTCACCCCCGACCTCGACGAAGGGCCGATCATCGAGCAGGCGGTCGAGCGCGTCGATCACGCCCATACGCCCGAGGAGCTGATCGCCGTCGGCCGTGACATCGAATGCACCGTTCTGGCGCGCGCCGTGCGCTGGCACGCCGAGCGCCGGGTGCTGCCCAACGGCGCCAAGACCGTGGTGTTCCGCTGATGACGACCGCCGGCCCGGCCGCCCCCGCCGCCGCGCCTCCTCGCGGGACGGCCGTCCCCCTGCCCGGCCTCGACGCCGTGACGCTGTGGCTGATCGTGGTGGCGGCGATGGTGTTCGCGATGGTGGCGATCGGCGGCGTCACGCGGCTCACCCAGTCGGGGCTCTCGATCGTGGACTGGAACCCGATCATGGGCGCGATCCCGCCGCTCGACGAGGCCCAGTGGCGCGCGGTGTTCGAGGCCTACCGCCAGAGCCCCGAGTACCAGCAGATCAACCGCGGCATGTCGCTCGACGAGTTCAAGGGCATCTTCTGGTGGGAATACGTCCATCGCCTGTGGGGACGGCTGATCGGGCTCGCCTACGCGCTGCCGTTCCTGTGGTTCGCGCTCGCGGGCCGGGTGCGCGGCCGGTTCGCCTGGGGCCTCGCCGGCCTGCTCGCGCTCGGCGGGCTGCAGGGCGTGCTCGGCTGGCTGATGGTCAAGAGCGGCCTGGTGGACGTGCCGCGCGTGAGCCCCTACCGCCTCACCGCCCACCTCGGGCTCGCGGTGCTGATCTACCTGCTGATCCTGTGGATCGTGCTGCGCCGCACCCTCGCCCCCGAGCCGGGCGCCGCGCATCTCGCACGTCCGGCGGTCGCGGTGTTCGTGCTGGCGCTGGCGACGATGGTGTCGGGCGGCTTCGTCGCCGGCACCAAGGCGGGCCTCACCTACAACACCTTCCCGCTGATGGACGGGCGCCTGGTGCCGGACGGGCTGTTCGCCCTCGCGCCCCCGTGGCGCAATTTCTTCGAGAACGTGACGCTGGTGCAGTTCGACCACCGCGTGCTGGCGACCGTCACCGCCGCCGCCGTGCTGGCGCTTGCCGTCGCCGCGCTGCGCCGTCCGCTGCCGCCGCGCGCCCGCGCCGCCGTGCTCGCCGCGCTCGCCGCGACCCTCGCCCAGTTCGCGCTCGGCGTCGCGACGCTGCTCGCGGCGGTTCCGGTCGCGCTCGGCACGCTCCACCAGGCCGGCGCGGTGGTCGTGGCGAGCGCGCTCCTGTGGCTCGTCCACGAGACCCGGGCACGCGCTTGACCCGCTTGCGGCCGCTTGGGATACTCAAAAATCAAGAAAGGTTCAAAAATCAAGCCGTTCGGGCGCTCAGGGGGACACCTCCGATGACATTGAAACTGACGGTCGCGGTGTCGCTCTACGACCGCACCCGGCCGCTGCTCGACGGGCGCGTGCGGATCGAGGGCTGCGAGGCGACCGCGCTCGAGCTCGAGCCCGAGGAGATGTTCCACCGCGCGCTCCACTACGAGGAGTTCGACGTCTCCGAGCTGTCGTTCTCCAACTACCTGACCATGACCGCGGACGGGACCTGCCCCTACATCGCGATCCCCGCCTTCCCGGCGCGGCGCTTCCGCCACTCGGGCGTGTTCGTCAACACCCGCTCCGGCATCCGACGGCCCGAGGACCTCAAGGGCAAGATCGTCGGCACGCCCGAATACACCGTGACCGCCGTGACCTGGGTGCGCGGCGTGCTGGAGGACGAGTACGGCGTGAAGCCGGCCGACATCCGCTGGCGCTGGGGCGGGCTCGAGCAGGCGGGACGGACCGAGAAGACCGGCCTTACCCCACCCGCGGGGCTCGAGCTCGAAGGAATTCCGCCCGGGCGCACGCTGACCGAGATGCTGGCGGCAGGCGAGATCGACGCCGTGATCGCGCCGCGCTCCCCCACCTGCTTCGTCAAGGGCCATCCCGACGTGGCGCGGTTGTGGCCCGACTACGTGACGGCCGAGAAGGACTACTACAGGCGCACCGGCATCTTCCCGATCATGCACCTGGTGGGCGTGCGCACGTCGCTCGCCGAGGCGAACCCGTGGCTGCCCGACAGCCTGTTCAAGGCGTTCGAGGCCGCCAAGAACCTGGCCTATCCCGAGGTCTCCTACGACAACAGCCCGCGCGTCACCAACCCGTGGATGGAGGCCTATACCGCCGAGGTCCGCGCGCTGATGGGCGCCGACTTCTGGCCCTACGGGCTCGCGGAAAACCGCAAGACCGTCGAGGCGTTCCTGCGCTATCATTTCGACCAGGGGCTTTCCAGCCGACGCCTTTCGGCGGAGGAGATTTTCGTGCCGTCGACGCTCGAGCGCAGCCGCATCTGACGCCCGGCGCCCGCAAGCCGCCTGCCCGTCAACGCGAACCCACTCAGGGAGGTTCTCATGCGTAAGATGATGTACGGAGTTTTCGGCGCGGCCCTGCTGGCCGCAACCCCGGCCGCGGCCCAGACCTACAACATCACCCTCGCGGGCGCGAGCCCGGGGGGCCTGTGGTCGGCGATCGGGGCCGCCATCGACAAGACCGTGAACGCCGCCTACCCCGGCTCCACCATCACCTACCAGACCGGCTCCGGCGGGCTCGCCAACGCGCGGCTGGTGCAGGACAGGAAGGTGCCGATCGGCATCGCCGCCGACATGGAGCTCAACGCCGCGGTGCGCGGTACGGGTCCGTTCAGGGGCAACGCGCAGCGCGACCTGCGCGTGCTGTTCCGGGTCTACACGGCGGCCGACCGCTTCCAGTACACCTACCTCCTGCTCAACGGCGACGTCGCCCGGCAGCACGGCATCAAGACCATGGAGGACCTGAAGCGCAACGCGAAGAGCATCCGCATCGCGGTCAACCGTCCGGGCAACATGGACGGCGACCTCGGCATCGCGGTGATCGAGGGCAACGGAATCCCGATGAAGAGCTTCCGCCAGGTGGTGCGCGCGGCGTCGAGCGAGCTGACCTCGCTGATGCTGGACCGGCGCATCGACATGGTCTCCTTCGGCGTCTCCGTGAACCACGCCCGCATCCAGGAGCTGGCGCGCGGCATCCCGCTGGTCCAGCTCAGCGTCGGCGCCGAGGCGTCGGCCGAGGTCGCCACCGCCTTCGGCGGCCAGCCCTGCGCAATCAAGGCGAACGAGGCCGACTTCATCCAGGAGGACATGCTGTCGGTCTGTGTCGGCGGCGTCGTCATCGCCCACAAGGACATGAGCGAGAAGGAAGCCTACGAGCTCACCAAGGCGATGCTCACCAAGATCGACGAGTTCCGCTCGGCGCACCGCGCCTTCTCGCGGGCGACGCCGGCGACCCTCGCCGAGCCCGGCCCCGCGCCGCATCATCCGGGCGCGCTCAAGGCGTTCAAGGAAGCGGGCGTCCTCTAGGCGACGGCCGCGGCACAGCCCAAGGCAACGGCGGCGGGGCGCTCCCGCCCCGCCGTCCGCCCTCTCTCCTTCCCCCCACCGCCCGACCGAGACGCCGATGGCCCGCAGCAAGGTTTTCGACGCCGGCACATGGTTCGCGGTCGGCTGCCGGCGCCGCCCGACCGGGTGGGTCGAGCGGTTCCTGATCGTGCCCTTCGCGGTCGTGGTGGCGGTCTACGTGGTGCTGGCGGCGACCCTCATCATCATCGACCCGTGGCCGATGTCGGCGGTGTTCCTGTCGGGCATGATGGCGCTCGGCTTCCTCACCGTCGGCGCGACGCCGAACTCCGACCCGGTGCGCCCGCCCGTCGGCGACTGGCTGCTGGCCGGCGCCGCGCTCGTCACCGGCGCCTACTTCTTCTTCAACGCCGAGGACTTCGCCAACCGCATCTCGCTGCTGTTCCCGCTCGACGCCTGGCAGATGGTCTTCGGCACCAGCGCCTTCCTGCTGACGCTCGAGATCACGCGCCGCACCACCGGGCTCGGGCTCCTGACCGTGGTGCTGATATTCGTCGCCTACAACCTGTTCGGCCACCATATCCCGGGCGTGCTCGGCCACGGCTACATCGACTACAACCACTTCCTCGACATCGTCGTCTACACCACCGACGGCGTGATGGGCCTGCCGGTGCGGGTGGCGGCGACCTACGCCTTCCTGTTCGTGATGTTCGGCACGTTCCTCTATGCCGCGCGCGGCGCCGACTTCTTCTTCGACTTCGCCGCCGCCCTGTCGGGCCGCCAGGCGGGCGGCCCCGCCAAGGTGGCCGTGGTGTCGTCGGGCATGTACGGCATGATCTCCGGCAGCCCGACCTCCGACGTCGTGACCACCGGCTCGATCACCATCCCGATCATGAAGCGGGTCGGCTTCAAGCCGCAGGTCGCGGGCGCGATCGAGGTGGCGGCCTCGACCGGCGGCAGCGTCATGCCGCCGGTGATGGGCTCGGCCGCCTTCATCATGGCGGAATACACCGGCATCGACTACGCGACCATCGCGGCGGCGGCGCTGCTGCCGGCGCTGCTCTACTACGTCGGCGTGTTCTCCCAGGTCCATTTCCGCGCGGTGCGCGTCGGCGCCGGCGCGCTCGAGGGCGCGATCCCGCGCCTCGCCGTGACGCTCAAGCGCGGCGGGCTGTTCGTGGTGCCGCTCGCGGTGCTGGTGTGGGCGCTGCTCCAGGGCTACACGCCGACCATGGTGGCGGTTTACGGCACGCTCGCCGTGATCGCGGTGGCGGCGGTGCGCCGCGACACCCGCATCGGCCTCGCCGCCGCCTACCGCGCCCTCGGCGAGACGGCGATCCGCATGATCCCAGTGGCGGGCGCCTGCGCCGCCGCGGGCTTGGTGATCGCCGGCATCACCATGACCGGGCTCGCCGGCAAGTTCGCCCACGTGGTCTACGCCATCACCGGCGCCAACCTGCTGTTCACGCTGATGGTGGCGGCGGTGCTCACCATCATCCTCGGCATGGGGATGCCGACGCCGTCGGCCTATATCCTCGCCGCCGTGCTGATGGGCCCGCTGATGGCGCAGCTCGGCCTCGACCCGCTGCCCGGCCACATGTTCCTGCTCTACTTCGCGGTGATGAGCGCGCTCACGCCGCCGGTGGCGGTCGCGGCCTACGCGGCGTCCTCGATCGCGGAGGCCAACCCGCTCGCCATCGCCGGGCATTCGGTGAAGCTCGCGCTCGCCGCCTTCGTGGTGCCCTTCACCTTCGTGTTCGGCCCGGAGCTCTTGTGGCAGGGCGCGTGGTGGCAGACCGCGATCACCTTCACCACCGCCGCCGCCGGGCTGATTCTGCTCGCCGCCGCGATCGAGGCATACGAGCCCCTGTGCGCGACCTGGTGGGCGCGCGCCCTGGTCGGCCTCTCGGGCTTCTTCATGATCACGCCGTTCCAGGCCGCGACCTATGCGGGGCTCGCCTGCGCCGCCGCCGGGATCGTCGCCAACCGGCTGTGGCTGCGCGCCCGCGCCCCGACCCGCTAAGACGGCCCCATGGCATAATGCCTTGCCGCGGACCTTGAAACCGGGCCAATCGTTTGATATCTATGGAATATCCATTCCGACGCTGCCGGCGGCGATAACGCCCGGTTCCGAACGGCTCTCCCACCACGAGGACCAGCGCATGGCGACCGCACTTCCGACCCACGACGTGATCGAGCGCAAATGGCCCGAAGAGGGCGTCTCGCGCGTCCCCTACTGGGTCTATACCGACCCGCAGATCTTCAGGCGCGAGATGGACCTGATCTTCGGCGGGCCGACCTACAGCTACGTCGGCCTGGAGGCCGAGATCCCGAACCCGGGCGATTTCCGGCGCAGCTTCATCGGCGACAAGCCCGTGATCTTCCTGCGCGACGCCGAGGGCAAGGTCAACGTGCTCGCCAACCGCTGCGCGCACCGCGGCGTCAAGCTCTGCTACCGCGAGCACGGCAACGCCAAGGAGCTGATCTGCCCCTATCACCAGTGGACCTACGACCTCACCGGCAGGCTGATCGGCGTACCGTTCCGGCGCGGCGTCAAGAAGCAGGGCGGCATGCCCGCCGACTTCCGCATGGAGGACCACGGCCTGCAGCGTCTCAAGGTGCGCACCCGGAACGGCGTGATCTTCGCCTCCTTCGATCCTGCGGCGCCCGACACGCTGGAACAGTATTTCGGCCCGCTGATGCTCAAGTACTTCGACCGCGTCTTCGACGGCCGCAAGCTGCGGGTGCTCGGCTACGAGCGCCAGCGCATCCGCGCCAACTGGAAGATCAAGTTCGAGAACATCAAGGACCCCTACCACGCGAGCCTGCTGCACGTGTTCCTGGTATCCTTCGGCCTGTTCCGCGCCGACACGCCCGCCAAGGTGGAGATGGACGAGACCGGCCTGCACGCCATCCAGGCGGCGCAGCGCGGCGAGCAGAAGAAGACCGAGGCCAACCTCGACATCCGCCAGCTCGACGAGAGCCTCGAGCTGCAGAACCCCGAGATGCTCCAGCCCTACCCCGAATGGGTTTCCAAGGGCACCGAGACGGTGGTGATGCACACCTTCTTCCCCAACCTCATCATCCAGCAGCAGTCGAACACGGTCGCCATGCGCCAGATCCGCTGCTTCACGCCCGAGGAGCACGAGCTGCACTGGACCTTCTTCGGCTACGAGGACGACAGCGAGGACCTCACCCTGCGCCGCCTGCGCCAGGCCAACCTGATGGGCCCGGCGGGCTACGTCTCGGTGGACGATTCGGAGGTGATGGAATCGGTCCAGTCCGGCCTGTCGCGCTTCGCCGAGGAGGCCGCGGTCGTGGAGATGGGCGGGCGCGGCACCGAGAACACGCCCCACATGGTCACCGAAGGCTCGATCCGGGCGTTCTACAAGGGCTATCGCGAACTGATGGGGCTCTAGGATGGCAGTGAAACCGCGCACGAAAGCCACCGCCGGGAAGACGGCGGCCGGCCGCAGGAAGAAGAAGGCGGCGCCGAGGACGGCCGCGTCGAAGAAAGCCCCGGCCCGCAAGTCGCCTGCCCGCAAGGCGGCCCCGCGCCGGCGCGGCGCCGGCGCATCCGCGGCCAGCATCGCCGGGGCCAGCATCGGCGACGCGCTGATGCTGCGGCTCGAGATGGAGGAGCTTTACGCCTCCTACGCCTATTGCCTCGACCACGGCGACATCGACGGCTGGCCCGACCTGTTCACCGAGGATTGCGTCTACAAGCTCATCAGCCGCGAGAACTGGGACCTCGGCCTGCCGCTCGGCACCATGTTCGCCGAGAAGCGCGGCGGCCTGCTCGACCGCGTCAACGCGGTCAAGAAGACCACCGTCTATCACGAGCGCTACCTCACCCACATGATCACCAATACCCGCATCCTCGGCGAGAGCGGCGGCACGGTGGAGGTGAGCGCCAACTACGTCGTGCTCGAGACGCTGCCCAACCAGTACACGCGCATCCTCAACGCCGGACGCTATCTCGACCGGGTCGTGCGCGAGAACGGCCGGCTGCTGTTCAAGGAGAAGATCTGCGTTTATGACTCGGTCCTGGTGCCGGCCTCGATCGTGACGCCGGTCTAGACGGTTTCGGTTTCGTCCGGCCTGATTTCGTCTGGGAGAAAGCGCGCGTCACGCGCGACCGGAACAGGGGCCCGGCCCGCCGTAAAGGCGCCCGGGCCCTTGGCATATCCGCTCTTTGCGTGCCGGCCCTATTCTACATATATAAATAGTAGATGATTTATATTCTCCGATAATATATCGTTGTTTTGGCCCCGCGCTCGCGGTGCCTCCCTCTTTCCGACATCCGGAGCATCTCCATGTGGGACGATTTCGTCCTGTTCGTCGCGGTCGGCTTCGCCGCGCAGCTCGTCGACGGCGCCATCGGCATGGCCTACGGCGTCACCTCGACGACGGTCCTGCTGTCGTTCGGCGTGCCGCCCGCCGTGGCGAGCGCGAGCGTCCATGCCGCCGAGGTTTTCACCACGGCCGTCTCCGGCGCGGCGCACTGGCGCTTCGGCAACATCGACTGGCGGCTGGTGCGGCGCCTCGCCCTGCCCGGCATGATCGGGGGTGCCGCCGGCGCCTGGCTGCTGGGCTCGGTCCCGGGCGAGGTGGCGCGGCCCTACGTCACCGCCTACCTGCTGCTCATGGGCCTGTGGATTCTCTACCGCGCCCTGCGCCGGCCGAGGACGCCGCCGCAGGTGCCGCCCCGGGGCGTGCCCGTGCTGGGCGGCGTCGGCGGCTTCTTCGACGCGGTCGGCGGCGGCGGCTGGGGGCCGATCGTCTCGACCACGCTGATCGGCGGCGGGACGGTGCCGCGCTACGCCATCGGCTCGGCCAACCTGTCCGAGTTCTTCGTGACGGTCACCATCACCGGCGCCTTCATCTTCACCATCGGCCTCGAGCTGTGGCCGATCATCGCCGGGCTGATCCTGGGCGGCGTCCTCGCCGCGCCGCTCGCCGCCTACGTGACGTCCCGGCTGCCCGACCGCGTGCTGATGCTGCTGGTGGCTGCGGTGATCTCGCTGCTCTCGGTCCGCGGGCTGATCCAGGCGCTCGCCTGAGGGCGGCGCGCGCCGCGCCTCAGGAGGCGAGGCGGAGCGTGACGATGCCGGCGCCGATGAGCGCGATCGCGGCGAGCCGCACCGCGTCGGCCGTTTCGCCCCACAGCACCACGCCGGCCGCGACCGCGCCCACCATGCCGAGCCCGGTCCAGACCGCGTAGGCCGTGCCGAGCGGCAGCGTCCTGAGCGCGAGCGCGAGCGCGCCGAGGCTCAGCGCGATACTCGCCGCCGTCACCGCGATCACCCACGGGCGACCGGTCAGCGCCGCCTGCTTGAGTCCCACGATCCAGCCGACCTCCGCCAGGCCGGCGACGAAAAGCCACAGCCAACCCATCGCGGCGCTCCCGTCCGTTCGGACGCGGGGTCGTCCCCGCCATTTGCAGTTTCAAGGGAAAACGCCGGGGCCGTCCCCGG
Source organism: Alphaproteobacteria bacterium (assembly GCA_050485485.1). Classification (GTDB taxonomy): domain Bacteria; phylum Pseudomonadota; class Alphaproteobacteria; order SMXQ01; family SMXQ01; genus WHSO01. The sequence goes on along the minus strand of JBJHBM010000051.1, from coordinate 833 downwards.
CGTTCCGGCAGGATAGGCGCGGGCGTGACGAGGTCAAGAGCTTCAAGGACTTGCGTCGCGCGGCCAAAGCGGCGAGCATCCGCCCGGTTGCCGAAGGGGGGAAGGCGCTCGATGCAGGGGATCGTCGGCTACGCGGGGCTGCTCGCGCTCGCGTTCGCGCTCAGCGAGAGCCACCGCGCGGTGCCGTGGCGGACCGTCACGGCGGGACTCGGGCTCCAGGTCGTGCTCGCGGCCGTGCTGCTCGCGGTTCCCGCGGTCCGGGACGGCTTCCTCGCCCTCAACGCCGTGGTCGCGGCGCTGATGCGGGCGACGACGGCGGGCACCAGCTTCGTGTTCGGCTACCTGGGCGGCGGCGACACGCCGTTCGACATGGCGCCGGGCGCCTCCGCCTTCATCCTCGCCTTCCAGGCGCTGCCCCTGGTGCTGGTCGTGAGCGCGCTCTCGGCGGTGCTCTATCACTGGCGCGTGCTGCCCGCCGTGGTGTCCGCCTTCGCCTGGTGCCTGCGCCGCACCATGGGCCTCGGCGGCACCGCCGGCGTGGCGACCGCCGCCAACGTCTTCGTCGGCATGGTCGAGGCGCCGCTGCTGGTGAAGCCCTACCTCGCCCGCGCGACGCGCGCCGACCTGTTCGTCGTGATGACCGCGGGCATGGCGACCATCGCCGGCACGGTCCTGGTGCTCTACGCGCAGTTCCTGCAGGACGCGGTGCCGGGCGCCGTCGGCCACCTGCTCACGGCCTCCCTGCTCAACGTGCCCGCGGCCATCGTGATCGCGCGCCTGCTGGTGCCGGGCGCGCCCGACGGCGGGGACGCCGCGCGTATGGAGGGGCTCTA
>JBJHBM010000050.1:0-13248 GCA_050485485.1 Alphaproteobacteria bacterium | reverse complement strand
CGGCGGCGGCGCGCCATCCGGGCGTGCCGCTCTACCTCGCGGGCGAGAGCATGGGCGGCGCCGTGGTGCTGGCGGCGCTCGGCGGGCGTGCCGGGATCGCGGCGGCGGGCGCGGTGCTGGTGGCGCCGGCGGTGTGGGGACGCCGCCACCTCGGCCCGTTCCGCAGCGCGATGCTGTGGCTCTCGGCCCATACCGTGCCGTGGTTCGAGGTGACCGCCGAAGGCATTCCGGTGACGCCGTCCGACAATGTCGAGATGCTGCGCAGGCTCGCGCGCGACCCGCTCGTCATCAAGTCCACCCGTATCGACGCGATCTGGGGGCTCGTCGGCCTGATGGACGAGGCCTACGAGGCGGCGGGGCGCATCGACTTGCCGGTGCTGCTGCTCTACGGCACCCGCGACGACATCATCCCGGCGGCGCCGACGCGCGAGGCGATCGCGGCGCTGGCCGCGCGCGGCCGCCTGCAGGCCGCGTTCTATCCCGACGGCTACCACATGCTGCTGCGCGACCTCGGCGCCGCCAAGCCGACCGTGGATGCCGCCCACTGGATGCTGGCGCCGGGCACGCCGCTGCCCTCCGGCGCCGACCGCATCGACCCCGGCGCCCCCGGCGCGCTGGGCCGGCGCTGACAGCGCGACGGATATAAATTTCCATAACGCTGGCCAGGCCGCACCCTGCGCGCTATGGTCCCCGCCCACGCAAGAATCGCACGACCATCGGAGGTAGCATGATGATCTTCAGCGATCGCGAGTTGCAGCGGTTCCGGGGCGAATGGGCGGCCATCCTCGAGGATGCGGAGATCGTGCGCTATCTCGCCGGCTGCATCGAGGACAGCGACGGCCGCGTGGACCTGAGCGCGCGCCAGAGCGCGGGCCTGCGGCGCATCGCCGAGGCGGTGCGCGACAGCGGCGATGCGCGCCTCGACCTCGGCCCCGAGCGCGGCACCGCCAACGAGCTGCTCGGCCATCTGCTCGCCCAGGAGCCCGTCCCCGACCGGCCGCCGTGCCGGCAGGCGCTCGACTTCGCGAGCGCGGTCGCCGAAACGTCCTAGGATCGCGGCGCGCGGCCGAAGCAATTGCGCGGCCCCCGCCTTTCGCGTACCTTGGCGCCGCCGCCGTCCCCGGACGCTGGCGAGCCCCACTGCACCGCGGCCGGGCACCGGCGCTGGCACAGGCACCCGTAGCTCAGCTGGATAGAGCGCTGCCCTCCGAAGGCAGAGGTCGTGAGTTCGAATCTCGCCGGGTGCGCCATTTTAAACGTCCCCTCCGACGGCTTTCCCCTTCGGCGGATCCGGCAGTCCCATGATTCGGCACCGGCTGCATACCGCGGCAAATACTTCCAATCGCGCATGGCTCACGATCCATTTCGTAGCCGCGCCATTAGGGATTCCGCTGCCTCACCGGCGCGGTGTCGCCGGGCAGTGCCGCGAGCCGTGGCATGACGGGACACCGATGACGGACGATGGTCACCTTGAAACCCGTCCCGTTGTCGTTTCCCGCTTCTATTGAAAAAACAGGGATTAATTATTAGAATTAATTGCTTAGGTTTTGTTACGCGGAGGTTTCATTTCCAGGGTGCCCGCCCCCCAAGAAAAAAGACAACCACAGCAAAAGGGGAGAGACGATGGGCTACGGGCAATTGCGTTCCATCTACATCGCGCTGGCCTATGCCGCCATAGGCATCGCGTGGGTCGTCGGATCCGACAATCTGCTCGTCCTGCTGTTCGACGATCCCATGCGGAAGGCGCACCTCCAGACCTTCAAGGGGATCGGCTTCGTCGCCATCTCCGCCCTCTTCATTCTGCTGCTGCTGCTCAACGAGCGGCGGCGGCTCAACTTTATCCGGCTCAACCTGAGAGAGCGCACCCGCGAGCTGCGACGCCTCTCGCGCCGGCTCATCAGCGTACAGGAGAACGAACGGCGCGAACTCGCGGCCGACATCCACGGCGGCCTCGGACAGGCGATCTCGGCACTGCGCCTCAACCTGCAGATGGCCCTCGACCGTAACGACACCAAGGCGCGGGAAGCCGCGATGGGAATGATCGACGCAATGGTCGAGCTGGTCCGCACCCTTTCCGAAGGGCTGCATACCACGGGCCTGGAGGAGAACGGGCTCGAAGGCGCGCTGCGGCGCCATGTCGAGGCGCTGCACCGCAATACCGGCATCGCCGTCGAGCTGCGCTGCGAATCTCTTCCGGACGCCATCGAGCGCGTGACGCAGGTGGCCATTTTCCGCATCGCGCAGGAAGCGATCTCCAACGCGCTGCGCCATGCAGAGGCCGAGACCGTCGCAATCACGCTGCGTTGCGACGGAAACAAGCTGTTCCTTTCGGTCGAGGACGACGGCAAGGGCTTCACGCCAGCGGCGCGCGAGGGATCCTCCCTGGCCGCACGCGGGCTCGGCCTCGCCAGCATGCGCGAATACGCGACGCTGGTCGGCGGCTCCATCCGGATCGAGCCGCGCCCGGAAGGCGGAACCCGCATCGCCGCGCGCCTGCCGCTCGCCGCGCCATCGGACAACGCGGCATGAGCGGCGCGCTCGGCCCCGTGCGGCTGCTTCTGGCCGACGATCATCGCATGGTCCGTGAAGCCTTCGCACGCTCCCTCGACGCGATGGACGGCTTCACGGTGGTGGCGCAGGCCGAGAACGGCCTCGAAGCCATCGAGATGGCGGCAGCGCACAAGCCCGACGTGGCACTGTTCGACGTTTCGATGCCGATGCTCAACGGCATCGAGGCGGCACGGCGCGCCTGTGCCGCCGCGCCCGCGCTGGGCATCCTGGTGGTCTCGGTCGAGGCCGACGAGGACACCGTGGTGCGGGCGCTGGAGGCGGGCGCGCGCGGCTATATCCTGAAGTCGTGCAACCTCGACGACCTCGAGCGGGCGGTACGCACCGTCGCGCGCGGGGAGACCTACCTCCACTCCTCGGTGGCGGAGGTCACGCTGCGGCGCATGATGGGGGGCCGCCCCGGCAGCGGGAACGATCGGCCATCCCTGTCGCCGCGCCAACGCGAGGTACTGCAGCTGATCGCCGAGGGTTACGCCACCAAGGAAATCGCGCATATGCTCGCGCTCAGCCCCAAAACGGTCGAGACCCACCGCGCCGAGCTGATGGATCGGCTGGGCGCGCGTGGGGTGGCCGACCTCGTGCGCCACGCCATCCGCATAGGCCTGATCAAGCCCGACCGGTGAGACTATCGGGCTCCCCTCGGGAAATTCCCGATGCCCCGGGAGGGATCTTCCTTACTTGAGCACCGAGGTAGCGCAGCCTATGTGACCCCCTGTCGCGAAGTTGGCTTCGCGTGCCCCCAGGAGCGCATCCGGAGCGCCCTCCGGAGCATCCATGACCGCCGGCTTCTCGAACCGATCTCATGCACCACCAGGACACCCCCTGGGGCGTCATCGCCCTGCACGACCCCTGGCTCGTCTATATGGCGGCCATCCCGGCCCTGTGCGCCGCCTATGCCGCCTTGAGCCTGAGCATCCATGCGCGGGCGGCCAGCGGCGGCACCCGCCTCCTGTGGCTCGCGGCGATCGCTCTGGTCTCCGGCAGCGGCATCTGGACCACCCACTTCGTCGCCATGCTCGGGTACGAGCCGGGGATGCCGTTCGGCTTCGCTCTCGGCTTCACCACCCTGTCGTTCGCACTATCCGTGCTGCTGGCGGGAGGCGGCTTCGCCCTCGCCATCGGGACCGGGCGGCGGGCGGCGGGCGGCGCCGTGGTCGGCGTCGCCATCGCCGTGATGCACTACACCGGCATGCTCGGGCTGCGCGTACCCGCCGCCATCACCTGGGACCACCTTCTCGTGCTGGCCTCGCTCACCGGCGGCATTGGCCTCGCAGCGGCAGCGCTCGCGATCGGCCTGCGCGACTATCACACGCGCCACGTCATAGCGGGCACGCTGCTTCTCACGGTCGCGATCGGCGTCCTCCACTATACTGCGATGGCGGCGATGGGCCTCGAGCCCCACCCGTTCGTCGAGACCGACCCGGAACAGGTCATCCAGCCCAAGGTCGTGGCCAGCGTTGCGGCAACGCTGGCCCTGCTCATCGCCGTGCTCGCGCTCGCCGGCAAGACGCTCGATCTACGGCTCGCCCGGCGCAAGGCCAAGGATGCCGCCGAACTGCAACGGCACGTGACCGAGCTGGAGGCGACGCGGCGCGTTCTCGAGCTGCGACGCGGCGAACTGTCCCACGCGCTCGAGACCCAGTCGGCAATCCTGAACGCTTTACCCGGCAATATCGCCCTAATCGACACCGACGGCACCATCGTCGCAGTCAACGAATCATGGCAGCGTTTCGGCGTGGAAAACGGCCTGGCCTACTCCAACTACGGCATCGGACAGAACTACATCGCCATCACCCTCAAAGGTGAAGAACCGCTGCGAGAGCGCGCGGCGGAAGCTGTGGGCGCGATCCGCAGTGTGCTTGCCGGGACCTGCTACCATGCCATGCTGGAATATCCATGCCACGGCCCCGACAGCCAACGCTGGTTCCAGATGCACGTCTCGCCGGTCGGCGCATGGGCATCCAAGGGCGCCGTGGTCATGCACATAGACGTGACCGAAAAGGTGCTGGCCGAGCGCCGCGTCGAAGCAAGCGAGGAGCGCTTGCGCGCGATCGTCGAGAATTCCGGCGACGCCATCCTCACGCTCGACGGCGGCGGCCAGGTTCTTTCCGCCAACGGCACGGCCGAAACCTACTTCGGCCAAGGCGCCGGAAGCCTCGTCGGCCGTCACATCCACGGGCTGATACCAAACCTGCCGTTCTTCCACCCCGACGCGGCGCCCGCCTCCGATATCCCGCCGAGCCACGGCGGCGAATACCTCGGCAACCGGGGTGACGGCAGCAGGTTTCCGGCAGAGATCGTAATGTCGGCGGTAACGCTTTCAGACGTTGCCTTTACCGTTCTCACGGTGCGGGACACCTCCGACCAACGTGCGATGCAGGAGCAGTTGGTCCAGGCGTCGCGCCTCGCCACGCTCGGCGAGATGGCGGCGGGCATGGCCCACGAGCTTAACCAGCCGCTCAGCGTGATGCGCATGGCCGCCGACAACGCGCTGATGCGCATCGAGCGCGATGTAGCGTCGATCCCGTATCTGGCGGAGGCGCTGGAGCTCATCAGCGACCAGACCGGCAAGATGGGCTCCACCATCCTCAACCTGCGCATCTTCGCACGGCGCGAGAGCGATGCGGACAGCTGCCTGTTCAGCCCGGAGGTCGCGGTCAGCGCCGCGTGCCAGCTTCTGCGCGGCAAGTTCCAGCTCGACTCCATCGACATAGAGCTCGATATCACTGCCTCCAGCCGCATGGTGCGCGGCAGCGGCAACCAGCTCGAGCAGGTCGTGATTAACCTGCTCTCCAATGCCCGCGACGCGATTCTTGAGAATCGCAAACGCACCGCCCGCGATGGCGACGGCTCCTCCGAACGCGATCGGGTACGTCTTTCCATCCGCGAGCATGGCACGGATCCGGTTGCCGTCGTCGTCACGGCGGCCGACACAGGCGGCGGCATTCCTCCGGAAGTCCATTCCAAAATATTCAACCCGTTCTTCACCACCAAACCGCTCGGTCAGGGGACAGGTCTCGGCCTGTCCATCAGCTACGGGATCGTCAGGTCCATGGGCGGCACGATAGAAGCGCGCAACGTCGCTGGCGGCGCGTGCTTCACGATCACCCTGCCGACAGCGGACGACACTTCCGACGCCGACGCCGACGCCTCCGTACCCGCTCTGGCCTGATCCCGGGCCTATCGAAAGGAACCGTATAATGGACGCTTCCCCCTTCCACGCGCCCCGACCCATTGTTCTGGTGGTTGACGACGACCATCTGCAGCGCCGCGAGATCGTGCGCTGCCTTGCCGACCGGGGGATCGCAACCCAGGAAGCAGACGATGGCCACGCCGCCGTCGAGGCCATCCTGAGCCACATGCCCGCGTTGGTGATCATGGACATCAAGATGCCGACGCTCGACGGCGTTCGGGCGGTCCAGGCCCTCCGCGAGCGGGGAATCCCCCTGCCCAAGATCATCCTGATGACGGGCGATCCCGACTCGCTCTACCGCGCCAACCGGACGCGGCTCGACGTGTTCGGCACGATAGAAAAGCCGATTCCGCTGCGCGTGCTCGTGCGCTTCGTGGATCAGGCGCTTGCGCGCGCCGATGTCACGACCCGCTGATCTCTCCCGGACGTGCCCGGTATATCCGGAACGCGTTCTCGTCGAGGTCGAAGATCGGCCGGTAACGGGCGAGCGTCGCTGCGTCGCCCACTTCACGCCGAAGATTATCGAGCACCCACAGATGCCCATCCGACTTGACCAGCAGGATCGCATGCGCCTTTCCGCCCTGATGCAGGTCGGAAACCACGGCAAGCCGCAGGGCGTGGATCGGAAGACCGAGCTCGCGCAGGATGAAGTACTTGGCGATGGCGAAGTCCTCGCAGTCACCCATCCCCGCCGCGAAGAGCTCGAACGGCGTGGCCCAGTAGTCTTCCACGCCCCAGACCATGCGGTCGGAGGCATAGCGGAAATCGGCGAAGGCGCGATGAACGGCCGCCACCCGAAGCCGCGGCGGCTTGGCGCGGATCGATGCGAGCAGCCGATTCCAGGCCTGCGCCCGTGCCGGCCGAATGCCGCTGGCGTTTTCAGCAAGGTCGGCGCGGTGGCGCTCGACCACGCCCCACCATTTACCATGCCTCGCGGCCGCGGCGAGCGGCACAGCCTCGAAGCCCTCGAAGGCCGTGTCCAGCACTCCGCCCGCGCGGGCCACGGGAGACGCCACGATCACGGCCAGTACTATTATTGACAATGTTTTGAGCAAAGCCGCCCTTCCCATTCCATGCCTCCATCACGGGAGGCCAAGGCTATGGGAAGGCACGATTTTTTACTTTGACGCTTGCGTATGGTGACCTGGGATTCGGTATGCCGGAACCCGTCTTTGGTATGGGGTGCACATACCCCGGTAGGAGAAACAATGGCAACAATCGTGCTTGCCGACGACCATGCCCTGATCCGGCGCGGGTTTCGCGACTGCATTGCCCTCATGGAGGGCACGCCGGAAGTGGTGGAAACCGATTCGTTCGATGCGACCGTGACGGTGCTCGAACAGGGCGTCGCCGTCGATCTCGTGATCCTTGACCTCTACATGCCGGGAACGGACGGCCTTAGGGGCCTCGAGATGCTACGGCGCCGCTGGCCTGCGATCCCCACCGCGATCATGTCCGGCTCGATCGCCCGCGACGACATCATGAGCGCCCTCGCGCGAGGCGCTGCCGGTTTCATCCCCAAGACCCTCGGAATATCGGAGATCCAGGGAGCGATTCACCTGATGCTCTCGGGCGGCCGCTACCTACCGCCGCCGCTGCTCGACTGGGTGAGCGCGCCATCCCCTACGGCAGCCGCGCAACCTGCCGTTCCCGCCGTGACGAACCTCACCCGGCGCGAAGCCGAGGTCTGGGGACTTCTCAAGGATGGCGCCTCGAACAAGGAGATCGGCCGCAGCCTCAGCCTCCAGGAGGTTACGGTGAAGCTGCATGTCCGCAGCCTGCTGCGCAAGCTCGGTGTCAGCAACCGTACCCAGGCGGCTGCGCTGTTCCTGCGCGCCAGCACGGACGGTGCCCGCGTCCTGCAGGCTGGTCGCCTCTCCAAGTAGCCTCCCGGCGGGAAGGCAGCGGATACGCGAACAATCAGTCCTCGATGATGGACTTGGCACACGACGGCGGCGCACGACGCATCCCCTGTACGAAATCGGCGGCGGAGCTTATGCTGGCCCCGGCGCGAACGTAGGGACCGACAGTCTTCCCATGTCCTCAGACAACGAGCTGACCGCGACCGGGGCACGCCCGGAACGCCTTCTCGCGTCCGGCGTGTTCGACAACCGGCGCCTTTCGCTCGACGCCCTGCTGCAATGGTTCGCCGCGCGGCGGGCCGGCCTGCTTCGCGCGGCGGTCATATGAGCGCCGACGCCTGGATCACCGCGGTCGGGCTGGCGGCCGCGGCCCTCACCACCACCGCCTTCGTGCCCCAGGCGCTGAAGGCATGGCGCACCCGTTCCACCGGGGATGTCTCGCTCGGCATGTTCCTGATGCTGACGGTAGGCATTGCCCTGTGGCTGACCTACGGCATCCTGCTTGCGGACGTGCCGCTCCTGATCGCCAACGCGGTCACGCTCGCCCTCGCGCTTGCCATCCTGGCCGCCAAGCTGCGCTTCAAATAGGAGCCGCCGGCGGTACCGATCCTTACGCAAGCTTAACCATCTATATTATATGGCTTGCTATCGCGTTTTATCGGAGCGAACCTATTCTTCATTCATGTCGTCAAGGGAGCGACATGGCCATTGCGGGCAAAAAGGGCGGGCAGGGAAAGCGGATGCGGCAGGGCCATCGCCTGCCGGGATCGCGTTTCGCGCGCGACCGGCGGATGCCGCGCGGCGGCGGTGTCCCGCTCGATCCCGCCCTCGACGCCGCGCTGGTGGACGGCTTCCCGTTCGGGGTGCTCCTGTTCGATGCCGAGGCCCGCGTCAGCTACGCCAATCCGGCCGCGGCCAAGCTGTTCGACGCTCTGCCCGAGTCCCTGATCGGACTGGGATTCGCCGATCTCGCCTTCGTCCGTGCCGCCGACGGGCGCCAGCTCAAGGATCTGTATCGCTGGGCCAGGGTGCGCGCCGTCAGCCAGCAGACCCAGTTCATCCGCCTCGGCCGCGTGCCCGGCCATCCCACGATCGGCACCCGCGTCGCCGACATCGGCCGTGACGGTGTGCCGCGCTTCGCCGTGGTGTTGTGGGCGCCGACGCGCACCTCCTCGGCCGAGGAGTCGCTTGCCGCCATTCTCGATTCGGCCACCGACCCGGTCCTGGTCGTGACCGACGAGCTGACGGTCCATCACGCCAACCACGCCGCCGCCGACATTTTCAGCTCCGCCAGTACGCCGTTGACCGGGCGACCGTTCGGGCAGCTCCTGGCGCAACCGCTGACCGACGCCGACCGGCGCTTCCTGCTGGGGGAGGAAAGCCCCGCCGGCATTCCCCGCGTGCGCGGCCACCGCATCTTCCGCTGCCGGAGCGCCGACGGCATCGAATTCACCGCCGAGGGCGCGATCTCCCATACCGACCACCGTGACCGGCGGTTCCACACGATCATCCTGCGCGACGTTTCGGCGCGCGTCGCGGAGCTCGAACGGGTGCGGCGCGAGATGGGGCTGCTGCGGGGCGTCCTCGAGAATATGCTGTCGGGACTCACCGCCTACGACGCCGACAACCGCCTGGTCGCCTTCAACCCGCAATTCCTCGGCATGTTCGGTTTCGGCGAAGGCGAGGTCCACGTCGGCATGTCGCGCGACGACCTGGTGCGTATCGTCGCCGCGCGCGGCCATTTCGGCGCGGGCGATCCCGAGGAGATCCTGCGCCGGCGCAACGCGGTATGGAACAGCCCCAGGTTCGCCGCCGAGGAGGTCGAGCTGGCCAACGGCCGCGTCCTCTCGATCCGCCGCAACCGGCTCCCGGGCGGCGGCGCGGTGACGCTGTTCGACGACGTCACCGAACAGCGCCGGCAGGCGGGCGCCCTCCGGGACGCGATGGGCCGCCTGCAGGCCGCCTCCGCGGTCCAGGCCGCGATCTTCGACGCGCTGCCGAGCACGGTGATGCTGCTCGACCGGCACGGCACCATCGTCACGGTGAACGAAGCATGGCGCCGGTTCGCGCGCGAGACGGGCCTCGGCACCGAAGACTTCGTGGGCAGCGACTATCTCGAAATCGCACGGCTCACCTTCACGGGCCCGGCCGAATGGGCCATCGACGGAATCCGCGACGTGCTGGAGGGGAGGCGCAGCCTGTTCTCCCTCGAATACGCCTGCCACGCCCCCGACCGGCCGCGCTGGCTGATCATGCTGGTGGCGCCGGTCGGCGGCGACCAGGTCAGCGGCGCCGTGGTCATGCACATGGACGTGACCGAACGCAAGCTCGCCGAGCAGCGCGTCGAGCTGAGCGAGCGGCGCCAGCGCGCCATCATCGAAAGCTCGGGCGACGCGATCCTGACGCTCGACGCGAACGGCTGCATCCTGTCGGGCAACCCCGCCACGAAGCACATCTTCGGGCGGATCGAGCAGGACCTCCTCAGCACCCACATCGCGGTGCTGCTGCCGTCGTTCCCGTTCTTCCAGGACTCCGCCGATTTCGTCCCCGCGGTGCCGCCGTTGTTCCGCGGCGAGTTTATGGGCGCGCGCACCGACGGCACCCGCTTCCCCGTGGACGTCGTCATGTCGCGCGTTCAGGACATCTTCATCGTCAATATCCGCGATACCTCGGAGCAGCGCACCATGCAGGAGCAGCTGGTCCAGGCCTCGCGCCTCGCGACGCTGGGCGAGATGGCGGCGGGCATGGCCCACGAGCTCAACCAGCCGCTCAGCGTGATGCGCATGGCCGCCGACAACGCCCTGATGCGCATCGAGCGCGGCGCGGCGAACCCGGCCTACCTCACGGAGGTCCTGGAACTGGTCAGCGGCCAGTGCGAGAAGCTCGGCGGGCTGATCCTCAACCTCCGCACCTTCGCGCGGCGGGAGGAAAGCGCCCACCGCCAGACCTTCAACCCGGTGGAGGCGGTCCAGGCCGCCTGCCAGCTCCTGCACGCCAAGCTCGCGCTCGATGCGGTCGAGATCAGGCTCGACCTGCCCGAAACCTGCAGCCCGGTGCGCGGCAGCGGCAACCGGCTGGAGCAGGTCGTCATCAACCTGCTGTCCAATGCCCACGACGCGCTGCTGGAATGCCGCGAGACCCGGCGGGGCTGGGCCGAGGAATGCGTCAGCATCTCGGTGCGGGACGATCCGGCCGAAGGGCAGGTGCGGATCACCGTCGCCGACAGCGGCTGCGGCATCCCGCCCGCGAACCTGCCCAAGCTGTTTCAGCCCTTTTTCACAACCAAGGGCGTAGGAAAGGGTACCGGGCTCGGGCTGTCGATCAGCTACGGGATCGTGACCGCGATGGGCGGGACGATCACGGCACGGAATGCCGAGCGCGGCGGCGCCTGCTTCGACATCGTGCTGCCCACCTGCGACGAGACGGACGAGGCCGACCCGTTCGGCGAGGAAAGAAGGCGCGCGGCGGGACCGCTCGCGGAAGGAGGCCGGAAATGATGGAAACGCCGCAACAGGGACAGCCCCTCGTGCTGGTGGTGGACGACGACCCGCTGCAGCGGCGCGAGATCGTCCTCTGTCTCAACGACATGGGCATCCCTACCCGCGAGGCCGGCGACGGCGTCGAGGCCGTGACCGTGATCCGCACCCAGCGGCCGGCGATCGTCATCATGGACATCAAGATGCCGCACATGGACGGGGTCGCGGCGGCCAAGTCGCTGCAAGACCTCGACGACTACCGGCCCAAGATCATCCTGACGACGGGCGATCCGGAATCTCTCTACCGCGCCAACCAGATGCGCCTCAACGTGTTCGGCGTGCTGGAGAAGCCGTTGCCGCTGCGCACCCTGTCGCGCTTCGTCACCTCCGCCATCGCCCAGATCGGCCGCGCCTGACGGGACAGCCCCCTCAGGACAACGCGCGGCGCACGTTGAGGTACTGGTTCGGCCACGGCACCTCGGCGCCGGTCTCGTGGGCGGCGTGGCGCACGAAATAGGGATCGAACAGGTGCCAGCGGCCGACGCAGCAGAGGTCGGCGCGGCCCTCGGCGACGATGGCGTTGGCGTCGGCGATGGAGCGGATGTTGCCGACCGTCATGACCGGCCGGCGGGTGGCCTTGCGGATGGCCTCCGCGTAGGGCGTCTGGAACAGGCCGGGCAGCTCCGGGCGGCGCAGATCGCCGGTGACGTTGCCGGTCGAGACGTCCACCACGTCGAGGCCGGCGTCGAACAGCATCCGCGACATCTCGATGCCGTCCTCGATGGTATTGCCGCCCTCTTCCCAGTCGATCGCCGAGATGCGCGCCGAGATCGGCCGGTCCTCGGGCCAGGCCGCGCGCACCGCGCGCAGCACTTCGAGCGGGAAGCGCATGCGCGCCTCGAGGCTGCCGCCGTAGCCGTCGGTGCGCGCGTTGGAGAGCGGCGACATGAAGGACGACAGCAGGTAGCCGTGGCCCATGTGCAGCTCGATCATGTCGAAGCCGGCGTCGCGGGCGCGTTCGGTGGCGGCGGCGAAGCATGCGGTGACCGCGGCGATGTCGTCCGCGGTCATGGCGCGCGGGCACGGGCTCGACGTCGAGAACGGGATCGCCGAGGGCGCGACGGTCTCCCAGCCGCGCGCGCCGAGGCCGCCGCCGCCGCGCTCCCAGGCCACCGGCACCGAGCCCTTGCGCCCGGCATGGGCAAGCTGGATGCCGATCCGCGCCGGGGTATGGGCGTGGACGAAGTCCGTCACCCGCTTCCACGGCGCGACATGGGCGTCCTTCCAGAGCCCGGCGCAGCCCGGCGAGATGCGGCCGTCGGCGCGCACCGCCGTCATCTCGGTCATCACCAGCCCGGCGCCGCCCATCGCGCGCGCCCCCAGATGCACCAGCTGGAAGTCGCCGACCGTGCCGTCCTCGGCCGAATACATGCACATCGGGGAGAGCACGATGCGGTTGGGGAGCGCGAGCCCCCGGAGCGCGAAGGGGGCGAAGGCGGCGCCCCCGGGCACGGCGGTTTCCGGGCTTTCCGGCATGTTTCTCTCCCTGCGGACGGTGATTTTGGACCGGCTTCGGGAGGTTTATATCGCGCGCGCGGAGGGTCCGAAAGGGCATCGAAACCGCATATTCCGCAACGCTTTCTTGGCGCACCCTACCCATTTCGTGCTATTTTCCCTCATCGTTCCGGGAGCTTCCGATGACCGACAGAATTCCCGACGGCACGCCGAAAACCACGGAATCGCCGTCCAAGAACCCTTCGATGGACCGGCGCGCGGCGCTGGTGCGGCTCGGGCTCGCGACCGGCGCGCTCTACGCCGCCCCCGCCCTCGCCGTGCTCAAGGACGCGAAGGCGGGCGGCGCCGGCAAGGGCAAGGGCGGCGACGACCCCGGCGATCCCGGGTCCCTGCCGGGCTGAGCGCGGCCCCGAATCCACACCCGCGCCGCCGGGCCCCGGCGCGCCGCGCCTTGCCGACGGGCTGCCCCATGTCTCGCCAGCGACTCTATCGCTTCGATACCCTGCCGGCGCCCTTCGCGCTGCCGGACGAGGACGCTTTTATCGATGCCGTCGCGGGACGCCTGCACGGCTGGCGGGTCGCGCCCTGGCGCGGGCCCGCGCCGGCGCCGTTCGCCGCGATCGAAGGCGCGGAC
>JBJHBM010000049.1:0-13280 GCA_050485485.1 Alphaproteobacteria bacterium | reverse complement strand
AGCCGGCCCTGCGGCCCCGCCGGCACGAGGCGCGGCAGCGGGCCCTGGCGCATGCCCGGCGCCTGCAGCTCGCGCCACGGCCCATGCTGCTCCAGCAGCGTGCGCTGCGCGCCTTCGCCCCAGGCCGCCCTGCCGACGTTGTATCCGAATCCGGTGTCGATGCCGCGCGGCGCCTCGACCGCGACCTGCCCGTCCGGCGTGTTGACGCGGCGCGTCTCCATCTCGACCGGCGGCGCGCGCTCCGAGACCTCGTAGCCGAAGCGGTCGAGATCGCGCTCGGAAAGCTGCTGCACGATGCACCTGCAGTTCCAGCCGTTGGGCGGGTAGTGCGTGTTCCAGAACGGATCGTCGGCATGCAGCACCGTGCCGTGCCAGGCGGCGTGCTCGGGCCGCGTGCGATCGTCCATGACGGCGACGTAGCGGAGATAGGGCCGTCTCTCCTTGAGCCGCTGGATTTGTTCCCACCGCCCCGCCTGGTAGGCGGTACGGAGGTTGGTCTCGAAGATGACGCGCGAGCGCCATCCGCGCGCGCCCTTGTAGCTCCAGCCATGGGACGCGACGATGCGGTCGAAGTCCTTGCGGAAGTCGGCCAGCGTCGTGCCATTGGCGATGGCCTTCTCGACGGCTGTCCGGAAGTCGGCGAGCAGCTCCGCCTGCTGCGCGCCGGCGACGACGAAGGCCCGCGCGTGCATCCCCTCCCACAGGTCCGTCCAGGCGCGGGTCGGCAGGTTGACCTTCTGGCGGAAGAAGGCGATTGCCCCTATGGGGTCGACACGGCCCGGGCGCGGATCGGCCATGCGTCACTTGCCGTCGACGATGTCGCTGCGCCCCGCCAGCTCGGCCAGCACCAGCGCCTCGCGCAGCTTGTCGGCGAGCGCGTTCGCGTTGATTTGCGGGTAGAGCCGCAGCAGGCCTTCCGAGATCTCCTGCATCGACGCGGCCGTCTCGACCAGGTCGCGGACGGCGTCGATCGCGGCGTCGGTCGCCGGCGCCGCCAGCGCCTCGAGCTGGTCGGCGATGTCGTCGGCCGGGTCGCTGGGCCGCGCCGGTTCCGCGCGCGCACGGGCCAACGCCGGCCGTGGCGCGGCCAGCTGGCCGAGCAGCTCGTCGTCCTCCTCGGGCTCGTCGAAGCCGATCTTCTTGAGCACCTGGCGCTGGCCGATCTTGAGGCCGACCGGAACCAGCCTGGACAGCGCCTCGGCGGTGCGCACGATGTCCGCCTGCTCCGGCCGCTCGATGCTGATCCAGGGATAGGACTTCTGCGGGCCGCGGTTGAGGTCGACGATCGGCCGCACGATGCAGCGGTTGAGCACGGCCGCGAGCTGCTTGGCGTCGGACCGCTCGATGTCGCGGCGCACCTCGTTGTGCTCCTTCGAGACCGCGTGGCCTCCGGAGATGGCGTCGGTGGTGGTGGTCTGTCCGAGCACCGCCTTCGAGACCTGCTGGTCGAGCCAGTCGGCCAGGTCCTTGTAGAGCTGGCCCGTCTCGCGCCCGCCCTCGGACTTCACGAACTCGATCTCCATGCCCTGGGGAATGATGGCCGCAGCGTCGGTGCCGATGTTGCGCACCGCGCGCAGCAGCACGGCCTTCTCCTCGGGCGTCGCCGACGGGTGGTACTTGCCGACGCGGAGCGGCTGGCCGTAGACCTCGGCGAAGGCGACCCAGTCCTTGAGGTTGTAATTTTTGAACAGGTATGCCCAGGCGGCGGCGCGCGCGATGCCGCCGCGGATCGGCAGGCCCGACTTGGCCTTGTGCTGGTGCACGATGAACTTGAAGCCGGGCAGCGGCACCGGCTGGCCGTCGTCGCCGCGCAGCATCAGCGTCGAGAGGTCGGTGCGGTCGAAGGTGAACCAGCGCGGGTCGCGCCATTCGAGCCGCGCCGGCGTCCACTGGTGCTCGCTCATGTCCCAGATCACCTCGGTCGCGGAGAAGCCCTTGCCGACGGCGTCGAGGATGTCCACCAGCTCGTCCTCGAGCGCCTCGCGATCGACGAAGGCCTGCACCAGCTCCGCGTTCCTCATGTCCTCGGCGGCGTCGGACGCGGCGTTCACCGTGATGTCGAGCTGCGCCACCTGGCGCTTGCGGGTGCCCAGCACCGAGACGTAGTGGAGGTCCTTCTCCTCCATCTCCTCGGCGAGCTCGAGGTAGCGCATCGGCTCGCCGGTCTCGGCCTCCAGCAGGATCGAGGCGAGCCGCTGCGGCGTGAGCCCCTGCGCCGGATGCCCTGCGATCGGCGTGCGCACGCCGGTGACGGTCGGCCCCGCGATCTCCTCCGTCAGCACGGCCGTGTCGACCGGCTCGCCGTAGTCGCCCATGAGAACTTTCGCCATCACCATGCTCCTCGGATCGCCCGCAGCCCGCTCTCGCCGTCGTCGTCGTCGCGCGGCGGCCCGAGCGGGTCCGCGGGCCTGCGGATCAGGGCCGGCTCGTAGCCGTAGGCCACCGTCTCTCTTCCGGCCGCATGAAGCGCCAGCATGTGCGCCCAGAACTCGTCGGCGTGCCCCACCTCCGAACGGTCGGCGTCGAAGCGCGGGTTGCCGGCGACCGTCGTCATCTTGCGCACCGCATGGTGGCTCTCGCGGATGGCGCGGTCGGACGGAATGCGCACCGCGCGGTCCTCGAACGCCTGCTTGCCGCCCGTGGCAAGGTCCTGTTTGACCGGCCCGGTGAACAGCACGCCCTCGACCACGTAGGCGCCGTGGCGCTTCTTCGCGTCCTCGACCGGCTTCTCGCCGATGCCGGTCTGGTCGATGCAGCACCGGCGCACGCGGTAGGTCGCGAAGACGCGGTCGAGCTCGGCGTCCTGCTCGGCGAAGGTCGCGCCCTTCATGCGCACCGCCTCGCGCGTCCACAGCACGTCGCCCACCCGCTCGAGCACCCAGATGACCGTGAGGTCGCGGCGGCGCCCGATGTCCATGCCCACATAGCAGTCTCCGCCGGCGTAGAGCTCCGGCCTGCCGGCATCCGGGTGCTCCACCGCCGTGATCAGCTCCCAGGTGAGCCAGGCCGTGGCCTCGTCGACGGGCTGGCACATGTACTCCTGCTGCCACGTCTCCTCGTCGCCGGCGGCGTCGCGCTGCTGGGCGAGCCAGGCGGCGCGCTCCTCGGCCGACGCCGGACGGCCCATGATCTTGTCGACCAGGCCCTGGCGCACGGCGTCCTCGATGGTCGTGGTGTGGAGCGACCAGGCGTTTCCCTTCTTCGCGTCCTCGACCATGCGGTAGTAGCGGTTGCCCTTGCCGTTGTAGGTCGAGAGGACGCGGACGGGGTAGCCCCAGGTGATGATCGGCACCGCCGCCTTCCACAGCTCCTCGGGCTGGGCGTGGAACGCGAACTCGTCGAGCACCAGCTTGCCGCCCTTGGAGCGGAACGCCTTCGGGTTGGACGACAGCCCGTGGATGCGCTTGCCATTGGCGAACTGGATGACGCGCGCCTTGATGTCGTCGTCGCGGTCGATCACCACCTCGCCCAGGTCCTCGGCCGCGATCTGGTAAAGACGGGTCCACAGGCCGCAGTAGAGGATGTACTCCTTGGCCGCCGACTCGTCGGCCGAGGAGAACCACACGTCCACGGCGCCCTCGGCGCGCGAGGCGTCCACGACGTCCTCGTAGGACTGCGCATAGGTCGCGCCGATGCGCCGCGACTTCTCCCAGATCTTCATGCGCGAGGTATCGGCGATCCAGCGCGCCTGGTACGGCAGGAAATACTTGCTGCCTTCGCTCACCGCACGATCCCCAGGATCTGCTCCTCGACCGTGCGGATGGTCTGCTCCGACAGGCCGGCCTTGCTCATCGCCTTCTTGGCGTCGGCCGCGGCCGCTTTCGCCTTGTCGGCGAGCTCGGCCTTGACCTGCTCGCGGATCTTGACCTCGCGGTCGAGGTCGATCTTGCTGGCGGAGGCGATGTCCTTGAGCGTGCGCGCGAGGTAGTGCAGATCCTTCGCGACGACGTCCGGGTCCTGCTTCTCGACCAGCGGCACGAGGCACTTGAACACGATCGACTGGAGCACCTGCACCAGCGCGCGGCCGGTGGTGCCTTCGGCCGCGTTCGGCCCCAGCTCCTTGACCAGCGCCTCCGCGATCGCCTGGGACTGGTGCACGCCTTCCGAGACGCGGTCGATCTCCTTCTTGTAGCGCCCCACTGCCGAGCGCGACGCCTGCGCGCCGAGCTCCCGAATCTTGGCGACCACCTCGTCGATGGTGGCCTCGTTCTGGATCGCGTCCTTGACCGCCTGCAGAACCGCCGGCGGCAGCCTCTTGATCGAGCTTTTGCGGCCCATTCAGCGGGCCTCAGTCGCGCGGGCTGGGGCGCTTGACGCCGGGATGCGACGACAGGCCCTGCGCCACCTCTACGCCGCGCTTCTTGGCCGTGGCGATGTTGAGCCCGTTGAGGTCCTCGATCTCGATCAGGCCCTGCTCCGCGAGCCACTGGAGCTCGCCGCGCACCTGGTCGCGGGTCGCGCGCATGCCGAGGTGGATCGCCGCGTCGTGCAGGATGCTCTCGTTGGCCGAGTAGCTCGGCGACTTCTCCAGGATGCGCAGCAGTGCCAGGCGCAGGTGCTGGCGCCACAGGTCGGCGGCGGCGGCCATCACCGCTTGGCCTCGCGCGCGGCGCCGGCGAGAATGTCCTCGTGTCGCATGATCGTCCTCTCGACCCGCTCCAGGTTCTTGATCGCGCCGGCGAGACGCTCCACCGTGACCTTGATGTCGCCGGTGAGGCGCTCCACCGCGGCGGCTGTCGGCATCTCCTTCGTGTGCGTCTCCAGGATCGTGAGACGGTCGGAATGCTCCTTCATCTCGTTGATGATCGAGGCCAGTTCCTTCTTCGTCGCGAACTCCCCGCGAAGGCGCCAGAACACGGCCGTGAGGATGGTCGCCCCGACGATGTTGAGGAGGCCTACGATTCCGAAAAGGGCGTTCCAGTCGACGCTCATGCTACTTTCCCTTGAAGGCCCGGATGATCTCGGCGACGCCGCTGCCGGCCGCGGCCACCGTCGCCTGGGTGGATGTGAGCGGCGCGCCGTACTGGATCTCGTCCATGCGCGCCTTGTCGCGCTCGCGGCAGCCGAAGTAGGTCTTGATCACCTGCACGCAGCACCAGAACGACGCGATCAGCGGCGCCCAGATCAGCTCCGTCACCGGCGCCGCCTGCGCCAGGATTTCCCAGAAGCTGGGCGCCGCCGGCGGCGGCGCGCCGAAGGCGGCGTAGCCCCAGCCGATCGCCCACTGGATGACGGTCACCAGGAACACCAGAGCCAGCAGCTTCGAGAAGATCTCGATCACGCTCATGGCGCGAAGCGCGATCTCCGGACGGGCCGAGGCGCGCTGGGTCTCCGCGTCGGCCGAGGCCATCGCGACGAAGCGCTCGGTGTCGAGGCGCTCCAGCTCGTTGCGCTTGTCGATGAGCGCCATCATCACCTGGGCCTGCTGCTCGGCCGGCAGCTTCGCCGCGGCGGCGGCGATCTCCTCGGCGGGCGCGTCCTCGGCAAGCGGGCTCCCGGAAAGTGCGCCGACGATCTCGCGCCCCGCGCCGAGCACGGCCGGGGCCCATTTCAGAAGTCCCAGGAAGGCGGGGATCATGGTCGCATCCTCAATAGGTCCAGGCGCGCGGCCGGGGGTGGCTGGGGGAATCGGATACGTCCAGATGGACGAAGGTGCGCGCCAGCCCAACCCGCGGCACCTTGCGGCGCAGCGCCGCCTCCAGGATCAGCCAGGCGCTGGCGCTCGTCGCCGCGATGTCGACGGCGCGCCCGGTGGTGTGCGGTCCGTCCGGGCCGGTGGACGAGACACGCGCGTTATGGTCCGGGCAGCGGAAACCGGAGTTGATCACCAGCGGAAAGCCGAGCTCCGTCCGAATGTCCTGCAGCAGCGCGATGAAGCCCGGGTCCATGTCGGCACGGCCGCAGCTGCACCGACACGCGAACTCGGCGCGCGAGAAATTCGGATAGCGTGACCAGTCTATGGAAGCGGGCGGCGTCATGGCGCCCATATTCCGCGCCCGTCGCTCTGGCGGGCACCTAAACAATTGTTTAGTGGATGGTGACGCCGAGAGGAAAACTATGCACGGCGCGCCGGGCTGGCGCAATCCGCCCGCGCCGGCGTCCGCGGTGCCGGCAACGCTTGAAGCTGTTGTGAACAACGATTTGAAGCGGGGTTTACCCACGCTTGGCGAAGAGATCGTGCTGGTTCGGGTCGCGGACGCCGAGGCGCCGGCGCACGCGCCGGATCGTCTCGATGTGGCAGTGCGGCTTGAGGGCGGCCCAGATCTCCATGTCGGTCCGGCCGGCACGGACCATGCGCGCGATCTCCGCCGACCGCCGGCGGCCGTCGGCCACCGGCCCGAGAGGCACCGTGATCTGCTCGCGTGCGTACATGGCCGCGATCTTGCGCGCCGGCCCCGCTCCGACCGCCTTGGCGATCGGATGATCGTCAGTCATCGCCTCCGGCACGTAGATATGCCCGCCGCCGAAGGCACGCGCGAACGCCAGCATGACGCCTTCGCCGCACTCGTCCCTGATGCGTGCCAGCATCTCGGGCAGCGCCTCGTCGTTCATCGGCGCCCCTCGTCGGCGAGCGGCGGGAAGCCGCGGTCCATCCGCCGCGCCGTCGCGCCGTCCGGCGCGATCAGCAGCTCGCGCCCGTCCTCGAGCACGATGCTCCCCGGCCGCCGGCCGTGGCCGCAGCAGCTCGCGAGCGTCTGCAGGCCGGCGTCGTTGAGGGCCTGCACGATAGGCTGGATGCACAGGTCGACGTAGGCCACCCGCAGCCCGTTGGCGCGCGGGCGCGCGAGCCGCACCGGGAGGTTGCCCGCGTAACTGCCGCCGTGCCACTCACACATGGCGGTCGACCTTCTCGACCGCGCGGCGCACCATCGACTTGACCGCCTCGATCAGCTTGTTGGTCTGCGCTGGGGTACAGAATCGGAGGTGCGCGACGTGGGCCGTGCGCATCACGAAGGTGGTCTCGGCCGCGGCCTCCCACTGGTCGCTCCAGAGATGCCCGCGCGTCCCGAGCCAGTGCCAGGCCGCGAGGTAGAGGGCCTTGTGATCGTCGTAGTCGGCGACGACGACGCCGCCCGGGTTGTAGGCCGGGCCCGGTTTCCTGAACTCGGGCACCCGCGCCTTGATCTCGGCCCAGGCGCGCGCGAACGCGTCGTCACGCGACTGCGTGCTGCGCACGACCACGGCATAGGCCCCGTCGCGCTTGAGGCTCTCGATGACCTTGGTCCGGCCGGCCTGGTCGAGCTTCGCGGCCGAGCGCTGGCCGGTGAGCGTGAACAGCATGGCGCGGTAGGCCGCGTCGTCGAGGCCGAGCTGCTTCACGCCGACCTTGATCATGGCGATCTCGCGCGCCCGCCGGTCACGGTTGAGACGTCCGGTCACGCCCTTCATCCCAGCACCAGGGAGAGCTGACGCGGCACCGGCATCCACACCTTCACGCGGTTGCCGAGCGCGTTGAACTTGCGGCCGGCCTGGACGATCTTGCCCGCGTCGAGCAGCTCGCCGCGGCGGCCGGTGACGCGGTTGATGGGCCAGCCAAGCCGGTCGGCGATGTCCTGGTCGCAGGGCCGCTTGCCTTCCGAATGCAGCGCCACGATCGCCGCCAGCACCTGGCGCTGGCGCACCGACAGGTCGACGGTGTCGTAGGCCATGAGCGATTCGCGCGCGACGGCCATCGAGTCACGGCCCGCCAGGGTCTTCGCCCGCCATCGAATCGTGCCTCAACACTGCGAGCACGATGCGACGGAGCTGTTCCGTGAACGCGTCGGCCACCTGCTCCGGCGTGGCGTCGGCCCTGGTCACCTTGAGCAGGGCGACGGAATAGCCGGCCAGGAATGCCGTAGCGCCGATCGCCACATGAGCCCGGTCTTCGGGGTGATCCACGAGGGACGTCGCGCGACGGACAGGCCCTCCGATCTGCCCACAGACATGCTCGACCAGATCCTCAAGAACGCTGAGCGGTTCGCGTTCGGCCATGGCTCTACCTCTCCCCCCACGCGCGCCAGAGGTTGCGGCCGTGCACGACGGCGAGCGCGCCGTTGAGCGCGGCCATCGCGTAGAGGCCGTGCGCGCCGGCCACGGCGGCGAAGCCGAGGCAGCCGGCGAGGCCGAGCGCCGGCACGGCGATGCGCTTCCATCCCGTGGCGCCCTGGTACCAGAGCGTGAAGGCCGCGAGGGCCGCCGCGGCGCTCCATTCGATGATCTCCAGAAGCGTCATCGGACAGCCCTCCAAAGGATCGGCTTCGCGTCATCCGGCACGCGATGGTGGCCGCGCGCCATGGGGTGGATCGGCGCGCCGCTCGCGGTCTTGCCGAAGCAATACAGGTCGGGATAGGGCTCCAAGCCGGTTTGGATGTTCTCGACATTGTGGTCGATCCAGTCATCGTCCCACGCTGACGCACCCCAGCACGCGACGACGAGGGCCGCCCGCTTGGCCTCACGCTCCATGACGTCGGCGTTGCCCCACAGCACGTCGCGGACGTGATAGTCGGGCCCGTTGTCCAGCCAGCTCGCCCACCGCCTGCAGGCCGCGACGCTCGGCGTCCGGAACGGGTAGAGGTTCACCGCGACAAAGGAGCCGTAACCCCACGCCTCGGCGAAGTGCATCCAGCGCCGCACCGTCGGGTCGTCGGTGCGGTGGTCCGCCGTCGAGGGATTGAGGCCGATGAAGCAAACCGGCGGCCCCGCGCGCCAGACCCGCGTGAGCGTGAATCGGTACTGACCGCACGCGGACAGCGCGGCGTCGCGCACGACCTCCATCGGCATGGGCTTCGCGGCCGGCGGAAGATCGAAGAGCAGCCCGGTCACGTCCGCCTCGTCCTCCTGTGTCACGCCGCCGCCCTCCGGGTCTCGGGGAAGGCCGCGTCGATGATCGAGGCGAGCGGCGGCCAGTCGCCGCACCAGCGCTCCGGCATCGGCGTCGGCAGGGCGCTGCGCGGCGTGACCACACGCAACCGACCGCGCTCGTCGCGGTAGACGTACAGGTCCGGCCAGCTGGCGTAGCGACACACGTGAAACATCGGCGGCGTGCCGTCGATCAACTCGACCTCGATATTCACCGTCCTTCGTCTCATCGTTCAGCCCTCCTCGTCGAGATGCCGAGGCGACTCAGGAGCCGCCCCGGGCGGCGGCGGCGCGGCTTGCGGGGGGGGGGCATTGGGGGCATCGGCGAGGAGGTCCACGAAGGCGACCTTATCGACCTTGCGGATGTCGATGATGGCGATGTTGTCGATGATGAACCGGCGTAGCTCGGCGCGTTCGACCGACCATGTATCCCCGCCCTGCTGCGGTAGCCGGTTCGTGCCCCGGCGGCAGGCTTGCAAGAGACCGCCCAGGATGTAGGTGGTCATTGTCTTGGAGTCGATCCCGAGCACCCTGGCCGCGGCGGATGCCGAAAACACGTCCGTGCGCCGCCGAGACAGGCCGACCCGCTTGGCCCGGATCACGATCGCGGTCGGGGTGCGCTTGAACCCGTGCTCACGGAAGACCACCGCTGCGCGATGCGGGTCGTACAGGGGCACGCGAGCGAGCAGCTCATCCTCGGTGGCGGTCCACGGCGGCTCCTTGCGCCTCAGCGTCGTGAGGCCGAGCTGGGTGGCGCGCTTCGAGAGCCACCAGCGCGGGACGCCGAGCCGTGCGGCAAGCTCTTTCGTCGCGCCGCGGTGCGGCCCGATCTTCGGGTACTCCTCGCGGATGCGCGCATCGAGCTCGTCCGTAGCCAGCTTCTGGCGCGCACCGCCGGGGTTCATGCACTTGAGCCGGAACTTTCTGGCCCGCGCGTAGATGCTGCCGAGGTCGCGATTCGGCAGCTTGTCGGCACATGCCGCGGCCCCGCCGTGCGGATAGAGCTCGCGCAGGATGACGTCTTCCTCTTCGGTCCAATAGCGCTCGTGCCGCTTGCCGGGCTTATACGGCTCCGACAACCGCGGCAGATGCGCGCGGCCGTTCTTGAACGGAACCGGACGCAGCGTGCTCATGCCCGCTCCTCCAGGATTGCGGGCGCGACCCGCACGACGGCCGTCTTCCCGCTGCCCGAAATCTGGACCGCGTCTGCCGCTGTCAGTAGGGCGATGGCTTGTGCGATCGCTTCTTCCGGGACCGCCAGATGGCCCGCCAGCTTCGATGCCAGCGCACCGTCCGGTGCGATCCCTTCCAGAGCCTCGAACACCCGGCCTGCGAGCGGGAACGACCGGCTCGCGACGAATTCGCGCAGGGCCCGTGCCGCCGCCGGGTCCGTGCCGGAACCACGCAGCGCCGCTGCCGCGGCCGTCTCGGCGACGAGGCGGTCGACGTCGAGGGCGCGTTGCGCCTCCTCGGCCGAGGCCGTGGCAGGCGTCAACATGTCCGGGGTGGCGCCCACGTGCCGCGACTTCACGGCGCCGACTTTCAGGATGACGGGGCTTTGTGAGAAGGCCGGGCCGACTGCGACGAAATTCCCCGGCGCCAGCAACGGCAAGCGGTCGCTCGCCTTGCGCGTTTCCCACCCGATCGTCTCGGCGGCGCGCTTGATGTCGAGGTCGAGCGTGTTGAGGCCGACCAGGAAGTTGTGAACCTCCGACACCACCGATTTCGAGAGCTTGGCCAGGCGCTGGGTCGCGAGCACGCCGGCGAGCCCGCGCTTGCGCCCGCGTGCCATCAGGTCGGTGACGGCAGCGATCGCCTCCTTCCGAACCGAAGTCGCGCCGACGAGGGCGCCGCCGAAGGGCGCGAACAGGTGGGCTTCGTCGACCGCGACCAACGATGGCGACCAAAGCTCGCGCGGGCATTCGATCAGGGGATTGAGGAAGGCGGCGACCGCGATCATCTGTCCCTCGCGGTCGAGCTCCGACAGGTTGAGGATCAGGGATAGCCGGTGCTCGCGCGCGCGTCGTGCCAGCGTGGACAGCGCCGCGGTATCGAGCCTTGCGCCGTCGATGTAGGGGTAGTCGAGCACGGCGGCAAGGCTCCCGAACTCGCCTTCCGGATCGATGACGATCTGCTGGATGCGCTGCGCGCTGCGCTCCAGGATGCGGCGCAGCGTCCACGATTTCCCCGCGCCGCTCACGCCCTGGACCAGCAGGCGGCCATCGAGTAGCTTCACCAGGTCCAGGTCGATGTTTTGCCCGACCTCCGATTCTCCCAGCACGACGGCATTGGCCGCCGGTGCCGGCCGCGGTGCCGGCGCGCCGGCGGGTTGCCGCGCGGGCGGCTTCGGTTTCGTCAACGGTGCCACGGCGGCCGCGCGGGCACGCAAGGCCCCGCCGCCGTCTTTCCTGGAGGTGTCGATGGCACGGCCGGGGCTGCCCAGGTCGCGGCGGGCACGCGGATCGTCCTCGAAGCCGGTTTGAACCTTCATCGTCCATCCCCCCGCGGGCCGATCGGCTCGGGGCCGCAGCCGTAGACGTTGATGTCGCGCGCGTCGTCGAGGTAGCCGGTGCCGGCGGCGGTCAGCTCGACCGCGTACTCGGGCGGCGCCGGCGGCGGGTCGGCCAGCAGCCGCGTGCCGCGCGCGCGGCCCGGGTCGCGCCACAGCCAGCCGCGATCATCGAGCTGGTCGAGGTAGCGCGCGATGTCGCTCTTGCCGAGATCGAGCTCGGCGGCGATCTCCTCCATCGTCGGCGCGCAGCCCATATGGTTCGCGAGCTCCGCGAAGACGCGCACCACGTGGGCCTGGTCGTTTGTCAGACTCATGGGCATGTCATCCCTCCATCAGGTCGCGCGTCGTGCGTAGAGGCCTTCGCGTGCCCCCCCCCCGAGCCTTAGCCGGAGCTGGGAAGGGGCCACGGTGTCGAGGCGGTCCGGCATGCCGAGAAGTGCACGCCGCAGGCTCATGGTCCTCTGACGCAGGGCGGGGTCGCCCTTCAAGCGGGCGGCATAGGCACGGACGCCATGAACCACGGTCGAGTGGTCGAACCCGAAGAACGCGCCAATGGCGGGGTAGCTGCAATTGGTGAGATCGCGCGCGAGCCACCATGCGCAGTAGCGCGCGGTGACCAGTGCCTTGAGCCGCCCGCCATAGCGGAGATCTGCCTGGCTGCACCGGAACTCGCGGCAGATGGTGGCGCCAATGTGGCTGAGTCGGACGCCCTGCGTCATGACGTCAGCTCCTTCTCCGTCAGGTCGATCGCCTCGGCGAGGTCGAGGCAGGTGGCGGCGACCTCGACCAGGCGCGCGCGGTAGGCGACCGGATCGAGCCGGTCCTCGCCGGCGTGGTGCACCGCGCAGAACAGCACGTCGTGGCGCGCGAAGGCGCCGAGCTGGGCGTAGCGCGGGACCGGCCCGGGCCACGTGCGGCGCTCCGCCCCGAGCCGCGCGGCCAGCACCGCGCGCAGCAGCGGGTGGCGCGCCAGCAGGCCGTCGCAGCCGGCGCACAGCGTGTCGTCGTCGAGCGACCAGCTGCCCTTGAGGTCCGGCCGGTCGCGGTGGTGGAAGCACGCGACCTCGTCGGTGCAGCCGCAGACGGCGCAGGTGCGCATCACACCATCTCCTCGATGTCGGTGGAGAGCGGCTTGATCGAGAACACCTCGCCGCGCTGGATGGTGACGCCCTGGATCAGCGCCGCGCGCTCGGGGTCCTTGAGCATCGCCTCCTTGTCGATCTCCTCCTTGACGCGCAGGAACGCGGCGAAGGCGGCGTTCTCGGCGGCCAGGGTCTTGATGCGCCCCAGCACGTCCCTGACGCCCTTGAGCACCACCTTGCCCGCCGTCATGCGCCACGAGACCTCGCCGGCGGGGAAGCGCACGGTCTTCACGCGGCCGCCCTGGGTGAGCGTCTCGCGGTTGGCGGCGCAGAACGCGGCGACCTCGCGCACGCGCTCCTGCAGGCGGTTCTTGAGCGGCGCGATCTCGTCGGCCGCTTCCTTCTGGACGGCGGCGACACGCTCGGCGCTGCGCCGCTCGATCTCCGCGATGGTGTTCTGGAAGGCGGCGATCTGGCCGATCAGGTCGTTGACCTCGTCGCGCGAGGCCGGGAGCCTGACCTTGGCGATGTCGAGTTGTTTCTTGCGAGGCACGTGGGGTCTCCTACAGGGTGGCGAGGACGAGGGCAGCGGCGAGGACGGCCGCCGCGGCGGCGACGGCGAGCGCGCGCCGGCGGCGGCGAAGGCGGCGGCGCTGGCGCGAGGTCGGGACGGTGAAGAGCGGCCAGCTCATGCGGCGCTCCCGGGCGCGGGCGGCCGTTTCGGGAACAGCACCACCTGGCCGTCCGCGAGCTGGTCGGGCGTGAGGCGCGCCGGCGGCGGCACGACGTGGGCCTCCAGCGCGCGGACCTGGTCGGCCGCGTCGAGCAGGACCTTCATGCCGAGC
>JBJHBM010000048.1:0-13548 GCA_050485485.1 Alphaproteobacteria bacterium | reverse complement strand
GTGCGCGACCTCGCCCGGCTCGCGCGCTACGGCGAGGCGCTGGCGCGCCACGGCGAGGCGCCGGTGCCGACGATCTCCGGCCGGGCGACGGCCGCCGAGCTGGCGGCCACCATGCGCCGGATCGCGCGCGAGGCGCGCCGGCGCGAGCAGGACCAACGCGCCGGCATGGCGGCGAGCCAGCTGGTGTTCGATCTGCTACCCCAGCCGCTGCTGCTGATCGACGGCGCGCGCAAGGTGCTGCGCGTCAACGCCAACGCCCGCGACGTGATCGGCGGCCCCGACCCGGTAGGCGCCGACCTCGCCGCCGCGTTCCGCGACCCGCGCGTGCTCGACGCGGTGGACGAGGTGCTGCGCACCAAGGCCGTGCGCGAGGTCAGCCTGTCGGTGGTCGATCCGGTGGAGCGGTACTTCTCGGTCGAGATCGTGCCGTTCCGCGAACCCGCCGCCGACGGCGCCGCGGCGCTGATCGCGCTCTACGACCTGACGGCGCGGCGCCGCACCGAGCAGATGCGCGCCGACTTCGTGGCCAACGCGAGCCACGAGCTGCGCACGCCGCTCGCCACCCTGATCGGCTTCATCGAGACCCTGCAGGGCCCGGCGCGCGACGATGCCAAGGCGCGCGACGAGTTCCTCAAGCTCATGCACGAGCAGGCGGCGCGCATGTCGCGCCTCGTGCGCGACCTCCTGTCGCTGTCGGCGATCGAGCTCGCCGAGCATACGCCGCCCGGCTCCGCAATCGACCTTG
This sequence comes from Alphaproteobacteria bacterium, assembly GCA_050485485.1. Classification (GTDB taxonomy): domain Bacteria; phylum Pseudomonadota; class Alphaproteobacteria; order SMXQ01; family SMXQ01; genus WHSO01. The sequence goes on along the minus strand of JBJHBM010000048.1, from coordinate 12,803 downwards.
TCGCCATCGTCCACGGCGTCGCCGCCGCGCTGCAGATCGAGGCCGCCAAGAAGAAGATGACGCTGCGCGTCGAGACGGACGACGGGCTGCGGCCCATCGCGGGGGACGCCGACCAGCTCGCCCAGCTGTTCCAGAACCTCGCCGACAACGCCATCAAGTACGGCCGGGCCGGGACCGAGATCCGGATCGCGGTGCGGCGCGAGGATACGCCGCCGCCCGTGCTCGCGCGCGCGTTGCGCGAGCGCGGCGCCACCGGCGTCGTCTGGATCACCGTCACCGACCGGGGCGACGGCATCCCGGCCGAACACATCCCGCGCCTGACCGAGCGGTTCTACCGGGTCGACGCGGCGCGCTCGCGCGCGGTGGGCGGCACCGGGCTCGGGCTCGCCATCGTCAAGCACATCGTCAATCGCCATCGCGGGCTGCTCGAGATCGAGAGCGAGGTGGGGGTGGGCTCCACCTTCGCCGTGTGCCTGCCCGAGCTGCCGGTGCCGCCCGCCGCCGCGACGGCCCCGGCGCGGACCTGAAGGGCGCCGCGCCCGCCCGGCACGAAGGCCCGGGCCGTGTCACGGAACTTTCACACGACTGTAGTAGTCATGTCGCCGCCGGTACCTACAGTCGCCGCCGTGGCGGGGAGGGTCCCTGTCCGCCGGTAACGCGATACGCGTTGCCCCTACTTCGACAAACGGGAGTTTCTCCATTATGTCAATAAGATACAGCCTCTTCGCGGCGGCGATGGCAGGCACGCTGATGGCATCCACCGCCCAGGCCCAGGTCAAGGTCGACCCGGCCCTGCCCGAATACCAGCGTGCCGCCGGCGTCTCCGGCAACCTGTCGAGCGTCGGCTCCGACACCCTCAACAACCTGATGACCCTGTGGGCCGAAGCGTTCCGCAACGTCTATCCGAACGTCAACGTCCAAATCCAGGGCGCCGGCACCTCCACCGCCCCGCCGGCGCTGACCGAGGGCACCGCCAACTTCGGCCCGATGAGCCGCGCCATGCGGGCGGGCGAGATCCAGGCGTTCGAGAAGCGGCACGGCTACCCGCCGACGGTGGTGCGCGTCGCCATCGACATGCTCGCGGTCTACGTCCATCGTGACAATCCGATCGAAGGCCTCACCATTCCGCAGGTGGACGCGATCTTCTCCGCCACGCGCCGCTGCGGGGGCGCCCAGGACGTCACGCGCTGGGGCCAGCTCGGCATGACCGGCGCCTGGGCCAACCGCGACTTCACCCTCTACAGCCGCAACGCCGTCTCCGGCACCTACGGCTACTTCAAGCAGATCGCGCTGTGCGACGGTGACTTCAAGGCCTCGATCAACGAGCAGCCGGGTTCGGCCTCGGTGGTGCAGGGCGTGAGCGAGACCATCGGCGGCATCGGCTATTCGGGCATCGGCTACATCACCTCGGGTGTGCGCGCGGTCCCGCTCGCCAAGGCGCCGGGCCAGCCGTTCGTCGCCGCCAGCGGCGAGAACGCGGACAGCTATCCGCTCGCCCGCTTCCTCTACGTCGCCGTGAACAAGCACCCGCAGCGCGGCGTCTCCCCGCTCGAGCGCGAGTTCCTGAAGCTCGTCATGTCGAGGCAGGGCCAGGGGATCGTGGTCCGCGACGGCTACATCCCGCTGCCCAACGTGCTGGCCCAGCAGGAGCTCAAGAAGCTGGGCCTGTAACCGTTCCCGCGTCCCCGGACGGCCCCTTCGGGGCGCCGTCCGGTCCCGGGCCCGCCGTATTTCCGGCACCGGCCCGGAGGTTTCCGAAGCGTCGGTTCGTGACTTCGCCGCGCCGCGTCCCGGCACCACCAGAGAGCCCCCGATGATAGACATCCCGAAGGACCCGGTACCGAGGACCGCCGCCGGCGGGGCCGCCGCCAGGCTCGCCGACGGCGCGCGCCGCGCGCGCATGCGCAAGTGGCGGCTGTTCAAGGACCGCTCCTCCAAGGGCTTCGTCGGGATCGGCGGCGGCAGCGTGATCGTCGCGCTGGGCCTGATGTTCGTCTATCTGTTCTCGGAAGTGGTGCCGATGTTCCTGCCGGCCTCGACGGACCGCGTCGCCACCTACGCGCCGCCCGGCAATGCCGCCGCCACGCTGCACGTCGGCATGGAGCGCTACCGCCAGGTCGCGGTGCGCATCGCCGACGATGGCGGCGTCACCTTCTTCCGCCCGACCGACGGCCGCGTCCTTACGCAGGAGCGGCTTCCCCTGCCGGACGGCGCGCGCATCACGAGCTACGCCCACGCGGAGCCGCGCACGCGGCTGTCCGTCCTCGGTCTCTCCGACGGCCGGGCGACGGTGATGCAGGAAGCCTACGACCTGTCCTATCCCGACGGCGTGCTGCTGGTGACCCCCAAGGTCGAATATCCGCTGGGCGAGGCGCCGGTGCCGGTGGACGACAACGGGCAGCCGATCGTCGAGATCGCCGCCCAGCAGAGCGCCCAGGGCACCGCCATCGCCGCCGTCACCGGCGACGGGCGCCTCCTGCTGGTGCGCTACCAGACCAGCGTGAGCTTCATGACCGGCGCGACCCAGGTCACGCGCGTCGCCGCCGAGCTGCCGCGCCCCGCAGCCGCGCCCCGCAAGATGCTGCTGAGCGCCGACCTGCGCGACCTGTTCGTAACCGACGCTTCCGGCCAGATCCATCATTACGACGTGACCGACCCCGCCGCCGCACGGCTGACCCACAGCCGCCGGGTGGTGCCGGAAGGGGTCGACATCGCCGCGCTCGAGTACCTGCTGGGCTCCGTCTCGATCGTGGTGGGCGGCACCGACGGCAGCATCGCGCAGTGGTTCATGGTGCGCGATGCCGAGAACGTGCGGCGCCTCACCCGCATCCGCAGCTTCGAGCCCCATCCCGCGCCGATCACCGCCATCGCGGCGGAGCACGCCCGCAAGGGCTTCGTCACCGCGGATGCAGCCGGCAACGTGCGGCTCCACTTCCCGACCTCGCACCGCACGGTCGCGCGCGCGCGCATCGGCGAGCGCCCCATCGCCGCCCTGCAGGTCGCGCCGCGCGCCAACGGCCTGTTCGCCCTCGACGACGCCGGCAGCCTCCACTACTACGACGTCCACAACGAATACCCCCAGGTCTCGTTCTCCGCACTGTGGCAACAGGTCTGGTACGAAGGCTACGGCGAGCCCGACTACGTCTGGCAATCGTCCTCGGCCACCGACGAGTTCGAGTCCAAGTTCAGTCTGGTGCCGCTGACGCTCGGCACCATCAAGGCGGCGTTCTACGCCATGCTGTTCGCCATGCCGCTCGCGATCATGGGGGCCATCTACTCGGCTTATTTCATGACGCCCCGCATGCGCGGCATGACCAAGCCCGCCATCGAGATCATGGAGGCGCTGCCGACCGTGATTCTGGGCTTCCTCGCGGGACTGTGGTTCGCGCCGTTCGTCGAGCGCAACCTGCCGGCGGTGTTCAGCATCCTGCTGCTGATGCCAGTGGCGATGCTGACCTTCGCCTATCTCTGGAGCCGTTTGCCGCGCGGCGTCAAGCGCATCGCCCCGGACGGCTGGGAAGCCCTGCTGCTGGTCCCCGTGATCCTGTTCTTCGGCTGGGCCTGTGTCGCCATGAGCCCGACCGTCGAGGTGTGGTTCTTCGAGGGCAGCATGCGCCAATGGCTGACCGACCAGGGCTACACCTACGACCAGCGCAACGCGCTCGTGGTCGGCATCGCCATGGGCTTCGCCGTGATCCCGACCATCTACTCGATCACCGAGGACGCCGTGTTCGGCGTGCCCAAGCACCTCACGCACGGCTCGCTCGCGCTCGGCGCGACCACCTGGCAGACCCTGGTCCGGGTGGTCCTGCTGACCGCGAGCCCGGGCATCTTCTCCGCCGTGATGATCGGCTTCGGTCGCGCCGTGGGCGAAACCATGATCGTGCTGATGGCGACCGGCAACAGTCCGATCGTCAACTTCAACATCTTCGAGGGCATGCGCACGCTGTCGGCCAACATCGCGGTGGAGATGCCGGAAGCCGAATTCGGGGGCACCCACTATCGCATCCTGTTCCTGTCGGCGCTGGTGCTGTTCGTCCTTACCTTCGCGCTCAACACCGCGGCCGAGATCGTGCGCCAGCGGCTGCGCAAGAAGTACGCCTCCATCTGAACGGCCGGTCGGGAAGCGGAGAGATACGCAGATGAAGTCCTGGTTCAACAGCGGTTCGCCCTGGATCTGGCTCAACGCCGGCGCGGCCGCACTGTGCCTCGTCATGGTGACGGGGCTTCTGCTCATGATCGCCGTGAACGGCCTCGCGCATTTCTGGCCGGCGACGGTGTTCGAGTCCCACGTCACGCAGCCGGACGGCGGCACGCAGCGCATCCTCGGCTCGTTCCGCCAGGACGAGACGGTCCCGGCCACCGTGGCGCGCGAGGCCGGCGTGCCGGTGCCCGAGGACATGACGCTGGTCACCCGCCACCTGGTCCAGCTCGGCAACCGCGACCTCACCGGCCGCGACTTCCTGTGGTTCGCCGACCACCTGATGAGCGAGCCCGTCTATCCGCGCAACGCCCTGGTCCTGGAGCGGATGGAATGGGGCAACTTCTACGGCTACCTCGTCAACGTGAAGGAGGGCGACAGGGTCGTCGCCGAGGGCGAGGCCGCCTGGCCCGAGCTGTTCGCCCGCGTCGATCGCGCCAACCGGCTGCGAAGCCGCATCACCGGTATCGAGCGCTACGACATCGGCGGGATCAACCACCAGATCGAGCACCTGAGGCTCGAGACCCGCCGGCTGGAGCTGCGCGGCATCACCCAGGGTCCGCAGATCGAGGCCATCGCCGCGCGCCGCGCCGAGCTCGACAAGGAATTCGAGAGGCTCGAGGCGGAGCGCGCGGCGCTCGCCGCGGAGCTCAGGCGCGACAGCCTGACCGCCGAGGTCATGGACGGCAAGGTCGTCGAGATTCCGCTCGCCAACGTGGCCCGCGCCATCGGGCCGAACCGCATGGGGCTCGGCGCCAAGCTTGTCCACTACGCCGACAAGTTCGTGGAGTTCGTGGCCGGCTATCCCCGCGAGGCCAATACCGAAGGCGGCATCTTCCCGGCGATCTTCGGCACGGTTCTGATGGTGATTTTGATGTCGATCGTGGTAACGCCGCTCGGCGTCCTCGCCGCGATCTACTTGCGCGAATATGCCAGGCAGGGGCCGTTCACCCGCCTGGTCCGCATCTGCGTCAACAACCTCGCGGGCGTGCCCTCTATCGTATTCGGCGTGTTCGGCCTCGGCTTCTTCGTCTACTGGATGGGCGGCAGCATCGACCAGCTGTTCTATCCCGAATCGCTGCCGTCGCCGACCTTCGGCACGCCCGGCCTGATCTGGGCCTCGCTCACGCTCGCACTGCTGACCCTGCCGGTGGTGATCGTCGCGACCGAGGAAGGCCTGACCCGCATTCCGCGCGCCGTGCGCGAGGGCAGCTACGCGCTCGGCGCCACCAAGGCCGAGACCATCTGGCGCGTGGTGGCGCCGATGGCGGCGCCCGCGATGATGACCGGGCTGATCCTCGCCGTCGCCCGAGCGGCGGGCGAGGTCGCGCCCCTGATGCTGGTCGGCGTGGTCAAGCTCGCGCCCAACCTGCCGCTCGACGGCAACTTTCCGTTCCTGCATCTCGAGCGCAAGTTCATGCATCTCGGCTTCCACATTTACGACGTGGGCTTCCAGAGCCCCAACGTCGAGGCCGCGCGACCGCTGGTCTACGCCACGTCGTTCGCGCTGGTCGTGATCATCGTCGCCCTCAACATGGCCGCCTTCGCCATCCGCAACCGGTTGCGCGAGCGGTTCAAGGGCGAATCCGACTAACGGCGACCGGACGGTTGATTCGGGTGCAAGGAGGGTTGACAGTGGACACGTTCACATCAGGAAAGGAGCCCGCTGCCGTGCAGCAGAGAACGATGGGGCCCCACCTCGAGGAAACCGCTCGCGGCGGCGCGGAGCCGGCGGCGAGCGGCGATGTCTTGCCCACCTGCATCGAGGTCCGAGGCCTCAACCTCTATTACGGTGCCGCCCAGGCGCTCAAGAACATCACCCTCGACATCCCGGCACAGAAGATCACCGCCTTCATCGGCCCCAGCGGCTGCGGCAAATCGACTCTGCTGCGCTGCTTCAACCGGATGAACGACCTGATCGAATCGGTCCGCATCGAGGGCTCCATCCTGCTCAACGGCGACGACATCCACGATCCGCTGCGCGACGTCCCCGAACTGCGACGGCGCATCGGCATGGTGTTCCAGAAGCCCAATCCGTTTCCCAAGTCGATCTACGAGAACATCGCCTACGGCCTGCGCATCCAGGGCATCAACAACCGGGCGCTCCTCGACGAGACGGTGGAGCGCGCGCTGCAGCGCGCGGCGCTGTGGAACGAGGTGAAGGACAGGCTCGGAGAGAGCGCGATGGCGCTCTCGGGCGGCCAGCAGCAGCGTCTCGTCATCGCGCGCGCCATTGCGGTCGAGCCCGAGGTGATGCTGCTCGACGAGCCGTGCTCGGCGCTCGATCCGATCTCGACCGCCCGCATCGAGGAGCTGATGGAAGAGCTCAAGAAGGACTACACGATCGTCATCGTCACCCACAACATGCAGCAGGCGGCGCGCGTCTCCGACCGCACCGCCTTCATGTACCTCGGCGAGCTGATCGAATACGACGAGACGGAAAAGATGTTCACCGCGCCCAAGAAGCAGCAGACCCTGGACTACGTCACGGGCCGCTTCGGATGATTACTGTGGCGACCGGCACGAACAGCATCGAGGAGCGCATCCCATGACGTCCGAACACATCGTCAAGTCCTACGACGACGAGCTCAACCAGCTCAACGAGACCATCCTCAAGATGGGCGGGCTCGCGGAGGCCCAGTTCGCGGACGCGATCCAGGCCGTCTCGACCCGCAACCACGACCTCGCCGCAGAGACGGTGCGCGACGATGCCAGGATCGACGACCTGGAGCATCACGCCGACCAGCTCGCGGTGCGCCTGCTCGCCCTGCGCCAGCCGATGGCGAAGGATCTCCGCATCATTCTCGCCGCCCTCAAGATCTCGGCCGAGATCGAGCGCATCGGCGACTACGCGGCGAACGTCGCCAAGCGCGCCATCGCCCTGACGGAGACGCGCCCGGTGCGCCCCATCGGCGCCATCCCGCGGATGGGGCGACTGGTCCAGCGGATGATCAAGGACGTGCTCGACGCCTACCGCGAGAGCGACGCCGACAAGGCCAAGGAGGTGTGGCTCAAGGACGAGGACGTGGACGAGCTCTACAACAGCCTGTTCCGCGAGGTGCTCACCTACATGATGGAGGACCCGCGCAACATCACCCCCTGCACGCACCTGCTGTTCATCGCGAAGAACATCGAGCGCGTCGGCGACCATGCCACCAATATCGCGGAAGAGATCTACTTCATGGTCCATGGCCGCCAGCTCCTGGAGGCACGGCCCAAGGGCGACGTCTCGAGCTTCGCCATCGTGGAGCCCGGCAAGGACGATGCCCGCTGAAACCCTGAAACCCCGCATCCTCATCGTCGAGGACGAGAGCGCCCTCGTCACCCTGCTGCGCTACAACCTGGAGCGCGACGGATTCGACGTGGACAGCGCCGGCGACGGCGAGGAGGCGCTCCTGATGGTCCAGGAGAAGGCCCCCGACCTGATCCTGCTCGACTGGATGGTGCCGCTGGTGTCCGGCATGGAGCTGTGCCGCAGGCTGCGCCGCAACCCAGAGACCCGCGACATCCCGATCATCATGCTGACGGCGCGCGGGGAGGAGGCCGACCGGGTGCGCGGCCTCAACGCCGGTGCCGACGACTACGTCACCAAGCCGTTCTCGCCGTCCGAGCTGATCGCGCGCGTCCACGCCGTGCTGCGCCGCGCGCGGCCCGCGCTTGAAAGCGACACGCTCGCCTACGGCGACATCACGATGGACCTCGCCGCGCACCGCTGCTACCGGAGCGGCAAGGAGGTGACCCTGCGCCCGGCGGAATTCCGCCTGCTGCGCTTCTTCGTCGAGCATCCGGGGCGCGTGTTCAGCCGCGAGCAACTGCTCGACGCGGTGTGGCGCGACGACGCCTTCATCGAGCCGCGCACCGTGGACGTGCACATCCGCCGCCTGCGCAAGGCGCTCAACGCCGACGGCGACGACGTGATCCGCACCGTGCGCTCGGCGGGCTACGCCCTCGAATCCCACGGCGCGGGCGCCGAGTAGGCGCGGGCGCCCAATGCGTGATCGGTTTTGCTCGAAGCGGCGGTCGCCCCCCACCTCACCCCGGCCCTCTCCGCCCTCGTCGTGCGCATGCACGCCGCGCGTGACGGGGGCGGAGAGGGGGGCGCAGGACCGCGCAACCACGTCCCCCTCCGCCCATTGGGGGGGAGGGGACAGGGGAGGTGGGCCGCCTGCGTGACTCCGTCTCAGGCGATCCCGCTTTAACGCCCGAGCGCGTCCTCGGCGGGGGTATGCGGCAGGCCCAGGCTCGCGGCCACGGCCGCGCAGGTGACGCGGCCCGCCATCACGTTGAGGCCCGCGCGCAGGTACGGATCCGCCGCGAGCGCGGCGGCGACGCCCTTGTCGGCGAGCGCCCGCACGAACGGCAGCGTCGCGTTGTTGAGCGCGAAGGCCGAGGTGCGCGGCACCGCGCCGGGCATGTTGGTGACGCAATAATGGGTCACGCCTTCCGCGACATAGACGGGATCGGCGTGGGTGGTGGGCCGCGAAGTCTCCGCGCAGCCGCCCTGGTCGATGGCGACGTCCACGATCACCGAGCCCGGCCGCATGCGCGCGATGAGTGCGCGCGGGATCACCTTGGGCGCCGCGCCGCCGGGCAGCAGCACCGCGCCGATCACGAGATCGGCCTCGGCGACGCAGGCCGCCACCGTCTCGACGTTGCACTGCAGGACGGCGATGCGGTTGCCGTAGACGGCCTCGAGCGCGGCAAGGCGCTCGACGCCCTTGTTGAGCACGGTGACGCGCGCGCCGAGGCCGACCGCCATGCGCGCTGCCTCGCGCCCCACGGTGCCGGCGCCCAGCACGCAGACCCGCGCGGGCGCGACGCCCGGCACGCCGCCCAGCAGGATGCCCGCGCCGCCCTGGGGCTTCTCCAGGTAGTGCGCGCCCACCTGGGCCGCCATGCGGCCCGCCACCGCGCTCATGGGCGCGAGCAGCGGCAGGCTGCCGTGGGCATCGGTCACCGTCTCGTAGGCGATGGCGGTGGCGCCGGCGGCGATCAGGCCCTCGGCCTGGGCGCGGTCGGGCGCGAGATGCAGGTAGGTGAAGACGGTGTGTCCGGGGCGCAGCCGCGCGATCTCGGCCGGCTGGGGCTCCTTGACCTTGACGATCAGCTCGGCCGCTCCGAACACGGCGGCCGCGTCCGGCGCGATGCGCGCCCCCGCCGCCGCATAGTCGGCGTCGGGGCAGCCGATGCCCGCGCCCGCCCCGGCCTCCACCGTCACCTCGTGCCCGGCCCCGGTCAGCTCCCGCACCGACGACGGCACCAGGCCCACGCGATATTCGTGGACCTTGATCTCCTTCGGCACGCCGATCTTCATCGCGCTCCCTCCCCGGCCGGCGCGTCCACGCGATGGCGCATCAGCCACAGCAGCACCAGCAGCCCCGGCACCGCGCAGAAGCCGCTCGCCACGAAGAACCAGAACCAGTCGAGCTTGTCCGCGAGCCAGCCGCCTCCCGATGAGAGCACCGTCCGCCCCACCGCCGCAAGGGAGGAGAACAGGGCGTATTGGGTCGCCGTGAAGGCGAACGAGCACAGCCGCGACAGATAGGCGACGAAGGCCGCCGTGCCCATGCCGCCCGAGACGTTCTCCGCGGCGATGGTGAGGGTGAGCACCGCGAGGTCGGGACCGACGAGGGCCTGGACCGCAAACATGAAATTGGAGGCGAGCTGGAGCACGCCGCAGATCAGGAGCGCCGGCATCACGCCCACGCGCATCACCAGCGCGCCGCCGGCCACCGCGCCGGCGAGCGTCGCCGCAACGCCGAACACCTTGGTCACCGAGGCGATGTCGGACAGCGAGAAGCCGATCTCCACGAAGAAGGCGTTGGACATCACGCCCGCGATCGCGTCGCCGAACTTGTAGAGCACGATGAACAGCAGGATCGCGGCCCAGGCGGGACGGCCCAGGAAATCGGCGAACGGCGCGACCACGTGCTCCGAGAGCCAGGCGAGCGCGCCCGCGCGGCCCTCCTCGAGCGCGGCGGCGCCTTCCGCCGCGCGCGGCTCGCGCGCGAGCAGCGTCGCCGCCATGCCGACCGCCATGCCCCCCGCCATCACCAGGTAGGCGACGGTGAATCCGAAGGCGTCGGCGACATAGAGCGCGCCCGCGCCGGACGCGAGCATGCCGACGCGGTAGCCGAGCTGCACCGCCGCCGCGCCCGCGCCCTGCTCGCGCGCCTCCAGGATCTCCACGCGCCAGGCGTCGATCACGATGTCCTGGGTCGCCGACAGGAACGCGACCGCGAGGGCCGCGACCGCCACCAGCCCCACGTCGCGCGCGGGATCGCCGAGCGCGAGCGCGCCGATCGCCAGGACCAGCAGCACCTGGGAAGCGAGCATCCAGCCGCGCCGCCGCCCGAGCCGCGCCGTGAGCCACGGCAGCCTGAGCCCGTCCACGGCCGGCGACCACACGAACTTGAGGGCGTAGGGCAGGCCCGCCAGCGCGAACAGGCCGATGGTGGTGCGGCTCACGCCCTCGGACGCGAGCCAGGCGGTGAGCGTCGCCAGCGTGAGCGCGAGCGGCAGGCCGCTCGAGAAGCCCAGCACCAGGATCAGCATCATGCGCCGGTCGCCGTAGACGGCGAAGGCGTCGCGCCAGCGCCGCGGCGACGCCGGCCCCTCGGTCATCGACGCGCCCCCGCCGGCGCGAGCGGGACGGGACGGAGCGGCGGGGTCACGCCAGGGCGCGGGCGGCGAGCTCCGCGAGCGGGGCCTCGGGCCGGGCGCCGTAGTGGCTGATGATCTCGCCCGCGCAGATCGAGCCGATCCGCCCGCAGTCGCGCAACGGCATGCCGCGCGTGAAGCCGTGGAGGAAGCCGGCGGCGTAGAGGTCGCCGGCGCCGGTGGTGTCGACCACCGTGCCGACGCGGATCGGGTCGATGACGTGGACCTCGTCGCCCGCGACGATCACCGAGCCCTTCTCCGAACGCGTCAGCGCCGCCACCTCGCAATGGCCGCGCACCTTCTGCAGCGCGGCGTCGAAGTCGCGCACCTCATAGAGCGACAGGATCTCGGATTCGTTGGCGAACAGGATATCGACGTGGCCTTCCACCAGCCGCAAGAAGTCGGCGCGGTGGCGGTCCACGCAGAAGGCGTCCGACAGGGTGAGCGCGACCCGGTTGCCGGCCTCGTGGGCGAGGCGGGCGGCCTTCTCGAATGCCTTCTTGGCCGCGGGCGGATCCCACAGGTAGCCCTCGAGATAGGTGACGGCGGCGTCGCGCACGAGGCTTTCGTCGATGTCGGCGGGGGCGAGCGCGCCCGACACGCCGAGGAAGGTCTGCATGGTGCGCTGGGCGTCGGGGGTGACGAAGATCAGGCAGCGCGCGGTGGGCGGGCCCTCGGTCGCGGGCGGGGTCTCGAAGGCGACGCCGAGGGCGCGGATGTCGTGGGCGAAGATGCCGCCGAGCTGGTCGTTGCGGACCTTGCCGATGAAGGCGCCGGCGCCGCCCAGCGCCGCGAGCCCGGCGACGGTGTTGGCGGCCGAGCCGCCCGAGGCCTCGATCGCCTGGCCCATGCGGGCGTAGAGCGCCTGGGCGCGGGCGGCGTCGATCAGGGTCATGGCGCCCTTGGCGAGGTCGTTCTCCTGCAGGAACGCGTCGTCGGCATGGGCGATGACGTCCACGATGGCGTTGCCGATGCCGAGCACGTCGAAGCGCCGCGGCCGCGTCGCCCGGTCCCCGGTGGCCGTCCCTCTGCCGCTGGTCACATCCGTCTCCTTTTGCCCGTTGGCGCGCGCGCCGAGTATACAGTCCGTCCCCTCCGGAACAAGGCCGCCACCCGGCCCCACCGTCCCCCGCCGGCGTTGTTTTCGGGGGCCGCTTGGGAGTATTCTCGGCTCTCCCCGGTACAGCCGCAGATCGAAGGGTTTTTCGCCATGTTCGGCCGGAACAAAGACACCATCCCCGAGGGCCCCGCCAAGAAGGACGCCGAGCCGTCCCGCGCCGGCGGCGCCAAGCCGCTGCCGCGCGTCGGCGCGCCCGCGCTCAACCTGCGCCGGCCGACCCCGGCCCAGCCCGCGGCGCCGTCCACCAGCCGCATCGCCGACATTCCCGGCATGATCCCGCCGCGCAGCGAGGTGCGCGCCTACGGCGTCGAAGGCAAGACCCTGGTGGTGGGGCGCGAGATTTCGCTCTCCGGCCAGATCGACGCCTGCGACAAGCTGGTGGTGGAGGGCCGGGTCGAGGCGGAGCTCGAGCGCTGCCGCCAGCTCGACATCTCGCCGACCGGGTTCTACAAGGGCTCCGCCGAGATCGACGAGGCCGAGATCTGCGGCCGGTTCGAGGGACGCCTGGTGGTCCACAAGCGCCTGCGCGTGCGCGCCACCGCCCGCATTCGCGGCAGCGTCACCTACGGTCAGATCGAGGTCGAGGCGGGCGGCGAGATCGCCGGCGAGATCGAGCTCTACCGCCCCAAGCCCGAGGGCCAGACGCAGCCCCATCCCGCGCCGGCGCGCGAGGGCAGCGCGGTCGAAGCGGGCGAGTGACCGCGCGAGTTCTGCCGATGGCGCGCCCGTGGCACGCCGCCGCCCTCGCGGCGGCGTTTCTCGTCGCGGCCTGCGCGGCGCCGCGCGCGCCGGCGCCGGAGCCCGCCCCCGTCGTCCCCGAGC
>JBJHBM010000047.1:0-14083 GCA_050485485.1 Alphaproteobacteria bacterium | reverse complement strand
GCCACGCGCAGGCGGCGTGCTCGACCTCGCCCATCGGCCCGACTGGCTGGAGGCGGCGCTCGCCCGCACCCCCGTGGGCGAGGTCTGGGGCGTCGGCCGGCGCCAGGCCGGGGCGCTGGCGGCGCGGGGCATCGGGACCGCGCGCGACCTGCGCGACGTCGAGGACGGCTGGATGCGCAAGCGCCGCGGGGTCGCCGGGCTGCGGACGGTGTATGAGCTGCGCGGCCTCGCGTGCCACGCGCTCGCGACCCAGCCCCGGCCGCCGCGCAGCGCCTGCTGCACGCGCACCTTCGCGCGGCCCGTCGCGGACCGCGACCGGGTGCGCGCGGCCGTGATCTCCTTCGCCGAACGCGCCGCGGCGAAGATCCGGCGCGGCGGGCTGGTGTGCGGGGCGCTCCAGGTGTTCGCCGCCACCGACCGCCACGGCCCGGACCCGCGCCGCGAGATCGCCGCCGTCGCCACCTTCGGCCCCGCCACCGCCGACAGCCGCGCCCTTGCGGCGGGCGCGCTCGCGGCGCTCGACGGCGTGTGGCGGCAGGGGCCGGCATGGCGCAAGGCGGGCGTGATGCTGTTCGACCTCGCGCCCGCCGACGCCGCGGCGGCGGCGCTGTTCCCGGGACGGGACGCGGGCGGCGAACGGCTGATGGCGGCGGTGGACCGGCTCAACCGGCGCTTCGGTCCCGGGACCGTGAGCCTCGCCCTCGCCGCCCGGACGCTCAAGCGCGAGGTGCGGCGCGAGCGCCTGTCGCCGCGCTACACCACCCGCTGGGCGGAAATCCCGCGGGCGCGCTGCGCCCCGCCCCGCCCCGGCGGAAAGGCCGCGGCTACGGCGGCGCTCCCATAACGCATTGAGATAACTTATATATTCGTGTCATTTCCGTGACACGCCATATTCCACGAAGCGATTTCGGAAAATGGTGCTAGCATTTTCGCCACGTGCCGGATGCGCACCACGATAGACAATGGGAGGGGACCATGAACGTCACCACCATTCTCCGGGCCAAGGGCCACAACGTCGTCACCGTCCGTCCCTCCGCGACCGTCGCCGAAGTCGTCAAGCTGCTGCGCGATGCCCGTATCGGCGCGGTCGTCGTCAGCGCCGACCGCCTCCGCGTCCAGGGTATCCTGTCAGAGCGCGACATCGTCGCCGCGCTCGCCGAGCATGGGCCGGAAACCCTGCACATGCGGGCATCGGATCTGATGACGCGGGACATCGCCACCTGCGCGCCCGACGACTGCATCGCCGAACTGATGTCGGTGATGACCGCGCGGCGCATCCGCCACCTGCCGGTGTGCGAGGACGGCGCGCTCATCGGGATCGTCTCGATCGGCGACGTCGTCAAATGGCGCGTCGATGAGGTCGAGCACGAGGCCGAGGCGCTCAGGGAATACGTCACCCACGGATGAGTCGGCCGGCGCCCGGAGCGGACGCCGAGAGACTGGTGAGCCGGGCGGGGATCGAACCCGCGACCCGCTGCTTAAAAGGCAGCTGCTCTACCACTGAGCTACCGGCCCCACCGGCACGGGCGCAAGCGCGCGCCGTGCGCGGGGGCCGGTTTAGCACGTCGGCGCGGCGCGGGAAACCCTGCCCCGGGCCCCTTCCGCCGGCTCAGGCGCCGCCGTTCTCCCAGCGTCCGACGTCCACCTCCCAGCCCTTCTTGTAGCTGAGGTCGAAGCGGTTGCCCTCCGGGTCCTGCAGGCGGTACTCAGCCCACGGGCGCGACGCGGGACGCTTTTCCACCGTGATCTCGCGGGAAAAGGACTCGAGCTTCGCGTCCATGTCCCCCACCAGGAAGCCGATGTGGTTGATGCCGAAGCGCTGCTCGTGGCCTTCCGATTTCGGGTTGTAGAACGGATGGACCGCGAAGTTGGTGAGGCCGTCGGCGGCGAAGCGGTTCTTGCGGTCCTGCCCGCGCCGCTCGAACGAGGCGTCGAGCTCGCGGAAGCCGAACAGCGTCTCGTAGAAGTGGAGCATCGCAGTGGGGTCGAGCGCGTTGAGCGCGATATGCGCGACGCGCGGCAGGTTGCGCGCCTCGCCGCCGACGCCGAAGTCGCCGGTGGACAGGCTGATCGCATGGCACTCGGGATCGTAGATGCGCACGTCGCCGAAATGCGGCCCGCCCTTCTCCTCCAGAACCTCGCCGCGCGGCGAGAGATCGCGGTAGCGCGCGAGCGTGCGGTCCATGTCGTCCACCTGCAGCCCGACGTGGTGCAGGCCGAACCGGACGTCGGGCTCGCACAGCTCGTCGCGGGCCTTGACGAAGGTGAGGTTCATGTAGCCGTCGGTGAGCGACACGTCGCCCTGGTTGGAGCGCGCGATTTCGGCGAAGCCGAGGTGGCGCGCGTAGAAGCCCGACGTCCTGTCGGGATCGTCGGTGAGAAAAGAGATGTAGCGAACCCGTCCCGCCATGATGTCCTCCTTGGGGCGCCCGTTATCGGTCTTGTCCCGGGAGAGTAGCGCGTTCGCCGGCCGCGGCAAAGGGCAAGCCGGCGGCGGGCCGCCGGGCCGGGGCCTCAGGCGCGGGCGAAGGTCGCCTTGAGGCGCGCCGCCACGGCCGGGGTCACGAACTGGCCGATGTCGCCGCCCAGGCGGCAGATCTCCTTGACGAAGCGCGAGGAGATGAACTGGTGGCGGTCGGAGGCCATCAGGAACACGGTTTCGATCTCGGGCTTGAGGCGCGAGTTCATGCCGACCATCTGGAACTCGTACTCGAAGTCCGAAACCGCGCGCAGGCCGCGCACGATCAGGCGCGCGCCTGCCGCCTCCGCGAAGCCCACCAAAAGGCCCGAGAACGGCACGGCCTCGATGGTCGCGCCGTTGACGTTGCCTTCGCGGGTGAGCTCGGCGACGCTGTCGCGCACCATCGCGACGCGGTCCTCGACCGAGAACAGCGGGCCCTTGTCCTCGTTGGCGGCGACCGCGACGATCAGGCGGTCCACCACCCGGGTCGCGCGCTTGATGATGTCGATGTGCCCGATGGTGATGGGGTCGAAGGTGCCGGGGTAGATGCCGGTGCGCGGCTCAGCCATCGCTCCGGTCCTCCCCGTTCGCCTTCCCCTCCGGCGCGCCGTCCAGAGCCGCGACGGGCGGTGCGTCCTCTCCGTCGCCGTCGTCCTCCTCGACCTCTTCGGCTTCGGCGTCGTGCGGCAGGTGCGCGACCGAGATCACGCGCTCGTCCTCGGCGACGCGGAACAGCGTCACGCCGCGCGTGCCGCGCCCCGCGATGCGGATGTGGCGGACCATGGTGCGGATCAGCTTGCCGCCGTCTGTCACCAGCATGATCTGGTCGTCGTCCATCACCGGGAAGGCGGCGGCGACGCGCGCGGCGGCGGCGCCCAGCTTCATCAGCTCGATCCCTTTGCCGCCGCGCCGCGTGATGCGGTACTCGAAGGCCGAGGTGCGCTTGCCGAAGCCGGTGTCGGCCACCGTCAGGATGAACTGCTCCTCGGCCGCCAGCTCGTCGAAGCGCGCGGGCGACAGCGTGATCTCGGCCGAATCCTCGTCCTCGTCGGCGCCGTTGACGTTGGGTTCCTCCTCCGGCTCCGCGCCGCGCCGGAGCGCGCCCGCGGCGCGCACGTAGGCCGCGCGCTCGGCGCTTTCCACCGCCACGTGGCGCAGGATCGACATGGAGATGACCTCGTCGTCGGCCGCGAGCGAGATGCCGCGGTTGCCGGTCGAGTTGCGGCCCGCGAACACGCGCACCTCCGTCACGGGGAAGCGGATGCACTTGCCGCGCAGAGTGGCCAGCAGCACGTCGTCGCTCTCCGAGCAGGTGCGCACTGCGATCAGCCGGTCGCCGTCGTCGAGCTTCATGGCGATCTTGCCGTTGGCCATGACGTTGGTGAAGTCGGACAGACGGTTGCGGCGCACGTTGCCCGACGCGGTCGCGAACATGACGTGGAGCGATTCCCACGTCGCCTCCTCCTCGGGGAGCGGCATCAGGGTGGTGATGGTCTCGCCCTCCTCCAGCGGCAGGAGGTTGACGAGCGCCTTGCCGCGCGCCTGGGGCGTGCCGAGCGGCAGGCGGTAGACCTTCTCCTTGTAGACGATGCCGCGCGAGGAGAAGAACAGGACCGGGGTGTGGGTGTTGACGACGAACACCCGGCTCACGAAGTCCTCGTCGCGGATCGCCATGCCGGCGCGGCCCTTGCCGCCGCGCCGCTGGGCGCGGTAGGCCGACAGCGGCACGCGCTTGATGTAGCCGTTGTGGCTGACGGTGACGACCATGTCCTCGCGCTGGATCAGGTCCTCGATGTCCACCTCGACGTCGTTCTCGACCAGCTCCGTACGGCGCGGGTCGGCGAACTGCTCGCGCATCCGGACCAGCTCGTCGCGGAGGATTCCGCGCAGCTTCTCGCGCGAGACCAGGATGGCGAGGTATTCGGTGATCTGGGCGCAGACCTCGCGCAGCTCGTCCGCGATCTTGTCGCGCTCGAGCCCGGTCAGGCGGTTGAGGCGCAGCTCCAGGATGGCGCGCGCCTGCGCCTCCGACAGGTGGTAATGGCCGTCCACGACCTTGCGGCCGGGCTCGTCGATCAGCTCGATCAGCGGCTCGACGTCCTTCGCGGGCCACGGCGTTTCCATCAACTGCTCGCGCGCGACCTGCGGGTCCTTGGCGGCGCGGATCAGCGCGATCACGTCGTCGAGGTTGGCGACCGCGATGGCGAGGCCGACCAGGATATGGGCGCGGTCGCGCGCCTTGCCCAGCTCGAACACCGTGCGCCGGGTGATGACCTCCTCGCGGAAGGCGATGAACGCCTCCAGGATGCGCTTGAGGTTCATCATCTCCGGCCGGCCGCCGTTGAGCGCCAGCATGTTGACGCCGAACGAGGTCTGCAGCGGCGAGAAGCGGTAGAGCTGGTTCAGCACCACCTCGGGCATCGCATCGCGCCGGAGCTCGATGACGACGCGCACGCCGTGGCGGTCGGATTCGTCGCGCAGCTCGGAGATGCCCTCGACCCGCTTGTCGCGCACCGCCTCCGCGATCTGCTCGATCATGCGCGCCTTGTTCACCTGGTAGGGAATCTCGGTGACGATGATCGCCTTGCGGTCGCGGGCGAGGTCCTCGATCTCGGTGCGCCCGCGCATCACGATCGAGCCGCGCCCGGTGTGATAGGCGGCGCGGATGCCGGCGCCGCCGTAGATGAGGCCCCCGGTCGGGAAATCGGGCCCCGGGATGCACTCCATCAGGCGCTGGACGTCGGCCTCGGGATCGTCGAGCAGCACGCAGCAGGCGTCGATCACCTCGCCCAGGTTGTGGGTCGGGATGTTGGTCGCCATGCCGACCGCGATGCCGCCCGCGCCGTTGACCAGCAGGTTCGGGAACTGCGCCGGCAGCACGGAGGGTTCGCGCGAGGTGGCGTCGTAGTTGTCCTGGAAATCGACGGTTTCCTTGTCGATGTCCTCGAGCAGCTCGTGGGCCGCGCGGGCCAGGCGCGCCTCGGTGTAGCGCATGGCCGCGGCCGGGTCGCCGTCCATGGAACCGAAGTTGCCCTGCCCCTCGATCAGCCGCAGGCGCATGGAGAAGTCCTGCGCCATGCGCACCATCGCGTCGTAGATCGCGGAATCGCCGTGCGGATGGTATTTGCCCATGACGTCGCCCACCACGCGGGCCGACTTGCGGAACGGCCGGTTCCAGTCGTAGCCGTTCTCCTTCATGGCGTAGAGGATGCGCCGGTGGACCGGCTTCAACCCGTCGCGCACGTCGGGCAGCGCGCGGCTCACGATCACGCTCATCGCATAATCGAGGTAGGAGGACTTCATCTCCTCTTCGATGGTGATCGTGGAAATGCCTGCCGGCGGGGGTGGCGGCGGGACGTCCTGGGCGGGGGGGACTTCGGTCAAGGAAACGGTTTCCGGTCGCTGGAATCCCCGGCGGCGAAGCGTCTCCGGGCGGGCAAGAACTGAGGCTCGAAATATAGCCGATCGCGCCTGTCGGAACAACAGGTTATCGGCAAAAACTTCCTTTTGAATGAAGGCGTTAGATGGCCATTCGGGGCCGGGACGGGGCTAGAACGGAATCTCGTCGTCGAGCTCCGCGCGCCCGCGCGCGGGCGCCGCCGAAGCGCGTTGTCCGCCCGTCGATCCGCCCGTCGAATCGTCCTGGCCGTAGTCCTGCCCGCCGCCGTCGCCGCGCCCGTCGAGCATGGTGAGTTCGCCCCGGAACTTGCCCAGCACCACCTCCGTCGTGTAGCGGTCCTGGCCGTCCTTGTCCTGCCACTTGCGGGTCTGGATCTGCCCTTCGAGATAGACCTTGGAACCCTTCTTCAGGTAGCGCTCGGCGACTTCGGCGAGGCGCTCGTTGAAGATCACCACCCGGTGCCATTCGGTGCGCTCCTTGCGCTCGCCCGAGGCGCGGTCGCGCCACTGCTCGGAGGTCGCCACCGAGAGCTGCACGATCTTGGCCCCGTCCTGGGTGCTGCGCACCTCCGGGTCGCGGCCGAGGTTGCCGATGAGGATGACCTTGTTGACGCTGCCCGCCATATTCTCGCTCCGTTTCCGTTCCTGTAACCGATGCCGGCGAGACTAGCGGAAAAGCCTGCCCGGCAACACGCCAAAATCGCCCCGCGCCGGCCGAATTGGTGTATTCTGATGGGCTGTTCCGGCCGCCCGCGCGGCCCAGTCCCGAGCATCCCATGGCCCGCAAGAAACCCGCGTCCTCACCCCCCGCCGTCCGCCCGTCCGCCGGTCCCGCGATCTCGGTGCGCGGCGCGCGCGAGCACAACCTCAAGAGCGTCGACGTCGATATTCCGCGCGACCGCCTGGTGGTCATCACCGGACTGTCGGGCTCGGGCAAGTCGTCGCTCGCCTTCGACACGATCTACGCCGAGGGCCAGCGGCGCTACGTGGAAAGCCTCTCGGCCTACGCGCGCCAGTTCCTCGAGATGATGCAGAAGCCCGAGTTCGACACCATCGAAGGGCTGTCCCCCGCCATCTCCATCGAGCAGAAGACCACGTCGCGCAACCCACGCTCGACGGTCGGCACGGTGACCGAGATCTACGATTACCTGCGGCTGCTGTTCGCACGCGTGGGCGTGCCCTACTCCCCCGCCACCGGGCTTCCCATCGAGAGCCAGACCGTGAGCCAGATGGTGGATCGCATCCTCGCCATGCCCGAGGGCACGCGGCTCCTGCTGCTCGCGCCCATCGCGCGCGGGCGCAAGGGGGAATACCGCAAGGAGCTGGCCGACCTTCGGAAGAGGGGATTCCAGCGCGTCAAGGTGGACGGCACCGTCTACGAGATCGAGGCGGTGCCCGCGCTCGAAAAGAACATCAAGCACGACATCGAGGTGGTGGTGGACCGCGTGGTGGTCTCGGGCAAGCTCGGCAACCGGCTGCCCGACAGCATCGAGGTGGCGCTCGGCCTCGCCGACGGCCTGCTCTACGCCGAGAACGCGGAGTCCGGCGAACGCACCACGTTCTCGGCCAAGTTCGCCTGCCCGGTGTCGGGCTTCACCCTCGACGAGATCGAGCCGCGGCTGTTCTCCTTCAACAACCCGCACGGCGCCTGCCCGTCCTGCGACGGCCTGGGCGTGAAGCTCTACTTCGATCCCGAGCTGGTGGTGCCGGACGAGCGCCTCGCCTTGCGCGAGGGCGCGATCGCGCCCTGGGCCAAGTCGTCGTCGCAGTACTACGCCCAGACCCTGGACGCGCTCGCGCGGCACTTCAGGTTCTCGACCACCCAGCCGTGGGAGGACCTGCCGAAACACGCGCGCGAGGTGATCCTGCACGGCAGCGGCGCGGAAGCGGTCAAGGTGCGCTACAGCGACGGCTTCAAGACCTACGACGTGACCAAGCCGTTCGAGGGTGTGATCCCCAACCTCGAGCGGCGCTACCGCGAGGCCGATTCGGCGTGGCTGCGCGACGAGCTGTCGCGGTTCCAGTCGTCGCAGCCGTGCGAGGCCTGCAACGGCTACCGGCTCAAGCCCGAGGCGCTGGCGGTCAAGGTCGGCGGGCGCCACATCGGCGAAGTGACCGACCTCTCGATCCGCCACGCAGCGGAATGGTTCCGGGGCCTCTCGGCCCAGCTCACGCCGCAGCGGCGCGAGATCGCGAGCCGCATCCTCAAGGAGATCAACGAGCGCCTCGGCTTCCTGGTGGACGTGGGGCTCGACTACCTCACGCTCGCGCGCGCCTCGGGCACGCTGTCGGGCGGCGAGAGCCAGCGCATCCGCCTCGCCTCCCAGATCGGCTCGGGGCTCACCGGCGTGCTCTACGTCCTAGACGAGCCCTCCATCGGCCTGCACCAGCGGGACAACGCGCGCCTCCTCGACACCCTCAAGCGCCTGCGCGACCTCGGCAACACCGTGCTGGTGGTGGAGCACGACGAGGACGCCATCCGCAGCGCCGACTACGTCATCGACATGGGCCCCGGCGCCGGCGTCCACGGCGGGCGCGTGGTGGCGGCCGGCGTGCCCGCCGAAATCATGGCCGACCCGGCGAGCCTCACCGGGCGCTACCTCACCGGCGCCCTGCAGATCCCGGTACCGGGCGAGCGCCGCAAGGGGCGGCGCGGCGAGCGGATCACGGTCGCGGGCGCGCGCGCCAACAACCTCGCCGACGTCACCGTGGACTTTCCGCTCGGCACCTTCACCTGCGTCACCGGGGTCTCGGGCGGCGGCAAGTCGTCGCTGGTGATCGAGACGCTCTACAAGGCGGCCGCCCGGCGCCTGATGGGGGCGCGCGCGCATCCCGGGGCCCACGACGCCGTGCGCGGGCTCGAGCTGGTGGACAAGATCATCGACATCGACCAGTCCCCCATCGGCCGCACGCCGCGCTCCAACCCCGCCACCTACACCGGCGCCTTCACCCCGATCCGCGACTGGTTCGCGGGGCTGCCCGAGGCCAAGGCGCGCGGCTACAAGCCGGGGCGGTTCTCGTTCAACGTCAAGGGCGGTCGCTGCGAGGCCTGCCAGGGCGACGGCGTCATCAAGATCGAGATGCACTTCCTGCCCGACGTCTACGTCACCTGCGACGAGTGCCACGGCCGGCGCTACAACCGAGAGACCCTGGAAATCCGCTACAAGGACAAGACGATAGCCGATATCCTTGACATGACGGTTGAGGAAGGCGTGGGGTTCTTCAAGGCGGTCCCCGCAATCCGGACCAAGCTCGAGGCGCTGGCCGAGGTCGGGCTCGGCTATATCCACATCGGCCAGCAGGCCACCACGCTGTCGGGCGGCGAGGCCCAGCGCGTCAAGCTCGCCAAGGAGCTCGCCCGCCGCGCCACCGGCCGCACCCTCTACATCCTCGACGAGCCCACCACCGGGCTGCACTTCGAGGACGTGAAGAAGCTGCTCGAGGTGCTGCACCGCCTGGTGGCGCAGGGCAACACCGTGATCGTGATCGAGCACAACCTCGAGGTCATCAAGACCGCCGACTGGATCGTGGACCTCGGCCCCGAGGGCGGCGACGGCGGCGGCCGCGTGGTCGCCACCGGCACGCCCGAGGACGTGGCCGAGGTCGCGGCCAGCTACACAGGGCAGTACCTCAAGCCGATCCTCGTCCAGGGTCGTCCGCAGCACGGGCGCCGGCGCGCGGCGAGCGCGTGAGGCGCAGATTCCCCTTGCAATTTTGCGCGCCTGATACACTTTAACGCCGACTCCGCAACGGAGCGTAACGGACAGCGCGAAAGCGCGCGGCTCCCTGCCGCCGTCCGCCCGCCATGGAGAGCCTGCGGAGTGCCCGTTGGAGCGGGGGTTTCCAGGTTCGCGCACCCGCTCAGGACATACAGAGCTGGCAAGGAGGGCATCATGGCGCATTCCGGCTCCGATTCGAATTCCGCCAACGGACAATCCCCGGCCGGCACCGGGGGCGGCCCGCAGCGCGCCACGCGCGGCCGGGGCGCCCAGCGCCCCGCCGCCACGCCCCGCACCTTCGGGCCGGTCTCGGACCTCGAGCGGCACCTGCCGCCCGACTGGTGGCGCACGCTGTTCAACGCGGTCTACCTGCAGACCGACGGCGACGTGGTCGAGGACAACCGCAACACCGCCCGCGAGGTGGACGAGATCCTGCGGGTCTCGGGCATCGAGCCCGGCGACCGCATCCTCGACCTGTGCTGCGGCCAGGGCCGCCATTCCATCGAACTCTCCCGGCGCGGCTTCGCCTCGGTCCTGGGGATGGACCGCTCGCGCTACCTGATCCGCCTCGCGCGGCGCCGCGCGCGCCGCGACAACCTCGCCGTCACCTTTAAGGAAGGCGACGCCCGCTACGTCCGCCTGCCCGAGGCGAGCTTCGACGCGGTGCTGATCCTCGGCAACTCGTTCGGCTACTTCGAGCGGCCCGAGGACGACGCCGAGGTGCTGGCGGCGCTGCGGCGCGTGTCGCGCTCGGGCGCCAAGCTGGTGCTCGACCTCACCGACGGCGACTGGATCAAGTCCCATTTCGAGCCGCGCTCGTGGGAATGGATCGACCACAACCACTTCGTATGCCGCGAGCGGTCGCTCTCGGCCGACGGCACGCGCCTGGTGTGCCGCGAGGTGGTGACCGACGCCGAGAAGGGTGTGATCGCCGACCAGTTCTACGCCGAGCGCCTCTACAACCCGGAATCCATCACCCGCCTGCTGGAAGGCGCGGGCTACCGCGAGGTGCGCATCCACCGCGGCGTCGAGACCGAGTCCGAGCGCAACCAGGACCTCGGCATGATGTCGCGGCGCTTCTACGTCACCGCGACCGCGCCGGCGCGCACCCAGAGGTCCGCGCGCGGGCCGCTCTACCCCGAGGTCACGGTGCTGATGGGCGACCCGCGCCTGCCCGACACCGTCAAGCTCGGCGGGCAGTTCAACCCCGAGGACCTCGCCACGGTCGCCAAGCTCAAGGGCGCGCTCGCGGAGATGCCGGGCTACAAGTGGAGCTACCTCGACAACCACGCGACGCTGCTCTCGGACCTGCGCAACAGGCGCCCGCAGTTCATCCTCAACCTGTGCGACGAGGGCTACAACAACGACGCCTTCAAGGAGCTGCACGTCCCGGCGATCCTGGAGATGCTGGACATCCCCTATTCCGGCGCCGGGCCCGCCTGCCTCGGCCTGTGCTACGACAAGGCGCTGGTGCGCGCGGTGGCGGAAGGGCTCGGCATCCCGGTGCCGCTCGAGACCTTCACCTCGCCCGACGACACGGCGGCGACGATCCCGTCCGTGTTTCCGGCGCTCCTCAAGCCCGCCCTTGGCGACAGCTCCATCGGCATCACGCAGAAGTCGGTGGTGCGCAACGTCGAGGAGGCGGTGAGCTACCTCAACTACCTGCGCGAGACCTTCCGCGACCGCCCGATCCTGGTGCAGGAATACCTCACCGGGGCGGAATACTCCGTCGGCCTGATCGGCAACCCGGGCCACGACTTCACCGTGCTGCCGGTGCTCGAGGTGGACTACTCCGCGCTGCCGTCCGACCTGCCGCGGATCCTTTCCTACGAATCGAAGTGGGATCCGGAAAGCCCGTACTGGACCGACATCCGCTACCGCCCGGCGCGCGCAGACGAAGAGGTGATCCGGCGCATGGTGGATTCCTCCATCCTGCTGTTCGAGCGCCTGGGCTGTCGCGACTACGCGCGGGTGGATTTCCGCGCAGACGCCGACGGCACGGTCAAGCTCCTGGAGATGAACCCCAACCCCGGCTGGTGCTGGGACGGCAAGTTCAACCTGATGGCGGGTTTCGCCGGGCATTCCTACGCCGACGTGCTGCGCATGATCCTGGAGGCGGCACAGGTGCGCGTCGCCGCCCAGGAAGCCCGCGCCGGGGCCGCCGCCGCCGCCGCGCAGTAAGGGCGCTGAATCTTCCTTGTCGTCATGCTCGGCGAAAGCCGAGCATCCACGTGTTTTCGTCGTTTTCTTCGCTCCAAGGACAGAAAAACTCGTGGATGCTCGCGTCAAGCGCGAGCATGACGATTCTTAGAAACGCCCCTTGACGCCCCCGCCCCGCGCTTGCTTCCTTGGGGCATGGCGGAACGACCGGACATGGCATCCATCCACGTGATCGGCGGCGGGCTCGCGGGCGCGGAGGCCGCCTGGGCGGCGGCGCGCGCGGGCGTGCCCGTGGTGCTCCACGAGATGCGCCCGGAGCGCCCCACGCCCGCCCACAGGACCGGCGACCTCGCCGAGCTGGTGTGCTCCAACTCGCTGCGCTCCGACGACGCCGGCGGCAACGCGGTCGGCCTGCTGCACGCGGAGATGCGCGACCTCGGCTCGCTCGTGATGCGCGCCGCCGACGCCCATCAGGTGCCGGCGGGCGGCGCGCTCGCGGTGGACCGCGAAGGCTTCGCGCGCGCCGTCACGGCGGCGCTCGAGGCCGAGCCGCTCGTCACCCTCGTCCGCGAGGAGGTCGCCGGCCTGCCTCCCGCCCCATGGGGCAACGTGGTGATCGCCACCGGCCCCCTCACCTCGCCCGCGCTGGCCGAGGCCATCGGCACGCTCACCGGCGAAGCCAGCCTTGCCTTCTTCGACGCCATCGCGCCGATCGTCCACAAGGACAGCATCGACTTCTCCGTCGCCTGGATGCAGTCGCGCTACGACAAGGAAGGCCCGGGCGGCGACAAGGCGGCCTACGTCAACTGCCCGCTGGACAAGGCGCAGTACCTCGCCTTCGTGGCGGCGCTCGACGCCGCCGAGAAGACCGAGTTCAAGGACTGGGAGAAGGACACGCCCTATTTCGAAGGCTGCCTGCCGGTCGAGGTGATGGCGGCGCGCGGCCCCATGACGCTCGCCTTCGGCCCCATGAAGCCGGTCGGCCTCACCGACCCGCGCACCGGCTGGCGCCCGTTCGCGGTGGTCCAGCTGCGCCAGGACAACGCCCTCGGCACGCTCTACAACATGGTCGGATTCCAGACCAAGCTGAAGCACGCCGAGCAGACCCGCGTGTTCCGCACGATCCCGGGGCTCGAGGACGCGCGCTTCGCCCGCCTCGGCGGCATTCACCGCAACACCTTCCTCAATTCGCCCCGCCTGCTGGACGGGACGCTGCGCCTCAGGGCGGAGCCCCGGCTGCGCTTCGCGGGCCAGATCACCGGCGTCGAGGGCTACGTCGAATCGGCCGCGATGGGAATCCTGGCGGGCCATTTTGCCGCGGCCGACGCGCGCGGCGCGCGCTTCGCGCCGCCGCCCGCGACGACCTCGATGGGCGCGCTGCTCGCGCATATCACCGGCGGCGCCGACGCCGGCACGTTCCAGCCCATGAACGCCAACTTCGGCCTGTTCCCCGAGATCGACCTGAAGGACGGCCGCGGGCGCCCGGTCAAGGGCAAGGCCCGGCGCGAGGCCTATGCCGCCCGTGCCCGCGCCGATTTCGCGGCCTGGCTCGGCGGCGGCGCGCCCGCGCGCAGCGCGGCGGAGTGACGGCGTAGTGGAGCAACGCCTGAGCCTCGTCACCCTCGGCGTCGCCGATCTCGCGCGGGCCGCCACGTTCTACGAGCGGCTGGGGTGGACGCGCGCCCTGCGCGCGGCCGAAGGGGTGGCCTTCTACCAGTTGAACGGGACGGCGCTCGCGCTATGGCCGCGCGAGGAATTGGCCAGGGACGCGGGCGTGGCCGACGGCGGCACGCGGGGCTTCAACGGCATGGCGCTCGCCTACAATACCCGCAGCCGCGACGAGGTGGACGTCGTACTGGCGGAAGCCGAGGCCGCCGGCGGAACCGTCGTCAAGCCGGCCCGGGCGACGTTCTGGGGCGGTTATGCCGGCTATTTCGCCGATCCCGACGGCTTCCTGTGGGAAGTGGCCCACAACGAGGGCTTCGCGCTCGACGCGCGCGGCAACGTCACCCTGCCCGACTGATCCCGGTCAATAGCGTCCGGTCGCCAGCGCGGCCAGCACGTGGAGCGGGCCCGCCACCGGAACGGGCTCGAGCGCGCGCGAGAACGGGTCGTGTCCCGCCGCCGCGAGGCGCCGCAGGTAGCGCGCCGCGAAACGCGCCAGCACCAGCACCGGCAGGGCCGCGCGCGGCACCTCCCGCCGCGGCGCCCGGGCCTCGACCAATGCCGCCGATGCCTGCGCCGCGAGCGCCCGCGCCACGTCGCGCAGGCCGGGTTCGGGCCGTCCCGCCAGCAGCGCCGCGGCCGTGACGCCGTGGGCCGCCAGCAGGTCGCGCGGCAACCT
>JBJHBM010000046.1:0-14303 GCA_050485485.1 Alphaproteobacteria bacterium | reverse complement strand
GTGCGACCGCGCTCCGGCCTCGCCGTGCGCCACGGCATCTCCATCGTCAACGCGCCCGGCACGGTGGACGCCGACTACCGGGGCGAGGTGATGGTGTGCCTCGTCAACCTCGGCGCCGAGCCGTTCGCGGTGCGGCGCGGGGAGCGGATCGCGCAGATGGTGGTGGCCCCGGTCGTGGCGGTCGCGCTCGAGGAGACGGCGGCGCTCGACGACACCGCGCGCGGGGCCGGCGGCTTCGGCTCGACCGGCACCCGCGCGGGCGCCGCGCCGGAACGGGGTTAGCAGGAACGGGAAGAGAGGGAAAAGCACGGCCATGTTCCGCATGTCCAAGAAGCTTCTCTACGCGATCGAGGCGGTGCTCGACATCGCCTACAATGCGGGGTCCATGCCGGTGCAGAGCAAGGACATCACCGAGCGCCAGGGCATCCCGCGCCGCTACCTGGAGCAGGTGCTCCAGCAGCTGGTCCGGGCCGGCGTGCTGACCGGCGTGCGGGGTCCGCGCGGCGGCTACCTGCTCGCGCGCGAGCGCCGGCGCATCACGGTCGGCGAGATCACGCGCGTGGTCGCGCTGGCCGACGCCGAGGACGCGAGCGAGCCCGAATCCGATCTCGGCCGCCAGGTGGTATGGCCGATGTGGCAGGGCTTCCAGGCCGAGATGATGGCGCGGCTCGACGCCGTCACCATCGAGGACCTGTGCCTCGAGGCCAACGCCAGGAACATCGTGAGCGAGGCCGCCGAGCGCCTCGACTTCATTATCTAGCGGAACGGGCCGGCGGCGCGGGCCGGCGGAGCGGGAAGGAGAGGCGCGTGGCGGACATCACGGCGGACGACAACGGCACCGAACGCAACGGCGC
Organism: Alphaproteobacteria bacterium; assembly: GCA_050485485.1. Lineage (GTDB taxonomy): Bacteria > Pseudomonadota > Alphaproteobacteria > SMXQ01 > SMXQ01 > WHSO01. Next base: position 13,449 of record JBJHBM010000046.1, on the reverse strand, counting down.
CCTGCCGGCGGCGGGCGACATCGGCGTCCTGCGCGGGCACGTCTATGCCTCGATCCTGGATACCATCGGCAACACGCCCCTGGTCCACCTGCCGCGCCTGTCGCGCGAGGGCGGCTGCCGTGCCGAGCTCTACGGCAAGCTTGAGTTCTTCAACCCTATGGGCTCGGTCAAGGACCGCATCGGGCGCGCCATGATCGAGGCGGCGGAGGCCGACGGCCGGCTCAGGCCCGGCACCGTCGTGATCGAGCCGACCTCGGGCAACACCGGCATCGCGCTCGCCTTCGTGTGCGCGGCCAAGGGCTATCGCCTGATCCTGTGCATGCCGGAGAGCATGTCGCTGGAGCGGCGCAAGATGCTGATGGTCCTCGGCGCCGAGATCGAGCTGACGCCGGCGGGCGCGGGCATGCGGGGCGCCATCCGGCGCGCCGACGAGCTCAACCGCGAGATCGCCAATTCGATCATCCTCCAGCAGTTCGACAACCCCGCCAACCCGGAGGCCCACCGCCGCACCACGGCGGAGGAGATCTGGGTCGATACCGGCGGCGCGGTGGACGCGGTGGTGGCGGGGGTCGGCACCGGCGGCACGCTCACGGGCGTCGGCTCGGCCCTGAAGCCGCGCAAGCCGGGCCTCCGCATGATCGCGGTCGAGCCCGAGGACAGCCCGGTGCTGTCGGGCGGCCTGCCCGGACCCCACAAGATTCAGGGCATCGGCCCGGGTTTCGTGCCGGGCAACCTCGATCCCGGCCTGATCGACGAGATCGTGCGGATCGGCAACGAGACCGCCTTCACGACCGCGCGCCTGGCGGCGCGGCTGGAGGGCCTGCCGGTCGGAATCTCCTCGGGCGCGGCGATCGCGGCGGCGATCGAGGTGGGAGGCCGCGACGACTACGCCGGCAGGCGAATCGTGGTTATCATACCGTCCTTCGCGGAGCGGTATCTTTCGACCCCGCTGTTCGACAACCTGTGAGGCGGCCTGCGCTGTGGCCTACGAGTTCACGGAAAAGCAGCTGGAGCGCTACGCGCGCCACATCGTGCTGCCCGAGATGGGGGGCACGGGCCAGGAGAAGCTGCTGACCTCGAGCGTCCTCGTGGTCGGTGCCGGCGGGCTCGGCTCGCCCATGCTGATGTACCTCGCCGCCGCCGGCGTGGGACGCATCGGCATCGTCGACGACGACGCGGTGGCGCTCTCCAACCTGCAGCGCCAGGTGATCCATGCCACCGACCGCGTCGGCACCCCCAAGGTCGAAAGCGCGCGCGTGGCGATCGCCGCGATCAACCCCGACGTGCGGGTCGAGGCCCATCCGGTGCGCCTCGGCCCCCGCAACGTCCTCGACCTGATCGCGGGCTACGACGTCGTCGCCGACGGCACCGACAATTTCGCGACCCGTTTCCTGCTGAACGACGCCTGCTATTTCGCGAGAAAGCCGCTGGTTTCCGCCGCGCTGCTGCGTTTCGAAGGGCAGGTCGCGACGTTCCGCGCGTTCGAGCCCGACAAGCCGTGCTACCGCTGCATCTTCCCCGAGCCGCCGCCGGAAGGCCTGGTCCCGACCTGCGCCGAGGGCGGCGTGCTGGGCGCGGTCGCGGGCGCGGTGGGCTGCCTGCAGGCCACCGAGGTCATCAAGGAGCTGACGGGGATCGGCGAAAGCCTCGCCGGGCATCTGGTGGTGATGGACGCCCTCGGCGCCACCTTCCGGCGCATCGCCGTGAGGCGCGACCCGGCCTGCCCGCTCAACGGCGACCGGCCCTCGATCCGGGACCTCTCCATTCATGGCGCGTGACGCCCGGGGACGCGGCGGCCTCAAGCGCGTTGCCAAGCCGCTGGCGGCGCTCGCGGCCGCCGTCGTGCTCGGAATAGGGGGCCTGCCCGGCGCTCCGGCGGCCCAGGAGACCGAACCCGAGACCAGGCCGGGCGCCGAGGCGCCGCGCGGCACCGGCCTGCCGCTGCCGCGCTTCGCCAGCCTGCGTGCCGGCGAGGTCTATATGCGCACCGGACCCGGAACGCGCTATCCGATCGAATGGATCTACCGCCGGCGCGGCCTGCCGGTGCAGATCGTCGCGGAGTTCGACGCCTGGCGGAAGGTGCAGGACCCCCAGGGCACGGTAGGCTGGGTCCACCGCGCCATGCTGGCGGGGCGGCGCACAGCCGTGGTGATCGCCGATGGCACCATGTTGCTTCGCAATCCCGCCCCGGACGCGCCGGCCGTGGCGCGCGCCGAGGTCGGCGTCATGGCCGAGATCCTGTCCTGCGAGGGCGCATGGTGCCGGATCGAGGCCAGGGGCCTGCGCGGCTGGATTCCGCGCGCGGCCCTGTGGGGCACGTTTCCGGGCGAAAAAGTGAATTAGAGCAGGATCGGTTTTGCTTGAAGCGACGGCCGCGCCCTTTTCCGTCATGCCCCGACGTGATCGGGGCATCCACGCAACGGCGCCTTCTCCTTTTCGTCATGCCCGGCGAAGGCCGGGCATCCACGTTCTTTTGTGTCCCCACAGCCAAAAAAACGCGTGGACGGTCATGCCGTGAAGCTTGCCCCCGGCCGAAACGCGGGCGGCCTCAGTCGAGGTCCCGCGCCAGCGCCGCCCGGACGCTCTCCGGCATCACCGCCATGTGGCCGTAGTTCCGGTGCGCGATGCCGAGCACCACGCGCGTATCCGGCGTCTTGAACTTACCGGCCTGGGCATCGGTGAGCGGGAACCGCAGGAAGTGGATCGAGGAGGTCTTCCCGTCGGCCTTGGTGCGCTCGAGATCGTCCTCGGGCACCGCCTTGACCACCTCGCCCGCGAACTCGAGCGTCACGGCGGTCTCGACGTGGGTGAGGCGGCGCAGCTCCCGGTCGCGCACGACCGGATCCTCGTACTCCAGCATCATGGTCGCCACCAGCTCGCGCCCTTGCGGGATCAGCGGATTGTAGGCGGCGAGCTCGTCGGCGATCTGCGCCTCGCCGCCGCGCTCGACCTGGACCATCTCGTGGACCTGATAGAGCATGGTGGCGTAGTTCTCGAAATAGAAGGTGGCGTTGGGCCCCACGGCCATGCGGCGGGCGCGCTTGATCTCGCCGATGCGGCGGCGATGCTCCCTGCGCGTCCGCGCGTAGGCGTCCATGTCCATGATGTCGCCGCGCTCGATGCGCCGCTTGTTCGCATCGAGCGCGGGTGTCTCGGTCGTCATCGCGATCACTCCTTCCTGCCGGTTTCGATGCCGTAGGCGGCGGCGAGAATCTCGATCGGATGACGCGGGCCGGCCGCCTTCGCGTTCTCGCCGTCCAGAATCTTCATGCCCTGGACCACGTGCTTGGCCGCGAGCGGGCATTCGGATGCGACGTGGCCCTTGCCCTCGTCGAGCGCGCGGCGCGCGACCGGGCGCCCGACCTTGAGCGCGGTGTCGAAGTTCTTCTTCAGGATGCCCCAGGAGCCGCCGTGGCCGGAGCACCGCTCGATCACCGAGACGTCGGTGTCGGGAATCTTACGGAGCATGTCCGCTGCCTTGGGGCCGATGTTCTGCGCGCGCGCGTGGCAGGCGAGGTGAAGGGTGACGCCGCCGTCCACCTTCCCGAGGCCGGGGGCGAGCCCCTCCTTCTCGGCGACGTCCACGACATATTCCGAGATGTCGCGGGTCGCCTTGGCGAGCTTCACGACGGCCGCGTGGTCGGGATCGTCCTCCGGCACGATCAGGGGCCATTCGAACTTGAGCATGAGCGCGCAGGACGGCGTGAGCGCGATCACATCGTAGCCGTCGTCGATGAATTTCGAGAAATAGGCCGCGGTGCGCCTGGCGTTCGCGGCGACGCGCGCGAGATCGCCGTGCTCGAGCTGCGGCATTCCGCAACAGCCGGGGTAGCCCACCTCGGTCTCGACGCCGTTCTTCGCGAGGACCGCGCGCGCGGCCTCGCCGATGCCGGGGTTGTTGTAGTTGACGAAGCAGGTGGCGTAGAGCACCGCCTTGCGGCCCGCGGCGGGCGCGTCCCTGTTCACCTCCGGCGCGCCCGCCCTGGCGCGCGCGGTGAAGGTCCTGCCGTGGAATTCGGGCAGCTCGACGCGCCGGTCGATGCCCGCCGCCGCTTCGAGGACCGGGCGCGTCAGGCCGTTGGACGTCTTGGAGCCCCAGTTGGCGAGCGGCGCCACGGCGCCGGCCAGCCTGCCGTTGCGGTCGGTCTCGATGAGCTGCTTCTCGGCGAAGCCGAACTCGTTCTTCTTCATTTGCACCGCGCGGTAGCGCAGCATCAGATGCGGGAAGTCGAGGTTGAACTCATGGGGCGGCACATAGGGGCACTTCGTCATGAAGCACATGTCGCAGAGCGTGCAGGCGTCCACGACCGGCTTGAAGTCCTTGCTTTCGACCGAATCGAGCTCGCCCGTCTCGGCCGCGTCGATCAGGTCGAACAGGCGCGGGAAGGAGTCGCACAGGTTGAAGCAGCGCCGGCAGCCGTGACAGATGTCGAAGACGCGGCGCAGTTCGGCGTCGAGCTTCTCCTCGTCGTAGAAGTCGGGATTCGTCCAGTCGATCCGGTGGCGCGTCGGCGCGCCCAAACCACCTTCAGCCATGCGGCACCTTCTTTTCCTGACCTGCCCGTCCGGCGCGGCACGACGCCGCCCGTTCGGCGTCCGGCCGGGCGCCGTCGGTCGCCCGCCCGGACGCGGGACATTGGGGGAAAGGGGCGCCGGGCGTGGGACTCCGCCCGGCGCGACCCCGGATCGGCGGTTACTTGCCGAGGGTGTCGAGCGCCCGCTGGAAGCGCCCGGCGTGGGACTTCTCGGCCTTGGCGAGAGTCTCGAACCAGTCGGCGATCTCCTCGAACCCTTCCTCGCGGGCGGACTTCGCCATCGAGGGGTACATGTCGGTGTACTCGTGGGTCTCGCCGGCGATCGCGGCCTTCAGGTTCTTGTCGGTGCTGCCGATGGGCTCGCCGGTGGCGGGGTCGCCCACCGCCTCGAGGAACTCGAGGTGGCCGTGGGCATGGCCGGTCTCGCCCTCGGCGGTCGAGCGGAACACGGCGGACACGTCGTTGAAGCCCTCGACGTCCGCCTTCTGGGCGAAGTAGAGGTAACGGCGGTTCGCCTGGGACTCGCCCGCAAACGCGTCCTTCAGGTTCTTTTCGGTCTTCGAGCCTTTCAACGATGCCATGGTCGGTTCTCCTCCTGGTCTTGGTGGCTGGTCTTGCTGGCTTGGTGCGACGCGGCCCTGGCGGGGCCAGCGGGACGGTGGGCCCCGCGGTAAAGCGCTACCCAGCCTATATAAGCCGGGCGAACGGCCCCGTCAATAGTTTAGAATGTCTCCAAACTATTTTTTACAGGCCTGTGAAATTTTGGGAAAAATTAGGCCTTGCGGACCCGGACGACGACGTCCACGCGGTCCACGCGGGCGCCCGGCGGCGGTTCCGGGAGCGCGGCGATGACGATGTCGTCGCCGTGGATGTCCTGCAGCTCGCCGCGGTCCTCGAAGAAGAAATGGTGATGGTCGGAGACGTTGGTGTCGAAATAGGACGAGCCGGACGAAACCACAATCTCGCGCAGGAGGCCTGCGCGGGTGAACTGGTGCAGCGTATTGTAGATGGTCGCGAGGGAGACCCGGATACCGGCCGTGCCGGCACGGTCGTGAAGCTCCTCGGCGGTGAAGTGGCAATCGCCCGCGTCGCACAGCAGCTTGGCGAGCGCCATGCGCTGGCGGGTCGGGCGCAGCCCCGCCTGCTTGAGACGATCCACCACCTGGGCGTAGGGACGATGTTCGTGGGTCCTGGCCATCACATGATCCATCGATCGGCGCCGCATGCTTGCGACGCTATCCGCTTGTATATAGGGCGCCAAGGGTCAAGATAGAAGCAAAAAAACAGGGAATTAACAATCTGTTTGGAATTGCTCAATTTTTGTCGCGGCTCAGGCCCCGGTGCAGAGCCGGTCCACCAGCTGGCGCACGGTGGGGATGAAGCCGTTGGCGTAGAACGGATCGTCCCTGAACCGGAAGGCGTTGTGGCCGGCGAACATGAGCTGGTTCTCGACGTCGTCGCCGTGGCTGATAGCCTGCAGGGTCTTCTGGATGCAGTAGGAGCGGGGATCGGCCTTGCGTCCCGTCGTGCCGGCCTCGTTCTGCGCCCAGTTGGAGAAGTTGCAGGCGCTGAGGCAACCCATGCACTCGATCTGGTCCCGGCGGATCTGGCGCGAGCGCGCGGGCGTGACGAACACCAGCGTCGAATCGGGCGTGCGCAGCGCCTCGGTCTGGCCCTCGGCCACCCAGCGTTCGGCATGCTCCTTGTCGTGGGCGGTGAGATAGACGATGCGCCCGCGCGCGCCGACCGCGAAGGGCGTGTCGTGCTCGCCCACCGGCTCCATGCTGTAGGCGACCTGATGCTCGGAGCGCTCCTTGAGGTCGTGCAGGAAGGCGTTGGAGACCGCGGAGGAGTAGAACCCGGTCGGCGAGAAGCGGTTGAGGAACACGTCGCCTTCCTTGAGGACGAGGAGCTTGCGCTTCCACTCGTCGGAGATCGGGCTTTCGCGGGTCAAGAGCGGGCGCGTGCCGAACTGGAAGGCGATCGGGCCGAGCTCCGGATTGCCGATCCAGTCCTCCCATTCGTCGAGACGCCATACGCCGCCCGCCATGAAGATCGGGGTGTCCTCAAGGCCGCACTCGCGCATCAGCCCGCGCAGCTCGCGCACCCGCGGATAGGGCGCCTCCGGCCGCTCGGGGTCTTCCGAGTTGCTGAGGCCGTTGTGGCCGCCGGCGAGCCACGGGTCCTCGTAGACCACGCCGCCGAGCAGCTCCGAGAACTTGTGATAGGCGCGCTTCCACAGCGCGCGGAAGGCGCGCGCCGAGGACACGATCGGATAATAGTAGACGCCGAACTGGGCGCAGATCTCGGCCATGCGGTAGGGCATGCCGGCGCCGCAGGTGACGCCGTGGATGAGGCCCCGGGCGCCTTCCAGCACGCCCTTCAGCACGCGCTCGGCGCCGCCCATCTCCCACAGGATGTTCATGTGGATGCGGCCCGCGCCGGCGCGCAGGTCGTGGGCGATGCGGGCCTGGGTGATGCCGCCCTGGATCGAGAAGGCGAGCAGCTCCTCGTGGCGCTCGCGCCGGGTGCGGCCGCGGTAGACCACCGGGATCGGGTTGCCGTCCGCGTCGTGGGCGTCGGCGTTGACGCCCGAGAACGTGCCGACGCCGCCCGAGGCGGCCCAGGCGCCGGAACTTTCGCCGTTGGAGACCGAGATGCCCTTGCCGCCTTCCACCAGCGGCAGGACCTCGGTTCCCGAGATCACGAGGGGCTGGAGCTGCTTCATCCGCGGTTGTCCCTGGGCCCGGGCGCGCAGGCGCTTTCCCGGGTCTCCGCCAAGATATGGGGTCTCTTCGCCGTCATGCCAGTCCCCGCACCTCCCGCATGGACGGGCGGAGCCGCGCGCCGCGCGCGGCCCCGTCTGCCCCGCGGCTCATTCGGCGGCCGGCGTATCCGCCGCGGCGGACTTGTCCTTGCCGGTCGCCTGGTCCACGGCGCGCATCGAGAGGCGGACCTTGCCGCGCTCGTCGATGCCGAGCACCTTGACCTTCACCTCGTCGCCCTCGTTGATGACGTCGGTGACCTTCTTGGTGCGGCCTTCCGCCAGCTCCGAGATGTGCACCAGGCCGTCGCGGTTGCCGAGGAAGTTCACGAAGGCGCCGAAGTCCACCACCTTCACCACCTTGCCGGTGTAGACGGTGCCGACCTCGGGCTCGGCGACGATCGACTTGATCCACTGGATCGCGCGGTCGGCGGCGGCGGTGTCCACGGCGGCGACCTTGATGGTGCCGTCGTCCTCGATGTCGATCTTGGCGCCGGTGGTCTCGCAGATCTCGCGGATCACCTTGCCGCCGGTGCCGATCACCTCGCGGATCTTGTCCTTGGGGATCGAGATGGTGGTGATGCGCGGCGCCTTGCTCGAGACCTCCTCGCGCGCCCCGGTGATGGCCTTGGCCATCTCGCCCAGGATGTGGAGGCGCCCGTCGTGGGCCTGGGCCAGCGCGATCTTCATGATCTCCTCGGTGATCGAGGTGATCTTGATGTCCATCTGCAGGCTGGTGATGCCCTCGGAGGTGCCGGCGACCTTGAAGTCCATGTCGCCGAGGTGGTCCTCGTCGCCGAGGATGTCGGAGAGCACGGCGAAGCGCTCGCCCTCCTTGATCAGGCCCATGGCGATGCCCGCCACCGGCTTGGCGAGGGGGACGCCCGCGTCCATCAGCGACAGCGAGGTGCCGCACACGGTCGCCATCGACGACGAGCCGTTCGACTCGGTCACCTCGGAGACCACGCGGATGGTATAGGGGAAGTCCTCCTTGGAGGGCAGCAGCGGATGGATCGCGCGCCACGCGAGCTTGCCGTGGCCGATCTCGCGCCGGCCGGGGCTGCCCATGCGGCCCGCCTCGCCCACCGAGTAGGGCGGGAAGTTGTAGTGCAGCAGGAAGTGCTCGCGGTAGTCGCCGTCGAGCGCGTCGATGATCTGCTCGTCCTGGCCGGTGCCGAGCGTGGCGACGTTGAGCACCTGGGTCTCACCGCGGGTGAACAGCGCCGAGCCGTGGGCGCGCGGCAGCACGCCCACCTCGACGCTGATCGGCCGCACGGTCCGGGTGTCGCGCCCGTCGATGCGGTTGCCGGTCTCCAGGATCGCGCCGCGCACGATGTCCTTCTCGAGGGCCTTGAACGCCGACGCCACGAGGTCGCCCGCGATCTCCTCCGCGGCGAGCGCCGCCTTGACCTCGGCCTTGACCGCCTCGATACGGTCGCGCCGGCGGGTCTTGTCGGCCTCCCGGTAGGCTTCGCGCAGGCCGGCCTCGGCCATCCCGCGCACGCGCTCGGCGACAGCCGCCTTCTCGGGCGGCGGCTCGGCCACGGCCCGCGGCTCCCTGGCCGCCTCCTCGGCCATCGAGACGATGGCGTCGATCACCTTCTGGTATTCGCGGTGGCCGAACATGACGGCCCCCAGCATCTCGTCCTCGGACAGCTCGTGGGCCTCCGATTCGACCATCAGCACGCCTTCGTTGGTGCCCGCCACCACCAGGTCGAGCCGGGTCTCCGGCATCTCGTCGACGCGCGGGTTGAGCACGAACTGGCCGTTGATGTAGCCGACGCGCGCGGCGCCGATCGGGCCCAGGAACGGAATCCCCGAGAGCGTCAGCGCGGCGGAGGCGCCGATCAGCGCGACGATGTCGGGATCGTTCTCGAGGTCGTGGCAGATGGTGGTGCAGACCACCTGGGTCTCGTTGCGGAACCCCTGGTGGAACAGCGGGCGGATCGGCCGGTCGATGAGACGCGAGGTCAGCGTCTCCTTCTCGCTCGGGCGGCCCTCGCGCTTGAAGAACCCGCCCGGGATCTTGCCGGCGGCGAAGCTCTTCTCCTGGTAATTGACGGTGAGCGGGAAAAAGTCGATGCCCGGCTTGGGCTCCTTGTTGGCGACGGCGGTGCAGAGCACCGTGGTCTCGCCGTAGGTGGCGAGCACGGCGCCATCGGCCTGGCGGGCGATGCGGCCCGTTTCCAGCACGAGCTTGCGCCCGCCCCAGTCGATCTCTCTTCTCACGATGTTGAACATGGAATCTCTCCTCCTACCAACCTACCTGCCCGCCACGCGGCCCTGCCGCGCGCGGTGCCCGGCCGCGCCATCGCGGCCGGAGCCGTGCTAGCGCCTGAGTCCCAGGCGATCGATCAGCTTCTGGTATCGGTCTTCGTTATTCGTCTTGAGGTAATCCAGCAGCCTGCGGCGCTTCGAGACCATCATCAGAAGGCCGCGCCGGGAGTGGAAGTCGTGGTCGTGGGTCTTGAGGTGCTCGGTCAGGTTGTTGATCCGCTCCGAGAGGATCGCGACCTGGACCTCGGGGGAACCGGTGTCGCCGCTCTTGGTGGCATATTCCTGGACGAGCGCCTTCTTGCGTTCGATCGTAATCGACATCGTGTGCTCCTTGACTAGAGGTTCAGAACGCGCACCGGGCGGATTTCGCCGCCGACGTAACGGGCCAGGGCCACGGGCCTCGTCCCGTCCATCGCGCAGACAACCGTTCCGTCGGAGAGGGCGGCGGGCGTATCCGCAGCGCCGATCCGGGGCCGGACCCCGCCGGTGCCGGGCACCTCGACCGCTTGGCCCCGACGGATCAGGGCTGCCTGGTCCGCCGTCAAAGCCAGAGCCGGGATGTCGTCCAGCGCGGTTTCGAGCGGCAGAAGGTGCTCCAAAGCGGCGGCACTATGCCCGAAGCCCGCCAGTTTATCCAGCGGAATTGCTCGGGTTTCGGAAAACGGCCCGACGCGGGTGCGGCGCAGCGCCGCGACGTGGCCCACCGTGCCCAGCGCCGCCGCGATGTCGCGGGCCAGCGCCCGGACATAGGTGCCCTTGCCGCAGGCGACCTCGAAGTCCGCCCGGTCCGGCCCCTCCCGGGAAACCAGCCCCAGGGCGAAAATCTCGACCGCGCGCGCGGCGAGGTCGGGCGCGGCCCCGGCCCGGGCCAGGGCGTAGGCCCGCCGCCCCGCCACCTTGAGGGCGGAGAAGGCGGGCGGGCGCTGCAGGACGCGGCCCGTGAAGCGCGCGAGGACCGCCGCGATCTCCGCGGTCCCGGGGCGGACCGGGCTGGTCGCCGTCACCTCGCCCTCGGCGTCGTCGGTGGTCCGGCTTTCGCCGAAAGCCAGGGTAAAATGGTAGGTCTTGGGGCCGTCCATGACGTAGGCGACGGTCTTGGTGGCCTCACCCAGCGCCACCGGCAGCACCCCGGTGGCGAGCGGGTCGAGCGTGCCGCCGTGGCCGATGCGCGTCGGACGCAGCGCGCGCCGCACCGCCGCCACCGCCGCCGCCGAGCTGATGCCGGCCGGCTTGTCCACCACGACCCAGCCGTGCAGGGGCCGCGCGCCCTCGGGCGGCCGGCGCCTACGCCCCACGTCCGTCCCCGCCCCCGGAGCCGCCCCCGGAGCCGCCCTCGGAACCGTCGTCGGAACCGTCGTCGCCCGCGAGGTCGGGCGCCACCGCCGGGCTCGCGAGCAGGCGCTCGATGCCGCTCGCGTAGTCGAACGAGGTGTCGGGCTCGAATGCGATCTGGGGCACCACCCGCAGCACCACCTCGCGCGCGATCTCGCGGCGCACGTAGCCCGAGGCGCGGTTGAGCGCCGCCACCACGCGCGCCATGTCGGTGCCGCCGAGCGGCGTCACGAAGGCGGTCGCGTTGCGCAGGTCCGGCGAGATGCGCACCTCGGTCACGGTGATCGGCACGCCGGCGAGGTCGGGATCGCGGAAATGGGCGCGGTCGAGGATGCGCGCGACGGCGTGGCGCAACTCCTCGCCGACGCGGAACTGGCGCTGGCTGGGCGCGCCCGAGCGCGCCGCGCGTTTATGCCGTTTCATGTCCGTTCCCCACGGGAGGGGAAGCGCCCGCTAGAGGGTGCGGGCGACTTCCTCGACGTCGAAGCACTCCAGCACGTCGCCCACCTGGATGTCCTGGTAGTTCTCGAGCTGGATGCCGCATTCGGAGCCGGCGCGGACCTCGCGCACCTCTTCCTTGAAGTGCTTGAGAGTCCTGAGACCGCCCTCGTGGATCACGACGTTGTCGCGGATGAGGCGCACCTTGGCGCCGCGGCGTACCACGCCCTCGGTGACCAGGCAGCCGGCGATGCGGCCGACCTTGGTGATGTTGAACACCTCGCGCAGCTCCGCCTGGCCCAGCACCGTCTCCTTGGTGACGGGCGAGAGCATGCCCGACAACGCCTGCTTCACCTCGTTGGTGAGATCGTAGATGATCGAATAGTAGCGGATCTCCACCCCGTCGCGGCGCGCCAGTTCGCGCGCCTGCGGGAAGGCGCGCACGTTGAACCCGATCACCAGCGCGTTGGAGGCGCGCGCCAGCGTCACGTCGGATTCGTTGATGCCGCCGACGGCGGAATGGAGCACGCGCACCTTGACCTCGTCGGTGGAGAGCTTCTCGAGCGCGCCGACGATGGCCTCGACCGAGCCCTGCACGTCGGCCTTGATGACCACCGGCAGCTCCTTGGCCTCGCCGGCCGCGATCGAGGCGAGCATCTGCTCGACCGTGCCGCGCGCGCCTGCCGCCACCTGGGCGTCGCGCACCCGGCGCTGGCGGTACTCCGCCACCTGGCGGGCGCGGTTCTCGTCCTCCACCACGGTGAACTCGTCGCCCGCCGTGGGCGAGCCCTGCAGGCCCAGCACCTCGACCGGCGTGGCGGGATCGGCTTCCTTCACCTTGCGGCCGCGGTCGTCGAGCAGGGCGCGCACGCGGCCCCATTCGGTGCCGGCCACGAACACGTCGCCCATGTGCAGCGTGCCGTGCTGGACCAGCACGGTCGCGACGTTGCCGCGCCCGCGCTCGACCTTGGCCTCGATCACCACGCCCTTGGCGGCACGGTCCGGGTTGGCCTTGAGCTCCAGCAGCTCGGCCTGAAGCAGGATCGCCTCCTCGAGCTTGTCGAGGTTGGTCCTCTTCTTGGCCGAGACCGCGACCCACAGCACGTCGCCGCCCATGCCCTCGAGCGCGATCTCGTGCTGCAGCAGCTCCGACTTGATGCGGTCGGGATTGGCCGCCGGCAGGTCGATCTTGTTGATGGCGACGATGACCGGCACCCCCGCCGCCTTGGCGTGATGGATGGCTTCCACCGTCTGGGGCATGATGCCGTCGTCGGCGGCCACCACCAGCACCACGATGTCGGTGACCTTGGCGCCGCGCGAGCGCATCTGGGTGAAGGCCTCGTGGCCCGGCGTATCGAGGAAGGTGATGCGCTGGCCCGACGGCATCGTCACCTGGTAGGCGCCGATATGCTGGGTGATGCCGCCCGACTCCTTGGCCGCGACGTCGGTTTCGCGCAGCGCGTCGAGCAGCGAGGTCTTGCCGTGATCGACGTGGCCCATGATGGTCACGACCGGCGGACGCGAAACCAGGGACTCGGGCGCGTCCTCGATGCCGCCAATGCCTTCTTCCACGTCGGCCTCGCTCACGCGCTTGATGTTATGGCCGAACTCCGCGACCACCAGCTCGGCGGTATCGCCGTCGATCGGCTGGTTGATGGTCGCCATCACGCCCATGCGCATCAGCGACTTGATGACGTCGGCGCTGCGCTCGGCCATGCGCGCGGCGAGCTCCTGCACCGTGATCATCTCCGGGATCACCACGTCGCGGATCACCTTGGAGGAATCGCCGCGCCCGGCCGCCAGCATCATTGCGCGCTTCTCGCGCTCGCGCGCGCGGCGCATGGCCGCGAGCGAACGCACCCGCTCGCCGCCCTCGTCGTCGAGCGCCTTGGCGATAGTGAGCTTGCCGCGGCGGCGCTCGCCGCCTTCCTTGCGCAGGGTCAGCGCCGCGCGCGGCTTGTCGGTCTTGGCGCCCTTGCGGGCGGCACTGCCGCGCCGCTCGGCGTCCTCCTCGGTCGCCTCCTCGACGGCGGGGGCGGGACCTTCCTTGGCCTTGGGACGCTGCGGCTTGGCGCCGGCCGGCCCCTCCTCGGCCAGAATGCG
>JBJHBM010000045.1:0-14539 GCA_050485485.1 Alphaproteobacteria bacterium | reverse complement strand
ACGCCCTCCTGCCCGTACACGCCGATGACCAGCGGGAGGCCCAGCAGCACGAGGTTCGAGAAGGCAGCGGCCACGCCGCCCACCACCGCCGCCCGCGCCTCGCGGCGGAGATCGGCGCCGTGGCGGCGCTCGCCTGGAGGCTGGCGGGCCGGCTCCGGCGCCGCGATCCGCTGGCGGAACGGGTGGCGCTGGGCCGGGCGGCGCGGGCAGGCGCGGTTCTCGGCGGCGCGCTCAGTACGCTGGCCCGCCGGGCGGCCCCGCGCCGGGGGACCGTTCAAAGGGGGTGAACGGGACCGGATTCCGTGCTAGTGAGGGCGCCCGAATCCGCGCCTTGACCTTGATTTAACGGAAAAAAAGGCAAATCTATCAAAGACGCCGGCATGGCGCCGGCGGGGCTCCGCCCTCACGCGCGGCCCGGAACACGGGCATGACAGAAAGCAAGACCCCGCTTCTCGACACGATCCAGGCGCCCGCCGACCTCCGACGGCTCGACGAGAGGGATTTGCGCCGGCTCGCCGACGAGCTGCGCCAGGAGACCATCGACGCGGTCTCCATCACCGGCGGGCACCTGGGCGCGGGCCTCGGCGTGGTCGAGCTGACGGTCGCGCTCCATTACGTCTTCGACACGCCCGAGGACCGCCTGATCTGGGACGTCGGCCACCAGGCCTATCCCCACAAGATCCTGACCGGGCGGCGCGACCGTATCCGCACGCTGCGCCAGGCGGGCGGCCTGTCCGGCTTCACCCGGCGCTCGGAGAGCGAATACGACCCGTTCGGCGCCGCCCATTCCTCGACCTCGATCTCGTCCGGCCTCGGCATGGCGGTGGCGCGCGACCTCGACGGCGCGCGGCGCAACGTCATCGCGGTCATCGGCGACGGCGCCATGAGCGCGGGCATGGCCTACGAGGCCATGAACAACGCGGGTTCCATGGACGCCCGCCTGGTCGTGATCCTCAACGACAACGACATGTCGATCGCGCCCCCCGTGGGCGCCATGAGCGCCTATCTGTCGCGCCTGATCTCGTCCAAGTCCTATCGCTCGATCCGCCACTTCGCGCGGATGATGACCGAGAAGTTCCCGCGCCCGCTCATGAAGGCGGCCCAGCGCGCCGAGGAATACGCGCGCGGCATGATGACCGGCGGCACCATGTTCGAGGAGCTCGGGTTCTTCTACGTCGGTCCCATCGACGGCCACAACCTCGACCACCTGCTGCCGGTACTGAAGAACGTGCGCGATTCGAGCGCGCCCGGCCCGGTCCTGGTCCATGTCGTGACGCAGAAGGGCCACGGCTTCCCGCCCGCGGAGCAGGCGGAGGACAAGTATCACGGCGTCGGGCGCTTCGACGTGGTGACGGGTGAGCTGGTGAAGTCGGGCAGCAACGCGCCCTCCTACACCAAGGTGTTCGCCAACGCCCTGATCGACGAGGCGAGCCGCGACGACCGCATCGTCGCCATCACAGCCGCGATGCCGTCCGGCACTGGGCTCGACCTGTTCGCCGGGCGCTTCCCCGAACGCTGCTTCGACGTCGGGATCGCCGAGCAGCATGCCGTCACCTTCGCCGCCGGCCTCGCCACCGAGGGCTTCAAGCCGTTCTGCGCGATCTATTCCACCTTCCTGCAGCGCGCCTACGACCAGGTTGTGCACGACGTGGCGATCCAGGGCCTGCCGGTGCGCTTCGCGCTCGACCGCGCGGGGCTGGTGGGCGCCGACGGCGCGACCCATGCCGGCGCCTTCGATGTCGCCTATCTCGGTTGCCTGCCGGGCTTCGTGGTGATGGCGGCGGCCGACGAGGCCGAGCTCGTGCACATGGTCGCGACCGCCGCCGCCATCGACGATCGGCCGAGCGCGTTCCGCTACCCGCGCGGGGAGGGGCAGGGTGTCGAGCTGCCGGCGCGCGGCGTGCCGCTCGAGATCGGCAGGGGCCGCGTCGTCCGCGAGGGCACCAAGATCGCGCTGCTCAGCTTCGGCGCGCGCCTCGGCGAATGCCTCAAGGCGGCGGAGGACCTCGCCGCGCGCGGGCTCTCCACCACCGTCGCGGATGCCCGCTTCGCGAAGCCGCTGGATACCGACCTCGTGACGCGGCTCGCCCGCGAGCACGAAGTCCTGATCACGATCGAGGAAGGCGCCGTCGGCGGCTTCGCCGCCCAGGTGATGCAGTTCCTCGCCGGCGCCGGCATGATGGACGCGGGCCTCAAGATCCGCCCGATGGTCCTGCCGGACCGCTTCATCGAGCACAATGCGCCCGCCGCCCAGTACGCGGAAGCCGGGCTCGACGCCTCCCATATCGTCGCCACCGCGCTCGCCGCCCTCGGCGCCGGGACGCGCTCGTCCTCCACAACGTCCCGGGCCTGACCGTGACGGAGGCGCCGATGGCGCGCTCCCCGGCGGAGGCGCGGGCGACGGTCGCGGCCATCGTCACGGGCGCGGGCTCGTCGTTCTACTGGGCGTTGCGCTGCCTGCCGCGCGCGCGGCGCGAGGCGATGTACGCCGTCTATGCCTTCTGCCGCACCGTGGACGACATCGCCGACGGGCCTCTGGAGGCGTCGCGCAAGCTCGCGGCGCTGGCCGAATGGCGCGCCGAAATCCAGCGCCTCTACGCGGGCGCGCCGACCCATCCCATCGCGCAGGCGCTGGCCGGGCCGGTTCGCCGCTTCGACTTGCACGAGCAGGATTTCCTCGCCGTCATCGAGGGGATGCGCATGGACGCGAGCGGGCAGATGGTGGCGCCGCCGCTGCTGGAGCTCGAGCTCTACTGCCGCCGCGCGGCGGGCGCGGTCGGCATGCTGTCGGCCTCGGTCTTCGGGATACGCCGGCCCGAGGGCCGCTCGCTCGCGCTCGCGCTCGGCCAGGCGCTGCAGTACACCAATTTCCTGCGCGATTTCGCCGAGGACGCCCGCCAGGGCCGCCTCTACGTCCACCGCGAGCTGCTCGCGGCCCACGGCATCGAGACGCGCGATCCGATGGCGTTCCTCGACCATCCGGCGCTGCCCCGGGCCGCTCTTGTGATCGCCGACATGGCGGAGGAGCGCTTCCGCGCGGCCGAGCGCGTGCTCAAGGCGGTGCCGACCGCGCCCGCGCGTCCCGCCCGGATCATGCTCGCGACCTACCGCCGCCTGCTCGACCGGCTGATGGCGCGCGGCTTCGCGCGCGCGGCGCTGGACCGCCCGGTGCGGCTCGGCCGCCTCGAGCGGCTCTGGATCGCCGGCCGGGCGGCCTTGCGGCGCACGCCGCAAGGGCAGACCTATGCCGCCGCGCCGTCGGCCCGGGCGGAAAGGGCGGGGAAGAGGGAAAGCGCATGAAGGTGCGCGCCGGAGACATCGAGTTCGATTGCGCCGTCGCAGGACCGGACGGCGCGCCGTGGCTTACCTTCGTCAATTCCATCGCCAGCACGCGCGCGATGTGGGACGCCGAGGCGGCGGCCTTCGCCGGGCGCTACCGGGTACTCACGTTCGATGCGCGCGGCCACGGCGGCACTTCGGCGACGCCGCCGCCCTATTCGTTCGACATGCTGGTCGGCGACGTGGCGCGGCTGTGGGACGCGCTCGGCGTCGGGCGGAGCCATGTGGTCGGCCTCTCGCTCGGCGGCATGGTCGCGGTCGGGCTGGCGCTTGCCCACCCCGGCAGGATCGGCGCCCTGGTGGTGGCGAACTCGATGATGGCGGCGACGCCTCCCTTCGTGAAGAGCTGGGACGACCGCATCGCGCTTGCGCGCGCCCAAGGGATCGCGCCGGTGGTGGAGCCGACGCTGGCGCGCTGGCTCGCGCCCGCCTTCGTCGCGGCAAACCCGGCGCGGGCCGAGGCGGTGCGCGCCATGATCCGCGCCACCTCCGTGGACGGCTTCATCGGCGCAGCCGAGGCGCTCAAGACGCTCGACTACCGTCGTCGCCTGCCGGAGATCCGTCGGCCCGCCCTGTTCGTCGCCGGCACCGAGGACATCGCCTGTCCAGCGGCCGGCATCCGCGCCGACGCGGACCTCGTGCCGGGCGCGGAATACGTCGAGATCGCGGGAGCCGCGCATATCTCCAACATCGAGCAGCCCGCGGCCTTCGCGCGCGCGGTCGGGGCCTTCCTCGACCGCCATCACTGACGACCCTTCACAGCACGGCGAACGGGTTGCAGATGTTCGGGTTGCCCAGGTAGGTGACGGTGCGCGGCGGGTCCGCCTCGAGAAAGAAGTCGGAACCCATCAGGAACTCGGTCACGATCCGCCGCTCCTCCTCGGCGACCTTGTCGGCGAGGCCGTCGGGCAGCAGCGGGCCCGGATTGGCGACGGTCTCGGCCATGGCGTAGAGCTCGAGCCGGATGGCGCCTGCGGCGCGCTTGCGGGCGGCATATTCCCGGACGTAGAGCGCGAAGCCCTCGGGCTCGATCGCGTGTCCGGGCAGGGCCTGCCGCAGCACCTGCAGCAGCCAGTCGGAATAATGGTAGCGGAAGGCGGCGAGGGTGCCGACGCCGAGCGCCGCCGCGCCGAGCGCGGCCCCGCCGATCATCACTTTTCTGCGCGTCATCATGGGACACCTCACGCGAGCAGCAGGTCGGCCGCGCGCAGCGACAGGGCGGCGATGGTGAGACTCGGCGGCGCGGGAGGACAGGTCGGGAACACCGCCGTGCCGACCGCCATGAGATTGCGGATGCCGTGATGGATCTGCGCCCGGTCCACCACCGAATCCTCGATGCCGGTTCCCATCCGCAACGTTCCCTGGACGTGGGATTCGGCTTTGCGGTAGCCCTTGAAGGCGATGCTTTCCACCGGCAGCGGGGACAGCACCTCGGGCAGCAGGTCGAGGGCGCGCCTGGCGCCATCGATCGCGTAATCCGAAGCGCGGGCGTAGTGGACGACGACGTCCCCTTTGTCGTCCACCGTCACGAAGTTCTCGTCGAGCAGCTCGTCCTCGACGTTGACGGTAACCACCAGGAGCTGGCGCCAGCGCCCGTAGTCCCGACGCAGGCCGTAAAGCGGCCGGTTCTCGAACGCGAGGAAGGCGCCGCCGTGCAGGGCGCGGAAGCTGCCGTCGTAGAGCGCGTAATTGACGCCGGTGGTGATCGTGCTGCCGTCGAAATTGTCGAGCCCGTCGAGCATCGCCTCGGCTCCGAAGCCGAGCTGCTCGTTGAGGCCGCGGCCCTGCAGCGGATGCTCGATCGAGGAGCGCGCGAGGATCGCCGCGCTGTGGATCGCGCCCGCGCCCAGCACGCAGAAGTCGCAGCCTATGCGGGCCTCGCGCCCTTTGTGGACGAAACGCACGGCGGTGGCGATTCCGCCTATCCGCTCCAGTTCGCGCGCCTCGGCGCCGACCAGGATATGCACGTTCGGGTGCTCGGTGATGTGGCGGAAGCCGTTGTGGACCGTGAACTTGGCTTCCACCGGGCACAGGTCGCAGCGCAGGCTCGCGCAGCATTGCGCGCGCCGGTCGGTGGCGCGGCGCGCGCGCCCCGTGGGCATGGCGAAGTGCCGTTGCGGCTGAGCCTCCTTCATCACCCTGTCCACCGCCGACAGCCGGTGGGGCGGCTGGGGGAAGGGGCGGCTGCGCGGGCACACGGCGGCGATGTCGTCGGGGCCCGAGATGTCCATGATCGCCTCGGCCTCGGCGTAGTAGGGCTCGATCTCGTCGTAGTCGAGCGGCCAGTCGCGGCCGCGGCCGTAAAGGCTCTCGAGACGGAAATCGTTCGGGTGCATGCGGGGCGCCGTGCCGTACCAGCAGTTGGTGCCGCCGCCGTAGGCGACCGCGAAATTCCAGCGCTTGGGCGCGGCCTCGTCGCGGTAGGTATCGGCGGCCTCGACGTCGGCGTTGCGCTGCTCCGCGATCTGCGTTTCCCAGGGCCGGTAGCTGCCCCGTTCGAGCATCAGCACCTTCGCGGCGGGCCGCCGCTCCAGCAGGCGGTGGACGAAGAACAGGGCGCCGAACCCGGTGCCGATCACGACGAAGGGATAATGCCTGTGTCCCCAACTCGGGCCGTCGAGGATCATTGCGCCTGCCTCCTCTTTGTTCTTTGGCACGGCCGGCGGGCGGCCATGCGCCCGCAGCGCCATGCGGGGGTCATGCATGGCGCTATCACTGTAGCCGGATGCAGGAAGGCGCCCTGTGAACTTCGTGTGGCACCGCCCGGGCGGCCTTACGACGCGCGCAGCGCGACGTAGAGCATGGCGGCGAGGGCGGCGGCGAATACCGCGAGGAACACCGACACGTCGCGCCACAGGCCGCGGTCGAGAAACGAAAAGCGGCCCGGGTCGCGGGCCTTCGCGCCGTCCTTCGCGCGATTTTTCGCGCCGGATGCTTCGGGCATCGCGGCGGCGGCGGGCGCGGGCACGGCGGAGGCGCGGCGAGGCTGATCCTTGCCCCACCACGGGTTGGCGCCGCGCCGGATCAGCGCGGCGGTGAGCGGCGCGGGATCGCCCGCATCGGCGGTCGTCGGGCGCGGGGCGTCCATGGCGGCGCCTCAGTCCCCGGCCGGGTCGTCGCCGGGCCGGCCGGCGAAGCAGGCGCAGCTTTCGCCGAGCAGGCCGGGCACGACCCGGTCGAGGTGGCCGTCGAGCGCGTCGGTCAGGACGTCCTGCAGGCTCTGCTGCAGGTGCGCCGCCGCGAGCTTGAGGCGGAGATGGCGGGTGGCGTCGAGGCGCAGCGTCACGCGCGCGCGGTCCCCGGTTGCCGGGGCATTGTCGCGAGCGTGTGCCCGCGTCGCGCACGGCGCCGGGGCGCCGCCCGTGATCGCGCGCGGCGTGAAGCCCGTCCGCCGGATCGGGATGCTTTCGGCGGGGCGCAGGCCCGCCGGCCGCCCCATTCCCTTGCGGGCCAGCAGGTCCGCCGTCAACGGCGCCGCGTCGCGGGCCTCGGCCGGCCCGCTCATGGCGCGGCGCCTTCCAGCAGTTCGAGGCGCTCCGCGGCGGCGAAGGGCGCGCCGGCGGCAGGCCGCGCGGGCAGACGGGCGAGCCGGCGCGCAAGATAGTCCCACAACGCCGCCACTTCGGCGCTCGAGCGTTCGGCGCGCGGCAGTTCCATGACGGTGCGCCCGTCGATCATGCTGGCGGCGAACTCGGTGCGGTGATGGATCGTGACCGGCGCCACGGTGCCGTGCTGGCTGAGCGCGACCGCCGCCTCGCCGGTGATGCGCGCGCGCGGGCTCGCGCCGTTGATCGCGAACACCATCGGCTTGGCGAGCCGTTCCACCATGTCCACCGTGGTGCCGGCGGCGGCGAGGTCGTGGGGCGAGGGTCGCACCGGGATCACCACCAGGTCGGCGACCTTGATGACCTCGACGATGGCGAAGGTGATGGCGGGGGGCGTGTCGATCACCACCAGCTCGACCCCGGCGGCGGCGAGCCGCGCGAGATCGGTGCCGAGGGTCGAGATCGAGGTTTCGACGAAGGCGGGCGTCTCCTGGCCGCGCGCGTTCCACCACCGGGTCAGGCTGCCCTGGGGGTCGGTGTCCACCAGTGCGACGGCACGCGCGCCCGCGCGCGTGGCTTGCACCGCGAGGTGCCCGGACAGCGTGGTCTTGCCGGTGCCGCCCTTCTGCGACGTGACCGCGACGACTTTCATGCTCGGCCTCCTGGGCGCGATCGGAAACGGTGCGGATGATGCGCCCGGCAGCATGCCCGCGCATCATTTAACGTCTTGATTGAGGCTCAACCTTTGTGCGCTTTCCGGTAAAATTCGCGGCGATTGCGGAACGCGAGGGAGGCACGGCCATGAGGGGATTGCAGAGACGTCTGCCGGTCGCGGGGCTCGTCCTCGCGGGATTGTTCGCCTGCCCGCTGCCCATTGCGGCGCAGCAGGGCGCAGTACCGGGGGGCATGGCGGCGCTGGCGGGCGGCACCTTCACCATGGGGCGCGACGGCGGCCCCGCCGACGAGGCCCCGGCCCATGCGGTGACGGTGGCGCCGTTCCTGCTCGACCGCGTGGCCGTCTCCAACGCCGCCTTCGCGGCCTTCCTGAACGCGGCGGGGCCGGTCAACGCGCAAGGCCGCCGGCTCTACGACGTGGACGACCCCGACGCGCGCATCCACCGGGTGGACGGCGCGTGGCGTCCCCATCCCGGCCATGCCGACCAGCCGGTGACGGAGGTGAGCTGGTTCGGCGCGCGCGACTACTGCGCCTGGGCCGGCAAGCGCCTGCCGACCGAGGCGGAGTGGGAGTTCGCCGCGCGCGGGACGGAGGGGCGCGCCTACCCGTGGGGCGCGGCGCCGCCCGACGCGGCCCGCGCGCGCTTCGGGGTCGGCTGGATGCAGACCGTGCCGGTGGACGCGCTGCCGGCGGGCGCCACGCCGGAGGGCGTGCTGCAGCTCGCGGGCAACGTCCACGAGTGGACCTCGAGCCTCTACCGGCCCTATCCGTGGCGCGCCGACGACGGCCGCGAGGATCCCGACTCGGAGGCCGAGCGCGTGACGCGCGGCGGCGCCGCCAACACCGGGGCCGAAACCCTGCGCGCGACCTGGCGCGGGCGCGGCGTCTCGCGCGGGCCCCGGGCCGGGCACCACAACATCGGCTTCAGGTGCGCGCGGACGCCGGGTTGAGGCGCGCCCCTTCGTTGCGTCTCCGCAGGACCAACCGTGTTGCGCCGGGGACGGCCGTATGGCATGTTCCGCCCCTCCCGTCCGGGCCGCACTAGCTCAGGGGTAGAGCACTCCCTTGGTAAGGGAGAGGTCGTTGGTTCGATTCCAACGTGCGGCACCATTTCCAGGCGACCGTGCCCATGACGGACGACACGAACACGCCCCGCGCCGGTGCCGCTCCTGCGCCCGCTCCCGACCCCAAGGAAACGCGCCGCCGCCGCCAGGCCGAGGCGCTGCGCGCGAACCTGCGCCGCCGCAAGGCCGCCGCCCGCGCGTCCGATACCGCCGGCGCGCGACCGCACGGTCATGACGCCCCCGGGCGTGACGACAAGACGTCCTGATGCCCGGACCGTCGCGCGTCTTTGTTGTGGCATGCGGGGGGCCGGCCCCAACATCTTGGGCCCGGCATCTTGAGCCGGTGTCCCGCATAGGGTAACAAGGTCCGTCCCGCCGCAGGCGGGCATCCGTCACCGCGGCGCTCCGCCGCAGCATTCCCGGAACCTCACGGACCCATGGACAGGATCAGGATACGCGGCGGCAAGCGGCTCAAGGGCCGGATTCCCATCAGCGGCGCCAAGAACGCGGCGCTGCCCCTGATGGCGGCGAGCCTGCTGACCGAGGACACGCTGCGCCTCGGCAACCTGCCGCATCTCGTCGACATCTCGACGCTGGCGACGCTGCTGGGCGAGCTCGGCGTCGAGATCGCCATGGACGGGGCCGCCCCCGACGGCCATTCCGGCCGGGTGCTGGCGCTGCGCGCGGGACGGATCGCCTCCACCACGGCGCCCTACGACCTGGTGCGGCGGATGCGCGCCTCGGTGCTGGTGCTGGGGCCGCTGGTGGCGCGCGAGGGCCGGGCGCGGGTGTCGCTGCCGGGCGGCTGCGCCATCGGCAACCGGCCGGTGGACCTGCACCTCAAGGGGCTGGAGGCGCTCGGCGCCACGGTGGACGTCGCGGCGGGCTACATCGAGGCGCGCGCGCCGCGGGGCGGGCTCAAGGGCGGCCACGTGGTGTTTCCCCAGGTGTCGGTGGGGGCGACGGAGAACCTGCTGATGGCGGCGGCGCTCGCCAAGGGCGAGACGGTGCTCGCCAACGCCGCGCGCGAGCCCGAGGTCACCGACCTGGCGCGCTGCCTGATCGCGATGGGCGCGCGGATCGAGGGGCTCGGCACCGACACGCTCACGGTCCAGGGGGCGCGGTCGCTGTCGGGCGCCCGCCACGAGGTCATCCCCGACCGCATCGAGACCGGCACCTACGCCATGGCGGCGGCCGTGACCGGCGGCGACGTCGAGCTGACCGGCGCCGACCCCGCGCTGGTCGAGGCGCTGGCCGAGAAGCTGCGCGAGGCCGGCGTCGCCGTGAGCGAGACCCGGCGCGGCCTGCGCGTCGCGCGCGGGCGCGGGCGCCTGCGCGGCACCGACGCCATGACCGAGCCCTATCCGGGCTTCCCCACCGACCTGCAGGCCCAGTTCATGGCGATGATGACGGTGGCTTCGGGCGCCGCCATGATCACCGAGACGATCTTCGAGAACCGCTTTATGCACGTCCCCGAGCTGGGGCGCATGGGCGCCAACATCAACGTTCACGGCGCCTCCGCGATGGTGCGGGGCGTGCCCCGGCTCACCGGCGCCGAGGTCATGGCGACCGACCTGCGCGCCTCCGTCAGCCTGGTGCTGGCCGGGCTCGCGGCCGAGGGCGAGACCGTCGTCAACCGCGTCTACCACCTCGACCGCGGTTATGAAAGACTGGAAGAGAAGCTCGCCGCCTGCGGCGCCGATATCGAGCGCATCGAGGGCTGAGCGGGAAGCGGGGGCACCGGGGGACGAACGGCGAAACGGAAGGAGAGCGGACGTGACGACCGGACCCCTCAAGCTGCGCGCAGTGGACGCGGACGATCTCGCGGTGATGGCGGCCTGCCTGCAGGACGCGCTGGTGCCGGTGCACGACATGCGCTTCCTGCGCGACGAGGCGAGCTTCGTGCTGGTGGCCAACCGCTTCTGCTGGGAGAAGCTGCCGCCGTCCGCGCTCGAGGCGGCGGCGGGCGCGCCGTCCTCCGAGGCCGTCGCCGATGCCGGCGGACAGGGGCTGGAGCCCGAAGGGCGCTTCGAGCGGGTCCATGCGGCGCTGTCCATCGAGCACGTCACGCGCTGCCAGGTGCGCGGCTTCGATCCCCAGGACCCGGCCGACGCGGAGCGGCTGCTGGAAATTCTCACCCTGACCGCCGAGGACGGCGCGCTCACCATCCTGTTCGCGGGCGGCGCGGCGGTGCGCCTCGAGGTCGAGCGGATCGAGGCGATCGTCCAGGACGTGGGCGAGCCGTGGCCGACCATGTGGCGCCCGGCCCATCCGCTGGAGGGCGAGGACGGGGCCTAGGTTTCCCGGCGTCCCCGGGCGGGCCGGCCGGCCGGTCGGCCCCCGGGCTGGCGGCGGGCGCGGGAACGCGCTAAAACACCCCGCTTTTCGACCCACGGGACCGACGATGGCGCCACCGCGCGACGACCTGCCGCACCGGAACGAGCCTCTGGTGATGGCCTTGCCCAAGGGCCGCATCCTCGACGAGGCGCGGCCGCTGCTCGCGCGCGCCGGCATCGTGCCCGAGCCCGCGTTCGACGACCCCCGGTCGCGCAAGCTCAAGTTCCACACCTCCGACCCGGGGCTCGACCTGATCTCGGTGCGCTCCTTCGACGTCGCCACCATCGTCGCCTTCGGCGGCGCCCACCTCGGCATCGCCGGCTCCGACGTGCTGATGGAGTTCGGCTACACCGAGATCTACGCGCCGCTCGACCTCGGCATCGGCAAGTGCCGGATGGCGGTGGCGGAGCCGCGCGAGATGTCGGAGGACGACGACCCCCGGCGCTGGTCGCACGTGCGCGTCGCCACCAAGTATCCCGAGATCACGCGCCGCCACTTCGCCGCGCGCGGGGTGCAGGCCGAATGCATCAAGCTCAACGGCTCGATGGAGCTGGCGCCGTCCCTCGGCCTGTGCCAGCGCATCGTGGACCTGGTCTCGACCGGCGCGACGCTCAAGGCCAACGGCCTGGTCGAGGTGGAGCGGATCGCCGAAATATCGTCGCGCCTCGTGGTCAACCGCGCCGCGCTCAAGACCCGGCCCGAGGAGGTCGGGGGCTGGGTCGCGCGCTTCGCCGCCGCCGTCGCCGCCGAGGCCAGGCCCGCGCGTGGAAACGGCGCCGATGCCCGCTAGGCTCGCGAGCCGCGACGCGGGCTTCGCCGCCGCCTTCGCCGCCCTGGTGGGCGCGCGCCGCGGGGCGGACGCCGACGTCGCCGCCGACGTCGCCGCGATCGTCGCGGACGTGCGCGCGCGCGGCGACGCCGCGCTGGTGGACTATACCCGCCGCTTCGACCGCCTCGACCTCGCCCCGGAGCGCCTCGCCGTCACGGCCGAGGAGTTCGCGGCGGCGGAAGCCGCGTGCGGCGCGGCGGCGCTCGCCGCCCTCGACGCGGCGGCCGCGCGCATCGCCGACTATCACCGCCGCCAACTGCCGAAAGACGAGCGCTTCACCGATGCCGCCGGCGTGACGCTGGGCTGGCGCTGGCGCCCGATCCCGGCGGTCGGCGTCTATGTGCCGGGCGGCCGCGCCGCCTATCCGTCGTCGGTATTGATGAACGTGGTGCCGGCGCGCATCGCGGGCGTCCCGCGCATCGTCATGACGGTGCCGACCCCGGACGGCGTCGCGAACCCGCTGGTGCTGGCGGCGGCGAAGCGCGCGGGCGTGACCGAGGCCTACCGGATCGGCGGCGCCCAGGCGGTGGCGGCGCTCGCTTACGGCACCGCGACCGTCGCGCCGGTGGACAAGATCACCGGGCCCGGCAACGCCTGGGTGGCGGAGGCCAAGCGCCAGGTGTTCGGGACCGTCGGCATCGACATGGTGGCGGGCCCGTCCGAGATCCTGGTGGTGGCCGACGCCGCCAACGATCCCGACTGGATCGCCGTGGACCTGCTGTCGCAGGCGGAGCACGACGAGAGCGCCCAGTCCGTGCTGATCACCGACGACGCGGCCTTTGCCGACGCGGTGGAGGCGGCGGTCGCCGCGCGGCTGCGCACGCTGCCGCGCGCGGCGATCGCGGGCGCGAGCTGGAAGGACCACGGCGCCGTCGTCGTGGTGGGCGATCTCGCGCGGGAAGCGCCGGCGCTGATCGACGCGCTGGCGCCCGAACACCTGGAGCTCGCCGTCGCCGACCCGGCGCCGCTCGCGGACGCGGTCACGAACGCGGGCGCGATCTTCCTCGGCCGCTTCACGCCGGAGGCGGTAGGCGACTACGTCGCGGGCCCCAACCACGTGCTGCCGACCAACCGCTCGGCGCGGTTCGCCTCCGGGCTCGGCGTGCTCGATTTCATGAAGCGCACCTCGCTGGTGGGCTGCGACGCGGACGCGCTCGGCGCGGTCGGCCCCGCCGCGGTGACGCTGGCGGGCGCGGAAGGGCTCGACGCCCACGCCCTTTCGGTCGCGATCCGCCTCAACCTGCCGCCGAAATAGGCCCGTGCGCCGCCGTATCGGGCCTCCCTGGGGGCTTGACGGTGGGCGCGGGCGCGATCATTGTCCCCTCCAGCCTGAAACAACCTTCGGAGACACGATGGCCCAGAAGGAAGCCGCCATTGAATTTCCGGGCGAAGTCACGGAGCTTCTGCCCAATGCCATGTTCCGCGTGAAGCTGGAAAACGGCCATGAAATCCTCGCCTATGCATCGGGCAAGATGCGCAAGCACCGCATCCGCGTGCTGGTCGGCGACAAGGTCAATGTCGAGATGACCCCCTACGACCTCACCAAGGGTCGCATCACCTTCCGCTTCAAATAAGGCCTCCCGCGTCCATGCCGGGACCGGTCAGGCTCGTGCTCGCTTCGGCCTCGCCCCGCCGGCGCGAGCTGTTGGCGCAGATCGGCGTCGTCCCCGATGCCGTGATCGCGCCCGACGTGGACGAATCGCCCCGCGCGGGCGAGCTTCCGGCCGACCACGCGCTCCGGCTCGCGCGCGAGAAATGCGTCGCCGTCGCGGCACGGCCCGAGGCGCGCGGCGCCCTGGTGCTGGCCGCCGACACGGTGGTCGCCTGCGGCCGGCGCATCCTGCCCAAGGCCGAGGACGCGGCCGCCGCGCGGGCCTGCCTCGCGCTGCTCTCGGGACGGCGCCACCGCGTCATCGGCGGCGTCGCGCTGCACGCGCCGGACGGGCGGACGCACCTGCGCCGCGTCGTCACCCAGGTCGCCTTCAAGCGGCTGTCCGGGGCCGAGATCGCGGGCTACCTCGCCGCCGGCGAATGGGACGGCAAGGCCGGCGGCTACGCCATCCAGGGCCGCGCCGCCGCCTTCGTGCGCTGGATCAACGGCTCCTATTCCAACGTCGTCGGCCTGCCGCTCCACGAGACCGCGCAACTGCTCGCCGCCCACGGGCACGGCCCCGGCGCGGGCGGAGCCCCGGCATGATCGACGAGATCGTAGCGAGCCGCGCGGGCGGGGCCCTGCGGGTCGCGCTGCGCGCGGGCGGCCGCCTGATGGAACTCGCGGTCGAGGGCGGCGCCGAGCCGGGCGCGGTGGGCGACGTGCTGCTCGGGCGCGTCACGTCGGTGCTCAAGGGCATGGAGGCGTGCTTCGTCGATATCGGCGCCGAGCGCGCGGGCTTCCTCTCGCTCGCCGTGCGCGGCGAGGAGGGAGCGGCGGAGGCGGCGGACCTGCCGACCGAGGGCGCCGCCGTGCTGGTGCAGGTCACCAAGGCGGCGCAGGCGGGCAAGGGCTGCGGGCTCACGCGCGCGATCTCGCTCGCCGGGCGCTATCTGGTGCTGATGCCGGGCGCGGGGCGGGTTGCGGTGTCGCGCCGCATCGAGGACGCGCCCGCGCGCGCCGCGCTCGAACGGACGCTCGCGGAGATCGCCGCGCCGGGGGAAGGCTTCATCGCGCGCACCGCCGCCGCGGGCGTCGACGCCGGGGCGCTCGCCGCCGACGCGGAGGCGCTGCGCGTCCGCTGGCGCGCGCTCGAAA
>JBJHBM010000044.1:0-15286 GCA_050485485.1 Alphaproteobacteria bacterium | reverse complement strand
GGGCCGGACCCCGGGCCGGCGCCGGCCGCGCGGACCGCGCGGACCGCGCCGCGGCGGAAGCCGGCACGACGCATCCTGAGCGCATCGCGGCCGCGGCACGTCATGGTATAGGCTTGGAAACGGAAACATGGACGGATACAGCATCATCGACGTCCCGCTCGGCGAGCGGTCCTACCAGATCCGCGTCGGCGGCGGCCTGCTGGCCGAGGCCGGGCGCCACGTGGCGCCGCTGCTCGCGGGACAGGGCGAGCGCAGGAGCGTGATCGTCGTCACCGACCGCAACGTCGCCGGCCATTACCTCGCGCGCGTCGCGGCCAGCTTCGATGCTGCCGGCATCGCCCATCGCGCGGTGGTGCTGGACCCCGGCGAGCACGCCAAGGACTTCGCCCACCTCGAATCCCTGATCGGCGACCTGCTCGATCACGGCATCGAGCGCGCCTCCATGCTGGTCGCGCTCGGCGGCGGCGTGGTGGGCGACCTCACCGGCTTCGCCGCCGCGATCGCGCTGCGCGGCATCGATTTCGTGCAGATGCCGACCACCCTGCTGGCGCAGGTGGATAGCTCGGTCGGCGGCAAGACCGGCATCAACACCCGCCACGGCAAGAACCTGGTGGGCGCGTTCTACCAGCCGCGCCTGGTGCTGGCCGACGTCGGCGCGCTCGACACGCTGCCGAAGCGCGAGCTGCAGGCAGGCTACGCCGAAGTGGTGAAGTACGGCGTCATCCGCGATGCGGGATTCTTCGGCTGGCTGGAGGACGGCAACGGCGCGGCGCTGATCGCGGGTGACGTCGCCGCCCGCACGGAAGCGGTGGCGGTAAGCTGCCAGGCCAAGGCCGACGTCGTCTCCGCCGACGAGCGCGAGCAGGGCGAGCGCGCGCTCCTCAACCTCGGCCATACCTTCGGCCACGCGATGGAGGCCGAAACCGGATTCTCCGACCGCCTGCTGCATGGCGAGGCGGTGGCCATCGGCATGGTGCTGGCGCTCGAGCTGTCGGAGCGGATCGGCCTGTGCCCGCAGGGCCGGGCCGCGCGCCTCGCGCGCCACCTGGAAAGCGTCGGCATGCGCGCCTCCCCCGCCGGCTTCGATTTCGACCCCGACCGCCTGCTCGTCCACATGCGCCACGACAAGAAGGTGCGGGGCGGCAGGCTCACCTTCATCCTCGCCCGCGACATCGGCAAGGGGATCGTGTCGCGCGACGTGGACGAGGCCGACGTGCGCGCCCTGCTGGCCCGGCGCGTCGCCGCCTGAACGACCCTTCCCCGACAGACGCTAGGAAACCGGCATGGATGCCTTCCTGATCGCCAACCTGGCAGCCATCTTCGGGCTGCTGGTGTTCTCGGCCTTTTTCTCGGGCTCCGAAACCGCCCTCACGGCCGCCTCGCGGCCGCTGATGCACCAGCTCGAACGCTCGGGCGACGCGCGCGCCGGCCTGGTCAACCGGCTGCGCGACCGCAAGGAGCAGCTCCTCGGCACCATCCTGATCGGCAACAACCTGGTCAACATCCTGGCCTCGGCGCTCGCGACCGGCATGCTGATCCGGCTGTTCGGCGACGCCGGCATCGTCTACGCCACCGTCGCCATGACGGTGCTGGTCGTGGTCTTCTCCGAGATCCTCCCCAAGAGCTACGCCATCAACCATGCGAGGTCGCTGTCGCTCGCGGTCGCGCGCCCGATCCGCCTGTTCGTGGTGCTGTTCGCGCCGCTCGCGGCGGGCGCGCACTGGATCGTGCGGACGCTGCTGCGGGCGGTCGGGATCCGCCTCGAATCGGGCATCACGCTCGGAGAGGAGGAGCTGCGCGGCGCCATCGAGCTGCACAAGGGCGGCGCGCGCCAGCAGCGCGTCATGCTGCACTCCATCCTCGACCTCGTCGAGGTGGAGGTGGGCGAGGTGATGGTCCACCGCTCCAACGTCGTCACCGTGGACGCCGACCTGCCGGCGGGAGAAATCCTGCGCCAGATCGTGGCGAGCCCCTACACGCGCATCCCGCTATGGCGCGGCCAGCCCGACAACGTCATCGGCGTGCTCCACGCCAAGGCGCTGCTCAAGGCGGTGGAGGAACGCGACGGCGACCTCGCCGGGCTCGACGTCGTGGGGCTTGCCGCCGAGCCCTGGTTCATCCCCGAGACCACGGACCTCCTGTCCCAGCTCCAGGCGTTCCGCAGGCGCGGCGAGCATTTCGCACTGGTGGTGGACGAGTACGGCGACCTGCTCGGCATCGTCACCCTCGAGGACATCCTCGAGGAGATCGTGGGCGACATCTCCGACGAGACCGACGTCCCACGCCGCGGCATCCGGCCGCAGCGCAACGGCACCGTGATCGTGGACGGCGACGTCACCATCCGTGACGTCAACCGGCGCTTCGACTGGACGCTGCCGGACGAGGAGGCCTCGACCATGGCAGGCCTCGTGCTGCACGAATCGCGCCTGATCCCCGAGCCCGGACAGGTGTTCAACTTCCACGACTTCCGCTTCGAGGTGCTGGGACGCAAGGGCAACCGCATCACCGCCGTCCGCGTGATGCCGCCCGCCCACCTGCGCCGCGTGCGTTAGGACGAGCCCGGGCGTGTTGTCAGCGCCGCGCGCGCGGCCCTATAGTCCTTGATCTTCTGTCGCTGCAATCAGGATGAGGCCAGCCATGCCGCTTTCCGAACCCGGCGCGCGCACGCGGCGCCACCGCCGCGTCATCACCCTCGACGGCTACCGGCGCGACGACGGCCTGTGGGACATCGAGGGCCACATGGTCGACACCAAGGACTACGACTTCGACAACCAGTGGCGCGGCAAGGTAACGGCCGGCACGCCGGTCCACGACATGCGGCTCAGGCTCACGGTGGACGACACCATGACGGTGCGCGCGGTGGACGCGGCCATCGACGCCGGCCCGCATCAGGTCTGCCCCGACATCGCGCCCGCCTATCAGGTGCTGGTGGGCGAGCGCATCAAGCCCGGCTGGAACCTGCGGGTGCGCGAGCTCCTGGGCGGCGTCCGGGGCTGCGTCCACCTGGTCGAGATGCTGGGGCCGATCGGCACCGTCGCCTATCAGACGATGGGGCCGAGCCTCGCGCAGAAGAAGCGCGAGGAAGCCGAGGGCACCGCGCGCGCCAAGCCCGCGCGCCTCGACACCTGCCATGCGTTCCGCGCCGACGGGCCGCTGGTGCGCGAGCGTTTCCCGGAGTTCTACACCGGTCCCAAGTAGGCCGGCCCGGACCGGCCGGCATGCCTCAGCTCTGGAAGACCTGGGCGATGATCGGGCGCCAGTGATCGGCGCCGTGCCCGTTGGCCGCCGCGCCGTGGCCCGCGCTCGCGTGGCCGGCATCGGTGGCGGCCACGCGGTAGTACATCACCAGGAACATCCTGAGCGCGGCCGTGAGGCTGTTGTCGCCGCGCACGCGGTCGATCAGCGAGCACAGCTCGTGGACGGTCATGCCCTCGCGCTGGCACAGCTCGTACACCGCCGCCCACATCTCCTCCTCGAGGCGGATGCTGGTCCGCCGGTCCCCGACATTGATGTTTTTACAGATATGCACGGTCTCCCCCCTTACGCCCGCTGTTGGTTCCGCCCACGGCCCGGCCGCGTTATATCGCGGGAAGGAAAGACTCCATTTCCCACATTTTATCTTTCTGAGCGGTCACAGGTTAGCAGATGCAACCTCCCCGCGAAAAGACCCTACGGACCAAGGGGAGTCCGGCGGAACCGGGCGGCGCGGCGGCGGCGGCGGGCTATTCGCCGGGGGCCCGGGCGGCGATGGAGAGCGCGTGGACCGGGCCCGACAGCTCCTCGGCCAGGACCGCGTGGATGCGGCGCTGGCGCTCGACCCGGGAGAGGCCGGCGAAGGCCCGCGCCACGATCTCGAGCCGGAAATGGCTCTCCCCGCCGGGGCGCGCCCCGGCATGGCCCGCATGCAGGCGCGATTCGTCCTCGAGCACCAGGCGCTCGGGCGCGAAGGCATGGGCGAGCTTGGCGCGGATCGCCGTCGCCACCCTGCCCTCGCCCGCGCCGGCGGGCGCATCGTCCGTCGTGCGCATTGTCATCGGTTCGCGTTATCGGCCATGATCCGCCGATGCTAGCGTCCGCGTCGCGTTCCGTCACCCCTCTCCGCACGCCCGATCCGGTCCCGGCCCCCGCGGGATGCGCGCCGTGAGCGGCGGCGCGCGGCCGCCGCTGTCCCCGCGCGCGGCCGTGGCCCTGCTCGCGGCGGTGGTCGTGGTGTGGGGCGCCAACTGGCCGGTGATGAAGGTCGGGCTCGAGGACATCCCGCCGCTCCTGTTCGCGCTCGCGCGGATGCTGCTCGGCGCCGCCTGCCTGTTCGCGGTGCTGGCGGCGCGCGGCGAGGTGCGCCTGCCCGGCCGCGCCGACCTGCCGGTGGTGCTGTCGGTGGGCGTGCTGCAGCTCGCGGCCTACCTCTCGCTCATCAACCTCGGCCTGACCGAGGTCGAGGCCGGGCGCTCGGCGATCCTGGCCTATACCACCCCGATCTGGGTGGTGCCGCTCGCCGTGATCTTCATGGGCGAGCGGCTCACGGCGGGGCGCCTCGCGGGGGTCGCGCTCGGCGTCGCCGGGATCGCGGTGCTGTTCAATCCGCTCGCGTTCGACTGGAGCGATCCGGCGCAGCTCGCGGGCAACGCGCTGCTACTCGCGGCGTCGCTCGCATGGGCGGTCGCCATCGTGCACGTGCGCGGCCACCGTTTCGAGTGCTCGCCGCTCCAGCTCGCGCCGTGGCAGATGCTGCTGGGCGCGGTGCCGGTCGCCGTGCTCGCCGTCCTGCTCGAGGACCCGGCCGAGATCGTGCCCGGCCCCCGGCTGTGGGCGGTGCTCGCCTACAACGGCCCGTTCGCCACCGCCTTCGCGCTGTGGGCATGGATCACGGTCAACCGCGCGCTCACCGCCATCACCACCTCGATGGCGAGCCTCGCGATCCCGGCGGCGGGCGTGGTCGCGGCGGCGGTCGCACTGGGCGAGGCGATCACGCCCGCCAATGCCGTCGGCCTCGCCCTGATCGCGGCCGGGATCGCGGTCATCGCGCGGGCGGGCGCGCGCGGCGCCGGCTAGCGGCACCCGATCCTTGCGCCGGCCGCGCCGAGACAGCATATTTTGACCATGCCCAGGAGAACGGCATCCCACACCGCCGAGCCTCGGCGCCGCCGGCGGCCGGACCCCTTTGCCCAATCCCGGCCGGGCCGCGACGGCGCCGCGCGCCCGTGCGACCGCGCGGGCTGCGCCGAGGCCGGCGACTATCGCGCGCCGATGGCCCCCGACCGCCTCGGCGAGCACTACTGGTTCTGCCTCGACCACGTGCGGGCGTACAACCGCGCCTGGAACTTCTGCGCCGGACGCGACGAGCGCGAGATCGAGGCCCTGATCCGCGAGGACGTGGTGGGCTGGCGCCCGACCTGGCCGCTGGGCCGCCTCGGCGGCGCCTTCGCGCGCGACCGCTTCGACCGGATGCGCGACGATTTCGGCCTGTTCGGGGACCGCGGCGACGGGCCCGGCGCCAATGGGCGGGCCGGCTCGGAACGACGCCGCGACAAGAACGTTTCAGGTACGCGGCTGCGCGAGCAGGAGGCCCTCGATCTCATGGAGCTGGTCCCGCCGCTCACCCTGACCGCCCTCAGGGCGCGCTACAAGGAGCTGGTCAAGCGCCATCACCCCGACGCCAACGGGGGCGACAAAGGGGCGGAAGAGCGGCTAAAATTGATTAACCAGGCCTATGCGACCCTGAAACAGAGCCTCGGCGCCCGACCGTAGCGCCGAAAGAACGACCCCGAGAAGACGGAAAAGGTTTTTATGGCACTCACCAGCAACAGTGACACGCACGCCCCGGTCCACCCCCTCGAAAAGCCAGACATCGAAGTTTCCGTACGCCAGGTCTTCGGCCTCGAGTCCGACCTCAACGTGCCGGCCTTCAGCAAGCGCAGCGAGTACGTCCCGGACCTCGACGACGCCTACCATTTCGACCACGACACCACGCTCGCGATCCTGGCGGGCTTCGCCTACAACCGGCGGGTCATGATCCAGGGCTACCACGGCACCGGCAAGTCCACCCACATCGAGCAGGTGGCGGCGCGGCTCAACTGGCCGTGCGTGCGGGTCAACCTCGACAGCCACATCAGCCGCATCGACCTGCTCGGCAAGGACGCGATCGTGCTGCGCGACGGCCAGCAGGTCACCGAATACCGCGAGGGCATCCTGCCGTGGGCGCTGCAGACGCCGACCGCGCTGGTGTTCGACGAATACGACGCCGGCCGCCCCGACGTGATGTTCGTGATCCAGCGGGTCCTCGAGGTGGACGGCAGGCTCACGCTGGTGGACCAGAACAAGGTGATCCGCCCGCATCCCTATTTCCGGCTGTTCTCGACCGCCAACACCGTCGGCCTCGGCGACACCACCGGCCTCTACCACGGCACCCAGCAGCTCAACCAGGGGCAGCTCGACCGCTGGCACATCATCGCGACGCTCAACTACCTGCCGCACGAGGAGGAGATGAAGATCGTGCTGGCCAAGTCGCCCACCTACGACAACAAGAAGGGCCGCGAGACCGTGTCCAACATGATCTCGCTCGCGGACCTGACGCGGGCGGGCTTCATGGCGGGCGACATCTCGACGGTCATGTCGCCGCGCACCGTCATCACCTGGGCCGAGAACACGCGCATCTTCGGCGACGTGGGCTACGCCTTCCGCGTGACGTTCCTCAACAAGTGCGACGAGATGGAACGCGCCACCGTGGCGGAGTACTACCAGCGCTGCTTCGGCGAGGAGCTTCCCGAATCGGCCCGCGGCGGCCAGCCCGAGGCCAAGAACGCCTGACGCGGAACGCGGCCCCACGAGTCACGAGCGTCGAACCATGAGCAAGGACAACCCCGTCGAGGAATTCCGGCGCGTCACCGCCGCCACCATGCGCGCGGTGTCGCACCAGCGCGAGCTCGAGGTCGAGTTCACGCCGGACCCGCCGCGCATCCGCGGCAACAACGTCCGCCTGCAGACCCCGCCGCGCACGCTCCCCGACCACGAGGTCTCCAAGCTGCGCGGCCACGCCGATTCGATGGCGCTCAAGCTGCGCTTCCACGACGACAAGCTGCACACCTCCAAGATGCCCCCGGGCGAGACCGCGCGGAAGATCTACAACGAGGTCGAGCAGGCGCGCTACGAGGCGATCGGCGCCAACCGCATGAGGGGCGTGTCGCGGAACCTCGACGCCGCCCTCGCCGACCGCTGCAAGGCGATGAGCTTCGACCGCGTCAACGAGTTCGAGAACGTCCCCGTGCCCGAGGTCATCGGCCTGATCGTGCGCGAGCAGCTCACCGGCAAGGCGGCGCCCGACAACATCCGCTCCATCGTCAACTCGTGGCGCAACTGGGTGACGGAGCGCGCCGGCGACGACTTCGCGGCGCTGCGCGAGACCATGGAGGACCAAGAGGAGTTCGCGCGCGCCCTCAACAAGTTCATCTCCGACCTCGCGCTCGGCGACGCCGAGGGCGACGAGGACCTGGAAGCCAACGCCGACGGCGATTCCGACGAGGACGAGACCGCCGACCCCGAGGCCGAGGGCACGGACTCGGAGGAGTCCGATTCCATGGAGACGCGCGGCGAGCAGTCCATGGACGACGCCGAGGACGGCGAGCGCGGCATGTCCGACGAGACCATGGAGGACACCGCCGAGGGCATGGGCGACGGCGAGACCCTGCCCCCCGACATCCGCTGGGGCCCGCAGGGGCCGCTCTCCAACGAGCGCCCCGACTACACCGCCTTCACCACCGCCTTCGACGAGGTGGTGGAGGCGCGCGACCTGTGCGACGAGCAGGAGCTGACGCGACTGCGCCTCCATCTCGACAACCAGCTCTCCCACCTTTCGGGCGTGATCGGGCGTCTCGCCAACCGCCTGCAGCGCCAGCTCATGGCGAAGCAGTCGCGCGCCTGGGAGTTCGACCTCGACGAGGGCATGCTGGATTCGGCGCGCCTGCACCGGGTCGTCACCAACCCGCTCTATCCCCTCTCCTACAAGCAGGAGAAGGAGATGCAGTTCCGCGACACGGTGGTGACGCTGCTGATCGACAATTCGGGCTCGATGCGCGGGCGGCCCATCACGCTCGCCGCCATGAGCGCCGACATCCTCGCGCGCACGCTCGAGCGCTGCGCGGTCAAGGTCGAGATCCTGGGCTTCACCACACGCGCCTGGAAGGGCGGCCAGTCGCGCGAGAAGTGGCTCAACGCCGGCAAGCCGGGCCGCCCCGGGCGCCTCAACGACCTGCGCCACATCGTTTACAAGGCGGCGGACGCGCCGTGGCGGCGCACCCGCAAGCACCTCGGCCTGATGCTGCGCGAGGGGCTGCTGAAGGAGAACATCGACGGCGAGGCGCTGATGTGGGCGCACAACCGCCTGATCGGCCGGCCCGAGCAGCGCAGGATCCTGATGGTGATCTCGGATGGCGCGCCGGTGGACGATTCGACCCTCTCGGTCAATCCCGGCAACTATCTCGAGCAGCACCTGCGGCGCGTGATCGAGTGGATCGAGAACTATTCGCCGGTCGAGCTGGTGGCCATCGGTATCGGCCACGACGTTACCCGCTACTACAAGCGCGCCGTCACCATCGTGGACGCCGAGCAGCTCGGCAGCACCATGATGGACAAGCTCTCCGAGCTGTTCGACGAGGACTACGTTCCGCCGTCCGACGGACGGACGGGCGCGCGCGCGGGGGGCCGCGCCGGCGGCCGGGCCGCCGCCCGCTGACGCCAAAGCTCCGGGGCGCCGCGTCTCCCGCCGTTCACGACTTCGTGAACCATATTGCAGTCACAATCCGCCGCCATGATCGCGGCCGGGTCGGCGGCCGCGTGTCGCCGGCGCTTGCGTTCCGGGCCGTTGACTCGCGCATGCCCCCCCGGCTCTAGTACGTGACGGCCGGGCCGGGAGCGGGACGAACGACGTTCCGGCGGGGGCCATAACAGGAGGCAATCGATGGACGACAGGGTACTGGAAATCTACGACCATTACGTACACAGCGCGGAGCCGCGCCGGGTGTTCCTGAAGAAGCTCGCCCAGGCGACGGGCGGCGCGGTCGCCGCGGCGGCGATCCTGCCGATCCTCGAAGGCACCGGCGCCGAGGCCGCGGTGATCCCGGCCAACGATCCGCGCGTCAAGTCGGAGAAGGTGACCTACGGCGGCGGTACCGCGGAGATGACCGCCTACGTCGCCATGCCGGCCGCCGGCGGCAAGCTGCCGACGGTGGTGGTGATCCACGAGAACCGCGGCCTCACCGATCACATCGAGGACGTGGCGCGCCGTCTCGCGGTCGCGGGCTTCCTCGCGGTCGCGCCCGACATGCTCTCGCCGCTCGGCGGCACGCCCGCCGACCGCGACAAGGCGCGCGACATGATCGGCACCCTCAAGGGCGGCGACGTGGTCAAGAACATGCTCGCAACCACGGCCTACGCCGGCAAGCACCCCAACTCCAACGGCA
Source organism: Alphaproteobacteria bacterium (assembly GCA_050485485.1). Taxonomy (GTDB): domain Bacteria; phylum Pseudomonadota; class Alphaproteobacteria; order SMXQ01; family SMXQ01; genus WHSO01. Next base: position 5,831 of record JBJHBM010000044.1, on the reverse strand, counting down.
ACGTCGGCGCCGTGGGCTTCTGCTGGGGCGGGCAGCGCGTCAACCAGCTGGCCGTGGCCGATCCCAACCTCAAGGCCGGCGTCGCCTACTACGGGCGGCAGGTGACCGACGGCATCGAGAAGATCAACGCGAGGCTGCTGCTGCACTACGCCGAGAACGACAAGAACGTGAACGCCGGCATCGACGCCTACGTGGGCGCCCTCAAGGCGGCGGGCAAGTCGTTCGAGATGCACGTCTATCCGGGCACCCTGCATGCCTTCAACAACGACGCCAACCCGGAGCGCTACAACGCCGCGGCCGCCAAGATCGCGTGGGACCGTACCCTCGCCTTCTTCAAGGCGAACCTGTAGGCGGCCGTCCTCGTGCCTTTCCCTCTCCCCGACCGGGGAGAGGGCTGGGGCACGATGCGGACAAAGAAAAAGGGCCCGTTTCGGCGGGCCCTTTTTCTTCCCCGGGGGACGCGGTCAGACGGCCGCGGCCTTCCTTTCGATCTGGCGCTTCACGCGGGCGACCGCCGGATCGAGCTTGGCGGTGGGCGTCGCCTTCAGGTAGGCGTCGAGCCCGCCCGCCTTCTCGATGGTGCGGATGCCGTTGACCGAGAGCTTGAGGCGCACCATGCGGCCGAGCGTCTCGGACAGCAGCGAGGTCTGCTGCACGTTGGGCAGGAAACGGCGGCGGGTCTTGTTGTTGGCATGGCTCACGTTGTTTCCGGCCATGACCTGCTTGCCCGTGATTTGGCAGCGACGCGACATGATGGATTCCCGTTACATCTGAATATCTTGGCCCCGGCGCAGGCAAAGCCCGGCCGGGCGCGGAAGCGGCTGTTTACCGGGATTCCGCCCCCTCGTCAAGGGGCGGGGACGCCCGGTAGCCGACTGCTTCAAGGGCCCGGCGCGCCAACGCGAGAAAACTTAGCAAAGTGACGAAGTTTTTCTTGCGCGGCCGACGCATTGGATGATAGTTAGCCTTATGACTAAGCATCATCCCGAGCTCTCACTGCTCTTCCATGCCTTGGCCGATCCGACCCGTCGATCGATCCTGACCCGGCTCGCTGAAAAACCCGCGCGAGTCACGGATTTGTCCGAGCCCACGGGCCTGCGCCTGCCGACGGTGATGCGGCACCTTTCGGTACTGGAAGAAGCAGGGCTGATCGCCACCTCCAAGGACGGGCGGGTGCGCACCTGCATCATCGTTCCCGAAGCCCTGGAGCCGGTTCGGACATGGCTCGACGAGCAGCGATCCATATGGGAGGCCCGGCTCGACCGGTTGGATGCATTTGCAACGAAGGCGATGAAGGAACGCACGAAATGATATCGAAACCGAATCCAAACGGGGGGCCTGCGGCGCACGATCATGCGGAGGGCCGCTTTGCGACGCTGACCTTCGAGCGGGACGTGGCCGCGCCATTGTCGGCGCTGTGGCAGGCTTGGACGGCCCCAGCCGCGCGGGCGGTCTGGTCCGCTCCCACGCCCTCGGTCATTACGGAGTTTCTGGAGGCCGACACCAGGGTGGGCGGACGCGAAGTCTCACTCTGCAAGGTCGAGGGTCAGCCGAATATCCGTTGTGAATGTGGCTGGCTTGAGTTGCAGCCGGCGCTGCGCAGCGTGAACTACGAAGTGGTCTCGTCCGGGGGAGTGACGCAATCGGCGGCGCTGGTGACGGCCGATTTCTCCGGCACGGACGAGCGTAGCCGGCTGGTCCTGACGGTGCAGCTTTCCTCCCTGGCCAAGGATATGAGAGCCAGCTACCGACAGGGCTTCGACGCGGGATTGGACAATCTCGCCGGTGCGGCCCAGCGAACCATGGTGCTGCAGCGTGTGATACAGGCACCGCGAACCATTGTCTGGAACACGTGGATGAACCCTGAGACGCTGCCGCAATGGTGGGGGCCGGACGGGTTTTCCTGCCGCACGAAGAGGATCGACTTGCGGGCGGGCGGTGAATGGGTGTTCGACATGATCGCGCCCGATGGCACGGTGTTCCCGAACCACCATCTCTATACCGAGGTCCGGCCCGAGGAGAGGATCAGCTATCAACTGCTATGGGGCGAGAACGGACCGAAACACGCCGACACTTGGGCCTCGTTCGAGGAACAGGACGGGGCGACGAAGGTGACGCTGGGCATGGTGTTCAGCACAGAGGCGGAGTTTCAGGAGGCGAAGGGATTCGGTGCAGTCGAACTGGGCCTGCAAACGCTGGGGAAGCTGGAACGCTTCGTCAAATCCCGATAGGAGGCTTCTGCCCCTCAAGCTTCCCGGTCGTTGTCAAACCAACCCACCACCGACCACCCTAGGAAGTCAGCTCCTTCTGGGCCTCGGCCTCCTCGGGCATCGGCTCGGGCGGGCGCTCGGCGCATTTGAGGATCAGCTCGGCGGCGCGGTCGGCGGCGTCCTGGAACGGCATCAGCACCAGCGCGGCGCCTTCCGCCATGAACCGCTCGGCCACGGCGGGCTGGGCGGCGGCCACCACCACCTCGCCGCGGTAGCCCTGGGCGCGCAAGGTCTGGATCAGGCCGAGGCGCGGGTCGATGTCGCTCACGCCCACGTCGTGCTCCTGGATCGCGGACACCGCCCAGCGCACGCCGTCGAGCGGCAGGTGGGCGATGAAGTCGGCGTCGGTGATGTCGCCGAAGGTCGCCTCCAGCCCCTCGGCACGGCGCCGGCGCACCACCGCCGGGCTGAAGTCCACGCCGAGCACGCGCAGGCCGCTGTCCTGCAGGCGCTTGGCGATGGCGCCGCCGTAGCGCCCGACGCCGAACACGATGGCGTCGTAGCGCGCGGCCGGCGCGCCGTCGGCCACCGCCGTCTCGCGCACCGGCTCGCGCCGCTCGAACGGGCCGAGCAGCGGCCCCACCCAGCGGTAGAGGACGTGGGAATAGGTGATCATGTAGACCGAGAGCGCAATGGTGATGAGCCCCACCAGCGTCACGAGACCGACCGCCTGCTCCTGGACATGGCCGAGGGCAAGGCCCATCGCCATGAAGATCAGGGAGAACTCGCTGATCTGGGCGACCGTCAGGCCGGCGAGGAATCCGGTGCGCTTGCGGTAGCCCATCGCCCCCATGATCGCCACCACGATCAGCGGGTTGCCGATCAGAACGAACAGCGACAGTACCGCCGCCGCCGTCAGGTCGCCGCCGATCGTCCCGAGGTCGAGATGGGCGCCGAGCGCGATGAAGAAGAACAGCAGCAGGAAGTCGCGCAGGCTGGTGAGGCGCGTGGACATGGCGTCCCGGAACGGCGTCGAGGCGAGCGAGATGCCCGCCAGCAGGCCGCCCAACTCCTTGCCGAAGCCGAGGTAGTCGCCGAGCGCGGCGAGCAGCGCCGCCCAGCCGATGGCGAAGGACACCAGCAGCTCGGGCGAGCGCGCGAGCCGCTCGACCAGCGGCGTCGCCGCGTAGCGGATGAACAGCGCGATGCCCGCGAGCAGCGCGACCGTCGCTCCCACGAGGCTCAGCGCGTCGAGCCGCGCGCCGTCGGCCGCCGCGCCGATGCCATAGGCCGAGAGCGCCACCATCGCCACCACCACCGCGATGTCCTGCACGATCAGGAAGCCGAGCGCGATGCGGCCGTAGAGCGAGCCGATCTCGCCCTTGTCGGACAGGAGCTTGACGATGATGATGGTGCTCGAGAAGGTGAGCGCCACCGCGACGTAGAGGGCGGTGAGCCAGTCGAGCCCGAGCGCCAGGCAGATCAGGAAGCCGATCCCGGCGGTGAACGCGATCTGGCCGAGGCCGGTGGCGGTCGCCACCGCGCCCACCGAGCGGATCAGGTTGGTGTCGAGCTTGAGCCCCACCAGGAACAGCAGCACCGCGATGCCGAGCTCGGCCAGCAGGTCGATGTACTCGCCTCCCGTGGCGATGCCGAGCGCCGACGGCCCCGCCAGCAGGCCGACCACGATGTAGCTCACCACCAGGGGCTGGCGCAGGAACACGCCGAGCAGCCCGACCCCGGCCGCCAGCACCAGCAGGGCCGCGATCTGGTAGAAAACCGGCAGGTCGGCGGCATCGATCATGGCGGGGCGGCGCTCGCGGACGGAAAAGTAGGTCGCCCGCCATCATCGCCGATGGCGGCGCGGCGGTCCAATCAAACGTCGGTTTCCGCGCGCGCGTCGCGCGCGGGCATGACGATGGAGAGAGGCCGGCCCCCCTCACCCTTCCCTCTCCCCCCAATTGGGGGGAGAGGGTTGAGAAGGGTCGGCGAGGCGGAACGCCGAGCCTACCCGGAGCCGGGTGAGGGGGTGATTCGTCCTCGCCATGAAGTGCGTAGTTTGCGCCGTCAGTTCATGCGCCCGACCGCGCGCGACAGCAGCACGTAGACCTTGCCCACGTCGGCGGTCACGAAGGCGGAGCTCAGCAGGTTCTCCGGGTCCGAGGCGCTGGCCTGGGCCAGCAGGTTCTCGAACATGTCGAGGTAGCGGTCGGCGTACTTGCGGAACTCGTCGTTCTCGCGGTAGTGCGCCTTGACCCGCTCCTGGACCTTCTTGGCGTCGCCGTCGGCCAGCATGGCGCGCAGGAACGCGCTCTTGTCGCCCTTGACGAACTGCCGCCAAAGCTTCTCCGCGAGCGGCTTGTCCATGAGGCGCATCAGGTCCACGCCGAGCGAGTTGAGGTCGTCGACGACGAGGCGCGAGGCGCGCAGGAAGCGGTCCTTCTCGGCGTCGAGGGCGTTGAGCCGCACTTTCTCGGCCTCGGCGGCGGCGGCGTGGGACGCCGCGATCAGCGCCTCGCACTGGGCATGGTAGGTGCGCACGATCTCGTCCGCCCGCTCGGACGCCGCCGTCAGCGCCTTGGCGAAGTCGCGGCCCTGGGTTTCGAGCGCGGTGCCGGCCGTGCCCACCTGCGCCTCGGCCTGGGCCGTCGCCTGCTCGATGTCGCGGGCGCGCTGGCGGAACAGCGCGCCGAGCGCGTGCATCTGCTCGGCCACGCGCTCGGACGCCGCATGCAGCTCCTGCGCCTCGGCGGCCAGCCCCGCGCGCAGGCTTTCCACCTGCGCCGCCGCCGCGCTCGCGCCCTCGTGGAGCGCGCGCGCCTCGCGCGCGAGCGTCTCGCCCGCCGCGCGCACGTCCGCATCGGCCCGGGACGCGGCCTCGCCCAGATGGTCGGATTCGCGCCGGAGCGTCGCCGCGATCGCGTCCGACTGCGCCGCCGCGGCGGCGGCCGCCTTCTCCAGCGCCTCGACCTCGCGCGCGACCGCACGGTCGATGGCCTCGGAGCGCGCGGCGACGGTCTCCGCCGCCTCGGCCAGCAGCCCGGCCTGGCGGTCGAGCGCCTTGCGGATCTCCTCGGCGCGCGCGGCGGCGGCGTCGGAGGCCGCGCGCAGAGCGTCCGCCTGGCGGGTGAAGGCGTCGCCGATCTCGCGCGCGCGCTGTCCCGAATGGGCGGCGGTCTCGTCGAGCCGCCTGACCTGGTCCTCCAGCACCTGGCGCACCTCGGCGGCGCGCCCGCGCGCGGCTTCGGAGGCGCTTTCCAGCGCCGCGCTCTGGCCCTCCAGCACGTCGCCCGCCGCGCGCACCTGGGCGACGGCAGCATCGGTGGTGGCGGCGAGCGCGTCGGCGCGCTTGCCGAAGGCCTCGCCTGCGCGCTCGAGCCGGCCGTGCGCATCCTCGGCGGCCTGCGCCAGTTCGTCGCGCCGCGCGGCGAAGGCTTCCCCGGATTTCTCGGCCTCGGCGACCGCGTTCGCCGAGGCGGCGCTCAGCCCCTCGGCCTCGCGCGCGAGGCGCCCGGTGGTATCGACGACGCGCTGGGCCGCCCGCTCCGCCGCCTCCACCACGTCCCGCGCGCGCGCGCCCAGCGTGTCGGCGGCGGCGGCAAGCTCCTGACCGGCCTGTCC
>JBJHBM010000043.1:0-15493 GCA_050485485.1 Alphaproteobacteria bacterium | reverse complement strand
CCTGCGCATCCTGCGCGCGGGCGGCAACGCCGTCGATGCCGCGGTGGCGGTGCAGGCGATGCTGACCCTGGTGGAGCCGCAGTCGTCGGGCATCGGCGGCGGCGGCTTCCTGATGCATTTCGACGGCGGGACCGGGGAGATCGCCACCTACGAGGGCCGCGAGACCGCCCCCGCCGCCGTCACCGAGGACCTGTTCACGGGCGCCGACGGCACGCCGCTCCCGCGCGAGCGGGTGCGGACCGGCGGCATCGCGGTCGCGGTGCCGGGCACGCTCCGGATGCTGGAGGCGGCCCACGGGGCCCACGGCCGGCTGCCGTGGCGGCGCCTGTTCGAGCCCGCCATCGAGGCCGCGCGCGCGGGCTTCGCCGTCACGCCGCGCCTCCACGCCTCGATCGCCGCCGACCGCCACCTGCGCGATCACGCCGCCGCGCGCGCCTACCTGCTCGACCGCCAGGGCCGCCCGCTCGCGGCCGGCACGCGCCTGTTCAACCCGGCGCTCGCCGACACCCTCGCACGCATCGCCGAGGGCGGCGCCGACGCCTTCCACGAGGGCCCGATCGCCGCCGACATCGCGCGCGCCGTCGCGGAGGCCGCCGTCAACCCGGGCCGCCTGACGACGGCCGACCTCGCCGGCTACCGCGCCGAGCGCCGCCGCCAGGTGTGCGGCCCCTACCGCGTCTGGCTGGTGTGCGGCTTCGGCCCGCCCACCGCCGGCGGCGTGACCACGCTGATGACGCTCGCCATGCTGGAGCGCTTCGACATGGCGAAGCTCGCCCCCAATTCGGCCGAGGCGGTCCACCTGATCGCGGAGGCGAGCCGCCTCGCCAACGCCGACCGGCTGCGCTACGTCGCCGACCCGGCCTTCGTCGAGGTGCCGCTCGCGGGCCTGCTCGACCTCGGCTACCTCGCGCGGCGCTCGGACCTGATCGATCCCGCCCGCGCCCTGCCGCGCGTCTCCGCCGGGCGCGTCGAAAGCGCGGCGCGCCCCCCCGACCTCGCCCCCTCGCCCGCCGACGAGGCACCCGGCACCACCCACGTCAGCATCGTCGACCGCGACGGCAACGCGGTCGCGCTCACCGGCTCGGTCGGCGACGCCTTCGGCTCGCGCCTGCTGGTGCGCGGCTTCTTCCTCAACAACCACGCGACCGACTTCGCCGCCGCGCCGCGCGACGCCGCCGGCCGCCCCGTCGCCAACCGCCCCGAGGGCGGCAAGCGGCCGCGCTCCGCCCAGTCCCCGACCTTCGTCTTCGACGGCGCCGGGCGGCTGATCCTCGCGGTCGGCACCCCCGGCGGCCCGCGCATCATCGGCTACGTGGTCAAGACCCTGATCGCCGCGCTCGACTGGGACATGGACGTCCAGGCCGCGATCTCGCTGCCCAATTTCGCCGTGCGCGGCGACGAGATCGAGCTCGAGCGCGGCACGGCGCTGGAAGCGGTCGCGGAGGACCTGCGCGCGCGCGGCCACAAGGTCCGGGCCACGCCGCTCACGAGCGGGCTCCAGGGCATCGCGATCCGCGACGGCCTGCTGGTCGGCGGCGCGGATTCGCGCCGCGAGGGCGTCGCGGTCGGCGACTAGCCGCGCGGGCGCTCACGCGAGCCAGGTCAGCAGCAGAACCCCGAGCGCCACGCGATAGACCACGAACGGCGTGAAAGTGGCGCGCGCCAGCCAGCGCATCATCCCGGCGATGGCGAGCCAGGCCGTCGCCCCCGCGACCGCGGCGGCGAAGGCCATGTCGCCGAGCATCCGCGCGTCCACCCCCGTCTCCGCGAGCTGCGCGGCGGTCAGCACGCCCGCCGCGAAGGTCACCGGGATCGACAGCAACAGCGAGAAGCGGGCCGCCTCCGTGCGGCTCGCGCCGAGGAACAGCGCCGCCGTCATGGTGATGCCCGAGCGGCTCACCCCGGGCACCAGCGCGAGCGCCTGGGCGCAGCCGATCAGGACCGCCGCGCGGAACCCGATCGGCGCGCCGGTCGTGCTGCCCCCGCTCCGCCTGTCCGCCGCGAACAGGAGGACGCCGAACAGGATCGACATCCACCCGATCAGGCTCGCGCTGCGCCACGTCGTCTCCACCGTCTCGTGCAGCAGCAGCCCGGCCGCCACCACCGGCACCGTCGCCACCGCGATCCGCAGGGCGAGCGCGCCGTCCCCGCCGGTGTCCCCCACCAGCAGCCGGCACGAGCCGCGCACCAGCGCCGCGGTCTCCTTGCGGAAGTAGAGCATCACCGCCGCGAGCGTGCCGACGTGCGTCGCGACGTCCACCGCGAGCCCCTGGTCCGACCACGGCGTCAGGTGCGGCACGAGGATCAGGTGCGCCGAGGAGCTGATCGGCAGGAACTCGGTGACGCCCTGCACCACCGACAGAACGACCAGCTGCAGCAGGCCGATCTCCTCACCCGGCACGACGGGCACCGCGTCTTGGGAACATGGGCATGGGCGGTGTCATCCTTTCAGACTGCCGGTATCAGGACAGCCGTGGCGATGGCGAAATAGATCACGACGCCCGCGGCGTCGGCGATCGAGGTCACGAGCGGCGCGCTTGCGGTCGCCGGGTCGAGCGACAGGCGCGACAGCAGGAACGGCAGGGACATGCCGATCACGCTCCCCACGATCACCACGAGCACCATGGTCAGGGCCACCACCGCCGCGATCTCCGGCCCGCCCCTGAACACGCCGAGCAGCGACACCGCCGCCGCCATCGTCACGCCCAGCAGGGCCGCGATGGCAAGCTCGCGCCCCAGCATGCGGCTCCAGTCCCGCATCACCACGTCGCCGGTCGCGAGCGCGCGCACCATCAGGGTCGCCGACTGCGAGCCCGCGTTGCCGGCACTGTCCACCAGCAGCGGCAGGAAGAACACGAGCGCGATATAGGCCGCGATGGTGTCCTCGAAATAGGCGATGCCGGCGCCGGAGAAAATGTTGGCGAAGACCAACAGCACGAGCCACATGACGCGCTTGCGGTAGAGCAGCCCCACGCTCGCGTCGCGGACGTTCTCCGCGAGCTTGCCGATGGTCCCGACCTTGTGGAAGTCCTCGGTCGCTTCCTCGTGCACCACGTCGAGGGCGTCGTCGTGGGTCACGATGCCGACGATCCGCCCCGCGCGATCCACCACCGGGAGCGCCAGGATGTCGTAGCGCCCGATCTGGCGCGCGACCTCCTCCTGGTCGTCGCCGACGCCCACCGACAGGGGCTCGCGCTCCATCACGTCCTCGACCCGGCTGCCGGGGTCGGCCAGGATCAGCTCCTGGAGCCGGACCGAGCCGATCAGGCGGCGCTCCGCATCGACGATGTAGGAGCGGTAGATGGTTTCCTTGTCGGGCGCTTCCCGGCGCAGCTTGTCGAGCGCCTCGCGCACGGTGAGCCCGGGGCCCAGCGTCGCGTAGTCCGACGTCATGATGGCCCCGGCCGTGCCTTCCGCGTGACCGGCGAGGCGGCGGATATCCTCGCGCTCCGCCTGCGACAGCGCGGGCATCAGGGCGTCCCGCTGATCTTCCGGCATCTTGTTGTATAGGTCGGCCCTTTCGTCCGCGTTCATCTCGGTCACGATGGCCGCCAGGCGGGAACGCCCGACGCCACGCGCCAGTTCCAGCTGGACGTCGGAGGGCAGATATTCGAAGACGCGCGCCTGCCGCTCGACCGGCATCAGGTCGAGCACGCGCCAGATGCTCTTCGGTGCCGCCGCCGCCATGGCAGCGGCGAGGTCGGCCGGATGCTCCTCGTCGAGGAAGGCGCGCAACGCCGTCGCCGCCTCGCCGGAAACGGTTTCCTCGAGCGCCTTTTCGAGAATTTCGTAGCTCATTTACGCCTCCTTCGACCGGTCCGTGCCGGCTCCGGGGAGGCGTCGGAAGGCTAATTCGCCGTTCCGGGCTTCCCGCGACCGGCCGCGCCACGGCATCCGACAGGCACGCGGCCGGATGTCGTCGAAACGCGCGAGTATCTACTCGGGTCGTCCATCTTCGGGTTGCTCCAGGATTCGATGCAAACGTCCGGTGTCGCGGACCGAAACCTTATGCGCGCATCGTTACCGATGGTCAACCCCGGATGGGACCGTGGCGCGTACCGGCACTGCCTTTCCGTAATCGTCCGTCATCGCCGCACGGCGACGATGAACAGGCGCCGGAACGGCAGCAGCGTGGTCCCGTCGGTGCGCTTCGGGTAGGCCGCGCGCATGGCGGCGGCGTAGCGCCGCAGGAAATCGGCGCGCTCGGCGTCGTCGAGGGCGGCGAGGACCGGCGCGGCGCCCGAGCCCTTCGACCATTCGACCACCGGGTCCTTGCCCTCCAGGACGTGAAGGTACTCGCTCTCCCAGATGTCGAGCGACCCGGACAACGGTACGAGCAGGTCGTAATAGGATTCGGGCGCGAGCGGCCCCGGGAACAGGCGCGGCAGCGCGCGGTCGCGCCAGCGCGCGTCGCCCGCGATCTCGCGCAGTGCGCGGATGCGCGGGCTGTCGTCGACGCGCGGCATCTGCACGGCCAGCACGCCGCCTGTCCTGAGGCTTTCCATCAGGCGCGGGAACAGGCGCGCGTGGTCGCCGAGCCAGTGGAGCGCGGCGTTGGAGAACACCAGGTGCGCGGGCGGCACGGCGGCGAAGCTCGCGACGTCGCAACGCAGGAAGCTCAGCTCCGGGAACACGCCGCGCGCCGCCTCCAGCATCTCGGGGGAGGAATCGACGCCGGTGACGCGGGCCGCGGGAAAGCGCGCGGCGAGAAGCGACGTGGTCTGGCCCGCGCCGCAGCCGAGATCGTAGACGGTCGCGGGCGCTTCCGCCGGCACGCGCGCGAGCAGGTCCACGGCGGGACGCAGCCGGGGACCGGCGAACTTGAGGTACTGGGCGGGATTCCAGCTCACGGCGCGGCGTCGTCACGCGAATGCATGCCGTGTTCGGCGTAATCCTTCTCGGCGGCAAGATAGTCGTCGAAGCCCGCGAGCGCGCGCAGGTGCGCGAAATCGGCGAGCCCGTCGGGCGCGGCGCCGGCCGCGAGCGCGCCGAGCGCGCGCTCCATCGCCGCGGTCGCCGCCGCGAGCAGCGTCAGCGGATAGGCCGCGATGCGGTAGCCGAGCGCCTCCAGCCGCGCGGGCGGCAGGATCGGCGTGGCGCCGCCTTCCAGCATGTTGGCGAGATTCGGCCGCGCGGTCGCGCGGCACACCGCCGCCATCTCGGCTTCGTCGTGCGGCGCCTCCACGAACACGATGTCGGCGCCCGCGTCCTCGAACGCGCGGGCGCGCCACAGCGCCTCCTCGAGCCCGTGGGTCGCGCGCGCGTCGGTGCGCGCGAGGACCAGCGTGCCCGCGCCCGCGTCGCGCGCATCCGCCGCCGCGCGCACCCGCGTCGTCGCCTCCGCGCGGTCCACCACCTGCTTGCCTGCGGTATGGCCGCAGCGCTTGGGCGCCACCTGGTCCTCGATCATCACCGCGGCGAAGCCGGCCGCCGCGTAGCCCGCGACGGTGCGCCGCACGTTGAGCGCGTTGCCGTAGCCGGTATCGCCGTCGCCGATCACGGGAATCCGCACCGCGGCGCAGATGTCACGCCCGGCCGCGACCATCTCGCCGTAGGAGACGAGGCCGGTGTCGGGCAGGCCGAAGCGCGCCGCCGAGACCGCGAAGCCGCTCATGAAGGTGAGCGGGAAGCCGGCGCGCTCGACCAGGCGCGCCGACCAGGCATCGAAGCAGCACGGCATGACCAGGAGCCCGGGCCGCGCGAGCAGCGCACGCAGCCGTTCCGGCGCGCGGCCGGGGGGCGGCTCCGCGGGATCGGCCGGGGTCGTCACCGGGCGGCCCCGTTGCCGGCGGCGGCGTCCGGCGCGTCCGCGTCGCCCGGCAGGATGACGCGGAACAGCGTCCCCTCGGCGCCGGTACGGGCGAGCGCGATGGTGCCGCCGTGGGCCTCGACGATCTCGCGGGCGATGGCGAGCCCGAGCCCGGTGCCCCCCGCACGCGCCGAGCCGGCGAAGGGGCGGAACAGGTTTTCCACCGCGCGCGGCGGCATGCCGGGCCCGTCGTCCGCGACCTCGACCGTCACCCGCGCGCCGGCGCGCGCCCCGAGGGTTATGCGCGTGGCGCCCGCCTCGGCGGCGTTGCGGATCAGGTTGGCGAAGGCGCGGAACAGCTCCTCGCGGTCGCCGGCCAAGGTGAGGTCGTCCGCGACCTCGACCGCGACCGTGGCCGCGCCGCCCGCAAGCTGGCCCGCCTCGCGCAGCATCGCGGCGAGGCCGAAGCGCGCGAGGGCGAGGTCGCGGCGGTCCTCCACGTACTTGAGGGTCCGGGCGCACAGGTCGGCCGCACGGTCGATGCTCTGCTCCAGGAGCGGCAGCGCACGCTGCACCGTGGGGTCGGGGCTGCTGGACAGACGCTCGGACATGAGCCGCGCGCCCGCCAGCATGTTGCGCAGGTCGTGGTTGATCTTGGCCACCGCCTCGCCCAAGGCCGCGAGGTGCCGGCGCTGACGCAGCGCGGCGCGCAGGCGGCTCTGCATCGCGGCGAGCTCGCGCTCGGCGATGCCGATCTCGTCGCGGCGCGCGCTCGCGGCGATGGTGCTGGCGGCGCGCTCCGGCCGGTCGCGGAATGCGATCATGGATTCCGTGATGCGCCGCATCGGCAAGACCATCAGCCAGTAGAGCGCCAGATAGACCAGCGCCGCGGTAATGACAGAGATCACGATGGAAAGCAGCAGGATGCGCTGGCTGAAGGCGTACATGGCATGGCGCAGCGGCGTCTCGTCGAGCACCACCGCGATCCTGACGTCGCCCGTCGGCGACGGGCCCACCACCTTGAGCACGCGGTTGTGGGTGCGCGTGAGCGCCATGAAGGCGTCCACGATCAGGCCGACGGGACCGGCCTCGGCGAGGTCGATGGTCCTGTCGATCACCGGCGGCATGTCGGTGGAAAGCACAAGGTTCTCCGACCCGGGACGGTAGAGGATCACCCCGTAGCCGCCGACGTGGTCGAGCAGCTCCTGCTCCAGCGCCGCGCCGATGCGCCTGTCGGGCGCGGCCTTGAGCGCCAGGGTGGCGAGATGGCCGGCGGCGATGCGCTCCTCGAACCACACCAGGCGGAAGCGCGCGATCGAGGGCGCGAAGATCAGCACCTCGGCCAGCATCACGAAGAAGATGGTGAGCACCAGCAGCCGCGCGGACAACGAGCGCAGGGGCGGCGGCATCTCTGCGAGACGGGGCGGCATGGGCGGCACTTTATCCCAAGCCCGGCGGCGTGGCCACGGGCGGCGCGGGTTCAGCCCAGACGCGCCAGCAGCCGCACGATACGGCGCGTGGCGGCGGAGAACAGGCGCGGCGCGTAGAAATCGCCCGCCGCGCGCTTGGTGATCTCCGAAAGGGTCGGATAGGGCACCACCGCCCCGGCGAGGTCCTTGAGCCGCAGCCGACCCTGGACCGCCAGCACCCAGGGCAGGATCAGTTCGCCCGCGCGCGCGCCCACGACGGAGGCGCCGAGCACGCGCCCGCCGCGCCCGACCACCGCCTTGAGTAGGCCGTCGGCCGTGCGTTCCGCGCGCGCACGGTCGTTGGCGTCGAAGCGCGCGCGCAGCACCGTGTGCGCGATCCCCGCCCGTTGCGCCGCCGCCTCCGTCATGCCGACGTGGGCCAGCTCCGGGTCGGTGTAGGTCGCCCACGGGATGGCGCGATGGTCGGCGCGCGCGGGCAGGCGGAACAACGCGTTGCGGATCACGATGCCGGCGTGATAGCCGGCGAGGTGAGTGAACCGGTAGGGGCCGGCCACGTCGCCGATGGCATAGACCTTGCGGTTGGCGGTGCGCAGGCGCGCGTCCACCGCGATGCCGTCGCGCCCGACCGCGATGCCCGCCGCCTCGAGGCCCAGATCCTCGACGTTGGGCGCGCGCCCGACCGCGACCAGCAGGTGCGATCCCGCGATCTCGCGCGCGGCTTCGGACGTACCCGCCGCCGGCTCCACCGTCACGCGCACGCCCGCGCCGTCGCGCGCCACCGCCGCCACCCGCGCGCCCTCCAGGATCTCGACGCCTTCGGCCACGAGCCGCGCGCGCACCACGGCGGCGAGCTCCGGGTCGTCCTTGTTGAGCAGCGTCAGGCCCTCGATCAGGGTGACGCGCGCGCCGAGGCGGCGCATCGCCTGGGCCATCTCCGCGCCGACGGGGCCGCCGCCGATCACGATCAGGTGGTCGGGCAGCGCCGTGAGGGCGAACACGGTCTCGTTGGTGAGCGCGTCCACCGTTCCGATGCCCGGGATCGGCGGGACCAGGGGCCGCGAGCCGGTGGCGATCACGAAGCGGCGCGCGCGGATGCGCACGTCCCCCGCGACCACGGCGTCGCGCGCGACGAAGCGCGCGGGCGCGCGGATCACGGTCACGCCGAGCCCTTCGAACCTTTCCTGCGAATCGTGGGGCGCGATGGCGGCGATCACGCCGTGGACGTGGGCGTGGACCGCGGCAAAATCGACGCGCGGCTCGGCCGGCGCCACGCCGAAGGGCCCGGACGCGCGCTGGGCGGCGGCGGCGTGGGCGGCGGCCAGCAGCGACTTGGACGGCACGCAGCCGGTGTTCAGGCAGTCGCCGCCCATCGCGCCCTTCTCCACCAGCACGACGGCGGCGCCGAGCTGGGCCGCGCCGGCCGCGACCGAAAGCCCGCCCGAGCCCGCCCCGATCACGCAGATATCGGTCCTGATGTCGCCCATGCGGTCCCTCACGCGCCCCGGCCCTTGAAGCGCTTGTAGGCCACCGGCACGAGCGCCAGCACCGCGAGCCCGAGGATGGGCAGCAGGACGGCGGGGTCGAAGACGATGCCGAGGTCGGGCGCGCGGCCGGCATCGAGCACCGCGCCGAGGCCGTTGCCGACGGCGGCATAGACCACGCTGCCCGGAATGATCCCGAAGAAGGTGCCGAGGACGTAGGTGCCGAGCGGCACCCCGGCGAAGGCCGGCACCAGGTTCACGAGCCAGAACGGGAACAGCGGCACCAGGCGCAGGAACAGGAGGTAGCTGAGCGCGTTCTCGCGGAAGCCCGCCTCCATCCGCCGCAGGCCGGGTCCGGCGCGCGCGCGCAGGGCGTCGCCCACGGCGCTGCGCGCTGCGAGGAACAGCGCGGTCGCGCCGGCGGTCGCGCCGATCACCACATAGACGCTGCCGAGGACGGTGCCGAACAGGTAGCCGCCCGCGAGCGTCAGCACCGCGCCGCCCGGCACCGAAATCGCCGTGACCAGCGCGTAGAGCGCGACGAAGCCGAGGGCGGCGAGGACGCGGTGGGCGGCGACGAAGGCCGCGAGCGCCTCGCGGTGCTCGCGCAGCGCGGCGAAATCGAGGTAGCGGTGCAGCCCGAGCGCGAAGAACGCCGCGAGCCCGAGCGCGAGCAGCGCCAGCGGCGCGAACCGCCGCAGCGCCGTGCCTCCGGCCTTGCCGGTGCCGTCCGCCATCCTGGGCCCTTTCCCCCGAGGCCTGCGACGGGGAGCGTGCCCGCCGTCGTGCTTTTTCACGGTCGCCATGCTACCCCAATCCGGCGCGGGCGGCGCCCGTCCCGCGCCCTCAGGCTGGCGCGGACGGGGCCCCGGGTCCAGTCACGCCCGATCACATCCCGGCGAGGCCCCGGAACGCCCGAAAAACCGGGGGCGGCGGCGGAACCGCGGGGCCCCGCGCGCAGGGCCGGCGGCGATTGACTTCGGCGCCCCCAGCCCGTATACAGCGGGCCTCAACCAACCAAGCCTTCCCAACGGAGCGCGACGTGAAACGCACCTACCAGCCTTCCAAGATCGTCCGCAAGCGCCGGCACGGCTTCCGCTCGCGCATGGCGACGGTGGGCGGCCGCAAGGTCCTTTCCAACCGCCGCAGGAAGGGACGCAAGCGCCTGTCGGCCTAGGGCCGGCACGGCACGGCTCGGCTCCGGGCCGATTCGGACGATGGCCCCGGCCCTTTCCCGCCTCAAACGCCGCAGCGAGTTCCTGCGCGTCGCCGACCGGGGCCGCCGGGCGGCATCGGCCGGGCTCGTGCTCCAGGCGGCGCCGCGCGACGACGACGAGGGGCCGCGGATCGGCCTCACGGTCACCCGGCGGATCGGCAACGCGGTGGCGCGCAACCGGGTCCGCCGCCGCCTGCGGGCGCTCGCCGGAGAAGTGATGCCGGCCGCCGCCGCCACGGGGTACGATTACGTGCTGGTGGGGCGCGCGGGAACCAAGGATAGGCCCTATGATGCGCTGCGCCGCGACCTGCTTTCCGCCCTCGGGCGGCTCGGGCTGCGCCGCGACCGCCGGGACTTGAGCCACGGGACCTGACATGACGCTCGCCTTCCGCATGTGCCTCGAGGGCTTCCGCGACGCCGCCGGCATCGCGGGGCGGCTCGTCGGCTATGCGCTGATCTGGGGCTACCGGCTGGTGCTCAAGCCGCTGTTTCCGGCGACCTGCCGGTTCGAGCCGAGCTGCTCCGAATACGCCCTGCAGGCGGTGCGCCGCTTCGGGCTGATCGAGGGCGGCTGGCTCGCGCTCCGGCGCCTCGGCCGCTGCAACCCGTGGGGCCCGTGGGGTCCCGATCCCGTGCCTGAAGCGCGCGCGACCTGCGCCGGGCATCCCCGTCACCGTCATCCTTCACACGTCGAGCGGGCGCATCGATGAACGACCAGAAGAACCTGATCATCGCCATCGTGCTGTCGGTGCTGATCATCGTCACGTTCCAGTACTTCTTCGAGCGCCCGGCGCTCGAGCAGGCCCAGCGCCAGGCCCAGGAGCGCCAGCAGCAGACCGAGCAGGTCGAGACGGCCCCCGACCTGCGGCTGCCCGAGGCCGCCGCGCCGGGAACGCCCGCCACGCCCGGCGTCCCGGCCGCGGTGCCGCCGACCCCCGGCGCACCGCCGACGGCGGCCGCGATGCCTGTGATCGCGGGCGAGCGCGTCGCCATCCGCACGCCGCGCCTAGAGGGCTCGATCGCGCTGCGCGGCGGCGCCATCGACGACGTGGTGCTGCGCGACTACACCGTCACCCCCGACCCCGCCAGCGGCAACATCCGCCTGTTCGCGCCCGCGGGCGGCGCGCGCGCCTACTACGCCACCGAAGGCTGGATCGCGAGCGACCCGCAGGTGCCGGTGCCGGGACCCGACACGGTATGGCGCGCGTCTGCGGGCGAGCTCGTGCCCGGCAAGCCGGTGACGCTCAGCTGGGACAACGGGGCGGGGCTGCGCTTCACGCGCGAGATCGCGGTGGACGAGAACTACATGTTCACCGTCACCCAGCGCGTGGAGAATGCCGGCGACGCCGCGGTGACGCTCACGCCCTACGCGCTCGTCAACCGCACCGGCACGCCGCCCACCCAGGGCTTCTTCATCCTGCACGAGGGGCCGCTCGGCGTGTTCGACGGCCGCCTGGTCGAGCACGACTACTCCGACCTCTCCTCCAGGCAGACCATCTCGCAGGCCTCGACCGGCGGCTGGATCGGCATCACCGACAAGTACTGGCTCGCCGCGCTGGTGCCGGAGCCGGCCGCGCGCATCAACGCGCGCTTCCTGCACTGGCGCGTCGGCAACGAGGACAAGTACCAGGTGGACTTCGCGGGCGAGGCCCGGGCGCTGCCGCCGGGCGGGCGCGTCGAGAACCGCAGCCACCTGTTCGCGGGCGCCAAGGAGGTGCGGCTGCTCGACGGCTACTCCAAGGCGCTCGGCATCGCCAACTTCGACCTCGCCATCGACTTCGGCTGGTTCTACTTCCTGACCAAGCCGTTCTTCTACCTGCTCGACATCCTGTTCAACTACCTCGGCAACTTCGGCCTCGCCATCCTCGCGGTGACGGTGCTGGTGAAGCTGCTGTTCTTCCCGCTGGCCAACAAGTCCTACAAGTCCATGAGCCAGATGAAGAAGCTGCAGCCCAAGATGATGGAGCTGAAGGAGCGCTTCTCGGGCGACCGCCAGCGGCTCAACCAGGAGATGATGGACCTCTACCGCAAGGAGAAGGTCAACCCGGCGTCGTCGTGCCTGCCGATCCTGATCCAGATTCCGGTGTTCTTCGCGCTCTACAAGGTGCTGTTCGTCTCGATCGAGATGCGCCACGCGCCGTTCTACGGCTGGATCCGCGACCTGTCCGCGCCCGATCCGACCTCGTTCCTCAACCTGTTCGGCCTGCTGCCCTACGCGATCCCCGACTGGGTGCCGAGCCTCGTCTCGATCGGCGCCTGGCCGATCATCATGGGCTTGCTGATGTACGTGCAGATGAAGCTCAACCCGCCGCCGCCGGACCCGATCCAGGCCAAGATCTTCCTGTTCATGCCGTTCGTATTCACCTTCATCATGGCGCCGTTCCCGGCGGGTCTCGTGATCTACTGGGCGTGGAACAACCTGCTCTCGGTCGCCCAGCAGTGGTACATCATGAAGCGCATGGAAGCGGCCGATGCCAAGAAGGCCGCGAAGGGCACGTGACGCGGTGAGCGGCGCCGGCGCGGACGCGGACGCGACGCCCGACCCGGAGGCCCTCGAGGCCGCCCGCAAGCTGTTCGCCGGCCCCTGCGACTTCGTGGCCGGCGCGGCCAAGGTCGAGGGCCTGCCGGCCCCGCGCCTGCCCGAGGTCGCCTTCGCGGGGCGCTCCAACGTCGGCAAGTCGAGCCTGATCAACGCGCTGACCGGCCGGCGCGCGCTCGCCCGCACCTCCCAGACCCCGGGCCGCACCCAGCAGATCAACTTCTTCGACCTGGGGGGCCGGCTGATGCTCGCCGACCTGCCGGGCTACGGCTACAACCAGGCCGGCAAAGCGGCGGCGCGGCGCTGGAGCCGGCTGATCGAGCTCTACCTCAAGGGCCGCCGCCGGCTGCGGCGCGTGCTGGTGCTGGTGGACGCGCGCCGCGGCATCGGCCCCGCCGACCGCGCCGTCATGGACGGGCTCGACGAGGCCGCCGTGTCCTATCAGGTGGTGCTCACCAAGATCGACCAGCTCGCCGCCGCCGCCGCCCTGGCGCTCGCCGCGAACACCGCCGCCGAGATCGCCCGACGCCCCGCCGCCCACCCCGAGGTGCTGGCCACCTCGGCGCGCGAAGGCATCGGGATTGCGGTGCTGCGCGCCGCCCTGGCCGCGCTGGCCCTGCCCCCTGAATCACGCTAAAGTCCGCGCGCCATGACCGACCGCAAGCACGTCCCACACCCGAGCTGGCTCGAAAAGGCCCGCACCCTCTCCGAGGCGCTGCCCTACATGCGGCGCTACGCGGAGGAAACCTTCGTCATCAAGTACGGCGGCCACGCCATGGGCGAGGAAGACCTCGCGCGCGCCTTCGCCTCCGACGTGGTGCTCATCAAGCAGGTCGGCATCAACCCGGTGGTGGTGCACGGCGGCGGGCCGCAGATCGGCAAGATGCTGGAGCGGCTCAAGATCCAAAGCTCGTTCATCGACGGCCTGCGCGTCACCGACCGCGAGACCGTGGACGTGGTCGAGATGGTGCTGTCGGGCTCCATCAACAAGCAGATCGTTACCATGATCAACGAGGTCGGCGGCAACGCGGTCGGCCTGTCGGGCAAGGACGGCGGGCTGATCCGCGCGGAGAAGCTGCGCCGCACCAAGCGCGTCACCGATTCCAACATCGAGAAGATCCTCGACCTCGGCTTCGTCGGCGAGCCCACGCGCGTCAACCCGCACGTACTGGAGACGTTCGAGGAATCGGACATCATTCCGGTGATCGCGCCGATCGGCGTCGGCGCCAAGGGCGAGACCTACAACATCAACGCCGACACCGCGGCCGGCGCCATCGCCGTCGCCGCCCAGGCGACGCGGCTCCTGCTGCTGACCGACGTGCCGGGCGTGATGGACAAGTCGGGCAACGTGCTGAAGGAGCTCAGCGCGGGCGAGGTCAAGCGCCTGATCGCCGACGGCACCATCCACGGCGGCATGATCCCCAAGGTCGAGACCTGCCTGGAGGCGGTCGAGAACGACGTCGGCGCCGCCGTCATCATCGACGGCACCGTGCCCCACGCGCTCCTGCTGGAAATCTTCACCGACGCCGGCGTCGGCACCCTGATCCGCCCCGACTGACGCGCCCGCCCTTCCCGGCCGGGCGGCTCAGCCCTCCGTGCCGTAGAAGTCGAGCTGCCAGCGCATGTCGTCCTCGCCGAGCGGGTAGTCGATCCCGTCCTTGGCCTGCAGCATCTCGGGCGGCGGCACGCCCGCGAAGCGGCTCTGCAGCTTGACCGCGAAGCGCATCGTGAGCCCCGCCTTCCAGGCGAGCGCGGTGACCGCCTTGGCGCTGCGCGCGGCGGCGATGCGCGCCACCACCGCCGCCGGCAGCCCGGCGCGCAGCGCGAGCGCGTGGGTGACGAAGGCGCGGTTGCCGCTCACCAGCTCGTCGTCGAGGCGCGCGTCGTCGAGCGCGCCCGCCTCGAACAAATGCCGCACCTCGTCCGCGACCCGGGCGCTGTCGCCCTGTCCCGGTGGCGCGGCGATGCCTCCCTTCGCGCCCGCGCCCTCGGGCGCCGTCCGCAGCCGGGTGCGCACGGCCTCCTCCACCAGCCCGGCGGTCTCGGGATCGAGGTCGGCGCGCCGCATCAGGGCCGCCAGCACCGTATCGGCGACGAAGCCCGCGAGCCGGCGCGCGGCGCGCGCGGGCAGCTTCGGGCGCAGCGCGAGCGGCATCTGCAGCCGCGTCACCGTGCGCGCGTCCTCCGCCAGCCGGTCGAGCGTCTCCTCGCGCACCTGGGCGGACGGGTTGGCGAGCAGTGTCGCCACCGCGTCCCAGTCGGCGCTCGCCACCACCGCGTCCGAGACGCGCTCGGTGAGGCCCGCGCGCCGCGACACCGCCGCGACCGCCCCGGCGACGGCGGGGCTCGCGATGATCTCGACCAGGTCGTCCTCGGTCAGCAGCGGCGAGAACTCCAGCACCGGCGCCGCCACTTCGAGCACGCTGTCGCGCGCGAGGCGCCGGATCACCTCGGGCGGCGCGCCGGCCACGTCCTTGAGGGTCTCCGACAGCACCCGGCGCACCCGCGCGATCTGGTCGCGGGCCAGCACGTCGAGGGCGTCGAGGGTGAGCCGGCGGATTCGGTCGCGCGCGTCGTCGGAGAGCCCGGGCGTGAGCCGCGCGATGCGGAGCGCGAGGTCGCAGCGCACGTCGTCGTCGCTGTCGCGCGCGAGCCGCGCGTAGGCATGGGGCGGCGTGGATTCGTTGGCGGCGATGGCGCGCCGCACCGCGGGCGCCGCATCCTCGGCGAGGAAGTAGAGGATCTCCGGCTTCACGTCGGTGCGCGCGGCGAGGCGCTCGCGCACGCCGGCGTCGGGATGGCGCGCGAGCCGCCTGGCACGCGCGTAGTCCATCGGCCCGTCGGGATCGGGCGTCCGGCCGAACAGGCGCCTGAGAAGGCCGCTCATGCGCCCTCTCCCGCCCGCAGAGCGGGCCCCGGTGTCGGGGACGGCGGCGGCGCGAGCCGCGCCGCGCCCTTGCCCGCCTGCTTGGCCGCGTACATGGCGCGGTCGGCGCGCGCCATCAGCGCGTCCAGCGTCTCGCCCGCGCCGGACGCCGGACGCCGGGCCGCGACGGCGAGGCCGAGCGACAGGCCGAG
>JBJHBM010000042.1:0-15923 GCA_050485485.1 Alphaproteobacteria bacterium | reverse complement strand
GTCCAGCACCGCGCCCGGCGGGGCGCCCTCCGCGCCGGCCATCGCCCGCGCCTCCAGCACCTTGATGCGGGTGGCGCCGTGCTCGAACCAGGCGCCCGGCCACGGGCTGAAGGCCCGCACCCGGCGCTCGAGGTCGCGCGCGGGCGCGCGCCAGTCGAGCCGGCCTTCCGCGCGCGCGAGCTTGCGCGCGTAGGTGGCGCCCTCGGCCGGCTGCGGCACCGCCTCCAGCACCCCCTGCTCGAGCCCGTTGAGCGCGTAGACGATCATGCGCCCGCCCAGCACCGCGAGCCGGTCGTGCAGCTCCTCGCAGGTGGCGGCGGGGCCGATCGCCACCGGCTCGGCGGCGAGCACCGGCCCGGTGTCGAGCCCTTCGTCCATGCGCATGATGGTGATGCCGGTCTCCGTGTCGCCCGCGAGGATCGCGCGCTGGATCGGCGCCGCGCCGCGCCAGCGCGGCAGCAGCGAGGCGTGGATGTTGACGCAGCCGAGCCGCGGCCCCTCCAGCACCGGCTTCGGCAGGATCAGCCCGTAGGCCGCCACCACCGCCACGTCGGCGTCGCGGGCCGCGGCCAGGAACGCGGCCTCGGCCGCGGCGTCGCGCAGCGTCGCGGGCGTCTCGACCGGGATGCCGAGGGCGGCGGCGCGCTCGTGGACCGGCGAACGGCGCTCGGCCTGGCCGCGCCCGGCGGGACGCGGCGGCTGGGTCCAGACGGCGGTGACGCGGTGCGGACTCGCGACGATCGCGTCCAGCGCGACGCGCGCGAAGTCGGGCGTGCCCATGAAGATGACGCGAAGGGCCATGGCGGGTTGCGGTCTCTTATGGTCTTTTCAAAACGCGTGGAGGCCCCGATCACGTCGGGGCATGACGAAAAGGAACGGCCGGGGAGAGGCCCCCTCTATAATCGAGCCTGAGCGGGCTCGGGCTCGGCGGCCTCGGCCTTCTTCGCCTTCCTGAGCTTGCGGAGGATGATGTTGCGCTTGAGCGCGGAGAGCCGGTCCACGAACAGCACGCCCTCGAGGTGGTCGATCTCGTGCTGCAGGCAGGTGGCGAGGGTGCCGTCGGCCTCGATCTCGCGGATCTCGTTCTGGTAGTCGAGGTAGCGCACGCGCACGCGCGCGGGGCGCTCGACCTCGGCGTAGTGCTCGGGCACCGAGAGGCAGCCCTCCTCGCACGCGGCGAGTTCCTCGGAGGCCCACACCACCTCCGGGTTGGCGAGCCTGAGGGGCGCCGGCGACGCGTCCTTCTCCGCCACGTCGAGCACGATCACGCGCAGGGCCTCGCCCACCTGGGGCGCGGCGAGGCCGATGCCGGGGGCCGCGTACATGGTCTCCAGCATGTCGTCCATGAGGCGGCGGATGCGGTCGTCCACCTGGGCGACGGGCCGGGCCTTGACCTTGAGGCGCGGGTCGGGGGCGGTGAGGATGTCGAGCTTGGCCATGAACGTCCTTTCGGCCCTTTAGGTAGGCCCGCGCGGGCCCCGGGTCAAGCCGGGGGCCGGGCCGCTCCCCTCCTGCGTCATGCTCGCCGAAGGGCGAGCATCCACGTTCTTTTGCAAAAAACACGTGGATGCTCGGGCCAAGCCCGAGCATGACGAGGAGGGAAACCGACGAATCTCCATGCTATGCTGGCACCATGGACACGGGGATCCTGATCGTTCTCGCCGCGGTGGCGGGGCTCGCGGCGCTGGTGCTCACGCTGGTGCTGCGGGGCGAGCGCGCGGCGGGCCGGCTCGACGCGGTGGCGGAGGCCGCGGGCGCGGCGCGGGCCGAGATGGCCGAGCGCCTCGCCGCGCAGGAGCGCGCGCTGCGCGAGCTCCTGGAGAAGCGCCTCGCCGACATGACCAGGAGCATGTCGGACGGGCTCCTCAAGACCACCGACCGCACCGTCGCCACCATGACCGACATCCAGAAGCGGCTCGCGGTGATCGATGAGGCGCAGAAGAACATCTCCCAGCTCTCGACCCAGATGGTGGGGCTGCAGGACATCCTCGCCAACAAGCAGGCGCGCGGCGCCTTCGGGGAGGTGCAGCTGCAGGACCTCGTCTCCGCCGTGCTGCCGCCGTCGGCCTACGCCTTCCAGGCGACGCTCGGCAACGGCCGGCGCGCGGACTGCCTGCTGCGGCTGCCGAACCCCCCCGGGCCCATCGTGATCGACGCCAAGTTCCCGCTCGAATCCTACAACGCGCTCGCGACCGCGCCGGACGAGGCGGCCAAGCGCGCGGCGGGGCGCGCCTTCGTCGCGGACGTGATGAAGCACGTCGGCGACATCGCGGAGCGCTACATCGTGCCCGGCGAGACCGCCGAATCGGCGCTGATGTTCCTGCCCTCCGAGGCGGTGTACGCGGAGCTTCACGCCAACTTCCGCGAGGCGGTGGAGAAGAGCTACCGCGCGCGGGTGTGGATCGTCTCGCCGACCACGCTGATGGCGACGCTCAACACGGTGCGCGCAGTGCTGAAGGACGTGCGGATGCGCGAGCAGGCCCACGTGATCCAGAAGGAGGTCGCGGTGCTGGCGGAGGACGTGGCGCGGCTGGACGCGCGGGTGGAGAGCCTGAAGCGCCACTTCGCCCAGGCCGAGGGCGACATCCGCCAGATCGAGACCTCGGCCGGCAAGATCACGTCGCGCGCCGAGAAGATCGGCCAGATCGAGATGGCGGAGGGGGAGACGAGCCTGGAGCCGCCGGCACAGCCGGAAACGGCGGGCAGAAACGCGGCAAGGAAACTCACGATAGCTGCCGATTCCGACTCGTAAACCTGCAGGAAAACAGGAGGCCAGAATGCCGGAAAGAATTGTGAAGCTACGCGAGGTATTTGGAGTAGGCCGAGAGATGCCGCTCAACTACGTTGAGCGCCCCGAGGTGGACGGCGTACTTGTCGACAGCCTAGGACGAGACAAGCACGTTGTCATTTACGGATCATCCAAGCAGGGGAAGACCACACTCCGCAAACATTGTTTAGCCGAGACTGATTATATCGTAGTCAGCTGTCTCAATCACATGACACTCAGTGACCTGCACGGTGCGGTTCTCAAAGCTGCCGGCTTTCAAATAGAGCAAAGCCAAACCAAAACGGTGGAGGGCAACTGGAAGTACGGAGCGGAATTCAAGGGCGAAGGAAAGGTACCCTTCGTGGGAACCGCATCGGCCGCCGGAACAGTTGAGAGGGAAAGCGTCGAAAACGTCCAAACTCAAAGTGCGCCTTTGGAGATTGATTTAACTGACGTGAACGACGTTATCACAGCGCTGAAGAGCATAAACTTTTCTAAATTCATTATTCTTGAAGATTTCCACTATCTGCCCACAGACACACAGACAAGTTTCTCATTCGCTTTGAAGGCATTTCATGAGAATTCAGAGTTCTGTTTTATCATTGTGGGCGTTTGGCGCGAAAAAAACCGTCTGATTTACTACAATGGCGACCTTACAAATCGCGTTGTATCCATAGACGTCGACTCTTGGAAGGCGGAGCATCTACGCCAAGTGATAGGCACTGGCGAAAATCTCCTGAATATTGCCTTTAATACTAGAGCTATCGAAGAAGTTGTGGCCAATAGCTTTGAAAGCGTCGCTCTAGTTCAGGAGGCTTGCTTTAAAATTTGTGAACAGTTCCACGTATACCAGACGCAGATCGAGCATAAGGAGGTTGGGCGTGACGTAGACGTTGGACAACTAATGCGGGAAATTGTCAATGAACAAGCAGGTCGATATTCCGCGTTCATAACTAATTTTTCCGAAGGCTTTCAACAAACTGACTATGAAATGTACAAGTGGATTGCGTACAGCATCGTTGTAAGCAACATCGCGGAACTTGAGAAAGGTCTACGCAGAACTAAGGTGTCCACGCTTATCAAAGCGAAACACCCTATGAAACAGAATCTCAATGAAGGCAACGTAACTCAGGCTCTCCAAAACACCGCTTCGCTGCAAGTTCAGAAAAACATACGGCCGATAATTTTTGACTATGACCAGACGACACGCGTTCTACATGTTGTGGATCGCAGCTTTCTCATCTGGCTTGCCCATCAAGACCAGGACGAACTCTTAGCCGAACTTAGGATTATGCCCGAGGCAGAACGCAGGGCTGAGTGATTCTGGGCTCCAGTCACGCGCTTGAATAAGACTCGAAACACGTGCCCCTTCCTTCGCTACAATCGATCACCAACCGCTTTGACTTGCCGCCCAAACGCAGATTGTTGGTGCGCTCGTTCTCCCTGAGGATGAAATCATGGTGCTCGGGCGTCATGCTGGCGGTCAAGCCGCGCCCCGCCTGCCTATTGTATTGACATTGTATATACGATTTCGTAGCCTTTGCGACCTGAGATGGCTTTGACCACGGAGATGCCAGCATGGCGGACGGGTCCACCACCACCGGGCGCCGCAAGCCCCGCGCCAAGCGCGACGTGACGATCAACGTCCGCGCCTCGGCCGAGACGCGCGACCTGATCGACCGCGCCGCCGCCGCCGCGGGCCGCTCGCGCACCGATTTCATCCTGGAGAGCGCGCGGACGAAGGCGGCGGACGTGCTGATGGACCAGACGCTGTTCGTGCTGGACGAGCGCAAATACGCCGCCTTCATGCGGATTCTCGACAACCCGCCGCCGCCGAACGCGAAGCTCCGCGCGCTGCTCGCCGACAAGGCGCCGTGGGAAGCATGAGTCCGTACGCGCCGCCCGGCGGCGGCAGGCTCTCGGCACCCATACCCCTTTCTCCCGATCACGACCGCTCCCGCTTCGACTGCGGAAAGCCGGAGCTGGACGACTGGCTGCACCGCACCGCCGCCGCGAGCGAAGGGCGCACCGCGCGCACCTACGTCACGTGCGCGGGGAATCGGATCGTCGGCTACTACGCGCTGGCGGCGGGCAACACCGTTCGCGCCGCCCTGCCCTCCGCGCGCCTGCGCCGCAACACGCCCGCCGACGTGCCGGTGCTGGTCATCGCCCGGCTCGCGGTCGACCGGGAGTTCCACGGGCGCCGCATCGGGCGCGGGCTGCTGAAGGACGCGCTCCTGCGCGCGGTCGAGGCATCGCGGGCCATCGGCATCCGCGCCGTGGTGGTCCACGCGATCGACGACGAGGCCGCGCGGTTCTACCGCCGATACGGCTTCCTGCCCTCCCCGATGGACCCGCGCACCTTGGTCCTGCCCATCGAGACCGCCGTCTCGGGCCTTCCGTCTTAAAAAAAACGTGGATGCTCGCGTCGGGCGCGAGCATGATGGTGGAGAGGGGCCGGGCCCGTGATGTTTCACGTCATGCGCGGCCTCGATCCGCGCATCCACGTTCTTTTAAAAACTCGTGGATGGTCGGCCTTCGCCGACCATGACGGTGTTCCAGTGGCCGGGTCGGGCCCGGCCATGACGGGTTAAATTAGAGAGGGCGGCCGCGCGGCGCGCTCGATCATGCCACCTCACCCTTCCCTCTCCCCCGCAAGCGGCGGAGAGGGAGTCTTGCATCACCGCCACGGGCTCCCGGCCACGACGATGCGGTGCATGAGGCGGCGTTCGCCGTGGTAGTCGTTGAGGGCGTAGTGGTTGGCGGTGCGGTTGTCCCACATGGCGACCGTGCCCGGCTCCCAGCGCCAGCGGCACACGTTCTCCGGCCGGTAGGCGAGGTCGAGCAGGTAGTCGAGCAGCGGGCGGCTCTCCGCCACGGTCCAGCCGTCGATGTGCGACGCGTAGTTGCGGTTGACGAACAGCACCTTGCGCCCGGTGTCGGGGTGGCGCGCGACCAGCGGGTGCGCGTGCTGGCGGTGGGTGAGCTCGCTGAACTTCTTCATCAGCGCGGCGTCGGGCTGGCGCTCGGCGCGGGCGTCGGCGGTGGCGGCGTTGGCCTTGGAGTGGACCACGCGCAGCGTCTCCAGCGTCGCCTTGAGCCCGTCGGAGAGCGCGTCGTAGGCCGTCGCCATGTTGGCGAACATGGTGTCGCCGCCGCGCTCGGGCAGCTCCTTCGCGTAGAGCACGGAGCCGAGCGGCGGCACCGGGTCGAACGAATGGTCGGAATGCCACTGGCCGCCGACGTTGCGGGTCTCGGCCGGCTCCTTCTTGATGAGGCCGACCTCGGGGAAGCCCGGCACCGTCTCCAGGAACTCGGCCGGGGGCACCGCGCCGAAGCGTTTGGCGAAGGCGAGGTGGTGGGCGGGCTCGAGCTTCTGGCCGCGGAAGAAGATCACGCCCCAGTCGTTGAGCGCGCGGCGGATCTCGCCGAAGGCCGCGTCGGAGAGCGGTTCGCGCAGGTCCACGTCCAGGATCTCCATGCCGGTGTTGGCGGAGACCGGGCGCATCCGCACGGCGGCGTTGACGAGAACATCGGCGGTCATGGCGGCTTCCTCCGGCTGGCGTTCCGCGGGGGCGCTCTCCCGGCGCCCTCCGGGGACAGTCTAGACCCGCGGGCGCCCGCCATGCAAACCGGGCCGCGCAAACCGCCCGCCCCCCTTTCCTGTCTCATGGCCGTGCGTCACCCCCACCCCGACCCTCCCCCATGAAGGGGGAGGGAGTCCCGCGGAACGTGCCGTGCGTTCCCTCCCCACCTGTGGGGGAGGGACAGGGTGGGGGGCGCAGGACGCGGGCATGACGATGGGGAGGGGCCGGGCCCGTGATATTTCACGTCATGCGCGGACTTGATCCGCGCATCTATGAATGCCCGGCCGTCCCCTACCCCACGGCGTTGCGGGCGGCGGCGAGGCGGTCGAGGGTGAGGTCGGGGTCGAACTGCAGCGCGGCGAGGCGGGCGTAGAGGTCGCAGCGGTCCATCAGCGCCGCGTGGCTGCCGGTCGCGACGATGCCGCCCTGGTCCATCACCGCGATGCGGTCGGCGTTGACCACGGTGGCGAGCCGGTGGGCGATGATGAGCGTTGTGCGGCCTTCCATCAGGCGCTCGAGCGCCGCCTGCACCAGCCGCTCGTTCTCGGCGTCGAGCGCGCTGGTGGCCTCGTCCAGCAGCAGCACGGCGGGGTTGCGCAGGATGGCGCGGGCGATGGCGATGCGCTGGCGCTGCCCGCCCGAGAGCCGCACGCCGCGCTCGCCGAGGAAGCTGTCGAAGCCGTCCGGCAGGCGGTCGAGGAACTCGGTCGCGACCGCGGCCTCGGCCGCCGCGCGCACCTCCGCGTCGGTGGCGTCGGGCCGGCCGTAGCGGATGTTGTCCCAGGCGTTCGCGGCGAAGATCACCGGCTCCTGCGGCACGATGCCGACGCGCCGGCGCAGCGCCACCGGGTCCACCTCGCGCACGTCCACGCCGTCCATGCGCACCTCGCCCCGCTGCGGGTCGTAGAAGCGCAGCGCGAGCTGGAACACGGTGGTCTTGCCGGCGCCCGAGGGGCCGACCAGGGCCAGCGTCTCGCCGGGCGCGACGTCGAGGGTGAAGTCCTCGAGCGCGGCGCGGTCGGGGCGCGAGGGATAGTGGAAGGTCACGCCGTGGAAGGCGAGCGTGCCGCGCGGCGGCTCCGGCAGCGCCCGGGGCGCCGGCGGCGCCGTAATCTCGGGCGCGAGCGCGAGGATCTCCAGGAGCCGCTCGGTCGCGCCGGCGGCGCGCTGCACGTCGCCGTACACCTCCGACAGGCCGCGCCCGGAGCGCGCCATGACGAGCGCGTAGAAGATGAAGGCCGACATCTCGCCCGCCGTCACCTCCCCCGCCAGCACCTTGTGGCCGCCGATCCAGATCATCGCGCCGACCGCGCCGAACATCAGCACGATCACCCAGAAGTTGAGCATGGCGCGGGCGCGCACCCGGTCCATGGCGGTCGCGAAGGCGCGCTCGGCGCAGTCGCCGTAGGCGGCGCGGTCGAGGCTCTCGTGGCCGAAGGCCTGCACGGTGCGGACGTTGTTGAGGCTTTCCTCGGCGTAGGCGCCGGTCTCGGCGATGCGGTCCTGGGCGAGCCGCGACAGCCGCCGCACGCGGCGCCCGAACACCACCACCGGCACCACGATCACCGGCACGATCAGGAAGATCGGCCCGGTGAGGGCGAGCGAGGTATAGACCAGCATCGCGAGCCCGCCCGCCAGCATCACGAAATGGCGGATCGCGAGCGAGATCGAGGAGCCCACCATCGACTGCAGCACGGTCGTGTCGGTGGTGAGCCGCGACAGGATCTCGCCGATCTTGGTGGTCTCGTAGAACGACACCGAGAGGCCGATGACGTGGTCGTAGACGCGCCGGCGCAGGTCGGTGGCGATGCGCTCCCCGATCCACGAGATCAGGAAGAAGCGCGCGTAGGTGGCCGCCGCCATCACCAGCACGATCGCGAACAGCGCCGCCAGCGCCCGGTCGAGCAGGTGCGGCGCGGCGCGGTTGAAGCCGTCGTCCACCAGGTACTTGAGGCCGAGGCCCATCGCGAGGACGGCGGCGGCGCCGAGCCCGAGCGCCACGAGGAAGCCGACGATGTGCCAGCGGTAGGGGCGGAGATAGGGGATCAGGCGGCGCAGCACCTCGAAGTTGCGGCTGCGCGCGCGATGCATGGTGGCGGTGCGGGTGCCGCCGCCGCCGCCGCCCCCGCCTATGCCACCCATGCCGAAGCTCATCGTTCCTCCCGGTCCCCGATTGTTCGTTGGACCTTATTCTACACCCCGCGCGCGCCCCCGCGCGCCCCCCTTTTCCGCCGCCCCGGCCGCCCCGTTCCCCATCGTCATGGTCGTGCTCGTCCCGGACCCCCACCCCCGTCATGGTCGTGCTCGGCACGACCATCCACGCGTTTTTGTTTTACCGGCCATCGAGGACGGAAAAACTCGTGGACCCTCGGCCTTCGCCGAGGGTGACGGTACACGGCTCTCTGCTTCGTCATGGCCCTCCCCTCGTCATGGCCGGGCTCGACCCGGACCCCCACCCCGTCATGCCCGGCGAAGGCCGGGCATCCACGCGTTGTTGCGGCGGCAAGGACACAAAAGAACGTGGACCCTCGGCCTTCGCCGAGGGTGACGTCAACATGGGCGCGCCTACGCCTCCGCCAGCACGGCGCGGATGCCGGCGGTGAGCGCGTCGAGCTCCCGGGCGCCGATGGTGAAGGCCGGGGTCAGGTAGACGATGCGCCCGAACGGGCGCACCCACAGGCCGCGCGCGACGAAGGCCGCGCGCAGGGCGTAGAGCCGCGCGGGCGGCAGGCTTTCGAGCTCCACCACGCCGATCGCGCCCCGGACGCGCACGTCGCGCACCCCCGGCAGGGCGCGCGCGGGCGCGAGGCCGGCGGCGAGCCGCTCCGCGAGCGCCGCCACCTGGTCGAGCCGGGGCTCGGACGCGAACAGGTCGAGCGACGCCCCGGCGGCGGCGCAGGCCAGCGGGTTGGCCATGTAGGTGGGGCCGTGCATGAAGGCGCGGGCGAGGTCGTCGCCGAGGAACGCCTCGAACACGTGCGGGCGCGCGAGCGTCGCGCCGAGGCCGACGGCGCCGCCGGTGAGCGCCTTGGAGAGGCACAGGATGTCCGGCACCACGCCCGCGCCGGCACAGGCGAACATCGGCCCGGTGCGGCCGAAGCCGGTGAAGACCTCGTCGGCGATGACGAGGTGGCCGCGCGCCTGGGCCTCCTCCGTCACCGCGCGCACCGTGGCGTCGTCGTGGAACAGCATGCCGCCCGCGCCCTGCACGGCGGGCTCGAAGATCACGCCCGCGATCTCGGCGCCGCGCGCGTCCAGGAGCGCCGCGTAGGCGTCGCGCCCGGCGGCGTCGCGCGGCAGGTCGGCCAGGATCTGCGCCGGCATCGCGCCGCGGAAGGTCGCGTGGAAGCCGGCTTCCGCGTCGGAGACGCTCATCGCCGCTACCGTGTCGCCGTGGTAGCCGCCCCGGAAGCACACGAACCTGGTGCGGCCCGCCTCGCCCCGGTTGATGCGGTACTGCAGCGCCATCTTGAGCGCGACCTCGACCGCGACCGAACCCGAATCGGAGAAGAACGCGCGGCCGAGATCGCCCGGCGTCAGCGCCGCGAGGCGCCGCGCGAGGCCGAGCGCGCCCGCGTGCACCAGGCCGCCGAACATGACGTGGGGCATCGCCTCGGCCTGGGCCCGGAGCGCGGCGACGATGCGCGGATGGTTGTAGCCGTGGCAGGCGGTCCACCACGAGGCGGTGCCGTCGATCAGGACGCGGCCGTCGGCGAGGAACAGGTGTACGTCTTTCGTACCTGTAACAGGTACAGGCGGCGCCTCGACCGCCATCTGGGTGTAGGGCAGCCAGACGTGGCCGATCCCGTCGCGGTACCAGCCGGGGGGCTCCCCGGCGGCGCTCACGGCGCGCCGCGCGGCGCCATCGGCCGCAGGCCGAGCCGCTCGAACAGGCGGCGGTCCTCGGCGGCGCCGGGATTGGGGGTGGTGAGCAGCTTCTCGCCGTAGAAGATCGAGTTGGCGCCGGCGAAGAAGGCGAGCGCCTGGCAGCTCTCGTCCATCTCGAGGCGGCCGGCGGCGAAGCGGATCACCGAGGCCGGCATCATCACCCGCGCCGCGGCGATCACCCGGACGAAGTCGATCGGGTCCACCGGCGCGTTGTCGGCGTAGGGCGTCCCCTCGATCGCCACAAGCAGGTTGACCGGCACCGATTCGGGATGGGAAGGCAGGTTGGCGAGCGTCACAAGCAGGGAGGCGCGGTCCGAAAGCCCCTCGCCGAGCCCCAGGATGCCGCCGCAGCACACCTTCAATCCCGCCTCGCGGACGCACGAAAGCGTGTCCAGGCGCTCCCCGTAGGTGCGCGTGGTGACCACCTTTGCGTAGTATTCGGGCGACGAATCGAGGTTGTGGTTGTAGTAGTCGAGCCCGGAATCCTTGAGCTGGCGCGCCTGTCGGGCGTCCAGCATGCCGAGCGTGGCGCAGGTTTCGAGCCCGAGCGCCTTCACCTCCGCCACGATTTCGCACACCCGCGCGAGCTCGCGGTCCTTCGGCGCGCGCCATGCCGCCCCCATGCAGAAGCGTTGCGCCCCCGCGGCCTTGGCCGCGCGCGCCTTTTCCAGCACCTCGGCCTTCGACATCAGCTTGCCGGCCTTGAATCCGGTGTCGTAGCGCGCCGACTGGGCGCAGTACCCGCAGTCCTCCGGGCAGCCGCCGTCCTTGATGTTGAGCAGCGTCGAGAGCTGCACCTCGTTGGGATCGAAATGGCGCCGGTGCAGCCCGTGGGCCCGGAACAGCAGGTCGTTGAACGGCATCGCCAGCAGCGCCTCGGCCTCCGCCCGGGTCCAGTCGTGGCGGATGTCGGGCCGCTCGGCGGCGGGGGCGGAAACGGTTTCGGAAAGGCGGGTGGCCATGTCGGTCCCTGGCAGGCTGCGGATGCCCGCACCCTAGTCAATCGGCCGATGGAGCGCAATCGCGCGGGATGCGTGGGCACGGGAAACGGGCTCGACCCCGGACACCGGGCCTTCTACCGGACCCGGACAGGCCGCCGGGAAAGCAGCCTTGGCGCGCGGCCGCCGTTCCGCGCTAGCATGCCGCCATGAGCGACAGCCTCGACCGTTTCGCCCGCGACAAGCTGCAGGAGATCGCGGCGCGCGACCTGACCCGGCGCCTCGCGCCCACCGCGCGCGGGCCGGGCGCGCTCGCCGTGCGCGGCGCCGCGCGCTTCACCGCCTTCTGCGACAACGACTACCTCGGCCTCAGCCAGGACCGCCGCGTGATCGAGGCCGCCTGCGCCGCCGCCAAAGCGTTCGGCGTGGGCGCCGGCGCGAGCCGGCTGGTGACCGGCAGCGGCCCGCTCTACGAGGCGCTGGAGCGGCGCATCGCCCGCCTCAAGGGCACCGAGGCGGCCCTCGTGTTCGGCTCCGGCTACCTCGCCAACATCGGCATCGTGCCGACCTTCGCCGGGCCGGGCGACCTGATCCTGGGCGACGAATTGATGCACGCCTGCATGCACGCGGGCGCGCGGCTGTCGGGCGCCGAAGTGCGCCTGTTCCGCCACAACGATCCCGACGACTGCGCGCGCCTGCTCGAAGCGCACCGGGCGGCGGCGCGCCGCTGCCTGATCCTGACCGAGGGCGTGTTCTCGATGGACGGCGACCGCGCGCCGGTGGCGGCGCTGGCCGCGCGCGCGCGCGCGCACGACGCCTGGCTCCTGGTGGACGACGCCCACGCGCTCGGCGTGGTGGGCGGCGGGCGCGGCTCGGGCTTCGACGACGACGGCGCACGCATCCCCGTGGACCTCGCGATGGGCACGCTCTCCAAGGCGGCCGGCGCCTACGGCGGCTACGTCGCGGCCAGCCGGCCGGTCGTCGAGCTGCTGGTCAACCGGGCGCGCAGCCTGATCTTCACCACCGGCCTGCCGCCGGGCGTGGTCGCCGCCGCCGAGAAGGCGCTCGAGATCATCGAGACCGACGCGGCGCTCACCGCCCTGCCGCTCGCCCGCGCCCGCGCCTTCACCGCGGCGCTCGGCCTGCCGCCCGCCGAAAGCGCGGTGGTGCCGCTGGTCCTGGGCGAGGAGCGGCACGCGCTGGCCGCCTCGGCGGCCCTGGCCGAGCGCGGCTTCCTGGTGACGGCGATCCGCCCGCCCACCGTGCCGGCCGGCACCTCGCGGCTGCGCTTCACCTTCTCCGCCGCCCACGGCGAGGACGACGTCACGCGCCTCGTCGCCGCGATCCGCGCTCTCGAGATCCTGCCGCAGGGGACGCCTGCGTGAGCGCCCGCGCGCTGTTCGTCACCGCGAGCGGGACCGAGGTGGGCAAGACGCTGGTGACGGCGGCGCTCGCCCACCAGCTGCGCGCGCGCGGCGAGAGCGTGCGCGTGCTGAAGCCGGTCGCCTCCGGCTTCGATCCGGCGGCGCCCGAGGCGAGCGACACCGGCTTGCTGCTCGCGGCGGCCGGCGTCGCGCCCACGGCCGAGGCCATCGCCGTCGCGACGCCGTGGCGGTTCGCGGCGCCGATCTCGCCCGACATGGCGGCGGCGCGCGAGGGCCGCGCGATCCCGTTCGACGCGCTCGTCGCCCATTGCCGCACGGCGTGCGCGGCGGACGCGGCCGTGCTGATCGAGGGGATCGGCGGCGTCATGGTGCCGCTCGACGCGACGCGCACCGTGCGCGACCTGATCGCGGCGCTCGGCATCCCCGCCGTCCTGGTGGCGGGCAGCTATCTCGGCGCGCTCAGCCACGCCCTCAGCGCCGCCGAGGCGCTCGCCGCGCGCGGCATTCCCATCGCAGGGATGGTGGTGAGCGAATCGGAGACCTCCCCGGTGCCGGTCGCGGAAAGCGCCGCCTGCCTCGCGCGCTTCCTCGCGCCGGTGCCGGTGCTCACGGTGCCGCGCCTCGACGGGCCGCGCCCGTGGGAGCGCGCGCCGGACCTGACGGGACTCGTGCCGTGACCGGTCGCGTCCCTGGGCTGTCATCCGAGGTTATTTGTTAAGGGCTCGAATCGCCGTGGCACGTCTCTCCTTCTCCATCGCTTCCGGTAGGCGGCCGACGCGCCGGAGAAGGTCGGCGTAATCATCAAGAATCGTCGCCAAGTCGGGGTGGGTCGGGCCCATTGCGGCTTCAAATCTCTTGATGGCGCTCTCGAAATGATTCCCTGCTTCAGCGTTTTTACCCATTGCCGAATATACCAATGCCAGATTCGCGAGGCTTTGCGCGACATGTGGGTGCCTGGGGCCCAAAGCCTTTTCTCGAATGTTCAGCGCTTCCTTTGATAAGGATTCAGCCTCCTCGAGCCTTTTCAGGTCGTAATACAGCCCGGCCAGATTGTTCATGCTTGTGGCGATGTTTGCCTGATTCGGGGGAGAGGCTCTCCTCCGGATCGACAAGGCGCGCTTGTGCAGTTCCTCGGCCTCGGCGTAGCGATCCATGCTTGCATGGAGTTCCGCCAGATTGTTCAGCGCTGTCGCTACGTCCGGGTGGTCGCCACCCAATCGCCTTTCGAGGATTGCGAGCGATCGCTTCATCAAGGGGCGGGCTTCTTCCAGCCTGCCTTGGGTATGATAAATATCCGCCAAATTGTTTAGAACGGCTGCTGTGTCTGTATGGTCACGGCCGAGAGCTTTTTCATAAACGGGAAGAAGCCGTAGGTAGATTCGCTCCGCCTCGGAATAGTTTCCTAACGCGTCATAAATGAGGGCAAGGTCACCGAGGCTAGTGGCGATTTGCAGGGGCGCCCGTTGAGGGTCTTTGTCGACCCTTCGTTCGGCCTCGTCCAAGGCGGATCGAAAGTGCCTTTCCGCCTCCGCATAGCGCCCCTCCACATACGCTTTCCGCCCGGCGTCCGTCAGGAACTCCCAGGCGGTCCTCGTCTGCGCCGTCGCCAGATGGGCCGAGAGAAGGCTCAGGAAAACGACCGAGACGAGAAGCCGAAGTAAAGGAAATCCGATGAGCGACCTGCGATGACCCATAGCCCAATCCCCCTTCACCCGCCGGCAGAATACCGGCACGGAACCCCATCCACCACGAGAACGCGCATGACTCAGCCGCCGGAAGGCCGGCCCTGCGAATCTCACACCGGGCGGCGCGCGCGCAGCGCGGCGGTGAGCGTGCCGTCGTCGAGGTAGTCGAGCTCGCCGCCGACGGGCACGCCGTGGGCGAGGCGCGTCACGGCGACCCCCGTCTCCGCCAGCCGCTCGGAGAGGTAGTGCGCGGTGGTCTGCCCGTCCACGGTGGCCGACAGCGCGAGGATCACCTCCCCGACCCCGCCCGCGCGCACGCGCGCCACCAGCTTCGCGATGTTGAGGTCTTCCGGCCCCACCCCCTCGAGCGCCGACAGCACGCCGCCCAGCACGTGGTAGCGGCCGCGGAACGCGCCGCCGCGCTCCAGCGCCCACAGGTCGCCCACCTCCTCCACCACGCAGATCTGCGTCGCGTCGCGCGTCGGATCGGCGCAGATCGCGCAAGGGTCGTGGGCGTCGAGCGTGCCGCAGACCGAGCAGGTCCTGACCGCCGCCGCGGTCTCCTCCAGCAGGCGCGCGAGCGGCGTCATCACCGATTCGCGGCGCTTGAGCAGGTAGAGCGCGGCCCGGCGCGCCGAGCGCGGGCCCAGGCCCGGCAGCTTGGCGAGCAGCGCGATCAGGCGCTCGATCTCAGGGGCGGCCATGAACCGGGAACAGCGCGCGGCGAGCACCCTCCCCCGCGACGGGGGAGGGTCGGGGTGGGGGCGGGTTCGACGGAACGGGAAGGATCAACCGCGTCCCTCAGAACGGCAGCTTCATGCCGGGCGGCAGGTTCATGCCGCCGGTCAGCTCCGCCATGCGGCGCGACACCATCTCCTCGACCTTGGCCTTGGCGTCGTTGAAGGCGGCGGCGATCAGGTCCTCCAGCATCTCGACGTCGTCCGGGTCCACCAGCGACGGGTCGATCTTGACCTTGCGCAGATTGCCCTTGCCGTTGAGGGTGACGGCGACCATGCCGCCGCCCGAGGCGCCGGTCACCTCCTCCTCTTCGAGGCGGGCCTGAAGCTCCTGCATCCGGGCCTGCATCTCCTGGGCCTGCTTCATCAACTGGCTCAGGTTCTTCATCTACCTGTCCTCCTCCGGGGCCGGAAACTCCGGCGCCATCATGTCGGGATCGATCTCGCCGTAGGCGTCGGGATCGGGCAAGGGTACCGCGTCGGCGGCGGCGGGCGACGGCTCGCGCACGTCGACGATGCGCGCGCCGGGAAACGCCGCCAGCGCCGCCTTGACGAGGGGATGCTCGGACGCCGCCGCGCGGCGCGCCTCGGCCGCGCTCATGGCCTGCTGGGCGAGCGTGGGCTCGCCCGCCTCCGACGACAGCGCGACGGTCCAGCGCGTACCGGTCAGCTCCGCGAGCTTCGCGCCGAGACGGCTCGCGAGCGAGGCGTCGGCATGGGGCTCGGGGCGGAGCTCGACGTGGCCGGGCTCGAACCGCACCAGATGGACGAGCATGCGCAGCTCGCCCGCGAGCCGGGCCTCGCGCGCCTGCTCCAGGAGCTCGACCATAGCGACGAAGCTGGCGGGCAGCGCGGCGGTCGGCTCACCCGCCGGAACGGGCGACGGCGCCGGGCGGGGCTGGGCGCCGCCGCCGCGCGGAGCCGCGGGCGCCGACA
>JBJHBM010000041.1:0-16083 GCA_050485485.1 Alphaproteobacteria bacterium | reverse complement strand
AAGCTCTCCAACCTGCAGGCGATGCTGCCGGTTCTTGAGAAGGTGGTTCAGTCGGGCAAGCCGCTGCTGATCATCGCCGAGGACGTCGAGGGCGAGGCTCTGGCGACGCTGGTGGTGAACAAGCTGCGCGGCGGGCTCAAGGTGGCGGCGGTGAAGGCGCCGGGCTTCGGCGACCGCCGCAAGGCCATGCTGCAGGACATCGCGGTGCTGACCGGCGGCCAGGTGATCTCCGAGGACCTTGGCATCAAGCTCGAGAACGTCACCGTCAGCATGCTCGGCAAGGCCAAGAAGGTCGAGATCGAGAAGGAGAACACCACGATCGTGGACGGCGCCGGGAAGCAGAAGGACATCGAGGCGCGCTGCAACCAGATTCGGGCGCAGATCGAGGAGACGACGTCGGACTACGACCGGGAGAAGCTGCAGGAGCGTCTTGCGAAGCTGGCGGGCGGCGTTGCCGTGATCAAGGTGGGCGGCGCGACCGAGGTCGAAGTGAAGGAGCGCAAGGACCGCGTGGACGACGCGCTCAACGCGACCCGCGCCGCGGTCGAGGAAGGCATCGTCCCGGGCGGCGGCGTGGCTCTGCTCTACGCGGCCAAGGCCCTCAAGGACCTCAAGGGCGAGAACGCCGACCAGAACACCGGCATCGACATCGTGCGCCGCGCGGTGCAGTCGCCGGTGCGCCAGATCGCCGAGAACGCCGGCTTCGACGGCTCGGTGGTCGTCGGCAAGCTGCTCGAGGGCAAGGACACCGCCTGGGGCTTCGACGCCCAGGAGGGCGACTACAAGGACCTCGTGAAGGCCGGCATCATCGACCCGACCAAGGTGGTGCGCACTGCGCTGCAGGACGCCGCCTCGGTCGCGGGCCTCCTGATCACCACCGAGGCGATGGTCGCCGAGAAGCCCGAGAAGAAAGCCGCGCCCGCCATGCCCGGCGGCGACATGGGCGGCATGGACTTCTAGCCGCGCCGTTCACCGCGCAACGGAAGGGCCGCCCCCCACGGGCGGCCCTTTTCGCGTCCCGCGCTGTCAGTCCGCGCCGATGTCCTCGTTCCAGAGGTCGGGCCGCGCGGCGACGAACCGGCGCATCAGTTCGATGCAGGCGGCATCCTGCAGCACCTCCAGCGCGACGCCGCGCGTACGCAGCAGCGCCTCCTCGCCGAGGAAGGTGCGGTTCTCCCCGATCACCACCTTCGGGATGCCGTAGAGCAGAATCGCGCCGCTGCACATCGGGCACGGCGAGAGCGTGGTATAGAGCACCGCATCGCGGTAGACGCGGGCGGGACGACGCCCCGCGTCCTCGAGCGCCGCCATCTCCCCGTGCAGGATCGCGCTGCCCTTCTGGACCCGCTGGTTGTGTCCGCGCCCGATGATGCGCCCGTCGTGGACGACGACGGACCCGATGGGAATTCCGCCCTCCTCGAAGCCGCGCCGCGCCTCGGCGAGGGCGGCCTGCATGAAGGGGTCCATCGAGGCGGCCCGCCGGCCCTACGCGCCCTTCCCTGCCCTCGTGCCCGCCTTCGTATAAGTCTCGTGGATCGGCGTCATGGGCGCGCCGCCCGCGCGCAGGTCCTGCCGTGTCTCGTAGTTGATGTGCTTGATGTTGTTCTGGTTGCCGGAGCGGTTGCCCATCAGGATCATCGGCCCCGGCCCCGAGTTCTCGAGCATGTAGAACGAACCGCCCGTGATCAGCGCCGCCATGCCCGGGTCGAGCACCGCCTTGCCGCCGTCGGGGAAGTGCATGGTGCACTGGCCCTCGATGCAATAGAAGGTCTGGTCCTCGTTGTGGCAGTGCATGTCGTCGTGATCGCCCGGATTGGGGTAGTAATGGACCCAGGCGTGCATCTTGCGCGTGTTCATGACGACGGTGCGCTTTTTCGTCTCGCGCGCGAGCGCGGCGCAGTCGATCACCTCGATTCCCATGTCTCTCTCCCTGCCCGGCGTCGATGCCGGTGCCCGGCCATGCTAGCCCCGCGGACGGCGGCGCGCAAACGGCCCGCCCGCCGCCTCAGTTGCGGATGTCCTGCAGGAACAGCTCGGTCGGGATCTCGTGGCCGAGCCCGGCCGCCCGGGCCAGCTCGTACACCTTTCCCGCCACCGCGTAGAACTGCGCGCCCTGGAGGTTGCCGCGCTCCGACCAGGTGATCTGGCCGTCCGACGTGCGGCCTTCCGCCGTGCCCTCCATCAGGTCCGCGAGGCCCACGCGCCGGGCGGAAATCCTGGCCGCGCCGTGCCCCGCCTTGCCCGAGCGGCCGTCGCCGTACTTGCGCAGGTCGGGGCGGGCCTCCCAGGCGATGTATTCGTCGTCGAGCGCGAGCTCCGGGCGGCCCACCGGCGCCGGCGCGTCGCCGAAGCGGAGATAGACCTCCACGCGGCTCATGGTCCCGGCGTCCGGCACGCCGCTGCCGCCGATATTGACCACGTGGGCGCCGGGCTCGATCAGCCGGCCGTCGAGCACCGGCACCGCCGAATCGGTCAGGGCGGCCACGATGTGCGCGCCCTTGTAGATGTCC
Organism: Alphaproteobacteria bacterium; assembly: GCA_050485485.1. Classification (GTDB taxonomy): domain Bacteria; phylum Pseudomonadota; class Alphaproteobacteria; order SMXQ01; family SMXQ01; genus WHSO01. Next base: position 13,573 of record JBJHBM010000041.1, on the reverse strand, counting down.
TCGGGGCGCGTGCAGACCTGCACCTCCATGTTGTACTTCGCCGCCATCTCGCGGCCGAAGGCCTCCCGGTTCGCCTTGGTGGGGCTGTAGACCTGCAGCTTCTTGATGTTGCGCACGGCGCGGAACGCCTCCACGTGGGCGCGCGCCATGCCGCCCGAGCCCAGCATCCCCACCACTTCGGCGTCCTTGCGCGCCATGTATTTCACGCCGATACCGCCGTCGCCCGCGACCCGCATGTGCTGCAGCACGCCGTCGTTGATGAAGGCGAGCGGCTCGCCGTTCTCGGTGGAGGTGAGGAAGATCAGGCCGCAATAGCGGCCCGGGCGCACGCAGTACTTCTCCTGGGTCACGACGTCGCCGTCGCGGGTCTCGTAGATGATGTCGGACTTCATGCGGACCGCGAAGTAGCCGGTGGTGGCGCCGCCCTCCATCGAGCCGAACTGGTAGTTTTTCGCGGGATCGCGCGTCGGGATGCGGATGTCGATGCGCGGCCGGCACACGGCCTCGCGGCGCGCGAGGTTGAGGTAGGACTCCTCCAGGGCCCGGATCGTGTCCTCCATCGTCAGCAGCCTGCCGACGGCGTCGTTGTCGATGATCAGCGTCATGCGCCTCCCCTTTCCGTATCGGTGCCGGGCCATGCTAGAGCATTATTCCCCGGGATTGAACGCCGGCGCCGGATGACACGCGCCCGCGGCGGCGGCTACAATGGCCGAAAAGCCCGCCGGCGGCGGGGGACACGGGGAGACGGTCATGGGCAGCATCGACGCCGACGCCCACGTCATCGAATCGGAGCTGACCTGGGCCTTGATGGACGAGGCCGACCGCCGCTTTGCGCCCGTCGTCGTGAGCCAGACCTGGGGCGCGCGGAACGCCGACCCCGACGGCCGGCGCGCCAGCCAGTACTGGCTGATGGACGGCCGCCTTCACGCCCGCGACCGCAACGTCGGCGCCGACACCTCGGTCGAATCGCGCGAGCTCAGCGACGTCGCCGCCCGGCTCGCGCACATGGACGCGCTCGGCATCGACATGCAGGTGCTCTACCCGACCGTGTTCCTGCGCCCCGCGGTGCGCACCAGGGATGCCGAGCTCGCGCTGACGCGCGCCTACAACCGCTGGATGGCCGCCATCTGGGCGCGCGGTCGGGGCCGGCTGCGCTGGGTGGCGCTGCCGCCGCTGCTCTCCCCCGACCATCTCGGCGACGAGCTCACGCGCGCCAAGGAGCACGGCGCCTGCGGCATCTTCATGCGCGGGCTCGAATGGGACCGCAACGTGGCCGACCCGTTCTTCTTCCCGCTCTACGAGCTGGCGAGCGCGCTCGACATGGCGGTATGCTTCCACTCCGGCAACAATTCGATCCTGCACCACGACTTCTTCCAGGACGACACCACCTTCACCAAGTTCAAGCTGGCGGTGGTGGGCGCGTTCCATTCGCTGCTGGAGAAGGACGTGCCGGCAAGGTTCCCGGACGTGCGCTGGGGCTTCGTCGAGGTGAGCGCCCAGTGGGTGCCCTACGTCTGCCACGACCTGCGCTACCGCTTCCGGCGTCTCGGGCGCCGTCTGACGGACCTGCCGCTCGCCGCCAACCGCATGTACGTCGCCTGCGAGGTCACCGACGACATCCCCTACATCCTGCGCTACGCCGGCCCCGACCACCTGGTGATCGGGACCGACTACGGCCACCACGACCCCTCTACCGAGATCAACGCCTTCACCCTGATCCGCAAGCGCGACGACATCGCACCCGACGTCGTCGCCAGGATCACCGACACCAACCCGCGCGCGCTCTACGGGCTCCCCGCGCCGCGCCACCACGGAGGACAACCCGCGTGACCGATCTCAATTCCGCGACGCTTGACCAGGAGATCGAAAAGGACGGCACGGCCATCGTGCGCGACGGCATGAAGAAGGGTGACGTGGCCGTGGTCACGGGCGCCGCGCGCGGCTTCGGCCGGGCGATCGCGCGCCGGCTCGCGCGCGCGGGTGCGCGGGTCGCCGCCTGGGACGTGATCGCCGACGAGGGCGAAGAGACCGCCAGGCTGTGCCGGGCGGGCGGCGGCGAGGCCGCCTTCTTCAAGGCCGACATGGGCGACCCCGCCTCCGTGCAGGCGGCGGCCAAGGCCACCCTGGACGCGCTCGGCACGCCCTTCGCCGTGGTCAACAACGCCGGTATCAACCTGCGCTGCCCCGCCATCGACCACCCGGTCGAGATGTGGACCCGCACCCTCAACGTCAACCTGATCGGCAGCTTCCTGTGCGGGCAGGCCTTCGCCCGCGCGATGATCGCCTCGGGGCGCGGCGGTGTGATCGTCAACCTCGCCTCGGGCCGCGCCATCGAAGGCGCCGCCGGCTCCATCGCCTACGCCGCCTCCAAGGCCGGCATCATCGCCATGACCAAGACCCAGGCGACCGAATGGGCCAGGCACAAGATCCGCGTCAACGCCATCATCCCCGGCGTATCCGAGACGCGCCAGCCGCTCGAGGCGGGCGGTACGCTGGAGGAGCTGCGCGCGCGCGGCACGGGCATTCCGCTCGGGCGCGTCGGCCATCCCGACGACATCGCGGGCATGGTCGCGTTCCTGGTCTCGGCCGACGCCGCCTATATCACCGGGCAGGGCCTCGCCATCAACGGCGGGCGCATCATGCTGCCGTAACCCGAAGGAGCCAGGACATGCAGTATCGAATCCTCGGCCGCGACGGGCTCCGGGTCTCCGCCATCGGCCTCGGCGGGCGGCGGCTCTCCGACAACCACACCGAGACCCAGAACGACGCGGCCCGGGCGCAGGCTCTGATCGACCGGGCGCTCGACCTCGGCCTCACCCATATCGACACTTCGGACAGCTACGCCGAGGGTGAGAACGAGCGCCTGTTCGGGCGCCTGCTCGCGGGCGGGCGGCGCCAGAAGGTCGTGCTCGCCACCAAGTTCGGCATGGTGCGCCGGCCGGACGGCTCACGCGACATCGACGGCCGGCCCGCGCACGCCCGCGCCGCCTGCGAAGCGAGCCTCCGGCGCCTCGCCACCGACGCGATCGACCTCTACTACCTGCACCGGGTCGATCCCGAGGTGCCGATCGAGGACACCATGGGCGAACTCGCGCGGCTCAGGGAGGAGGGCAAAATCCGCCACATCGGGCTCTCGGAAGCCGGTCCCGAGACGCTGCGCCGGGCGTGCGCCGTCCACCCGGTCGCCGCGCTGCAGAGCGACTATTCGCTGTGGACGCGCGACTACGAGGCCGACACCCTGCCCGCCTGCCGCGCGCTCGGCATCGGCTTCGTCGCCTACTATCCGCTCGGCATGGGCTTCCTCGCCGGCGCGATCCGCGCCGTGGACGCGCTGGGCCCGCAGGATTCGCGCCGCCGCACGCCGCGCCTCCAGTCGGAGAACATCGGCCACAACACCGAGCTCCTGATGAAGCTCAAGGCCATCGCCGACGAGAAGGACTGCAAGCTCGGCCAGCTCGCGCTCGCCTGGATCCTGGCCAAATCGCCGGACTACGTGGCGATCCCCGGCACCTCGCAGATTCCGCATCTGGAGGACAACCTGCGCGCCGCCGAGATCGCGCTCGCGCCCGCGGACGTCGCGCGCATCGAGGCGGTGTTCCCGCAGGCCGGCGCGGCCAGCGGCCCGCGCCTGCCGCCCGAGCGGCTGCAGGAGCTCAACCGCTAGAGACGGCCTTCAGCCGGCGTACTCGACGATGTCGAGGCCGTGGAAGCGGTCGTAGACGTAGACCAGCCCGCGCGCATCCACCTCGACGTCGTTGGTCTGCACGTTGCGCCGGCCGGGGTCGGGGATGAAGTAGCCGGTCTCCTTCGGCTCGAGGGGATCGGAGAAATCGACCGCGCGCAGGCCGGCCGAGAACCACGTCGCGAACAGGAGCGGCCCCGAGAAGTGCTCCTGGTACTGGTGCGCGCCGAAGCGCCCGCCGTTGCGGGCGTAGGGCGTGTCTCCCTCGTTGACGTGGAAGGTCGAGATCGGCTTCAGCGTCTTGCCGTCGGAGAAGTCGAAGAACCACAGGAAGGCGTGCTCACGTCCCTGTTCGTGCTCCGCTTCCTCGTCCATCACCACGACGATGTCGCGTCCCGCCACCTTGAACGGCACCCGCATCGCGGTATGGGTCGGATGGAAGAACGCCGGATGATAGTCGTACTCGGCGATCGTGCGCGGCTTCGACATATCGGAGATGTCGATTCCCCGCACGCCCCCGTACCAGCACCCCGCCCACAGCTCGTTGCCGATGCGCATGGCGTGATGGAGCTGGTTGCGCGTGCCCTTCCAGGCGGGTTTCTCTCCCGCGCCGACGTTCTGGCCGGGCAGCCACCAGCGCGACACCGGCTCGGGCTTCGCCGGGTCGGAAATGTCGTAGATCTGCAGGATGTTGCCGACGAATCCGTCGGTGCCGCTCGAGATGAAGGCGTAGTCGTCGTCGCAATCGAAGCGGTGCGAGCCGTCGCCGCCGGTGCGCACGTGGGTGATGAGCCGGGGATTGGCCTTGTCGCGCACGTCCCACACCTTGAAGCCGCCCTCGTCGTAGCCGATCTTGCCCGCCGCCAGCAGGTCGGGGACGGCGTGCGGGTCGTAATGGCCGGCCTTGGCAATCTCCTCGTTGGTGGGCTCGCGCCCGAGTTCGCCCGCGAGGCGGTCGCGCAGCGCCACCGCATCGCGCCCGCGCCGGAAGAAGCCGCGCCGCGCGCGCTCGCAGTTGGTGAGCATGATGTCGCCACCGTGGATGACCCGCGCCTTGTGGCTATGGGTCCGGTCGCCCTCGAGGCCGATGGTGCTCACCACCTTCGGATTGCGGGGATCGGACACGTCCACGATGGAAGTGCCGTGGGGCGGGTCCATGTGGCCCAGATAGGCGTAATTGTCCTTCACCATCACCTGGCCGCCGCCGGCGATGTCGAGATGCGCGATATGCCTGAAGTTGCGGATTTCCACTCGGTGCCTCCCTGCGGCGCTGCGCCTCCCGGGCCGGGCCGGGAAGCCGGGACCGGGACGGCGCCATTATCGGTTGGGCGGAGTGTAGGGAATCGCGCGCCCCGCGCCAAGCCCCGCCCGCCGGGGCCACCCCGCAAGGCCCCGCTCCGTCCCGAGGGTGATGCGCGTTTCCGTGCAATCGCTTAAACTGCCCCCGCAAAGCCCGTCCGGGCGACAACAAGAACGGCAATGGGGAGAGAAATGGCGGATAAAGCCCAAGTCGAAGAGCGCATCGCGCTGCTGGAGCGCATGCTGCTGGTGCGCCGGTTCGAGGAGGAGGTGCTGCGGGTCGCCCAGGCCCACCCCTACATCGGGCGCCAGCACCTCTACATCGGCCACGAGCCCACCGGCGCCGCCGTCGTGACGGCGCTCGCGCCGGGCGACCTTCTGCATACCACCCACCGCAACCACGGCTATCTGATCGCGCGCGGCGCCGATCCGGGGCGCGCCCTGGCGGAGATCATGGGACGCCGCGACGGTCTCAACGGCGGGCGCGGAGGCCCGTGGCACCTGTGCGACACCGGCGCAGGATTCCAGTCCACCTCGGCGATGGTAGGCGGCAGCGTCGGGCTCGCCATCGGCGCCGCCTTCGGCCTCAAGAAGCAGGGCTCGAAGGCGATCGGTGTCGCCCATTTCGGTGATGGCACGCTGGACGAAGGCATCTGCTTCGAATCCCTCAACCTTGCCTCGATCCTCGACCTCCCGGTGCTGTTCGTGTGCGAGAACAACGCCAAGGAAGGACAGCGGCCGTCCTCGATGCTGGCGGCAAAGGCGCTGCGCGATCTGCCGGCGGCGCTCCGCATCGAAACGGTGGTGGTGGACGGGCGCGATGCCGATGCGGTGCTGGCCGTCGCCAGGGACGCCGCCGCCGAGGTCCGCGCGCGCGGCCGGCCCGTATTCCTGCAGGCCCAGCTCGAGCGCTGGCCCGGCTCGCACCAGGTCGAGCCCGAGTTCCCGACCGGCGTCACCGACGTCGCGCTCGCATGGGAGGAGGACCGTATCTCCGGCAAGCACGCCGGCTGGACGCGCGACCACGACGGCATCCGGCTCTACGTCAAGAAGCTGCTCGCGGACAAGGCGACGACGCGCGAAGCGGTGCTGGAGCTCGACCGCAAGGTGACCGCGCGCATCGAGGCCGCGCGCGCCTTCGCCGAGAGCAGCCCCTTCCCCGACGCGGCCGAAGCCGTGGCCCATGTCTTCGCCTGAGGAGCCCGCCATGGCCGTCAAGACCTACGCCGAAGCCGTGGTGGACGCCCTCACCGGCATCATCGAGGAAAACCCGAAATTCCACCTGATCGGCCGCGGCATCCTGAGCCACGGGCCAGAGGCGCGCTTCGCCAAGCCGCTGCAGGAGCGCCACGCCGACCGCTTCACCGACCCGCCCACTTCGGAAGGCGCGACCGCCTCCATGGCCATCGGCGCCGCCATGTCGGGGCTCACGATGTACTACTGCTTCGGCACCGCGAGCTTCGCGCTGGAAGCCTGGAACCAGATCGTCCACGAGGCCGGCGCCGCGCGCTCCATGTCGGGCGGCCAGTTGCGGGTGCCGGTGGTGTTCCACATGTACCACGGGCTGCGCGGCGGCGGCTCCGGCCAGCATTCGCTAAGCCCCCAGAGCATGGCCGCCAACGTCCCGGGCCTGATGGTGATGCAGCCGACCAGCCCGCGCGATGTGAAGGGCATGCTGCGCGCGGCCCTCAAGGGCGCCAATCCGGTGCTGTGGATCGACCACACCGCGCTGCTCGGCCAGAAGGGCGAGGTTCCCGACGGGCCCTACGAGATTCCGCTGGGCCGGGCCGAAGTGAAGCGCGAGGGAAGCGACGTCACCATCGCCGCCTCCTCGCGCGCCGTGCTGTGGGCGCTGGAGGCCGCGGAGGCGCTGGCCAAAGACGGCATCTCGGCGGAGGTGGTGGACCCGCGCTCGATCGTGCCCCTCGACGAGGATACCATTGTCGCCTCGGTGGAGAAGACCGGGCGCCTCGTCACCGTGGACGAGAGCATCCAGACCTGCTCGGTGGGCTCGGAGATCGCGGCGCTCGCCGCTGCGCGCGCGCACCACGCCCTCAAGGCGCCGGTGCAGCGCGTCGCCCGGCTGGCGACGCCCACCCCGTTCTCGCCGCCGCTCGAGGCCGCCATCGCGCCCTCGACGGACCGCATCGTCGCGGCGGTGCGCCGCGTCGTGAACTGACGGTGACTTGACGAAAGGAGCGCGCCCGCGGGCGCGCAAGGAGACGGCACCATGACCGAAGACCTGACCGGCAAGGTCTGCACCCCCTGCCAGGGCGGCATTCCCCCGCTGACCGCGGCGGAGGCCGAGAGCCTGCGCAAGCAGACCCCCAAGTGGGACCTGACCGACAGCGCCACCTGGCTGCGGCGCTCGTTCAAGTTCAAGGATTTCGCCGCATCGCTCGACTTCGTCAACCGGGTTGGCGCCCTCGCCGAAGCGGAAGGGCACCATCCCGATATCGCCTTCGGCTGGGGCTACGCCGACGTCTCGCTCCAGACCCACAAGATCAAGGGCCTGCACGAAAACGACTTCATCCTCGCCGCCAAGATCGACGGGCTCGGCCAGTAGCGGAAACCGGGCGCCCTGAGCGAAAAGACCCCCGGCGCAACCGGGGGTCTTTCCTTGTCCGGGCCGGAAAACGGCTACTTGCAATCCAGGCTGGAAACCTCCATGCCCCGCGCCGGATAGGTGACCGTGCAGGCCATGCCTTCCTTGATGTCGCCACGTGCCGCTTCCTTGCCGGCGATGATGACCTTGCTGCGCGAGGCGGACAGCGGGCTTTCCACCGCGGTGCCGTCCGACAGCTTGATCTCGATCGCGCGGCCCTCGCGGATCACCTTGCTGACGGTACCGGAGTCCTTGACCTCGACGATCTTCGCCTGCAGGCGCTCGCCGCGGTAGTTCATCGAATCGGCGGCCTTCTGAACGACGGCCGGCGGCGTCTTGAGCAGGCGGGCGACGATCTCCTGCATCCTCTCGCCGGTGACGAGCGAAACGTCGAAGCTCAGCTTCTCCAGGTCGGCGATCAGCTTCGGGTCTTTCGCGGTCTGGTTGAAGGCGGCGCGCAGGGCTGCGACGCGGTCGGAGGGCACGTCGGGCGGCAGCACGAACGGCCGGCCGAACGCCTGGGGCGCAAACACCAGTTCGAACACCTGGCGGTCCTCGTCGGACTTGGCCATGTCCATGACCAGCGGCGCCTTGATCTCGTCCAGCTTCTCGACCGAGAGCTGGATCAGGACGTTGACGGAACCCTTGTCGAGCCATTCCCTGTGCTGGTTGCGCAGCGAGGTCCACGACCAGCCGCAGCGTCCGGAAACCTCGTTGCGCTCCATCGCGAGCGCGATGTCCGGGCCCTTGTAGCCGGAGATGATCTTGAACTTGGTGCCGAGGAGATTGTTGAGGACGGCGGGGAAGTTCTCGGTGTCGTTGGCGCCCGAGCCGCCGATGATCAGTTCGCGCGCCATCGCGTCCTGGATCGTAGCGATACCGGAATCCTGGCGCGAGACGCAGACCGAAACCTCGTTGTTGATGCTGCCGAGCCAGTTGAACTTGTTGGCGTCGTACTGCAGGCCGTCGGTGCCGTAGAGCGACAGGATCGGGATGGTGCGCTGCACGGCGGCCAGCACGGTGCCGTCCTTCGGCGCGACGTTGTAGACGTAGTTGGCGGCGCGGATCGAGGCGGCGCCCTGCATGTTCTGGACGATCATATTGGGCTTGCCGGGAATGTAATCGACGTAGTAGCGCGCGAAGTTTCGGGCATAGACGTCGTAGCCGCCGCCGGGCGTGCCGCCGACGATCATCTGCATGCGCTTGCCTTTGAAGAAATCGGCTACGGCGTCTGCCTGGGCCGCTGGCGCGAGGCCGAGCACGGCCGCGGTCCCGACGGCGGTCAGGAGAAGGCGTCGAAAGATCATGTCTTGCTCCCTGTCACGATTGTATCCGGTTTATCGGAAGTGGGCGGCGCGGGCGCCGCCGTACCGGCGCGGGCTCAGCTGTGGATACCGCCCTTGCGCTGGTTCAGCTCGATCTCGAAACCGTCGGGATCGAGGATGTTGCAGATATAGACGTTGGTGCCGCCTTCCGCCTTGGTGAGCGGCTTCTTGAAGCGCACGCCCCGCACCTCCAGGCGCTTCGCAAGCGCCGGCAGGTCGGTAACGGCGATGGCGAAATGCCCCGCCCAGGGCTTGTCGTGATCGCCGGTGTTCTCGATCAGCTCGAGCACCGGATGGGTACCCTCCTCGCCGTAGCCGACATAGGCGACGTTGTGCATGCCGGGCCCGGCACGGCGCTCGCGCACCACCTTCATGCCGAGCGCCTCGGTATAGAACGCGACTGAGCGTTCCAAGTCGGCGACCGGCAGCATGGTGTGGCGGAAACGGAATTCGAGTCCCTCGGCGCTCACGTTCTGGCTCCCTGCTTTGCCCGGCCTTCGCGGCCGTGGTCGTAGTCGTGGCAGCGGCGCGTTAGGCCCCCTTTAGGCCCAGGTCAACCGCTCGTGGCTCCATTCTAGGCGATCCGCGTCGGTGGCGGAAGCCGCCTCAACCATGAGGATACGGCGCTTCTCGAAGCGCGCCCGCCAGGTGGCGCTGAGGGCCGCGACCGACAGCGCCCGGTCGAGGGCGGCCGCCGTAGCGCCCTTGTCCGACCACAGGGCGAGCACTTCGGCCATGGTGAGGCGGGCCGGGTCGCGGCTCTCGGCCACAATCCCGTCGCCCGCCCCGATCTCGCCCTCCTCTAGCACGCGGAAGTAGAACCCGACGTGGCCCTCGGCGGCAAAGCGGCGCGGCAGGTCGTCGTCCCCGAACTTCATGGCGAGCTTGTGGCAGGGGGTGCGCGGCTCGGTCGCCTGGAAACGGGCAGTGCCGATGCGGAACACGTCGCCGACGGCGACCTCCTCCTCGCGCAGGCCGGTCACGGTCAGGTTCTCCCCGAAGGCGCCGTGGCCGAGGTCGTCGCGGCCGAGGTCGGCCGCCCAATGAGCGTAGTTCTCGTGGCCGAAGACATAGACCGCCATGTCGGGCCCGCCGTGAGTGCGCGGGTTGCCCTGGCTGTCGCCGGCGATGTTGAGGCGCCCGACCGCGACCCGCCCCGCCACCGGCACCTTGAAGATCGCGGTGGGATAGGTGCGGCCGCGGTAGGTGACCTCGCGGGGGTGGGCGACGTTGACGGAGAGCAGGCGCATGACGGGCCTCGTTCGGTGTCCTGGCGGCGCCGAGGATACGGCGCGGCGGCGCTCCTGGCCAGCCGCCTAGTCCAGCGGCCAGTCGGCCGGCAGGATGCCGGCGCGGCGCCCCTGGGCGACGAAATAGCCCCACGACTTGGCGAGCCGGTGGGGGCGGTCGGCCGTGGTGGCGACGCGGGCGAGGTCGTCGGCGGTGACCGGACGGAGGTCGCGGCCGAAGGCGAGCGCCTCCTTCATGGCCTTGAGGTTGTCTTCGAACTGGACGGTGTCGATCAGGATGCCGGGCGGGCTCTCGGCGGTCAGCACCAGGCCGTGGGCGCGCAGGAGGAGCGCGTGGGCGCCGCCGAGCGCGTCCGCCAGCGCCGCCCCGTCGGCCCGGGTCTTGATATGGCCGACGGCGGGCATCGTCGCGACGCCGTCTTCCCAGCGCGCGGCGTGGAAGTCCATGATCTCGGGCCCGTTCGCGCGCCCGCGTACCATGGTGAGGGCGGCGGCCAGCGGCATGTGGGCATGGATCACGGCACCCACGTCGGGACGCTTGCGATAGATCTCGGCGTGGATCGCGAGCTCGCTTGGCGGACGGCCGGGGGCGCCCTCCAGCACATTGCCGTCGAAGTCCACCAGCAGGATGTCATCGGGCGCGACCTCGGCGCGGCTCTGGTCGCGGGCCTGGATGTAGAGCCGCTCCGTCCCCGGCGCGCGCGCCGAGACGTGGCCCGAGTAGTGGAGCAGGCCGAGGCGCGCGAGCAGCCGGGTGCAGGCGGCGAGCTGGGCGCGCAGCGCGCGGCCCGCCCCGGCCTCCGCCGCCATGCCGCTTCCCCGCCCCGCCGGGCCCGGCGCGCCGCTAGAGGCGCACGTCCCAGCCTTCGGGGATGAGGCCCGCCTTGCGGCCCTCGTTCACGTAGTAGTTCCACATCTTGCCGATGTGGTGGCCGCGGTCCTCGTACTCGCCCACGCGCGCGAGGTCCTCCCTGGTGAGCGGCACTAGGTCGTCGCCGAAGGAGAGCGCCTCCTTCATGGCCTTGAGGTTGTCCTCGAAATGGACCGTGTCCACCAGGATCGCGGGCGCGCTCTCGCTGGTGAGCACGAGGCCGTGGGCGCGCAAGAGGAGCGCGTGGGCGTCGCCGAGCGCGTCCGCCAGCGCCTCGCCGTCGGCCTTCGACTTGATGTGGCCGACGTCCTGCATCACCGGGATGCCGTCGGCCCAGCGCGAGGCGTGGAAGTCCATGATCTCGATCTTGCGGCCCCGGACCATTGTGATGGCCACCGCGAGCGGCATGTGGTTGTGGATCACGGCACCGACGTCGGGGCGCTTGCGGTAGGTCTCGGTGTGGATCACGAGCTCGCTCGGCGGCTTGCCCGGCGCGCCCTCCAGCACGTTGCCGTCGAAGTCCACCAGCAGCACGCTCTCGGGCGTGACCTCGGCGCGGCTCTCGGTGCGGGTCTGGATATAGCACTGGTCCTTGCCCGGCACCCGGACCGAGACGTGGCCCGAGTAATGGAGGATGCCGAGCATGTTGAGCAGCCGGGTGCAGGCCGCCACCTGGGCGCGCAGCAGTTCGCCCGAATTTGAGCCCGACGGATGGGAATTCTGGGCGGCAGGTCTGGAATTCTGGACGGCGCTGGTCATGGGTCTCGGGGCCTCTCTCGCGGGGCCGCGCGGCGCTCGGGCCGGGGCGGGTCTGTCGTGGAAGGCCCTGTTTTAAAGGCTCTCCGCCGCCCCAACAAGCACCCCTCAAGCGATTGAGAATAAATTTTAATTTTGGCCGGACAGGCCCAATGCCCGTTCCCGCCGGGCATGGCGCTCGGCAATTTTCCATTTATATAACAGTGACTTAATAGGATAGTCCTAGCGTCTGCGGCCCGCGCTCCGGGCGGCGCCGTGGGTCGCGACATAAGCCGCGCCGAAGATCACCGCCGCCCCCACCCAGGTCCAGACGTCGGTGGGCTCCCCGAACAGCAGGAAGGCGAGGCCCGCCGTCAGCGGCAGCCGCAGGAAGCCCATGGGCGAGACCACGCTCGCCTCGGCGTGGCGGACGGCGCGGATGATGCAATAGGGCGCGGCCGTGCCGGCGGCGGCCAGCAGCAACAGCGCCGGGGCGTCGCCCCAGACCGGCCATACCCATACCGGCAGCGACGGGAAGAAGGCGAACGCCGTCAGCATCGCCTGATAGTAGAAGGTGGTGGTGGAGGGCGGGTCGCTTCGTCCCAGAATCCGACTGTAGATCGGCAGGGTCGCGTAGAGCGCGGCCGAACCCAGCACCATCAGCGCGGGCCAGCCGATCGGGATGGCGCCCGGGCGCAGCACGATCATCACGCCGACGAATCCCGCCAGCAGTGCGGCGATGCGCAACGCACCGGGACGCTCCTTGAGGATCACGACGGCGAGCAGCGTCGCGAACATCGGCTCCGTGAAGTGGAGCGCGATCGCCTTGGCGATCGGCATCGATGCGATGGCCGCAAACCACAGCCACATGCCGACGAAGTTGGCGACGTTGCGCTGGAGATGCAGGCCGAGATGACGGGTTTTCAGGAACGAGAAGCCGCGCCACGAGAACAAGGCGAGGAAGAACATGAGCCCCATCGCGTTGCGGTAGAACACGATCTGGATGGGCTCCATGGTGTCCGAGAGGAGCCGCACGCCGACCGGCACCAGCGAGTGGAACGCGGCTGCGGCTGCGGCCCAGAGGGCACCCTGGATCAGGTCGCTGCGGGACATGGCCCCGGCACGCGGGGCGGAAGGCGGTCGCATGGCGCGAGCTTAGGCCGAATGGAGGGGCGCAAAAAGCGCCATAGGAGGCGCCATGAGGGGCTTTAGAGCGGCAACACGGGCAGTATCGCGCGCACCCAGACCCAGCTCAGGGCAACGCTCAGGACCGTTACGGGGACGCCGAAGCGCGCGTAACGGGCGAATCCGATGTGCACGCCCTCGCTTCGCGCGCGCTCGACGGCGATGATGTTGGCCAGGGAGCCCACCACGAGGAGGTTTCCGGCAAGCGTCGAGAACACTGCGAGCGCATAGAGCCCCTGCGCCCCGAAATCGATGCCGAGGGCAAGCACCATCATCACCAGCGGCACGTTGCCGATGGTGTTGCTGCCCGCGACCGCGGCCAGCGCCAGCGTCTCGGGCGCCTGCAGGACGGCGGGACCGACGGCGGCGACGGCGCGCGCCGGCAGGCCGGTCGCCGACAACGCCCCGGTGACGACGAACAGCGCCGCGAACAGCACGAGGAGGTGCCAGTCCACCATCGACAGCATGCGCGCGGTCGGGAAGCGGCGCGACAGCAGCAGGAGCGCCGCGATCGCGAGCGCCCAGGGAGCCCGGTCCACCGGCAGGGTGAAGACGGCGATCACGGCGGCCGCCGCCAGCGCGCCCTTGGCGAGCGCGGCACGCTCGGGCGCGGCCGGGCGC
>JBJHBM010000040.1:0-16180 GCA_050485485.1 Alphaproteobacteria bacterium | reverse complement strand
GCTCTCCGCCGCGCGCGTCTGCAGCGCGTGGACGGTATTGACGATGACCTCGCTAGCGGCCATTGAAGCCTCCTTTAGCGATGAGTGAATGGGGGCACCCCGCGCGGCACGCGCGGTAGAGGCGCGTGCGTTCCGGCCCGATCCCCAGGTCGGTCTCCTTCAGCCCCTGGTACTGCAGGCAGGCATCCCTGGGCAGGTGGCCGAGCACGGGGCAGCTCACGGTCTTGCCGAGGTAGCGCCCGCGGACCTTTTCCTCGAGCTTGGCGAGGTCGCCCGTGTAGCGGTTCCGGATCACCTGGCTCACCACCGACCCCGAGTAGCCGATCTCGGCGGCAGCCCTCGACTGGGAGCGCAGCTCGTCACAGCGCGCGGCGAGCGCCAACACCCACTCCGGCGGCGCACCGTCCCAGGTCGTGTGCGCGGCGGCGACGCTGGAGGCATGAGCGCTCTTCCCGATGGCACTCACGACACGCCCTCCACGTCTATCGAGCGTCCGGTGTTGGGGTCGAAGACCTCGCCTCGGCTGCGGCGGTAGATCGGCGCCACCGGGCCCGGGTCGGCGTGCAGGAAGTAGCGATACTCGCCATCCGCGCCCTTGCGCGGCATGCGCCGGACGATGCCGGCCGCGGCGAGCGCGGCGAAGTAGCGCTGGGCGTCGCGCGGGGCATCGCTCTCGGTGCCGCGCCGGGCGATCGTCAACAGCTCGCCCACGCTTGCCTTCTCGGTCGCGCGTAGCGCGTCCCACAGGCGCGCCCGCAGCGTGTCCTCGCGCGGGCGCCGGATGCCGCCGTTGGCGGTGCCTTTGGGGTGGCCGTTGTTGATCGTGAGCCCGGCCTTCCGCGCCGCCTGACCCGCCGCGGTGAGCCGGAAGCATCCCGGGCGCACGCGCTCGACAAGCTTGCGACTGATCAGCTTGCAGCAGGTCGCCGAAACCTCCGTGTCGGTGAAGCCGGACACGCGGATAAGCTCGGCGATCTTCATGCAGGTGCCGCTGATCGGCAGCGCCTGCAGGATCGCGTTGACCAGCTTGGCGCTCATGCCGCGACCGAGGACCGGGCCTGGCGCTTGGACGCGCGCTCGGCGTAGCCCAGCAGCATGATGGCGTTGCGGATGCGACCCTCGCACTCGCGCGCGATGCGGCCGACCGCGTCTTCGCCGATCGGGGCTTCGCACAGCTCGCGCGCGAGCGTGGCGATGTCGGCCTCCGTGACCGACTGGAACGAAACCCGCGCCGAGATTCGGCTGTCGATCTGCGGCTGGCGACGGAGCCTGGCGCCGACGTGCTCTCGGCCGACCATGATCACCGGAATCTCGGCGACGTCGGAGATGTCGCGGAGCGTCTCGATCACCTTGATGTCGTGGAGCGCGGCCTCGATCTCGTCGACCACGATGGGGCGCTGGGGCTGGTCGGGACGGGTGAGCTCGCCGACGATCTGGCCGAACAACTTCTCGCAAGTGTGTTCGGGCTCCAGGTCAAGGGCGCGTGCGATGTCGGTGAGGAGCCAGCGTGGCGTGTAGGCAGCCTTGACGCGTACCAGCTTGGCCCGGCGCTCCATCACGTTGATGCGCCACCATAGGGCCGTCTCGCTCTTGCCGAGGCCCGCGTCGCCAGAAACCAGCATCAGCGAGGCCTCGGCCGCGTCGCGCTGTTCGAGCTGCTTGTAGCCGTCCATGAATGCCTGGACGTTGCCGATCTTCACAAAGACCTTCCTCATGGGAGCTCCTTCCGTTGTTCCTGCGGGCGCGGGCCCAGACGCGCGAGCCCCGCTTCTTCGGTGTCGATGTCGAGCACGTAGCGCATGCCCTTGTCGGACAGCAGCCGCCGGGCCTCGTCCCATTGGGAGGACGACAGCGCACCCGCGCGGGCGAGCGCCCAGCGCAGGTAATCGGAATCGGAGAGCGAAGCCGGGTCGGTGTCGGCCGGGACGCCCGCTTCCGACGAGTCGGGGGCGCTCGGGAACGCGACGATGTTGCCGCCGCTGGCGTTGCGTGCCTCGATGCGCGCGAACTCGGCGTCGGCCCAGGCCCTGTCTTCGTCGGTGAGTGTATCGGCCGTGATCACGCCCGGTTCGGGCTGGCGCGGTGAAACGGCCTTCGAGGCCTCGTTGATGGCGGGCGTCTCGTGGGGCTCGACGGGGCGCGGGAAGGCGGCGACGCGGCCGGCGTCCTCGCGGGCCGCGGCAAGGCCCTCCTTGTAGAGATCGTGTGGCCGGGCGCGGCGCTTGACCGACTCGACTTCCTTCTTCGCGGCGGCGAGCTTCGCCTTCTGGCGCTGCTTGGCCTCACGCGCCAGTTCCTCGCGGGAATCGCCCGTGCGCTCGGGCGCGACGGCGACGCAGATGAATTCAGACGAGTCGGCGTCGAAGACGTAGACCCGGCCCATGTCCAGCGGATCGAGCCGCACATGGACCTTTTTCCCGTCGTCGCAGGCGCCGAGCTCCGGCGCGATGAAATACGTGCCCTCGACCGCGATGCCCTTTTTCTGGACTGTCCGGATTCCGTGGGTGCCCGGCGCCTCGGCGAGCAGCACGTCGAGCGCGCGCTCGTCCGCGACCTTGCGCACCGCCCCGCTCCAGGCGGCGGCCGTCTCGAACGGCGAGCGGCCGTTAAGCCCGCCGTGTCTTTCCTGCTCGTAGACGCCCGCGATCCAGTCGTCGCAGGCCGCCTGCAGCTCGGCAGCCGTGAGGGGCATGGCGCCGACCATCCGGTCGCCGTCGCCGAATCGCTCGGCGAAGGAGCGCCGCGCCTCGATCGCCTTGCGGTCAGCCACGTTGTGGCCGATATAGCCCGGGAGCTGCTCGAACAGCCCGCGCACCACCGTGCCGATAAAGCGCTCGACGTGTGGCTTCTGCTCGGGGCTGAAGGGCGTGCAGGTTTCCTGCTCGACTCCGAGCCCGCGCAGCGCGCGCGCCATGTGCGCGCTCACGTAATCCTTGCCGTTGTCCGTCTTGACCACCTCGGGCACGCCCCAGGCGAGGCAAGCCCTGCGCATGAGCGACAGGATGGCCGCAGCACGAGAGGTCCTGGTGACGAGCAGCATCGCGCGCCGCGAGAACACGTCTACACAGGCGACCAGCGCGTGCCGGCCGTCCTGGAGCATCACCTCCGCCAGCGTCGAATCGAGTTCCCACAGCTGGTTGAGGCGCGTGACCTTTTCGGAGGCCGAGCCGAAGGCGACGCGACGGCGGCTCTTCCAGGCATCGGGGTCGCGGATCGCCTCGAACACGGAGGCGTTCGCAGCCTTCCAGTTGGTGATGAAGCGCTGCACCGTGCGGTAACCGGGCACGCGCTCGGGCGTCTCCTTGAAGCGGGCGCGCAGGTCGCGCATGACCTGCTTGGCGTTCGCATGAGGCCGGTGCGCGATGATGCCGACGATCAGCTCGCGCACCTCGTCGTCGGTCTCGATGCGGCCCTTGCCCTTGCGGTGGCGGCCGTACTTGTCGGCCAGGGCGACGGGTCCGCGCTTGAAATAGGCGGCATGCCATTTCCGGACCGTTGGCCCCGCGGTCGCGGGGAACAGGCGGCGGGTCTCCGGCGCGACCTCGATCTGCCCCGCGTTGTAGAGCTCGGCGAACGTCCCGGACGCGGGCACGACCGCAAGGCGGGATTGAACGAGGAAGGTCCTGAACGCCCGCACGATCTCCGCGCGGGCCTCGGCGCGGGGCTGCTCGCCCCGCGCGTAGGCGAGCGTCTCGGCCGGGCCGGGCCCGGCGGCAGAGCCGCCTGACTCATGGTCAGGCACGCGTGGCGCGCCGGCGGGCGGCTCCTGGCACGATCTGGTGTTTGTTTCGGAAGACGTACTGTTTGTTTCGTTGGCCCAGGACGCGGCGCACCTCGACCGTAGGTCTTGAGGCAGATCGTCGAAGGCCCATTCAAGGCCGCGACGGCTGCCGGCGCGGCGGCGTGACCGCCAGCCTTGCCGCTCACCCCGGAGGCGCACCGCGCGGGCACTAACGCCTGCGGCAACGGCGATCTCCTCGGTGGCAACCCATGTCTTCATAGAAGCCCCCGCCGCGTCGCCCTGCGCGCCATCTCGTATTCGCGGTTGACCTCGTCGCGCGTCTCGGCGAGCTGGCCCACCTTGATCCAGCGCAGCCACTTGTTTTCCACCACCGAGCAACGGAACGGCTCGGCGAGGACCTGCAGCAGCCGGAAGTCGCCGGTGGCATGCACCAGCGCGACGAGGCGCGACGTGCTGATCCTGTGCCCCGCGCGCCCCTGCGACGCGTAGGCGTCGAGCATCGACTTCGACACCGTCTCGCCGAGGAACTCCGACATGCGCCGCGCGATCTCACCGCGGTCGACCTCGCATTCGCGCAACGCCTGCGCCACCGCCCGGCACACCGTGCCCTCGATGGTGGCGGCGCGCACACGTTCCGGATCGAACCGCCGCACGGGCTCGGCCGGCGCGGCGGCGAATAGATCGCCGGTTAATGGATCGCGGCGCCGGCGGGACATCAGCACCCCTCACCAAAAAAGCGGCCGGGTCGCGCATGCGCGGCACGCGCCCGCCGCGCTGGGCCTTGCCACCGGGGTGACGGGTCGGTGGCGAAGATCGTTATGGAGCGACCCGGCCCTCATCATCAGGCCACCGCGATTCCGGCCTGCTCGTCGAGCCACTGCCAGTAGCGGTGGATGGCCGACTTGCTCGGCCCCCGTCGGCCGAACTTCCGGCGGCATTGCGCCTCGCACGCGTAGACGCTCATCCGACCGTAGGACTCGGTGATAAAGGTCAGAATGTCCGGGGCGAAGCGAAAGCCGAACCTGGTGCTGCGGGCGACCATCAGCGTGTCAACGGAGACGCTGATCCTGTTCACGGTCGCATAGTCTTTTGACGGTGACGGTGCCATCGGGCTCCTCTAGAGTTGCCGCGCCTTCGGGATGAATGGGAAGGCGACGGGATAGCCATTGGAGCGGACGATAACCTCTATAGAGGTTAAAATCAACCGCTATAGAATTCTGGAGTGCATCTACTTGAAAAAGAGCAGAAATCTGTCCGAAAAACAGGCATCCGAGAGCGGGGCAACCTCTAAAGTAGTTGCGGACCCGGCCTTCGTTGGTCGACTCGACGAACTGGTGACCTGGGCAGGGGGGCAAAACGCCTTTGCCAAGAAGATGCAAATGTCCCTAGGTGGTTTGCAGAGATGGCTTGCCGGTGGAGAGCCCACCCGTCCGATGTTGCTCCGCATCGTGGAAACGTTCGGCGTGCGCCTAGAATGGTTGGCAGCTGGCCAAGGCCCGAAGTGGAGGCAATGGGCACCCTTCGCCCACCGTGTACGCTTCGCCATCGACCAGCTTGGTGGCATGCAGAAGGCTGCGGAAAAGTCCGATCTTCCGGAAGGCGTATTAGGCGACTTGGCGAGTGGGTGGTATGGGCCGCTCGAAGGGTACAGGGGACTAGCCAGGCAATTGGCTGACGCAGCTGGGATAGATGGTGAATGGCTCCTGGGCCGCGGAGAACAGGCGCCTGAAGGATTTATTGATCTCCCCCCGGAACCTGCCGTGCGAGATCTTTGGGCTTCCGATAAGCCAGCTCGGAAAGCGCCTACCACCTCTGATTCTGGCGACGACGTGTTCGTGCCGGTGCCCGTCTACGACATCAGGGCCGCGGCCGGGGGCGGGGCCTTGGTTGAGCACGAAAAGGTGGAGACCGAGGTCGCTTTCCGCGGCGACTGGCTGCGGTCCATCGGCGTGCCGGTCGAGCGCCTGGTCGTGATCCGGGCGGTCGGCGATTCGATGGAGCCGCTGATCATGAGCGGCGACGCGCTGCTTCTGGAGCTCGAGCCGGAGCGCCTGATCGAAGGCGCCGTCTACGTCATCGCCAGGGAGAACGAGCTGCTGATCAAGCGCCCCCAGCGCCTGCCGGACGGCGCGCTCGTGCTGCGCTCCGACAACCCGGTCTACCAGGCCGTCACCTATCCCGCCGGCCAGGTCGACGAGCTGCGCATCGTCGGTCGCGTGCGCTGGATCGGAAGGGTGGTTTAGGGATTCCTTTTTGGCTCGTTTGAAGGGCCGTTTTCCGCCACTTCAAAAGGGAATCACCTGTTCCCTTTTGCCGCCGTAAAAAGGAATCTCATTATTGCCGACTCGCCCGGCTGCCGGGCGTTTCCGAGATTCGCGGCGAGTCCAGACTAACTGGCGCGGGCGCCGCGCAACTGGCGCTTAAGAACGATTCGCATCGGCGCCCGATTTTTGCCAAGCCCTTGGTCTTGTGCCGATAAATCCCCTTATAGCCCCTTAAATGCCGGAATTCTCCCGGTACCAAACTAACTGTCCCCTCAAACCCGCATCCGCGCGCGGAGAACGTTCGATAGGGTAGAAATGGCGGTGGGGGTGGGATTCGAACCCACGGTACGGTTACCCGCACAACGGTTTTCGAGACCGCCCCGATCGACCACTCCGGCACCCCACCGCTGGGGCCGCGCAACCCACTGGTGGAGCAGGGGAAAGGCAGCCCGGGTCGCGCGCCCGGCCCGGCCGGGGCGGGCGCGACGGGAGCCGGAACCTAGCCCAAGGACGGCCCCGGAGCAAGCCCGGGCAGGCCCGGGAATGGCCCGCCAGAACTCCCGGAAATGCGGCCCAAAACCTCGCAAACGGCCCTGGAAAAACGTTGACAGCCCGCCCCCCGGCGCTATATTCCGCGCTTCCGGTGGCCCCTCCACGACGACGCGGGGGACCGCCTCCCGAACGATATCGAAGCGAGCAAGCGTGATGTACGCGGTCATCCGCACGGGCGGAAAGCAATACAAGGTCGCCGAGAACGACGTCATCGCCATCGAGAAGCTCGAGGCGGACGCCGGCGGCGAGATCGCCTTCTCCGAGGTTCTGGCGCTGCACGACGGCACCGCCGCCCAGATCGGCGCCCCGCTGGTCGAGGGCGCCCAGGTGATCGCCGACGTGCTGGAGCAGCGCCAGGGCGCCAAGATCATCGTCTTCAAGAAGAAGCGCCGCCAGAACTACCGGCGCAAGAACGGCCACCGCCAGCTCGAGACGGTGGTGCGCATCGCCGCCATCCTCAAGGCCGGCGAGCCGCGCCCCGAGCGCCGGAAGGCCGAGCCGCAGCCGAAGGCCGAGGCCAAGCCCGCCGCGAAGAAGGCCGCGCCGAAGAAGGCCGCGCCCAGGAAGGCGGCCAAGAAGGCCCCGTCGAAGACCGCCGCGGCCAAAAAGCCGGCGGCGAAGAAGGAGTAGCAGCCATGGCTCACAAAAAGGCAGGCGGCTCGTCCCGCAACGGCCGCGACTCCGCCGGGCGCCGCCTCGGCGTCAAGAAGTTCGGTGGCCAGAGCGTGATCGCCGGCAACATCCTGGTGCGCCAGCGCGGCACCAAGTTCCACCCGGGCCCCAACGTCGGCATCGGCCGCGACCACACGCTGTTCGCGCTCGTCGACGGCGAGGTGCGCTTCGCCCGCAAGGAAGGCGGCAAGGCCTTCGTGTCGGTGGAGCCGCAGGGCTGACCCGATCCGCGGCCGTTTCCGTCTGAAGGAAGGGGAATGGCCGCATTCCCCTTTTTTCTTGCGCGCCACCCCATTTCCTGTGCGGATGCACGGTCATGCAGTTCCTCGATGAGGCCAAGGTCTACGCCAAGGCGGGCAACGGCGGTGCCGGATGCCTCAGCTTCCGGCGCGAGAAGTTCATCGAGTTCGGCGGCCCCGACGGCGGCGACGGCGGACGCGGCGGCTCGGTGATCGCGGTCGCCGTCCCGGGCCTCAACACCCTGATCGACTTCCGCTACCGCCAGCACTTCACCGCGAAGAACGGCCGCCCCGGCGAGGGCCGCAACCGCACCGGCGCGGATTCCGACGACGTGGTGCTGGAGGTGCCGGTCGGCACCGTCCTCCTGGCCGAGGACAAGGCGACCGTGATCGCCGACCTCGACGCCCCCGGCAAGGCCTGCGTGCTGGCCCGGGGCGGCGACGGCGGCTTCGGTAACGCACACTACAAGTCGGCCACCAACCAGGCGCCGCGCCGCGCCGATCCCGGCTGGCCCGGCACCGAATGCACCGTCTGGCTGCGCCTCAAGGTGCTGGCCGACGCCGGCCTCGTCGGCCTGCCCAACGCCGGCAAGTCCACCCTGCTCGCCGCCGCCTCGCGCGCGCGGCCCAAGATCGCGGACTACCCCTTCACCACCCTCTCGCCCCAGCTCGGCGTGGTCTACGTGGACGAGCGCGAGTTCGTGCTGGCCGACATCCCCGGCCTGATCGAGGGCGCCCACGAGGGCGCTGGGCTCGGCACCCGCTTCCTTGGCCATGTGGAGCGCTGCCGCGTGCTGCTGCATCTCGTCGACGGCACCCAGGAGGACGTGGCCGGCGCCTATCGCACGGTGCGGCGCGAGCTCGAGGAGTACGGCGCCGATCTCACGGGCAAGCCCGAGATCGTCGCGCTCAACAAGTGCGACGCGCTCGCCGAGGACGAAATCGCGGCGCGCGCGGCCAAGCTCGCCCGCGCCGCCCGCTGCAAGGCGGCCGACATCGCCCGCCTGTCGGGTGCCACCGGGCGGGGCGTGCCCGAACTGATGCGCCGCGCGCTCGCCCGGGTGGAGGCGGCGCGCGCGGCCGAGCGCCCCTCCGGCGAAGAGGCCCGCGAGGGATCGCGGCCATGACCCAGTCCCTCGCCGCGTCGCGGCGCCTCGTCGTCAAGGTCGGTTCCGCCCTGCTCGCCGACGAGCGCAAGGGCGCCGTGCGCACGCGCTGGCTCGGCGCGCTCGCCGCCGACATCGCCGTGCTCAAGGGCCGCGGCATCCAGGTGGTGCTGGTGTCCTCGGGCGCGGTGGCGGTGGGCCGGCGCCTGCTCGGCCTCGACCAGCCGCGCCTGCGGCTCGAGGAGAAGCAGGCGGCGGCGGCGGCCGGGCAGATTCGCCTCGCCCACGCCTACCAGTCGGCGCTCGCGCGCCACGGCATCTCGGTCGCCCAGGTGCTGCTCACCCTCGAGGACACCGAGGACCGGCGACGCTATCTCAACGCGCGCAGCACCATCGAGACGCTGCTGCATCTCGGCGCGGTGCCCGTCATCAACGAGAACGACACCGTCGCCACCAACGAGATCCGCTATGGCGACAACGACCGCCTCGCCGCCCGCGTCGCCGCCATGATCACCGCCGACACGCTGGCGCTCCTGTCCACCATCGAAGGGCTCTATACCGCCGACCCCCACCGGGATCCCGCCGCCGCCTTCGTGCCGGAGGTGAGCACGCTCACGCCGGCGATCCTCGCCATGGCCGGTGCCGCGCCGCCCGGCTACTCGTCGGGCGGCATGGTGACCAAGCTGGAGGCCGCGCGCATCGCCATGGGCAGCGGCTGCCGCATGGCGATCGCAGACGGGCGCAAGCTGCACGCGCTGCGCGACCTCGACCGCGCTCCCCGCAAGACCTGGTTCGTGCCGGCGGCGAACCCGCGCGCGGCGCGCAAGCACTGGATCGCCTCCTCGCTCAAGCCGGCGGGGACGCTGACCGTGGACGACGGCGCCCTTGATGCGCTCAAGGCCGGCAAGAGCCTGCTGCCCGCCGGCGTGGTGCGGGTGGAAGGCCGCTTCGACCGCGGCGATGCGGTGCTGGTGCGCGACCTCGGCGGCGCCGAGGTGGCGCGCGGGCTGGTGGCCTACGCGGACGCCGACGCGCGCCGCCTAGCCGGTCATAAAAGCCGTGAAATTCAAGAGCTTCTGGGCTACCGTGGCCGCGACGAAATGATCCATCGCGACGACCTCGTCCTTACCGCCGGGGACGGGGACCGTGGGGAGAAGAGCGCATGAGCGTCGCCGATCTCGACCGCGCGGGCGACATTCGCGCCACGATGCGCAAGCTGGGCGAGGCCGCCCGCGCCGCGGCCCAGGTGCTGGCGGGCGCCGCCACCGCGGCCAAGGACACGGCGCTGCTGGAAGGCGCCCGCGCGCTGCGCGCCGACGCCGCGGCCATCGTCGCGGCCAACGCCCGCGACCTCGAGGCCGCGCGCGCGGAAGGCGCCACCGATGCCTTCCTCGACCGGCTGATGCTGAACGCAGCGCGCGTCGAGGCCATGGCGAAGGGGCTCGAGGACATTGCCGCCCTCAAGGACCCGGTAGGCGACGTGATCGCCGACTGGACCCGCCCCAACGGGCTCCGCATCACGCGGGTGCGCGTGCCGCTCGGCGTCATCGGCGTGATCTACGAATCGCGCCCCAACGTCACCGCCGACGCCGCCGCGCTGTGCCTCAAGTCGGGCAACGCCGTGATCCTGCGCGGCGGCTCGGAGAGCTTCCATTCGTCCCGCGCCATCCTCGCCGCCCTGCACCGGGGCCTGCGCGCAGCGGGCCTGCCCGAAGCCTGCGCCCAGGTCGTCCCCACCACCGACCGCGCCGCGGTGGGGGCGATGCTGGCCATGACCGGGCTCATCGACATCATCGTGCCGCGCGGCGGCAAGTCGCTGATCGAGCGCGTCATCGCCGAGAGCCGCATTCCCGTCATCAAGCACCTCGACGGCATCTGCCACGTCTACGTGGACGGCAAGGCCGACCTTGCCATGGCGCGCGCCGTCGCGCTCAACGCCAAGATGCGCCGGCCCGGCATCTGCGGCGCGGCCGAGACGCTGCTGGTGGACCGCAAGGCGGCGGCCACGCACCTGAAGCCCGTGCTCGACGACCTGATCGCAGCGGGCTGCGAAGTGCGCGGCGACGCCGAGGTCTGCGCCGCCGAGCCGCGCGCGAAGGCGGCGACCGAAACCGACTGGTCCACCGAGTACCTCGACGCCATCATCTCGGTCGCGCTGGTGGACGGCGTCGAGGGCGCGATCGCGCATATCGCGAAATACGGCTCGCACCACACCGAATCCATCGTGACCGACGACGCGGTGGCGGCGGAGAGGTTCCTGGGCGCGGTGGACAGCGCGATCGTGCTGCACAACGCCTCCACCCAGTTCGCCGACGGCGGCGAGTTCGGCATGGGCGCCGAGATCGGCATCTCCACCGACAAGCTGCACGCGCGCGGCCCCGTCGGCGTCGAGCAACTCACCAGCTACAAGTATGTCGTCCACGGCACGGGCCAGACCCGCCCGTGACCGCGCCCGGACACCGATCCTGAAGCACCGTCCCGTCATCCCGCCCCATTCCGGGAAGCTCCGCATCGGCGGCGCGGACCGCCCGGGCGTGCGCATCGGAATCCTCGGCGGCTCCTTCAACCCCGCCCACGAAGGCCATCTGCACATTTCGCGGCTCGCGATCCGCAAGCTCGGGCTCGACCAGTTGTGGTGGATGGTCTCGCCGCAGAATCCGCTCAAGTCCGGCGACGACATGGCGCCGCTCGCCGAGCGCCTGGCGTCCGCGCGCGCGATGGCGCGCGACCCGCGCATCGTCGTTACCGACATCGAGTCCCACCTGGGCACGCGCTACACGGCGATGACGCTGCGCGCGCTCACGGCGGCCTTCCCGCGCGCGCGGCTGGTGTGGATCATGGGCGCCGACAACCTGGAGCAGATTCCGCGCTGGCAGAAATGGACCTTCATCTTCCGGACCGTCCCCGTTGCGGTTTTCGACCGCGCCACCTATTCTTTTCGCGCGCTGGCGAGCAAGGCCGCGCATCGTTTCGGACGGTTCCGCGTGCGCTCCCGGGACGCGGGCGTGATCTTCGGGCGCAAGCCGCCCGCCTGGGTCTATTTCCACACGCCCCTTCACCCGGCCTCGGCCTCCGAAATCCGTGCGCGACAGAAGCGCGGCGCCGGCGCGAAGACCGCCGGGCAACGACGAAAGGCATGACCGACCCCGTGACGACCCCTTCCCTTCCGCCGGCCGCGGCCGGCCGCCGCGCGCAGGCCGCCCGGTGGTGACGCCCCCGCGCAAGCCGCGTGGGAAAGCGCCCGCGAAACCCAAGGCCAAGGCCCCCGCCAAGGCCGGGAAAGCCCCTGCCAGGACCAAGGCCCCCGTCAAGGCCCCTATCAAAGCCAAGGTCAAAACCAAGGCGAAGCCCGCCGCCAAGGCACCGCCGAGGAAGGCGCCGAAGAAGGCCCCCGCCGGGGCCAAGGCCAAAACCTCCGCCAAGGCGCGCGCCCCGCGCAAGGCCCGGCCGAAGCTCGACCCCGCGCGCCGGACGCTCGCGCTGGTCGAGACGCTGCTCGACGACCTGCAGGCCGAGGACGTGGCGGTGGTGGCGCTCGCGGGAAAGACCGCCTTCGCCGATTACATGGTGGTGGCGTCGGGCCGCAACCCGCGCCACATCGGCGCCATCGCCGACCAGCTGCGCGCCCGCCTCAAGGGCGCTCTCGGACATACTCCGCCGGTCGAGGGCATGGGCTCCGCCGGTTGGGTGCTGGTGGACGCCGGCGACGTGATCATCCACTTGTTCCGGCCCGAAGTGCGCGAGGCCTACAACCTTGAGAAGATGTGGGGCGCCGATTGGAGCGGCGCGGATGCGGCCGGGACCGGACGACGCGGCGACGGCGAATAGCGCCGTGGCGACGGCGCTCGCGCTCCGCCACGTCCCGTTCGAGGACGCAGGCCTGCTCGCGCCCGTGCTCGCGGCGCGCGGCTTCCGCCTCGCCTATCGCGACGTGGCCGTGGACGGCACCGGCGGGCTCGACCCCGCCGCGCCCGACCTGCTGGTGGTGCTGGGCGGCCCGATCGGCGTCTACGAGACGGAGTCCTACCCCTTTCTTTCCGAGGAGATCCGCCTGATCGAACGGCGCCTCGCGGCCGGGCGGCCCACGCTCGGCATCTGCCTCGGCGCACAGATCATGGCGGCGGCGCTTGGCGCGCGCGTCGCCCCGACGGGCGCCAAGGAGATCGGCTGGTCGCCGCTCGTGCTGACCGAGGCGGGCCGCGCCTCGGCCCTGCGCCATCTCGACGGCGGCCGGACGGCGGTGCTGCATTGGCACGGCGACGGCTTCGACATTCCGGCCGGCGCCGTACGGCTCGCCGCCAGCGCGGCCTGGGAGAACCAGGCGTTCGCCTGGGGAAGCGCCGCACTCGGCCTGCAGTTCCACGCCGAGGCGACGGGGGCCACGCTCGAAGGCTGGTTCGTCGGCCATGCCGCCGAGATCGCGGCGACGCCGGACGTCACGGTGGCCGGGCTGCGCGCCGACACGGCGCGCTGGTCGGGCGTCATGGCGCGGCAGGGGCGGCGCCTGTTCGAGGACTGGCTGGCCGGAGCCGGCCTGTGACGGCGCAAGCGCCGGAGACGCGCGGGCCATGCGCACGCTGATCGTCGCGGTCGGGCGCTGGCGCCGGGGCCCCGAGCGCGCTCTCTACGAGGACTATGCCCGGCGCCTCGTCCCGCCGCCCGACCTGGCAGAGGTCGAGGAGAAGCGCAAGCTGCCCACGGCCGAGCGCGTGCGGCGCGAGGGCGAGCTGCTGCTCGCCCGGATCCCCGACGGCGCCTTCGCGGTGGCGCTCGACGGGCGCGGCAAGGCGCTCTCCAGCGAGGCCTTGGCCGAGCGCCTGGCGGCCGAGCGGGCCGCGGGCACGCCCGCCGCCGCCTTCGCGATCGGCGGGGCCGACGGGCTCGCCCCCGCCGTGCTGGAGCGCGCCGGGTTGGTGCTGTCGCTCGGCCCCATGACGTGGCCCCACGTGCTGGTGCGGGCGATGCTCGCGGAGCAGCTCTACCGCGCCGAGGCGATCCGGGCCGGCCACCCCTACCATCGCGCCGGGCCGCCGCCCATATAGCCCGGTGGGACCCCGATCCCCGCGCGGGCCCTTGAGGCCGGGCCTGCGAAGCGTTAGGGTCCGCTGAAGCGTGGGGCGCGCGCGGGTGTCCCGGTATTTTCCTCGGTATTTCAACGGTGTGACATGAGCAGCCCGAACGGAACCTCCCCCGACCGCCCGCGTCCCGTCGTGCTGTGCGTGCTCGACGGCTGGGGCGAGCGCCACGAGTGCGAGGACAACGCCATCTGTAGCGCGGACGCCCCGGTGTGGCGCCACCTGGTGACGGACTGGCCCCATGCGCGCATCCAGGCTTCCGCGCTCGACGTTGGCCTGCCGGCGGGCCAGATGGGCAATTCCGAGGTCGGCCACATGAATCTCGGCGCGGGGCGCGTGGTGATGCAGGACATGCCGCGCATCGATGCGGCCATCGCCGACGGCAGCCTCGCCGCGAGCCCGGCGCTCGCCGGTTTCGTCGCGAAGCTCAAGGCGAGCGGCGGCACCTGTCACCTGATGGGCCTGATCTCCCCGGGCGGGGTACATTCGCACCAAAGCCAGATCGCGGCGCTCGCGCGCCTGATCGGGGACGCGGGCGTGCCGGTCGCGATCCATGCCTTCCTCGACGGGCGCGACACGCCGCCCAAGAGCGCGCTCGGCTATCTCGAGACCCTGGCGGGCGGGATCGCGGGTGTGCCCGGCCCCGGCATCGTCACCGTCACCGGGCGCTACTGGGCGATGGACCGCGACAAGCGCTGGGACCGCGTCGAGCGCGCCTGGCGCGTCCTCGTCGCCGCCGAAGGAGCGCGCGCGGAGACCGCCGCGGCCGCGGTCGAGGCGGCCTATGCGCGCGGCGAGACCGACGAGTTCGTGGCGCCCACCGCGATCGGCGGCTACGTCGGGATGCGGGACGGCGACGGGCTCGTCATGGGCAACTTCCGCGCCGACCGCGCGCGCGAAATCCTGCTCGCGCTGCTCGATCCCGGCTTCGACGGCTTCGCGCGGCCCCGCACGGTCGCCTTCGCCGCTGCGCTCGGGCTCACCGAATACTCGACCCGGCTAAACGAGTTGATGGCCGTGCTGTTCCCGGCCGAGAGCCTGGACCGGATTCTCGGGCAGATCCTGGCCGACGGCGGCTACCGTCAGCTGCGCATCGCCGAGACCGAGAAATATGCCCACGTCACGTTCTTCTTCAACGGCGGGGTCGAGGAGCCGATGGCGGGCGAGGACCGCATTTTGGTGCCGTCGCCCAAGGTCGCGACCTACGACCTTCAGCCCGAGATGTCGGCCTTCGAGGTCACCGACAAGCTGGTCGCGGCGATCGAGGATGGCGGCTACGACTTCATCCTGGTCAACTTCGCCAACGGCGACATGGTCGGGCACACCGGCGACTTCGACGCCGCCGTGAAGGCGGTGGAGGCGGTGGACAAGTGCCTGGGGCGGCTGGAGACGGCGGTCGCCGCCGCCGGCGGCACGCTGCTGATCACCGCCGACCACGGCAACGCCGAGCTGATGCGCGACTACGAGATCAACCAGCCCCATACCGCGCATACCACCAACCTGGTGCCGCTCGTCATGGCGAACCCGCCCGCCTGGGCGCGGGGCATCCGCGACGGACGACTGGCCGACGTGGCGCCCACCATCCTCGCGCTGATGGGGATCGAGAAGCCGCGCGAGATGACAGGCGAATCCCTGATCGAAGCGGGCGCGGCGGCACGCGCCCGGGACCGCGTCCCTGCCTGAGTGCGCCCATCGCGCGCGCGCGCGGTCCCGCCCCGGGGCCGCGCGGACGGTCTGTGCGCTCGGCCTCCTCGCCGCGCTGCTGGCCGGACCCTCCGTTCCCGCCGCGGCCCAGGCGCCGGCCCCCGCCGAAGCCGGACCGAAGCTCGAGGACATCGAACGCGAGCGGCGCGCGCTCGAAACGCGCGGCGTGGCGCTCAAGCGCGAGGCCGAGCAGCTCGCCCGGGAGACCGAGGATACCCAGCGCCGCATGGTCGAGGTCGCCGCCGAGGCACGCGCGCGGGAGACCGCCATCGTGGAGCTGGAGGAGAGGCTCGCCGCCATCGCCGCCGAAGAGGCCGTGCGCGTCGAAGGGCTGGAGGCGCGGCGCGCGCGGCTCGCGGAGCTTCTGGCCGCGCTCGAGCGCATCGCCCGCCATCCGCCCGAGGCCTTGATGGCCTATACCCAGACCCCCCAGGACACGCTGCGTGGCGCAATGCTGCTGCGCGCCGCCATCCCGCGGCTCGAGGCGCAGGCCGAGGAACTGCGCGCCGAGCTCGACGCCCTCGCCCGGCTGCGCGCGCAGGGCGTGGCGCGCGCCGAGGCTCTGGCCGAGGAGCGGAGCGCGCTCGAGGAGCGCCGCAAGACCCTCGCCGGACTCCACGCGCGCAAGGCGACGCTCGCGCGCGCGGCCCGCACGGAGCTCGCTGAGACCGAGGTCCGCATGGCCGAGCTCGCGCGCCAGGCCCGCGACATCCAACAGCTCCTCGAAAGCATCGAGCGCGAGCGCAAGGCGCAGGCGGCCCGTGCCGCCGCCGAGGCCGAGCAGGCCGCGCGCGCGGCGGCGCTGCGACCGCCGCCCGCGCCCGAC
>JBJHBM010000039.1:0-16900 GCA_050485485.1 Alphaproteobacteria bacterium | reverse complement strand
AGCTGCGTCGGCGCGAGCCTGCCCCGGAGCAGGGCGCGGACGGAGAAGCCCGCCGCCAGCTCCGGCACGTAGGCCTTCTCGCTGCCGTCGGCGGCGGTCACGCGCACCCCGGAGAGGTACACGTCGAAAGTGCGCTCCCACCCCGCCCAGACCAGCACCGTGCGGCGGATCGTTACCGCGTGGGAGCCGTCGTCGGCGCTGAGGCCGCGCTCGATGTAGGGCGTCGCGAAGTCGAGCGGCACCGGGCCGTAGGACAGCCGGAACGCCGCCAGCACCAGCAGGACCGCGAACCCGGCCACGAGCACGGCCAGGGATTCCAACGTCAGTTTGAGGCCACGTTTGAGCAAGAGGTTGTTCCGGCTGGCGATCTTGACCCCTGATCGGAGTTCGCGCAGTGTGCGGCAAATCTTTGTCGCAAGAAAGGCGCGAGGTGACGTTCCTACCCGATTCGGCGGCATGGCCGGCGCCCGCGGACGACGATGCCGCCGCCGCCGGCTTCGCCCACTGGGCCGAGACGGCCGAGCGCGCCGATGCCGAGGGGCTCGCAACCTTCGCGCGCGGATTCGCCGCCGATTCCGCGGGCCGCGCGCTGCTGGCGGCGGTGTTCGGGAACAGCCCGTTCCTCACCCATTGCGTCCTGCAGGACCCGGCGACGCTGCGCCGGATCGTCGAGGCCGGCCCCGATGCCGTGCTGGACGAAGCCCTGGCGGCGGCGGCCCCCGTCCCCGGCCGCCCCCAGGCCGAGACCATGACGGCGCTGCGCGCGGCGCGCCGCCGGGTGGCGCTCGCCACCGCGCTCGCCGACATCGGCGGCGCCTGGGACCTGGAACGGGTCACGGGGGCGCTGTCGCGCTTCGCCGACGCCGCGGTCGGGAGCGCGCTCGCGACGCTGCTGTGGGAGGCCGCGGCGCGCGGCGAGATCGCGCTCGCGGACGGGGACGCGCCCGCCGACCGTGCCGGCCTCTTCGTCCTCGGCCTCGGCAAGCTCGGCGCGTTCGAGCTCAACTATTCGAGCGACATCGACCTGATCGCCTTCTACGACCCCGAGCGCCTGAACTACACCGGGCGCCAGAGCCCGCCGCAGTTCTACGTACGCACGGTGCGCGAGATGGTGGCGATGCTGGAGAGCCGCACCCGCGACGGCTACGTGTTCCGCACCGACTTGCGGCTGCGCCCCGACCCGGGCTCGACGCCGCTCGCGGTTTCGGTGCGCGCGGCCGAGGCCTATTACGAGAGCACCGGGCAGAACTGGGAGCGCGCGGCGCTGATCAAGGCGCGCACGGTCGCGGGCGACCGCGAGGCGGGGCGCGGCTTCCTGCGCATGCTGGAGCCGTTCCTGTGGCGCAAGAGCCTCGACTTCGCCGCCATCGAGGACATCCATTCGATCAAGCGCCAGATCAACGCGCACCGCGGCGGCGGCGCCATCCGGGTCGCCGGGCACAACGTCAAGCTCGGGCGCGGCGGCATCCGCGAGATCGAGTTCTTCGCCCAGACCCAGCAGTTGATCTGGGGCGGGCGCGTGCCGGCGCTGCGCACCGCGGCCACCTGCGACACGCTGCGCGCGCTGGCGGCGGAGGACCGCATCTCGCGCGAGGCCGCCGACGAGCTGATCGAGTCCTACCGCTACCTGCGGCGCGTCGAGCACCGCCTGCAGATGGTGGACGACCGCCAGACCCACAGCATCCCCGAGGAGCCCGCCGCGTTCGCGCGCATCGCGCGCTTCCTCGGCACCGCCGGCCCCGACGCCTTCGCCGCGGAGCTCACCCGCCACCTCGCCCGGGTGGAGGGCCACTACGCCCATTTGTTCGAGGAGGCGCCGTCGCTGTCGGGCCCCGGCAACCTCGTGTTCACCGGCGGCGAGGACGATCCCGACACGCTCGAGACGCTGCGCGGGATGGGCTTCGCCGACGTCTCCATGATCGCCGACCGGGTGCGCACCTGGCACCGCGGCCGGGCGCGCGCCACCCGCAGCGCGCGCGCGCGCGAGCTGCTGACCGAGCTGGTGCCGGCGCTGCTGCAGGCGCTGTCGCGCACCGCCAACCCCGACGCCGCGTTCCGCAACTTCGACCAGTTCCTGATGGCGTTGCCGGCGGGCGTGCAGCTGTTCTCGCTGTTCCTCGCCAATCCCGGCCTGCTCGAGCTGGTGGCCGAGATCATGGGTTCGGCGCCGCGCCTCGCGGGCAACCTCGCCGCGCGCCCGTCGCTGCTCGACGGCGTGCTGACCGGGCACTTCAACGGCCCGATCGAGGACAGGGCGGCGCTCGCGGACGGGCTCGCCGAGGCGCTCGCGCCGGCGCGCGACTACGAGGACACGCTCGACCGCTCGCGGCGCTTCGCCAACGACCACAAGTTCAAGGTCGGCATCCAGATCCTGAAGGGCCGGCTCGACTGCGACGCGGCCGGCCGCGCGCTCACCGACCTCGCCGACGCGGTGATCGCGCGCCTCTACGACGTGACGCGCGCCGACATGGAGCGCAAGCACGGCCGCGTCGGCGGCGCGCCGGGGCGCGACATGTGCGTGATCGCGCTCGGCAAGCTCGGCGGGCGCGAGATCACGGAGAACTCCGACCTCGACCTCCTGTTCCTCTACGACGACCCGCCGCCGGGCGCGGACGCGAACGGCGCCAACGCCTCGGACGGGGCGCGCCCGCTGCCCGCGAGCCAGTACTTCGCGCGGCTCTCCCAGCAGCTCATCACCGCGATCTCGGCGCCCACCGCCGAGGGCAAGCTCTACGAGGTGGACATGCGGCTGCGCCCGTCGGGCAACGCCGGGCCGATCGCCACCAGCCTCGAGGGCTTCCGCCAGTACCAGGCGGGCGCGGCCTGGACCTGGGAGCACATGGCGCTGACGCGCGCGCGCGTGGTGGCGGGGCCCGACGCGCTCGCCGCCGCCGCCACGGACGCGATCCGCGCCGTGCTCACCGCCGCGCGCGATCCCGAGAGGCTGCGGGCCGACGTCGCCGACATGCGCGGGCGCCTCGCCCGGGGCCATCCGGCGGCCTCGATGTGGGACGTGAAATACGCATCCGGCGGCCTGATCGACGTCGAGTTCATCGCCCAGTACCTGCAGCTGCGCCACGCGGCGGAGGCGCCCGAGGTGCTCGACACCGCCACCGCCGGTGCGCTCGGGAAGCTGGCGGCGGCCGGCCGGCTCGACCCCGAGACCGCGAAAAGCCTGGTCCGGGCGGGCCGGCTTTGGCGTACAATCCAGGGCATGCTCCGCTTCACCTACGAGGGCGCGTTCAGCGAGGAGGCGGCGCCCGCCGGCCTCAAGGCGGCGCTCGCGCGGGCGGCGGAGGCGGAGGATTTCGACGCGCTGACGGCGCTGATGGAGCGGACCGCCCGCGAGGTGCGGGAGACCTTCACGGCGCTGATCGGCGATCCGGACCGGGCGTGAGCCCGCAAACGAGGAAGCCAGGAGGAGAACCCATGGCGATCAAGGAAGGCGACAAGGCACCCGACTTCACCCTGTCCACCGACGGCGGCGGCAAGGTGAAGCTCTCCGACCTCAAGGGCAAGAAGGTCGTGCTCTACTTCTACCCCAAGGACGACACGCCGGGCTGCACCAAGGAGTCGTGCGATTTCCGCGACCAGCACCCGCAGTTCAGGAAGGCCGGCGCCGAGATCATCGGCGTCTCCAAGGACGACCCCGACAGCCACGACAGGTTCAAGGCCAAGTACAGCCTCGACTTCACCCTCGCGTCCGATCCCGACCTCAAGGCGATCAAGGCCTACGACGTCTGGAAGGAAAAGAACATGTACGGCAAGAAGACGATGGGGGTCGAGCGCTCCACCTTCCTGATCGACGCGCAGGGCAAGATCGCCAAGGCATGGCGCAAGGTCTCGGTCGACGGCCACGCCGACGAGGTGTTCGAGGCGGTGAAGGGTCTGTAGTTGTCGGGAATTCGATGTGCCCTCTGCGCCAATGAAAAGGTGCAGAGGGCTTTTACATTAATATTGGGATGTGGCAGCTACCGCAGCAGCCACCTGTTCCACGCAACCGAAAAGATCGTCACGGACTTCATGTTCCCAGAATCGGAGCACCGCCCACCCTGAGCTGGCAAGCAAAATACCTACCTCTTGGTCACGCTGCATGTTTCGGAGAAGCTTCCGCTTCCAGAATTCCTTGTTCGACTTTGGTTTGACTCCATGCTCCGGACATCCGTGCCAAAAGCATCCGTCAACAAAAACCACGACTCTTGGACCGACAAAGGTCAGATCCGGTTTTCCCGGCAAGCGGGCATGTAGACGGTAACGGAAACCCTTTGACCAAAGGGCCCGCCGTAAGGCCAGTTCCGGGCCAGTGTGCTTCCCTTTTATCCGGGACATACACCGGCTCCGCTGGGCTCGCGTCATCACATCTGACATAAAACTTTGTTCTTGCTCCTGATCCGGAACCTGGTAACCTGGCCCGCAATTTTAGCTTGACACCGCTGGGGGGCAAGAGTGCGGGCGCTAGATATCTTTTGCGGCGGAGGTGGAAGTAGTTACGGTGCCCGACAAGCTGGGGCGGATATCGTCTGCGGCATCGACTTTGACGATGTAGCCGCTGAGACATTCAAAGCAAACTTTCCAACTGCTCTTGTAGTGAACTCTAAACTTGAAAGCGTGAAACTCGGTCTCCTTCGTGACCGTATCGGGGATATAGATCTCTTATTGGCATCTCCGGAGTGTACAAACCACACCTGCGCGAAGGGATCAGCACCACGGTCGGAAGAAAGCAGAGCCACTGCGATGCAGGTTATTCGCTTCGCAAAAGCATTTGGACCGCGATGGATCATTCTCGAAAACGTGGTCCATATGCGCCCCTGGTCCCGGTATAAGGAGCTCAAAGGCAAACTCTGGGGGCTTGGCTATCATGTAAATGAAATGGTGCTCGATGCCTCCGCATTTGGCGTCGGTCAAAAGCGCCGACGCCTGTTTATTGTCGCTGACAGCGATAGAGTTCCTGAGGATGTAAGACCACCCAAAAATGCCAAACCTCCTTCCATTCGAAAGCTTTTGGACAAACCGGGCACGTGGAAAATGACGCCCCTCTATAGCGAGACGCGTGCCAAAGCGACCATTGAACGTGCTGAACGAGCGTTTGCAGCGCTCGGCAAATCTACGCCATTCTTGTTAGTCTACTACGGCAGCGATGGAAGTGGTGGTTGGCAGCGATTGGATCGTCCACTTCGAACCATCACAACCGTCGACCGTTTCGCCTTAGTTGAGCCAAGCAGGCATGGGCCGCAAATTCGCATGTTACAGGTCCCGGAGCTCCGGCGAGCCATGGGATATGGAGATGACTATCAACTCACTTTGGGCAGTCGCCGAGAAAAGATAAAGATCTTGGGCAACGGTGTCTGTCCACCGGTGATGACTGCAATCGTGCAGAACTTAAAACGATAATGAGTTACGCCGGCTTCGGAAGTACCTTCAACAAAGCCTCCACATCAAGGTCAGGTTGTCCGACTCCCGATAGCCATGAAAACACTCTCTGCAGTAGATTCGGAAGGAACCGCGGCGATATACTTGCTATACGCCCATCAAGTATTTTATCCGCCTCCGCACTGGATATTGAACTCACACGTCTGAAGTCGACCAACCAGGGGCCACGCTGCCCACAAGGCGGCAGAAAGTGTTTGCTGGGTTCGATATTTTGACGCGTGTATTTTTCAATACATTCCTTCTTCTTAGGTCCTGACTTATTCGCCAGATGTGCCCAGTCAGGTACATTTCCACATTCAGCCAAAAGAAAAAACTTCGGGTACTCCTCCCGTGCCATATCGCATGGCCTCGTTACGATGATGTACGTCTTCCTATCCATGACGAAGATGTCCCCGGTGAACAACCGTTCTGCTCGGACTGGGGGAGCAAAGTACACTTCATCAAAATGGTACTGCGAACTACCTACGTCAAAACTGAGAACCTCCCCGAGATGTGCTGAGATTTGCCTCGCCGCCACCGCTTTAAATGTCTCGACGTCTTCCTCCTTCCGTCCCAGCCAATTCGGCCATACGTTACGAAAAAAAATCAGAGCAGATTCCCGCTTAAGCTGCTCAAGTGTTTCTGAGAGGGTATCCATCAGGGGAACGTGCTGCTTAAGCCAATCCAGAATCTTCTCAGGCGCGTGGAGTCCCTTATCAATTATCTCCACGGGAATTCCTGAAATTTTAGATCGATCAAAATCCTCGGATCTGGCGCTATGGATCACAAAGGGGGCAGGCAAGCTCTTAATCATCGCAACAACCAACTCTTCGCCGCGTGACTCTTTTGCGGGACTCTGGTGAGCACCTGTTCGAGGTATTATCAAATCAATTACCCCGCAATCGATTCTTCGGGTGGAGATTAACTGATTTGCATCCTCCTGATTTTTCGCAATCAACAACTCAAATTTCGGATTGTCGGGATCAGCCTCATTGAAATCCTTAATTGCGTCGCTGAACCGATCAATTTCCCCTTGTTCGTCCTCTACGAGCAATAAGGCATAACTCTTCCCCATGTCTACCCCCCATACGGCAGCGTTAATTCGAATCCTACCCCACTCGGTTCGTTTGCTAGAAAGGATATCGTTGCATTTGATCGCGAGAGCGCTTCACGAGCGATGCTCAGGCCAAGTCCAGTACCATCAGATTTCAGAGTGAATCCCACATCGAAAATTCGCTCGCGGAATTCCTCCTTGATAGGTCGACCATTGTCCCTGAAATGAATGACGCAATTCTCTTTTTGTTGGCTTACCTCTACAGAAATCGTGGGATGCCCCACTTGGTTGAATTCCAACCAATACAGTGAATTGTCCATCAAGTTTGTTATAGCTGTCGCCAAATCAGCCTTGTACCCTAGAATGTCTTTGGACCCTGTA
The DNA here is from genome assembly GCA_050485485.1 of Alphaproteobacteria bacterium. Classification (GTDB taxonomy): domain Bacteria; phylum Pseudomonadota; class Alphaproteobacteria; order SMXQ01; family SMXQ01; genus WHSO01. Next base: position 10,056 of record JBJHBM010000039.1, on the reverse strand, counting down.
TGGTCTTGGTGTGTTGTCTTCACCCCGATTTTTTCAATACGCGCTCGGTGCAACTCTATAGCATCTATGATTACTTGATTTGGATTATAAAAAGCTGGTTTACCCCTCCTGGCACCAGCGAGAGGACGTATCGCTTGGAAGAGGTTTGAGAGTCTATTGGCATTCTCGTATGTGTTTTTGAGAATGCTTGGAACACGCTGTAGCCGTTCTTCAGACTCAGGCGTCTTGCTAAACAAGGTTGGCCACCACGTATACAAGCGCCGCGAATAATCATAAATATAGTTAACTGGCGGCTGGCCCTCATGAATCACTTCGCCGATGATGAGACCGAGTGTAACCTTTTGCTCAAGAGCTGCTTGACGCTCCTCAAGAGCATTCAACCGCCGGGTTAAAATTCCTGACTGATGTTGGACGAGAGCATTTGCAGATTCCCGCTGATCAGCAGGCAAGCGGTCGATCAGGGCCTGAGCCCAATGCATTTGTGATGCGGTATAAGCCTCTTTGAATCTTGGGGCACTCACTCTGTCTATACCAGCGTTAACACGGAAGCTTCGCCTTCTCGGTTCAACTTCCCTGGCAAAGAGTTCAAGAATCAAGCTCTGAAGTCTGAGAAAGCTACCATTCTCTTCCAAGCCTTCTCGGCTACTCCTCTCAATCAAGCCAGAGGCGTCCTCATCATCAATGAGGACGAGACCCGAGACTTGGTTGTGGCCTATCCGCAACGTGGGGTTCTGGACACGACGTGAGTCGAGCGTCAGCCAGTCGTTGTCAGAGTCTCCATACGGCCTGATTCTGAAACGATCACGGTAAATAGACACCCCACTAATTTGGTCTAGTAACTGGCGCGCCTCCTTCGCTGAAAGCCTGCCCATGCCCGCCCGCGACATTGCCTCCCGAAGAGCCGCAGCTTCTCTGTCGAATATGAATAAATGCACGAGTACCGTCCCACAGGACCGCTCACCTCTTCTTTCGTGAAGGGGAACAGAAAACGCTATAGGCGCAGGCAGAAGCTCGCCCCTATGTATCGTCATCGTGCCTGAAAAACTCCCAGCGGAACTAAACTCGCCGTAAATTTCATAATCACAGGACTTCAGGAGAGGAAATGGTCGGACTCGATGCCGCTCGTTAGGACCAAGTGCTGAAGCATGAGCGCCGCTCACAATATCCGGCCCATAAAATCCACAAGCTTCATTCGTGCAAGCTGACAAGTCGAGAAATATCTTGAAACCGCCATCCTCTTCTTCATCTAAGGGAGAAATGAGCCGCTTCAATTCCTTGTGAAGGATTTCAAGATTTTCTCTGGTCCATGCGTCCCGTAGCTCAGTTATTGTGAGGTGCGTACCGCTTGGTCCAGAGCTGTCTGTTACCTCAAATTCAAACGAAACATCTTGAAGAAACTCAACTGAATCAAACACGGTCCAGTCAATTTCCTCAATTGCGGTTGTTTGCATCCCTTCCACGCCATTCCGCACGAGCGCTGTTGTTACGAGTTTTAGCTTGTTGCCCAACCGCGCGCTGGCGAAACGGCCAATGCCTTTGGATCCCAGCAACTTTCTGCCGCCTGGGCTGTAACGGCGTTCTGTCTTGTCGGTGGTTGCTGGAACCATCCAGCGATCCCGGATGTCTTGAATGGTCATACCGTGACCGTCATCCTCAACCCTAACCGTGCCGCTACCCGGCTGAAGGGGAGGCACAAAGCTAATCTTCACGTAGCTGGCATCGGCGTCATGACTATTTTTGACAAGTTCAATAACTGCCGCTTCCGGCCCACTAATTAGGCGGTCGCCGATCGTCCGGATTAGTCTAGCCCGCGGGCGGAGGTTAAAGGTGTGCTTAGTCACGTTATTCTTCGGTCTATCCTCTTGACTGAACGCGAAGTTAGCCTACTTGACTCAGCCAAGAAAGTAGCATGCATTCCCTGGTACAATAGAAAGAAAAGGCAAAGACGTCACACCACCGGCTCGTCCGCGGCCGGGGCGCAGGCGAAGGCCTGCACCTCGCACAGCAGCTCCGGCCGCGCGAGCCCGGCGACGATGATCTTGGTGGAGGCCGGGCGCGCGGCGCCGAGATGGTTGAGCCGCGCCGCGTCGTAGGGCCCCTGCTCCGTCCCCGCCACCAGGTAGGAGGTGTAGTGGACGATATGCTCGGGGCCCATGCCCGCCTCCTTCAGCACCGCGAGCACGTTGGACCAGGCGAGGTCGGCCTGGGCCGCGATGCCGCCCGGCACCGTGCCGTCCTCGCGCTGGCCGGTCTGGCCCGCCACCGCCACCAGGCGCATGCCCGGCGGCACCTCGATTCCCTGGCTGTAGTTGGGGTTGCGGCGCAGCCCCTTGGGCTGGATCTTCCTGAGCATGGCGGTCGCCTCCTTTCGCGGACGGCATGGAACGGGCTCCGGGCCGCGGCCGGCTCCCTGCGCGATTCCCCGCCCGGCCCGGTTCCGCTATCATAGCCGCAACGTCCGCCCGCGCGGAACGCGGTATGGCGCTATTCGAGGTCGGCGGCGCGGTCGGCGGCGCCGGTGATGCGCCGGGCGAGCGCCGCCGCCATGAAGTCGTCGAGGTCGCCGTCGAGCACGCCCTGGGCGTTGCTCTTCTCGACCCCGGTGCGCAGGTCCTTCACCATCTGGTAGGGCTGCAGGACGTAGGAGCGGATCTGGCTGCCCCAGCCGATCTCCGCCTTCTCGCCGCGCGCCGCCTCCTCGGCCTCCTCGCGCAGCTTGAGCTCGCGCTCGTAGAGGCGCGCGCGCAGCATGTCCATCGCCTTGGCGCGGTTCTTGTGCTGGGACCGCTCCGCCTGGCACTGCACCACGATGTTGGTCGGAATGTGGGTGATGCGGATCGCCGAATCGGTCTTGTTGACGTGCTGGCCGCCGGCGCCGGAGGCTCGGAAGGTATCGACGCGCAGGTCCTTGTCGTTGATCTCGATCTCGATCGAGTCGTCCACCTCGGGATAGACCCACACGCTCGCGAAGCTGGTATGGCGGCGCGCCGCCGAATCGAACGGCGAGATGCGCACCAGCCGATGCACGCCGCTCTCGGTCTTGAGCCAGCCGTAGGCGCTCTCGCCCGAGACCTTGACGGTCGCCGACTTGATGCCGGCCTCCTCGCCCGGGCTCTCCTCGATCCCCTCGACGCGGAAGCCGTGGCCCTCGGCCCAGCGCATGTACATGCGCAGCAGGATCTCCGCCCAGTCCTGGGACTCGGTGCCGCCGGCCCCGGCGTGGATCTCGAGGAAGCAGTTGTTGCCGTCGGCCTCGCCCGACAGCAGGCTCTCGATCTCGAGCCGGGCCGCACGCTCGCGCAGCGCGCGCAGCGCCGCCTCGGCGTCGGCGGCGACGCCGGCATCGCCCTCGGCCTCGGCCAGCTCCAGAAGCTCCAGGTTGTCCTTGAGGCCCTGCTCGATTTCCCGGCAGGCGCCGATCCCGGCCTCGAGCCGGTTGCGCTCCCGCATCAGGCGCTGCGCCTCGGCGGGCTTCGACCACAGCGCGGGGTCTTCCGCGCGCGCGTTCAGCCGTTCGAGTTCCTTGACCGCATTGTCGTAGTCAAAGATACCTCCTCAGCAGCCCGAGCGACTGCTTGGTTTCCTCGACGATCGTCTCGATCTCGGCGCGCATTCCTGTTCCTCGTCATGGGCGCGCTCGCGGCGCGGGCGCGCATCAAATCACGACCGGGCGGTCGGGCACAAGGGTCCGATCAGTAGAGGCCGCGCGTGGCGCCGCCGCCGTCCATCGTCAGCGGCCCGGAGCCGTCGAGCACGCCCTGGTCGCGCGCGAGGTCGGTCTCGGCCTTGAACGCCTCCAGGATCACGTTGCGCTCCCCGGGCCGGGCCGGGGCGCCGGTCTCGGCGTTGACCCGCACCAGGCGGATGCCGGCCGGCACGCGGAACGGGATCGAGGGCCGGTCCTCCAGCGCCTTCTCCATGAAGTCGCGGAAGATCGGCACCGCGACCGACGAGCCGGTCTCGCCGCGCCCGAGCGAGCGCGGCCGGTCGTGGCCGACGTAGATGCCGACCACGAGGTCGGGGGTGAAGCCGACGAACCAGGCGTCGTTCGAATCGTTGGTGGTGCCGGTCTTGCCGGCGAGCGGGCGGCCGAGGTCGGCGAGGCGCCGGGCGGTGCCGCGCTGCACGGCGCCCTGCAGCATGGAGACGATCTGGTAGGCCGAGCGCGCGTCGGCCACCTGCGCGCGCGTATCGGGAATGGCGGGCATGGCGGGCGGGCCGTCCCGGGCGTCCGCGGGCGCGGCCTCGCCGCAGCCGGGGCAGGCGCGGCCGTCATGGCGGAACACGGTGCGGCCGTGACGGTCCTGAATGCGGTCGATCAGGCTCGGCGTCACCTGCCTGCCGCCGTTGACCAGCATCGCGTAGGCGGTGGTGAGGCGCAGGAGCGTGGTCTCGCCCGCGCCCAGCGCCATGGCGAGGCGCGGCGGTATGTCGTCCACGACGCCGAGGTTCCGGGCGTAGTCGGTGACCTTGTCCATGCCGATGGTCTGGGCGAGCCGCACCGTCATCAGGTTGCGCGACTGCTCGAGCCCGCGCCGCATGGTGGAGGGGCCGTAGTAGGTCTCGCTGTAGTTCTGCGGCTTCCACAGGCCGAGCCCCGGCCCCTGGTCGATCACGAAGGGCGCGTCGAGGATGCGCGAGGACGGGGTGAAGCCGGAATCGAGCGCGGCCAGATAGACGAAGGGCTTGAACGCCGATCCCGGCTGGCGCGCCGCCTGCGTCGCCCGGTTGAACTGGGATTCGGCGAAGGAATAGCCGCCCGACATGGCGAGCACGCGTCCCGTGTGCGGGTCGAGCGCGACGATGGCGCCGTTCGCGTCCGGGATCTGACGCAGCGCATGGACGCCGTCCCTGCCGCGCGGCTCCGTCAGGACCACGTCGCCCGGCGACACCACCTGGGACGCCGCCCTCACCTGCGGCCCCAGGCGGCCGTCCGGCTGCACCGCCCGCGCCCAGGTCATCTCCTCCAGCGGGATCGTCCCGGTCTCGCCGTCGGCGAAGCCGACGCGCGCGACCGTGCCCTCGGCCTCCAGCACGACGGCGAGGCGCCAGTCGGGATAGGCGGGCGGCGCCGTCACGGCGGCGAGGCGCTGCATCCAGTCTTCGCCCTGCTCGATCTTCTCGAGGCGCGCGACGGGGCCGCGCCAGCCGTGACGCCGGTCGTAGGCGACCAGGCCCCGTTGCAGGGTGGCATCGGCAAGCGACTGCAGCGCGGGATCGAGCGTGGTGCGCACCGACAGCCCGCCGCGGTAGAGCTTGTCCTGGCCGTAGCGCTGGTTGAGCTCGCGGCGCACCTCCTCGGCGAAGTATTCGGCGCGCGTCAGCAGCGTCGGCGCGCGCTCGCGGACCGCCAGCGGCTCGAGCCGGGCCGAGCGCGCCTCCTCGGGGCCGATGAAGCCCTCGTCCAGCATGCGCTCGATCACCCAGCCGCGGCGCCCGAGCGCATGGCCGCGGTTGCGCACCGGATGGTAGTTGCTCGGCGCCTTGGGCAGCGCGGCGAGATAGGCCACCTCCGCCACGGTCAGCTCGTCGAGCGACTTGTCGAAGTAGTTGAGCGCCGCGGCGGCGACGCCGTAGGAGCCGAGGCCGAGATAGATCTCGTTGAGGTAGAGCTCGAGGATGCGGTCCTTGGTGAAGGCGTGCTCGATCCGGAACGCGAGGATCGCTTCCTTGATCTTGCGCTCGAAGGACACCTCGTTGGTGAGGAGGAAGTTCTTGGCGACCTGCTGGGTGATGGTGCTGGCGCCCACCGGGCGGCGGCTCGTGCCGTAGTTCATGAGGTTGGTGACGGCGGCGCGCACCACACTCAGGAAGTCCACGCCCGGGTGGGAATAGAAGTTCTTGTCCTCCGCCGCGAGGAACGCCTTGACGACCAGCTTCGGGGTCGCCTCGATCGGCACGAACACGCGCCGCTCGGTGGCGTATTCGGTGATCAGGCTGCCGTCGCCCGCGTGCACCCGCGTCATCACCGGCGGCTCGTAGTCGGCGAGCTGGCGGTAGTCGGGGAGGCCCTGGCCGAAATACCAGAACGCGCCGAGCACGGCCGCGGCGCCCATGATGGCGAGCAGCAGCAGCGTGGCGACGGCGGTGGCTAGAAATCTCAGCATGTCTTCCGGATTTGGTCGCGGCCGTCCAGGGCGGGCACCCTCGGGTGCGCGCGGGTTGCGGCCACGGGCGCCAGTGTACTCCCAAGATGCCCCGGATTCACTGACTTTCGGGTTAACGGGGACGGGTTAACGGAGGATTGTGGCGGCGCCGTGACGGCCTGACGACGGCCCGCTTCCGAAACACGAACCCCGAAATCGGGACACTAGCGGCCGTTGGCCGTGAGCCGGTCGAAATAGGCGTCCACGGCGTTGGCGATGGTCTCCGCGAGGCGGGCGCGGTGGCGCGGCTGCATCAGGAGCTCCTCGTCGGCGGCGTTCGAGAGATAGCCGAGCTCCACCAGCACCGAGGGCACGTCGGGCGCCCGCAGCACGGCGAATCCCGCGAACCGGTGGGAGCGCGACAGCACCCGCGTGGACTTGTCCAGCTCCCCCACCAGGAGACTCGCGAACCGCGCCGAATGGTTCATGGTCTCGCGCTGGGCGAGGTCGATCAGGATGTTGGTGACCTCGTTGGACTCGGCGGAGAGATCGACCCCCGCGATCAGGTCGGCCTTGTTCTCCTGCGCGGCCAGCGCCGCCGCCTCGGCGTCGGAGGCGCGCTCCGACAGGGTATAGACCGAGGCGCCGCGCACGCTGCGGACGGGGTTCGAATCGGCGTGCAGGCTGATGAACAGGTCGGCACCCGCCGCGCGCGCCATGGCGACGCGCTGGCGCAGGCGCACGAACACGTCGCGGTCGCGCGTCATCACCACCTCGTAGCGGCCGCGCTTCTGCAGCGCCGTGCGCAGCGCGAGCCCCACCGCCAGCGTGACCTGCTTCTCGTGGACGCCCTTGCGGCCGATCGCGCCGGGATCGACGCCGCCGTGACCGGGATCGATCACCACCACCCGCTTGCGGGCGTCCCCGGGCGGCCTGACGGAGGGCGGCGGCACGAACACTGCCGCCTGGGACGGCGGGGTGCCGGCCTGGGGCCCGGCGGGGCGCGTCATGCGGGCCCGGAACGTGTCCTCGGGGACGGCGGCGAGGTCCACCACCAGCCGCCAGCGCGGGGTCTGGCCGGCGGCCGGGGGAAGGTGAAAGACCTTGTCCACCAGGGCCGGGCGGCGCAGGTCGAACACCACGCGCGACCGGCCCGGCGCGAACTGGCCGAAGCGGTAGCCGGAAATATAGCCGGTGCCCTTCTCGCCCTCGGCGGGATCGACGCGCCAGTCCACCTCCGGCAGGTCGAGGACGATGCGGTAGGGATCGGGCAGCTCGAACGCCGTGACCTGGAGCTGCTCGTCGGCCTCGATCACCACCCGGAGCCGGTTGTCGGGATGGACGCCGATCCTGATCTCGGCGACCGCCGGGGCGGCCCAGGACGGCGGCGCGGCCAGCGCCAGCGCCGCGAGCAGGGCCCACAGGGCGCACGCCCCCCTGGCCCACCCTCGGGACCACCCGTGAAGCAGGTGCCCGGCAAAAGCGGACACAGGATGTAGCAATGTTTTGCGCACGAAACCCAAGATATATCACAGCATCCGGATTTTCCAACCGATCCGGCCGCGCCGGGCGGATTCCGGGCAGGAAAATATCCGATTGTGGAAAAGTCGGGCGGCGCCTATGGTAAGCCGTTGAACCGCCTCCAGTCGGCCGGCTTTCGGCAGTCCTTGCCGGAGAGTCGGCGGCGCAGCGTGCCCATCCGGCAGATCTAGGATTTTTGCCGCGCTCTGGGCCCCCGGTGCGCTCGGACAGCGGAGGCTTGTTGAAGATTGAAGCCGGCGTTCCGCGACGGGCATGACTTGCCCTGCGGAAAGCGGGCCGGACCCCCTCCCCGCCCTTTCGCGCGGGTCGAGATCAAGGCCGACGGCTTCGCAAACAGCACGGCGATGCGCTGCCCCGAGGGGCTCGGCTGCATCGTCCCGGAGAAAAAAACATGACGAAGCGCATGTTGATCGACGCGACTCACTCGGAAGAAACCCGGGTGGTCGTGTTGAACGGCAACCGTTTGGAAGAGTTCGATTTCGAAACTTCCACCAAGAAGCAGCTCAAGGGAAACATCTATCTCGCCAAGGTGACGCGCGTGGAGCCCTCGCTCCAGGCGGCGTTCGTGGAGTTCGGCGGCAACCGCCACGGGTTCCTCGCCTTCGGCGAAATCCATCCCGACTACTATCAGATTCCCGTCGCCGACCGCGCTGCGCTGCTGCGCGAGCAGGAGGAAGCGTTGGCCGAGGAGGCCGACGACGACGGCGAGGAGGACATCCGGCCCCACGACGACGCGCACGACGACATCGAGGAGCCGGACGAGGCGGAAACCGATTCGCACGGCACCGAGGGGGCCGATGACGATGCATCCGTCGAAGCCGTCGCCGATCCCGGGGACATCCTCGCCGACGCGGACGTGGTCGAGGCGCCCGCCGACGCCGCAGAGGCATCCGCCGACGCGGACGATACCGATGCGTCCGCCGACGCGGACGACGCCGAAGCCCCCGCCGAGGTGGTGTCCGGCGGCATCTCCGAGGTGCCGGTGCCCCAGACCCTCGAGGAAGTGGGCGGCGAGGACGAGGCCGAACTGCACCACGCCGAGCGCCGCCGGGTGCGGCAGAAGCGCCACCGCTACAAGATCCAGGAGGTCATCAAGCGCCGCCAGATCCTGCTGGTGCAGGTGGTCAAGGAGGAGCGCGGCAACAAGGGCGCGGCGCTCACCACCTACCTGTCGCTGGCCGGGCGTTACTGCGTGCTGATGCCCAATACCGCGCGCGGCGGCGGCATCTCCCGCAAGATCACGAGCCTGGGCGACCGCAAGCGGCTCAAGAGCCTGCTCTCCGATCTCGAGATTCCGGACGGCATGGCGGTGATCCTGCGCACCGCCGCCATCGAGCGCTCCAAGGCCGAGCTCAAGCGCGACTTCGAGTTCCTGATGCGGGCCTGGGAGCAGGTGCGCGAGACCACGCTGAACTCGATCGCGCCGACTTTGGTGTACGAGGAAGCCAACCTCATCAAGCGTTCGATCCGCGACCTCTACACCAAGGACATCGACGAGGTGCAGGTCGAGGGCGAGGACGGCTACAAGACCGCCAAAGACTTCATGCGGATGCTCATGCCGAGCCACGCCAAGAAGGTCCAGCCCTACCGCGATCCCGAGATTCCGCTGTTCCACCGCTACCAGGTGGAGGCGCAGCTCGACGCCATGCACTCGCCGCAGGTGCAGCTCAAGTCGGGCGGCTACATCGTCATCAACCCGACCGAGGCGCTGGTCTCGATCGACGTCAACTCCGGGCGCTCGACGCGCGAGCGCAACATCGAGGAGACGGCGCTCAAGACCAACATCGAGGCGTCGGACGAGATCGCGCGCCAGCTCAAGCTGCGCGACCTCGCCGGGCTCATCGTCATCGACTTCATCGACATGGCCGAGCACCGCAACCAGCACGCGGTCGAGCGGCGCCTCAAGGACGCGATGCGCAACGACCGCGCGCGCATCCAGATCGGGCGCATCAGCGCCTTCGGCCTCCTGGAGCTGTCGCGCCAGCGGCTGCGTCCGAGCCTGCTCGAGGCCTCGACCCAGATTTGCCCGCACTGCGCCGGGACCGGCCTCGTGCGTTCCACCGAATCGGCCGCGCTCCACGTGCTGCGCGCGATCGAGGAGGAAGGCATCCGCCATCGCTCCACCGAGCTGCGCATCGCGGTCGCGGTCAACGTCGCCCTCTACATCCTCAACCAGAAGCGCGACATGCTGCACGCCATCGAGCGGCGCTACGGGTTCCGGGTGCTGGTGTCGGGCGACGACGGGCTGATTCCGCCCGACTTCCGCATGGAGCGCACCGAGGGCAAGCCCGCCGTCGAGGCGCGGCCGGCGGTCGCCCTTCCCGCCCCCGTGGAGGAGGAGGACGAGGAGATCATCGAGGCGGAGGCCGACGAGGCCGAGCGCGCGGAAGCTGCCCAAGCCGAGAGCGCGGGCGGCGAGGAGCGCGGC
>JBJHBM010000038.1:0-17163 GCA_050485485.1 Alphaproteobacteria bacterium | reverse complement strand
GGTAAGGCCCGTCGCCGCGCGCCGCGTCGATGCGCGCCTGCATCGCGGCATCCGGCATCGCGGGGCCGGCGAAGGCCGCGGGCGCCGTCTCCGCGCCCCGATCCCCGGCGGCATCATCGTCGTTCGGCGCGTCGTCCGGCGCCGGCGGCGGCATCGTCACCGGGCGCGGCAGGTCGTCCGGCGGCGGCTGGGTCCAGACATGGCCGCAGGCGGTGCACCGCACCCGGCGCCCCTCGGGCCCGAATTGCGCCGGGTCGAGCTTGTACCGTGTCGAACAGGACGGACAGGTGACGATCATCGGGTTTTCCTGATGGGAGCGTGTTTTTTATAGGCGCTCCCCCGGCGCCGTGCAAGGCGCGGCACCCTTCCCCGGTTGCCCGCCGTGGTATATTCGATAGGCTACAACGAGTCGCCGGCACCGGTGCCGGCGCATACGGGACGAAACGTGGTCCGTTTCCAGAACGTCGGCATGCGCTACGGGCTCGGGCCCGAGGTCCTCCGCGACGTGAGCTTCCATCTCGCGCCCGGCTCCTTCCATTTCCTGTCGGGGGCCTCGGGCGCGGGCAAGTCCTCGCTGCTCAAGCTGATCTACCTCGCCTGCCGCCCCTCGCGCGGGCTGATCCGCCTGTTCGACCACGACATCACGACGCTGCCGCGCCGCGCGCTGCCGGCGCTGCGCCGGCGCATCGGCGTGGTGTTCCAGGACTTCCGCCTGCTCGACCACCTGAGCGTGCTCGACAACGTGGCGCTGCCCCTGCGCGTCGCCGGCGTCGGCGGCGCCGAGGTGCGCCAGCACGCCCGCGAGCTGCTCGAATGGGTCGGGCTCGAGGACTGCATCGAGGCCTTCCCCGCGACCCTTTCGGGCGGGCAGAAGCAGCGCGTCGCCATCGCCCGCGCGGTGATGGGCCGCCCGCAGCTGCTGGTCGCCGACGAGCCCACCGGCAACGTGGACGACACCATCGCCATGCGGCTCCTGCGCCTGTTCGAGGAGCTCAACCGGCTCGGCACCACGGTGCTGATCGCCACCCACAACGAGAGCCTGATCCGGCGCGCGGCGCATCCGCGCCTGCACCTGTCGGGGGGCGAGCTGACCGGGCCCTATGCCTCCGGAAGCGCGCCGGGCGCCTTCGCCGGGAGCCGCGGCTGATGCTGGGCGGCGGGCGCGACCTCGCCCTGCACCGCGACCCCGCGCGCCGCTTCCTGCCGTGGCTGGTGGCGATGATCGTCTATCTCGCGGGCCTCGCGCTCGCCGGCATGATGAGCCTGTCGGCGGCGGTGGACCGCTGGGACAGCGGGCTCTCGGGCACCTTCACCGTGCAGATTCCGGCGGCCGACTCGGCGGCGGCGACCGACAAGGCGGTGGCCGCCGCGGTCGCGGCGCTGCGCGCCGCCCCCGGCGTGACCGCCGCGCGCCCGCTCCGCCCCGAGGAGACCGCGGCGCTGCTGGAGCCGTGGCTCGGCACGGGCGCGCTCGCGCGCGACCTGCCGCTGCCGCGCCTGATCGACGTGCGGGTGCGCACCGACGCGCCGCCCGACGCCGCCGGGCTCGCGGCCCTGGTCGCGAACGCCGCGCCGGGCGCGGAACTCGACGACCACAAGCAGTCGCTCGACCGCCTCATCGACCTCGCCCGCGCGATCGAGACGGTGGGCCTCGCCATCGTCGTGCTGGTGACGCTGGCGGCGGTCGCGACGGTGGTGTTCATCACCCGCACCGGCCTCGCCATCCATGCCGACAGCATCGAGCTCCTGCACCTGCTCGGGGCGCGCGACGGCTACGTCGCGCGGCAGTTCCAGGGCCAGGCGCTGGAGCTCGCGCTCAAGGGCGGCGTCATCGGCATCCTGCTCGCGGCCGGAACCGTCTACCTGATCCAGCGCGTCGCCGGCGCGCTCGGCTCCGGCCTGCTGCCCGACCTGTCGCTCGCCCCCGGGCAATGGGCGGCGCTCGCGGCGGTGCCCCTCGCAGTCGCCGCGGTCGGCATGATCACGGCCTATGCGACCGTGCTGCGCGCGCTCAGGGAGCTTCCCTGACATGGCGCGGGCGCGCAGGCGCGTCCTCTCCGGATGGGCCGCCGCATTGGGGCTCGCGGCGCTCGCCTGGGGCGCGGGGCTGGTGTGGTTCGCCCAGTCGATCCCCCGCGACGTGGAGGATCCCGACAGCACCACCGACGCCATCGTCGTGCTGACCGGCAGCGCCGGGCGCCTCGCCGCCGGGCTCGACCTGCTGGAACGGGATCGCGCGCGCAAGCTGTTCGTCTCCGGCGTCTATCGCGGGGTGGACGTGGCCCAGCTCCTCAAGGTCGCGCGCCGCCCCGGTTCCGACCTCGAGTGCTGCCTGGTGCTGGGCCACGCGGCCGACGATACCCGCGGCAACGCGGCCGAGACCGCCCGCTGGATCGCCGAGGAAGGCTACGGCTCGATCCGCCTGGTCACGGCCAACTACCACATGCGGCGCTCGCTGCTGGAGTTCCGCCGCACCATGCCGGCCGTGCGGATCGTCCCCCATCCGGTGCCGCAGCCCGAGGTCATGGTGCACCGCTGGTGGACCTGGCCGGGCACGTTCCAGCTGGTCGTCACCGAATACGGCAAGTACCTGGTGGCGCTGGTGCGGCCGTGGTAGGCCCGCGACCATGATCCTGCTGCGCTCGCTGCTCTTCAACGTGGTCTTCGTCGTCTGGACCGCGGCGCTCGGGGTCGTGTTCCTGCCGCTGCTCGCCTGCCCGCCGCGCGTCATAAGGCGCGCGGGCGCGTGGTGGTCGCGCACGGTGCTGGCGCTCGCGCGCGCGATCTGCGGCATCCGCTGGGAGGTGCGCGGCCTCGAAAACGTCCCGCCCGGCCGGCCCTGCATCTTCGCCGCCAAGCACCAGTCGGCCTGGGACACGCTGTTCTTTCCGGCGTTCTTCGTCGAGATCGCGGCGCTCGCCAAGTCCGATCTGCGCTTCGTCCCGTTCTACGGCTGGTACGCGTGGCACGCGGGGACGGTCTGGATCGACCGGCGCGCGGGCGCGGCGGCGTTGCGCGTGATGATCCGGGGCGCGCTCGACGCGCTCAAGGACGGCCGCCACGTGTTCGTGTTTCCCCAGGGCACCCGCACGCTCCCCGGCGAGCGGCGCGGCTACCAGCCGGGCGTCGCCGGGCTCTACGCCGGGACCGGCGCGCCGGTGGTGCCGGTCGCGCTCAATTCCGGCCTCCACTGGGGGCGGCGCGCGTTCCGCAAGCGCCCCGGCACCATCGTGGTCGAGTTCCTGCCCCCGGTCGCGCGCGGCCTCGACCGCGACGCCTTCCTCGACGCGCTCGCGCGCGCGATCGAGCCCGCCACCAGGAGGCTCGAAGCCGCGGCTGTGGATAAATCGGTGGAAGACGGGCAAGATTTGCGCGGTGGATTCCGGGCATAAGCCGAGTCGCGCTGCGCATCCAAGGGCTTGAAGCCCAAGCCGGATGTGAAAACATAACAGGAACATTTCGTTTGACGCCCCCGGGCGCGGTTCCCTACAATGCCCGCTTCGGGGCGTTCCAAGCGGTATTTCCCGAGGGATTTCAATTCGTTATTCGATTGCCGGCCGTCCCGTGACGGGCCTTCCGCATCGCCGGATGGGCCTTCCGGACCCCGGCGCAGCATGGAGCCGCCCATGACCGGCGTTTCGGCCATCTCCCAGCAGATCTGGGACATGAAATACCGCCTCAAGAGCGAGACCGGCGCCGCCGTGGACCGCACCGTGGCGGACACCTGGGCGCGCGTCGCCCGGGCGCTGGCCGAAGCCGAGGCCCCCGAGGCGCGCGACGCCTGGGCGGCGCGCTTCGAGGGCGCGCTCCGGGACTTCGAGTTCCTGCCCGCCGGGCGCGTGATCGCGGGCGCCGGCACCGGGCGCAACGTGACGCTGTTCAACTGCTTCGTGATGGGCACCGTCCCCGACGACATGTCGGGCATCTTCGCGCACCTGCGCGAGGCCGCGCTCACCATGCAGCAGGGCGGCGGCATCGGCTACGACTTCTCGACGCTGCGCCCCAAGGGCGCGCCGGTGAAGGGCGTCGGCGCCGACGCCTCGGGGCCGCTGTCCTTCATGGACGTGTGGGACGCCATGTGCCGCACCATCATGAGCGCGGGCTCCCGGCGCGGCGCCATGATGGGCACGCTGCGCTGCAACCATCCCGACATCGAGGCCTTCATCGACGCCAAGCGCGAGCCGGGGCGGCTGCGCATGTTCAACCTCTCGGTGCTGGTGACGGACGCCTTCATGCAGGCGGTCCGGGAGGACGGGCCGTGGGAGCTCAAGTTCGGCGGCACCACCTTCCGCACCGTGCAGGCGCGCGAGCTGTGGGACCGGATCATGCGCGCGACCTACGCCTATGCCGAGCCGGGCGTGATCTTCATCGACCGCATCAACCGCGCGAACAACCTCCGCTACTGCGAGACCATCGCCGCGACCAACCCGTGCGGCGAGCAGCCGCTGCCGCCCTACGGCGCGTGCCTGCTCGGCTCGCTCAACCTCGCGCGCTTCGTGCGCGACCCGTTCACCGACAAGGCGCGGCTCGACGTGGAGCGCCTGCGCGCCGTCGTGCCGCTCGCGGTGCGCATGCTCGACAACGCCATCGACGTCTCGCGCTTCCCCCTGCCGCAGCAGACCGAGGAGGCGCGCCGCAAGCGCCGCATGGGGCTCGGCGTCACCGGGCTCGCCGACGCGCTCATCATGTGCCGGGTGCGCTACGGCACCCGGGAGGCGGTCGCCCTGGCCTCCGAGTGGATGCGCGAGATCGAGCGCGCCGCCTATCTCGCCTCCGCCGGGCTCGCCGCCGAGAAGGGCGCGTTCGACCTCTACGACGCGGAGAAGTACCTCGCGGGCGAGACCGTGGCACGGCTCGACGCCGACGTGCGCGCGGCGATCGCGGAGCACGGCATCCGCAACGCGCTGCTGACCTCGGTCGCGCCCACCGGCACCATCTCGCTGTTCGCCGACAACGTCTCCTCGGGGCTCGAGCCGGTGTTCAGCTTCTCCTACACCCGCCACATCCTGCAGCCCGACGGCTCGCGCAAGGACGAGGAGGTGTCGGACTACGCCTACCGCCTCTACCGCCGCATGTTCGGCGACAACGCCGATCTGCCGTCCTACTTCGTGGACGCCCAGAAGCTCACCCCCGCCGAGCACGTCGTCATGCAGGCCGCGGTCCAGAAGCACGTGGACAGTTCGATCTCCAAGACCATCAACGTGCCCGCCGACATCTCGTTCGAGGCGTTCAAGGACGTCTACGTCCAGGCCTACGAGCAGGGCTGCAAGGGCTGCACCACCTACCGTCCCAACGACGTGACCGGCGCCGTACTGGAGCTGCGCAAGCCCGAGGGCGAGGCCGCCACCCCCGGGGCCGCCCCCGGGGCCGCCGAAGCGACCGCGCGGGCCGAGGCCGAGAAGCGCGCCCTCGAGGACGAGGGCCAGGAGGAGCTGCCGCTGGGCGCGCCGCCCGCGCGCCACCGCGACCCCTACGAGGCCGGCGGCGTGATCTACATGACCCAGCCGCTCGACCGGCCGGGGGCGCTGCCGGGCCAGACCTACAAGCTCAAGTGGCCCGAGTCCGACCACGCCATCTACATCACCGTCAACGACATCGTCCAGGACGGGCGGCGCCGGCCCTTCGAGATCTTCATCAACTCGAAGAACATGGACCACTACGCCTGGACGGTCGGCCTCACCCGCATGATCTCCGCCGTGTTCCGGCGCGGCGGCGACGTCTCCTTCGTGGTGGAGGAGCTGAAGGCGGTGTTCGACCCGCGCGGCGGCCAGTGGATGGACGGGCGCTACGTGCCCTCGCTGCTCGCCGCCATCGGCAACGTGATCGAGCACCACCTGGTCGCGATCGGGTTCATGCAGGGCCGCGAGGACATCGCCGCGCGCGCCCGCGCGCTGGCCGAGGCCAAGGCGGCGGCCGCGGGCGGCGGCAGGGCCGGCGGCACCGCCCCGATGCTGCGCCAGTGCCCCAAGTGCGGCGAGGCCGGCATGATCAAGCAGGAGGGCTGCGACCTGTGCCTCTCCTGCGGCCATTCCAAGTGCGCGTGAGCTAACCTGTTCTCACCCGGCGCAGGAGGTCATGCAGCGGGCCTTCCTTGAGGCCGAAGTCGTCGAGGTGGCGCACCGTGTTCTCCAGGTATTCGGCATTGGTGCCCCCGCGCCCGCGCGCGGCGCGGATGAGATGCGCCGCGTCCCCGGGCGCGAGCCGGCCGGCGTATTGCGCGTGGCGCGGGTCGGCCACGTAGGTCTCCGCCGCGACGCGCGCGCCGTCCGCGAGCCGCACGGCGACGGTGCGGCGCCAATAGACGTGGGTCACGCGCTCGCGCGTGTCGAGATAGTCGAGCACCTCCCGGGCGTCGTCCGCCGCCACCCGGAACGCGATGCCCCAGCACGCGCCGCCGCGGTCGAGGCCGAGCACCAGCCCCGGCCGTTCCGGCGTGCCGCGCCAGACGTGGGAATAAACGCAGAGCGCGCGGTGCCAGCCGCGCAGGAGCGCGGGCATGCGCGCCGCATGCGGAAATCCAGGGTTCCACATCAGCGACCCGTAGCCGAATACCCACAGGTCGCCCGCGCCGGCAGCTGCCTCCGCGCCGGGGTCCGGGGCACCGTCCGGGGCGGCGGTGCCCGCGTTTCGCCGATCCTTTATCATCGGGCCCGTTCCCGCTAGAGTTGCCAGGCGCCGCCCCCCGAGGGCGGCGCCGC
This sequence comes from Alphaproteobacteria bacterium, assembly GCA_050485485.1. Taxonomy (GTDB): domain Bacteria; phylum Pseudomonadota; class Alphaproteobacteria; order SMXQ01; family SMXQ01; genus WHSO01. Next base: position 10,465 of record JBJHBM010000038.1, on the reverse strand, counting down.
GTCCGCATCAAAACCCGGTGATCCGCTTCGTGGCAAGCCGCTTTCCCGCCCGTATCGCCTATTGGCTGTTCGCTCTGTTCCTCGCGGGGGTGGCCGGGCTCACCGGCCTGTGGTTCGCGGGCGCCGCGATGGTGCGCGACCAGATCGCGGAGGTCGGGCGCAACCTCGCGGGCGAAGGAGGCACCTTCGCCGCCGACACGCTCTCCATCACCGGCTTTCCGTTCCGCTTCGAGGCCGATCTCGGCGGTATCGTCGTCACCGGCCGCGACGCGCGCGGCATGTGGGAATGGCGCGCGCGTCGCGCCGCCGTCCGGATGGCGCCCTGGGTCTCGCGCGACGTGACCTTCGACCTCGCCGGCACCCACAGCCTGCGCTTCCACGCCGGACGCGCGCCCTTCAACCTCGAGATCGAGGCGGCCGCCGCGCCGGGCGAGGTCAAGGCCGGCAACGGTGCGGACGTGCCCGCCCTCGTCACGCTTTCGACCACGGGCCTGCGCGCGCGCGAGGTCACCACCGGCTCCACCCTCGCCGCCGAGACCGGCAAGCTGCAGCTGTTCGGTTACGCGGGACGGCGTACCGGCAACACCGAGCCCGCCGCCGGGATGCTGCTGGAGCTCGCGGGCGTCGATCTGCCCGACAACGTCGGCAAGTACCTGGGACCGAAGATCACGCGGCTCACGGCCGAGGCCCAGGTCCTGTCCGACCTGCCCGTGCCGGTGTCGCGTCAGACGCTCGCGCGCTGGCGCGAGGCGGGCGGCAGCGTCGAGGTCCGCAACCTCGCCTTCGAATGGGGGCCGATGACGGTGGACGGCTCGGGCACGCTCACGCTCGACGCGGGGCTGCAGCCCGAGGCCTCGTTCGCCGCGCGCATGACCGGCTTCGAGGAAGCGGCCGACGCGCTGGTGGCGGCCGGCGTCATCCGCCCCCAGGAGGCGCAGAGCGTGAAGCTGCTGCTGTCCCTGATGGCGCGCCGCTCCGCCCCCGGCCAGGCCGCCGAGATCCGGGTACCCATCACGATCCAGGAACGCGCCATCTTCGTCGGCCCGGCGCGCCTCATGCGCGTGCCGCCGATCCGCTGGTAGCCGGCCGGGAACGTCCGCTCAGGCCTGGCCGGCCTGGACGATGGAGCGGCGGATGGCGCGGGTGCGCGTGAACCAGTCCTCCAGCGCCTTGCCGTCGCCGTAGCGGATCGCACGCTGGAGCGCCGTCAAATCCTCGTCGAAGCGCCCGAGAATCTCCAGCACCGCATCGCGGTTGGAGAGGAAGATGTCGCGCCACATTACGGGGTCGGAGGCGGCGATGCGGGTGAAGTCGCGGAAGCCGCCGGCGGCGAACTTGATGACCTCCTGCTGCAGGTGGTTCTCGAGCTCGGTCGCGGTGCCGACGATGGTGTAGGCGATCAGGTGCGGCAGGTGCGAGGTGATGGCGAGCACCATGTCGTGATGGTGCGGGTCCATGGTGTCCACCAGGCTGCCGACCGCGCGCCACAGGGCGGCGACGCGCGCCACCGCGCCCGGATCCGTGCCGGGCGGCGGGGTGAGCACGCACCAGCGCCCCTCGAACAACTCGGAAAAGCCCGCCTCGGGGCCCGATTCCTCGGTGCCCGCGATCGGATGCGCCGGCACGAAATGGACCCCCGCCGGCAGGTGCGGCGCGATCGCGGCGATCACGCCGCGCTTGACCGAGCCCACGTCGGTGACGATGGCGCCGGGCGCGAGCACGGGCCCCACCGCCGCGGCGATGGCGCCCGACGCGCCCACCGGGGCGGCGATCACCACCAGCTCGGCGCCCGCGGCGGCGACGGCCGGGTCGGCCTCCGCGCGGTCTATGAAGCCGAGCTCGAGCGCCTTCGCGCGGGTCTCTTCGGTGCGCGCCGCGCCCACGATCTCGCGCGCGAGGCCGTCGCGCTTCATCGCACGCGCGAGCGAGGAGCCGATCAGGCCGAGCCCGACGATGGCGACGCGGCCGAAGCGCGCCTCCGGCGCGATGTCCCGTTCAGCCATGAGCTGTCCCCCGTTCCGCCATGAAGCGCGCGAGCGCGCCGCACACCGCATCGCATTCCTCCGTGAGGCCGACGGTGATGCGCAGGGAATCGGGCAGGCCGTAGCCGCCCATGCGCCGCACGATGATCCCTTCGCCCTTGAGGAAGACGTCGGCCGCCTCGGCCTCGGCCGCGCCGCCCGGAAATCGGGCGAGCACGAAGTTGCCGGCGGAGGGCGGCACCGTGAGCCCGGCCGCGCGCAGGGCGTCCGTCATGCGGGCGCGCTCGCGGGCGTTGTGGGCCGCCGCCGTTTCCTGGTGGTCGCGGTCGGCGAGCGCCGCGACGGCGGCCGCCTGGCCGGCGGTGGACACGTTGAACGGCATGCGCAGGCGATGGAGCACGTCGACGACGTGCGGCGGCCCGTAGGCCCAGCCGATGCGCAAGCCCCCGAGCCCGAAGATCTTGGAGAAGGTGCGCGTCATCACGACGTTGTCGTTCGCGTCCACCAGCTCGATCCCCGCCTCGTAGTCGTCCTCCGTGACGAACTCGGCGTAGGCCGCGTCGATTACCAGGATCACGCCCGCGGGAAGGCCCGCCCGCAGGCGCCGGAGCTCCGCCGCCGTCAGGTAGCTGCCGGTCGGGTTGTTGGGGTTGGCGATATAGACCAGGCGCGTGCGGTTGCCGGCGCGCGCCACCAGCGCGTCCACGTCGGCGGTGAGGTTCTTCTCCGGCACCTTGACGGGAACCGCGCCCACCGAGCGCGCGGCGATCGGGTAGATCAGGAAGCCGTGCTCGGTGTAGAGCACCTCGTCGCCCTCGCCCGCGTAGCCGCGCGCCATCAGGCCGAGCAGCTCGTCGGAGCCCGCGCCGCACACGATGCGCGCGGGATCGAGGCCGAAGCGCGCGCCGATCGCCTCGCGCAGCGCGGTGGCGCCGCCGTCGGGATAGCGCGCGAGGCTCGCCGCCGCCTCCCGGAACGCGGCGACCGCGCGCGGCGAGGGGCCCAGCGCGCCTTCGTTGGAGGACAGCTTGATGACGCGCACCTGTCCCGCGATCTTCGACTGGCCGCCCTCGTAGGGGGCGATGTCGAGGATACCGGGACGCGGCGCGACGGGCGGCGCGCTCATGGCGATTCCCCGCCCGCGCCGAGCGCGAGCGGCACCGCGTAGGCGCCGACCGCGACGATCTCGCGCGCGCCCGCGCCGAGCCCGCGCCGGAGCGCGGCGAAGGCGGGCGCGGCCTCGGTCACGAACCCGTCCACCTCGACCAGGTGCAGGCGGCTGCCGGCGCCGGCGCCGCCCGCGAAGCGGACCGCGAACCCGCCGTCCGCCACCGCGGCCGCGATCGCGGTGCGGCTGGTGGGGGCCTCGGTCTCGTTCGCGATCAGGCTGCTGTCGTCGCCCGAGGGCTCGGGCGCCATGGCCGCGACCGCGAGTCCCTCCGGAGCGCCCACGGCGGGCTCCAGCCCCCGCGCCACCGGCAGGCGCGCGACCACGCGCGGCACGGCCGCGCCGCCGGTCATGAGCCGCGCCCACCACGGGTCGGGCTCCTCGGCGGCGGGGAACGGCACGATCGCCACGTCGGCCTGGCCGGCCGCGACCGCGGCGATCGCCTGGGCCGGGCCGGCGGCGACGGTCATCGGCGTCGCGACGCCGTAGTGGCCGCGCGCGAGGCTCCAGCAGGAAGGCCCGGCCTCCGGGACGCTGACGGCGACGGAGAACGGGCCCTGCAGGCGCAGCGCGGCGGACATGATCTCGCGCCAGATGCGCACCAGGGCGAGGCCGTCGAAGCCGCCCTGCGCGCGCGTCACCAGCCGGCGCAGCACCTCGGCCTCGCGGCCGGGGCGCAGCAGCGCCGCGCCCGCCTTGAGGGGCGCGATCTCGGCCGCGACCCGGGCGCGCCGGGCGAGCAGGTCGAGCAGGGCGTCGTCGATGCGGTCGATCTCGCCGCGCAGATCGTTGAGCGTCGGGCCGTTCTCGGGCATGGTCCCGCGTGTCCGGTATGGGTTTCCAGGGGGGCCGGGGGGCCCCGAAACAGGCCGCTAGTCATAATGGCAAGGGCCTGTAAAATCAAAGAAAACGTTGACATCGGCGGGCTTCCTGCCTAGCAATCAGGCCCTTTTGGGCTTATCTTCCGCGGGCGCGGGGATCGGTAGGGACGGCTCATGGCCTCGGACAGCACCCCGGCCATCCGGGACACCACCAGCGATGCCGGCGGAGACGCGCCGGCGGCGGACCGTGCGGCGCTTGAGCCGCTGTCGGTGACGCTCGCCCGCGCCGAGCCGCTGCGTCTCGAATCGGGCGAAACCCTCGGCCCCGTCGCCATCGGCTACACCACCCAGGGCACGCTCAACGCGGAGCGCTCCAACGCGATCCTGATCTGCCACGCGCTCACCGGCGACCAGTACGTCTCCGGCCGCCACCCGGTGACCGGCAAGCCCGGCTGGTGGGACACCATGATCGGCCCCGGCAGGCCGCTCGACCCGGAACGCTACTTCCTGGTGTGCGCCAACATCCTCGGCGGCTGCATGGGCACCACCGGGCCCAAGGACCTCGACCCGGCGACCGGGCGCCCGTGGGGCATCGACTTCCCGGTCATCACCGTCGGCGACATGGTCGAGGTCCAGCGCCTGCTGATCGACCACCTCGGCATCGAGCGCCTGTTCGCGGTGATCGGCGGCTCGATGGGCGGCATGCAGGTACTCGACTGGACGGTGCGCTATCCCGAGCGCGTGTTCGCCGCGCTGCCGATCGCGACCGCGGCGCGCACCTCGGCCCAGAACATCGCCCACCACGAGGTCGGCCGCCAGGCGGTGATGGCCGATCCCGACTGGTGCGGCGGGCGCTACCTCGAGCACGGCAAGCGGCCCCATCGCGGCCTCGCGGTGGCGCGCATGGGCGCGCACATCACCTATCTCTCGGAATCGGCGCTGACCCGCAAGTTCGGCCGCGCCCTGCAGGAGCGCGACAGCGTCACCTACGGCTTCGACGCCGACTTCCAGGTGGAAAGCTACCTGCGCCACCAGGGCATCACCTTCGTCGATCGCTTCGACGCCAACTCCTACCTCTACATCACGCGCGCCACCGACTACTTCGACCTCGCGAACGCGCACGGCGGCGTGCTGGCGGACGCGTTCCGGGGCACGCGCGTGCGCTTCGGCGTCATCAGTTTCTCGAGCGACTGGATGTTCCCGACCGCCGAGAGCCGCGAGCTGGTGAAGGCGCTCAACGCGGTCGGCGCCAACGTCTCCTTCGTCGAGATCGAGACCGACCAGGGCCACGATTCGTTCCTGCTCGGCATCCCGGCCTACCACCGCGCGGTACGGGGCTTCCTCGAAGGCGCCGCCGAGCACCGGGGGCTCGCCCGCCGATGACCGCGCCCTCCTCCCCGCCGCCCGGGCGCCGCGTCCCGGGCGCGGGCGTCCCGCACTACACCCATGCCCACGCCTCCGAGACCGCGCCGATCCGCGCCGATCTCCGCCTCATCGCCGACCTCGTGCCGGAAGGCGCGCGGGTGCTCGACGTCGGCTGCGGCGACGGCACGCTGCTCGCCCATCTCACCCGTCACAAGGGCGTGGACGCGCGCGGCATCGAGATCGACCGCGAGCGCGTCTCGGCCTGCCTCAACCAGGGCCTCTCGGTGATCCAGGGCGACGCCGAGGCCGACCTCGCCGACTACCCCGACAAGGCGTTCGACTGCGTGGTCCTGAGCCAGACCCTGCAGGCGGTCCACGACCCGCGCTGGATGCTGGAGCAGCTGCTCCGGATCGGCGAGCGCGCCGTGGTCTCGATCACCAACGCAGGCTACTGGCGCAACCGCGTCGCGTTCCTGCTGGAGGGGCGCGAGCCGTTCGCCGTCCATCCGGACGAGACCTGGTACGACACCGCCTATATCCATCCCTGCACGATCCGCGACTTCGTCGAGCTGGTGCGCGAGATGAACGTGGGCATCGAACGCTGCTTCGCGGTCAAGCGGTCGGGCACCTACCGCGAGATGGACCCCGAGAGCACCGCGGCCAACCTGTTCGCGATCCAGGCGGTGTTCCTGCTGCGCTGAGCACGGCCTTCGGCGAGTCTATCCGTCCCGCATCCGGTAGGCCCCGGCGGCCCGCGCCGGCAGGCGCCGGCGCCGCGCGGGCGCCGTCGTCGCCGGGATCGCGTAGATCTGCTTGGTGGCCTCCATCGTCACCACGCCCGCGAACTGCGGCAGGAAGCGCCGCCCGATCTTCTCCCACGCGGGCGCGGCGCCCAGCACCATGCGCGAGCGCAGCGGCGGCACGAACAGGGCGCCGTCGGCGCGGGTCGGCGTGAACAGGTTGTCGCGCAGCAGGCGCGAGAGCTGCCCGGTCGAGTACGGATGGCCGTGGGCGAAGGGCGAGCGCTCGACGCGCGCCCAGATGCCGCGCCGGTTGGGCACCACCACGGCCATGCGCCCGCCGTCGGTCATCAGGCGCCACACCTCGCGCAGCATCGGGCGCAGGCTCTCGGCGTTCTCGACCGCGTGCGCCAGCACCACCCGGTCGTAGGAGCTGTCGGGGAACGGCAGCTCGCACTCGTCCACCAGCACCGCCCGGTTGGGGCCGCCGCGCGGCCACGGCAGCACCCCCTGGCCCATCGGCATGGCGACGGCCACGCGCTCGGCCTCGTCCAGGAACGGCGTCAGGAACGGCGCGGCGTAGCCGAGGCCGAGGATGCGCTGGCCGCGCACGTCGGGCCACAGCTCGCGCAGCCGGGCGCGCACCGCCCGGCCCGCCACCCGGCCCAGGCTGGTCGCGTAGAAATCGCGCAGATCGACGACGTCCGCCCACATGGCGCCAGCCTATCACATGGCGGCGGATTCCGGGCCGGCAAGGGGCTATAGTCGGGCGCCCGGCCGAAAGAAACGAGCAACGACAAGGGACCCGGCGCCGGGAGGGACCCAGGACAGGAGAGCGCGATGAACGTCGCAATGAAAACCGTGTTGATGACCGCGGCCCTCGCCGCGGCCGCGGCGGCCCCCGCCGCGGCGTCCGACGACGTCTTCAGGGGCAAGACCGTCAACGTGATCGTCGGCTTCGGGCCGGGCGGCGGCTACGACGCCTACGCGCGCATGCTCGCGCGCCACATCGGCAAGCACATCCCGACGAACCCCACGGTGATCGTCCAGAACATGCCGGGCGCCGCCAGCCTCAAGGCGGTCCAGTACCTGCAGACCGCCGCGCCCAACGACGGCACCGCCGTCGTCATCTTCAACTTCGGCCAGATCACCAACTCGCTGGTGATGCCGCCCCAGAACATGAAGCTCGACTTCCGCGAGTTCGCCTGGATCGGCTCCATGAACCGCGACGTCTCGGTGTGCTACGTCTGGAAGGAGCGCTTCCCCACGGTCGTCAACGCGCTCGACCTCGCCAAGGTCAAGAACCTCAACTACGGCCTCACCGGCATCGGCTCGGCTTCCTACTTCAACCAGGCCATGCTGCTCGGCGTGTTCGACGCGCCGCTCAAGCAGGTGCGCGGCTATTCCAGCTCCAAGGAGAAGCAGATCGCGATCGAGCGCGGCGAGCTCGACGGCGACTGCGGCGAATGGTCGAGCGTGCCTCAGCACTGGTTCAAGGACGGCAAGCTCACCTTCGTCATGCGCTCCTCGCCGTCGCTGCCCCAGGGCATGCCGGAGAGCATCCCCTACGCCGGCGACATCGCGCCGACGGCGGAGCGCAAGCAGATCGTCCAGCTGCTGACGGCCGCGAGCGACATCGGGCGCCCGTTCATCACCCGCAAGGATACCCTCGCCGATCCGCTGCGCCTGCTGCGCGCGGGCTTCGACGCCGCCCTCAGGGATCCCGCCCTGCTGGCCGAGGCCGACAAGACCGGGCGCCACGTCTCGCCGCTCACGGCGGCGGAGGCCGAGGCCGCGCTGCGCGAGCTCTACGCGATCCCGGACACCGTCGTCGCGCAGGCCAAGGGGATGATGCCCGAGGGGGCGAACTGACCCGCATCGCCGCCGGGCGGGGTCCGCTCCGCCCGGCGGCGTTTTGCACGCGGCCGGGGCCGGTGCTATCCTCGGCGCGATGGCACGCCTCGACATCCACCGCATCCCCGCGCGACGCGACAACTACCTCTGGCTCGCGCGCGAGCCCGACACGGACACCGTCGCGATCGTCGATCCCGCCGACGCCGAGCCGGTGATCGCGCGCTGCGAGGCGCTCGGCTGGCACCTCACCCATATCCTCAACACTCACCACCACGGCGACCACACCGGGGGCAACCTCGCCCTCAAGGAGCGCTACGACTGCGTCGTGATCGGCCCCGCCGCCGACCGCGACCGCATCCCCGGCATCGACGTCGCGGTGGGCGAGGAGGACACGGTCGCGCTCGGCACCGAGACCGCCCGCGTGTTCGACGTGCCGGGCCACACGCGCGGCCACATCGCCTACTGGTTCCCGGACTCGGACGCGCTGTTCTGCGGCGATACGCTGTTCGCGCTCGGCTGCGGGCGGCTGTTCGAGGGGACGCCCGCGCAGATGTGGGACTCGCTCTCCAAGCTCGAGGTGCTGCCGGACGAGACCCGGGTCTATTGCGCCCACGAATACACCCAGGCCAACGCGCGCTTCGCGCTTTCCGTGGACGGCGCCAACGCCGCGCTCAAGCGCCGCGCGCGCAAGGTGGACGCGCTGCGCGCCCGGGACGAGGCCACCGTGCCCTCGACGCTGGGCGAGGAACGCGCGACCAACCCCTTCCTGCGCGCGGCCGACCCCGGCCTCCAGGCCGCGCTCGGCATGGCGGGCGCCGATCCGGTCGCGGTGTTCGCCGAGACCCGCGCCCGCAAGGACAGATTCTGAAATCCCGAAGGTCTGAAACGACGGCGCGCGCCGCGCCGCAGGGAGGAAGCCCGCATGAAGCTCTACCAGTCGCCCACCTCGCCCTATGTCCGCATGGTCCGCGCCGCGGCCCACCTCAAGGGGCTTTCGGACAGGATCGAGCTCACCGACGCGCGCGCCGACCAGGCCGCGTTCGAGCGGCTCAACCCGCTCAACAAGGTGCCGGCGCTGGTGACCGACGACGGTGAGGTGCTGATCGAAAGCCGCCTGATCTGCCGCTACGTCGACGGGCTCGGCGGTCCGCCGCGCCTCTACCCGGCCGACCCGGCGGCCGAGCGCCGCGTGCTGCAGAAGGAGGCGGTGATCCACGGCGTCCTCGACGCGGTGGTGCTGCGCCGCATGGAGACGCGCCGTCCCGACGCGCCCGCCTCCAAGTGGTGGGACGAGCGCCAGAAGCGCAAGATCGACATCGGCCTCGGCCTGATCGAAAAGTCGCTGGCCGACTACACCGGCGGCAAGGACATCGTGCCGATCCTGCTCGGCTGCATGTGCGCCTTCATGGACCGGGTCTCGCCCGAAGACTGGCGCAAGGGCTACCCCGGCCTCGCCAAATGGTACGAAGGCTACCGCAAGGAACCGCACATGGCCGCGACCGAGGTCGCCGAATAGCGGCGCGGCCGGGTACAGCCAGGGAAAGCGGGACGATGGCCGCCGGGCTGCCCGAGGACGCGCGCCGGGTGATCGCGGCGCTCGGCCTCGCGCCCCATCCCGAGGGCGGCCACTACCGCGAGACCTGGCGCCACGCGCCCGCGGACGGCGGGCGCGGCGCCGGCACCGCGATCTACTACCTGCTGGCGGCGGGCGAGGTCTCGGCCTGGCACCGGGTGGACGCCACCGAGATCTGGCACTTCTACGCGGGCGCGGCGCTCACGCTCACGATCCGCGCGGACGGCGCGGGCACCGACGACGACACCGTCCTGCTGGGGGCCGACATCGGCGCCGGCGAGACGCCCCAGGCGATCATCCCCGCCCGCGCCTGGCAGACCGCGCGCTCGACCGGGGCGTGGACGCTGGTGGGCTGCACCGTCTCCCCGGCCTTCGACTTCGCCGGCTTCGAGATGGCCCCGCCCGAAGGCCCGCCGTAAGGGGCTGATACGGATGCGCGGATCACGTCCGCGCATGACGTGAAAATAGGCCCCTCCCCGTCGTCATGCTCGCCGAAGGGCGAGCATCCACGTTCTTTTGTGTCCCGACCGCCGCAAAACTCGTGGGTGGTCGGACCAAGTCCGACCACGACGCAAGGTGTGAACGGGTCCGCACCGGGCACCCGTGAATCACGTCGGGGCACGACGAGGTTACTGGGCAAAAATTGCCTATTCCTGAAGTAAAACGGTATTTCTTTATTTCATGGTTAACGTCCTTGACCCCGGATTCGGCGCGCGGTTAAATAATCGTGAAAATCCCGTTGACGAAGAATACATGGCATTTTAAATAAATTGCTGTAAGACGGTCGGAACATCGGGACTGACGGCGTTGCACAACACGGCCATCGCATCGGGCATCTCGGGCCAGCGGATCCTGCCGCCGCCGGGCGCCGGCGCGCGCGCGGCGGACGCGGAGGCGATCGAGGCCCTCGCCGGCGCCGCCGGCCTGGGCCGCGAGCCGTACGGCGCCTTCGAGCGCCGGGC
>JBJHBM010000037.1:0-18805 GCA_050485485.1 Alphaproteobacteria bacterium | reverse complement strand
CGGCCAGATCGCGCTCGAGCGCGCGGCGCTCCTCCACCAGCTGGCGCACGCGTTCGGCGACCTCGGCGGGCGACGCCTTGAGCACGCCCGCGACCTCGGCGAGCCGCTCGGCCTGCTCGGCGGCGTAGGCCTCGGCGGCCGGGCCGGTGAGCGCCTCGATGCGCCGCACCCCGGCCGCCAGCGCCCCTTCCGAGACGATGCGGAAGGCGCCGATGTCGCCGGTGCGGCGCACGTGGGTGCCGCCGCACAGCTCGGTGGAATAGACGCGGCTGTCGTCCGAGCCCCCATTGTCCGAACCCCCATTGTCCGAGCCCATGGCGACCACGCGCACCTCGTCGCCGTACTTCTCCCCGAACAGCGCCATCGCCCCCGCCGCGACCGCCTCCTCGGGCGCCATCAGCCGGGTCGTGACGTCGCTGTTGGCGCGGACCTGGGCGTTGACCTCCCGCTCCACCGCGCGCAGCTCCTCGGGCGCGATCGGCTTGGGATGGGAAATGTCGAAGCGCAGCCGGTCGGGCGCCACCAGCGAGCCCTTCTGGGTGACATGCTCGCCCAAATGGTTGCGCAGCGCCGCGTGCAGCAGGTGCGTGGCCGAATGGTTGGCGCGCAGCCGCGAACGCCGTTCGCCGTCCACCCGCATGTCCACCACGTCGCCGACCCGGAGCGTGCCGCGCGCGAGCCGGCCGAGATGCACCACCACGTCGCCCAGCTTCTTGTGGGTGTCGGCGACGGCGAACTCGGCGCCGTCCTTGGTGAACAGCACGCCGCGGTCGCCCATCTGGCCGCCCGATTCGCCGTAGAACGGGGTCTGGTTGGCGACCACCGCCGCCTCCTGCCCCGCCGCGATCGCCTCGACCTCCCTGCCGTCCGCCACCAGGGCGACGATGCGCCCCTCCGCCGCCTCGGTGGCGTAGCCCAGGAACTCGGTCGCGCCGGCGCGCTCGCGCACCTCGAACCACACGCCCTCGGTCGCGGCGTCGCCCGAGCCGGCCCAGGCCTTGCGGGCCTCGGCCCGCTGGCGCGCCATCGCCGCCTCGAAGCCGGCGACGTCCACGCCCCGGCCCTCGGCGCGCAGCGCGTCCTGGGTGAGGTCGAGCGGAAAGCCGTAGGTGTCGTAGAGGCGGAACGCGACCTCGCCGGAGAGCGGCGCGCCCGCGCCGATCCGCGCGGTCTCCTCGGCCAGCAGCCGCAGCCCGCGCGCGAGCGTCGCGCGGAACCGGGTCTCCTCCATGCGCAGCGTCTCGACGATGAGCGCGCGGGCGCGGGTCAGCTCGGGGTAGGCCTCGCCCATCTCGGAGACCAGCGCCGGCACGAGACGGTGCAGCAGCGGCTCCTCGCAGCCCATCATGTGGGCGTGGCGCACCGCGCGCCGCAGGATGCGGCGCAGCACGTAGCCGCGCCCCTCGTTGGAGGGCATCACGCCGTCGGCGATCAGGAACGAGACCGAGCGCAGGTGGTCGGCGATGACGCGGTGAGAAACCGCGTGCGCGCCATCGGGCGCGGCGCCGGTGGCGTCGGCGGACGCCTCGATCAGGCGGCGCATCAGGTCGATGTCGTAGTTGTCGTGCTTGCCCTGCAGCACGGCGGCGACGCGCTCCAGCCCCATGCCGGTGTCGATGGAGGGGCGCGGCAGATCGCGGCGCGTGTCCGCGTCAACCTGCTCGTACTGCATGAACACGAGGTTCCAGATCTCGATGAAGCGGTCGCCGTCGGCGTCCGGGGAGCCGGGCGGGCCGCCCTGCACCTCCGGCCCGTGGTCGTAAAAGATCTCGGAGCACGGGCCGCACGGGCCGGTCTCGCCCATCGACCAGAAATTGTCGCTGGTGGGGATGCGGACGATGCGCTCGGCCGGCAGGCCGGCGATCCGGCGCCAGTGGTCGAAGGCCTCGTCGTCGGTATGGTAGACCGTGACCATCAGGCGTTCAGCCGGCAGGCCGAACTCCCGGGTCAGCAGGTTCCAGGCCAGCTCGATGGCGCGCGCCTTGAAGTAGTCGCCGAACGAGAAGTTGCCCAGCATCTCGAAGAAGGTGTGATGGCGCGCGGTATAGCCGACGTTCTCGAGGTCGTTGTGCTTGCCGCCCGCGCGCACGCATTTCTGGGAGGTCGCCGCGCGGGCATAGTCGCGCTTCTCGGCCCCCGTAAAGACGTTCTTGAACTGCACCATGCCCGCGTTGGTGAACAGGAGCGTGGGGTCGTTGTGGGGCACGAGCGGGCTCGACGCCACGACCGTGTGGTCGTTGCGTCGGAAGTAGTCGAGGAACGCGCTGCGGATGTCGCTGGTACCGGTCATCGCCTGCTGTCGCATAGAGGCCAAGGCCCATGCTTTTACAGGGCCGGCGCCACCCTGTCCACAGAGCGGACGGCGGCAGAAATCCGCCCTCCGGATGCGGCGACCCCCGCCCGGAGGACCGGGGGGGGCCGACGGCGCGGGCCCGTCGCGGGCCCGGTATGGTGAAGCTCGGGGTGAAGAGCTCAGGCGCTCTCGTCGCGGGCGTCCTCGGCGGGAGCTTCCTCACCGTCCGACAGCATCGCTTCCGACACGAGGCCGGCGTTGGCGCGGATCGCCTTCTCGATGGCGGCGGCGATCTCCGGGTTCTGCTTGAGGAAGGACTTGGCGTTCTCGCGGCCCTGGCCGATGCGGGTATCGCCGTAGGAGAACCAGGTGCCCGACTTGTCGACGATGCCGGCCTTGACGCCGAGATCGACCAGCTCGCCGGTCTTGGAGATGCCCTCGCCGTACATGATGTCGAACTCGACCGTCTTGAACGGCGGCGCGACCTTGTTTTTGACCACCTTGACGCGGGTCTGGTTGCCGACCACCTCGTCGCGGTCCTTGATCGCGCCGATGCGGCGGATGTCGAGGCGCACGGAGGCGTAGAACTTGAGCGCGTTGCCGCCGGTGGTGGTCTCGGGGTTGCCGAACATGACGCCGATCTTCATGCGGATCTGGTTGATGAAGATCACCATGCAGCGCGAGCGCGCGATCGAGGAGGTGAGCTTGCGCAGCGCCTGGCTCATCAGGCGGGCCTGGAGGCCGACGTGGGTGTCGCCCATCTCGCCCTCGAGCTCGGCGCGCGGCACCAGCGCCGCGACCGAGTCGACCACCAGCACGTCGATGGCGCCCGAGCGGACCAGCGTGTCGGCGATCTCGAGCGCCTGCTCGCCGGCGTCGGGCTGGGAGATCAGGAGGTTCTCGATGTCCACGCCGAGCTTGCGGGCGTAGATCGGGTCGAGGGCGTGTTCGGCGTCCACGAAGGCGCAGGCGCCGCCCTGCTTCTGGGCCTCGGCGATCACGTGGAGCGCGAGGGTGGTCTTGCCGGAGGATTCGGGGCCGTAGATCTCGACGATGCGCCCGCGCGGGAAGCCGCCGATGCCGAGCGCGATGTCGAGGCCGAGGGAGCCCGAGGACACCGCCTCGATCTCCTCCACGCTCTTGCCCTGGCCGAGCTTCATGATCGAGCCCTTGCCGAAGGTGCGCTCGATCTGGCCGAGGGCCGCTTCCAGTGCCTTTTGCTTGTCCACGCCGGAGTCCTTGTCCACGAGATGCAACGCGGTCGCCATAGCGGCCTCCTTCCTTATTTCACAGGGCCTTCGCCGTTGCAACCGAGGGGCGGAGGGCCGTGGAGGATCGTCGAGGCCGCCAGAGTACACGTTTTGTTCCAACCGGCAAGTTCTTTTTTTGTTCTCTTTCCGGAAAGCCGCCCGGGGAAACGGGCACTGGGCATCCGCCGTGTTTTGGCGGCGGCGGCGCATGGATGCCCCGATCAAGTCGGGGCATGACGAAGAAGAGATAGGGTGCCGCCGCATGGATGCCCCGACGATCCCCCGGTCAAGCCGGGGGAGGGGCATGACGATTGGGCCGCGCCGGCTATTCCGCCAGCACCTCCTTGACCTTGCCGGCGAGCTGGTCGAGGGAGAACGGCTTGGGCAGGAAGTGGATGCCGGGCTCGCGCTGGAGCGCCTCACGGAAGTCGTCCTCGGCGTAGCCCGAGATGAAGATCACCTTCATGCCGGGATAGCGCTCGCGCACCTCGCGGATCAGAGAGGGCCCGTCGCGCTGGGGCATCACCACGTCGGAGATGACGAGGTCGATCGGCTCGTCCGCGCCGCCGATGACGTCGAGCGCGGCGACGCCGTTCTTCGCCTCCAGCACCTTGTAGCCCTTGTTGCGCAGGGCGCGCGCGCCGAACAGCCGCACCGGGTCCTCGTCCTCCACCAGCAGCACGGTCCCCACCCCGGAGAGGTCGCGGCTCGGTAGCGGCGCGCGCACGGCTTCGCGCGGCACGGGCGCGAGCGCGCGGCCCTCGTGGCGCGGCAGGAAGATCGAAAAGGTCGAACCGCGCCCCATCTCCGAGTCCACCTGCACGAAGCCGCCGGTCTGGCTGACGATGCCGTAGACCGTGGAGAGCCCGAGGCCGGTCCCCGCCCCCACCTCCTTGGTGGAGAAGAACGGCTCGAAGATGCGCTCCAGGTTCTCGCGCGGGATGCCGCAGCCGGTGTCCGCCATCTCGATGCGGACGTATTCGCCGGGCGGCATGACGTCGGCGCCGCGCCGCACCGGACGGTCCACGGTGGCGTTGGAGGTGCGGATGGTAAGCACGCCGCCCTTCTCCTTCATCGCGTCGCGGGCGTTGACGGCGAGGTTGATGATGACCTGCTCGAACTGCACCTGGTCCACCTTGACGAGGCCGAGGTCGCGGCTGTGGACCACCTTGAGGGTGATGTTGACGCCGATCAGGCGGCGCAGCAGGTTCGACAGCTCCGACAGGACTTCGGCGACGTCGAGCACCTTGGGCTGCATCGTCTGCTGGCGCGAGAAGGCGAGCAGCTGGCGCACCAGGTTGGCGGCGCGGTTGGCGTTCTGCTTGATCTGCATGATGTCGGCGAAGGTCTGCTCGCCGGGCCGGTGGCGCTGCAGGATCAGGTCGCAGAAGCCGATCATCACGGTCAGAAGGTTGTTGAAGTCGTGGGCGATGCCGCCCGCGAGCTGGCCCACCGCCTGCATCTTCTGGGACTGGGCGAACTGCGCCTCGAGGCGGCGGTTCTGGGTATTGTCGAACAGGTGCAGGATGAAGCCGGAGAGATCGCCGCCCGAATCCTCGAGCCGGGTAATGGAGAGCGAGGCCGAGATCTCCGCGTTGTGGGCGAAGCGGATGTCGAGCGGCGCCTGGGCGCGACGGCGCGCCGTGGCCTCCGACAGCAGGGCGGCGACGGCCGCGCGGCTGTCGGGCGCGACGAGCGATTCCATCGCGCGGCCGACGCCGCCGTCGCGGCAGCCGGCGAGCTCGCGGAAGGCGCGGTTGCAGTCGGCCACGGCGCCGTCGAGGTCGAGGATGGCGATGCCGGTGGGGCCCTCCTCGAACAGCTTGCGGAAGCGCTGCTCGGAAGCGGCGAGGGTCCGGCGCAGCTCGCGCTCGGCGGTGAGGTCGCGCACGATCGAACGGGTCCTGAGCGTGCCGTCGGCGGCCTCCCCCGCCACCGTCTGGATGATCTCGGCCTGGAACGTGCGGCCGTCGGCGGCGCGCAGGGCGACCTCGTCCTGCATGCCGGCGAAGCCGCGCCGGAACGGGCTCCACGGCGCCTGCGGATCGGGACCGGCCACGAACTCGTGCAGGTGGCGCCCGCCGTGGAGCAGCTCGTCGGCGGTGGTGCCGAGCCAGCGCGCGAGCGTCTGGTTGACGTAGTCGAAGGCGCCGCCGGCATCCACCGAATAGAAGCCGATCGAGGCGTTCTCGAGGAAGTCCACCAGCTTGGCGCGTTCCTCCGACAGCACCCGCTCCATCTGGCGCCGCGTGGTCACGTCCTCGAACAGCCACAGCGTGTAGCCGCGCCCGAGGCCGAGCGAATAGGCCGAGACCTTGAACCACTGGGGATCGCCGAGGTCGGTCGGTATGGAGATCTCGGCATGGCCGTTCCCGCCCGCGAGCGCGATGTCGCGCAGGAGCGCGAGCTGTTGCGCGCCGTCGCCGCGGCGCGAAACGACATCCAGCTCCGCGAAGCGCCGCAGGGGGTCGCCCTCCATCATGCGGGCGAACACCGAGTTCCAGTAGAGCAGCCGGCGGCCGACGGTGATGGCGCGGCCGTTGGGGTCGGCCTCGAACGAGCGCAGCAGGAAGAACTGCTGCATGAGGCGGCGATGGCGCAGCCAGGCCGATCCCGCCACCAGCACGAAGGCGAGCGCGCTGACGATGCCGGCGAGCTCGGCGCCGGAGCGGTCGAAGCGGTGGACGAAGGGCAGATCCGACAGCGCCGCCGGGCGCGGCAGGACGCCGCCGGAACCGCTCAGGAACAGATAGGCGGTGAGCGCGGCGCCGATGGCGGCCGCCAGCAGCACCCACAGGAGCGCGCTGCGCCAGGGCGAGCCCTGGGGCAGGCGGCTGGCAGGCGTCGGGACAGATGTGGCCGGGTCTTGCGCGCTCATGGACGGTCCGGGCGGGGAATCCCCGCGACGGCCCGCGAGCGTCCCCCTCGATGTCGTTGTCCCGGTTCTGATAGCACGGCAGGGCCCCGCGGCGAAGCGGGTCAGCGCCGGCCGGCCGCGCCGCCGGAGCCGGGTCGGCGCCGGAGGCGCATGACGAAGCCGATCACCTCCGCCACCGCCCGGTAGTGCTCGGGCGGGATCGACTGGCCGATCCGGGTCGAGGCATAGAGCGCGCGCGCGAGCGGCGGGTTCTCCACCAGCGGCACGCCGCTGTCCTTGGCCGCCGCGCGGATGCGGGCGGCCATCAGGTCGGCGCCCTTGGCGACCACCTCGGGCGCCTCCATCTCGTCGTGGACGTATTTGAGGGCGACCGCGAAATGGGTCGGGTTGGTCACCACCACGGTCGCCTCGGGCACCGCCTGCATCATGCGCTGGCGCGCGCGCTCGGTGCGGATCTGGCGCAGCCGCGCCTTGACCATCGGGTCGCCGTCGGACTGCTTGAGCTCGTCCTTGATGTCCTGGCGGCTCATCCGCATCTGCTTCAGGTGCTGCATCCTCTGGTAGGCGAAGTCGAGCGCCGCAATCACCGTCATGACCGCGAGCACGGCGATCAGCACCCGGCCGGCCGCCGACCAGGCGAAGGCCATGAGGCCGCTGGTCTCCATCGTCGGCAGCTGGGTGAGGCGGCCGAACTGCGGCAGCACCACCAGGGTCGCCACCGTGCCGACGATGGCGAGCTTGAGGATGCCCTTGACGAACTCCACCAGCGAGCGCGACGAGAACAGCCGCTTGAAGCCCTTGAGGGGGGAGATCTTCTCGAGCTTGGGCTTGATCGAATCGACCGCGAACACGGGCGGATGCTGGATCACCGAGGCGATCAGCGCGAGCACGGCAAGGATGCCGAAGGGCAGCGCCAGGATGCCGGCCACCTCGCGGATCAGCGCGCCGAGCAGCGCGCCGGTGGTGCCGGCGGCGGCCGTATGGTCGTAGGACATCGCCACCGTGCGCGCGAGCACCGCCTTGAGGTCGGCGAGCATGCCGGGCGCCAGCATCAGCACCAGGATGGCGCCGCCCAGCAGCATGAACCAGTTGTTGATCTCGCGCGAGGTGGCGACCTGGCCCTTCTGGCGGCTGTCGTCGAGCCGCTTCTGGGTCGGCTCCTCGGTCTTCTGGGAGGAGTCCTGCTGTTCCTCGGCCATCGCCCTTCCCCTCCCTAGCCGCCGAGCGCGCCCGCGAACATCTCGCCGAAGCGCTCGGAGAACCAGCCGAGGATCACGCCGACGGTGAGCGCCAGCGCCACGAAGCCGACGAAGATCTGCACCGGCAGGGCGACGAAAAACACCTGCACCTGCGGCATCAGCCGCGCAAGCAGACCGACGCCGAGGTAGAACACGAGGCCCACCGCGATGAACGGCGCCGCGAGCTGGACGCCGAGGATGAAAGCGTCCGACACCAGCCGCGCCATCACGAAGGCGAGGTCCTCCATCGGCGGCAGCACGCCCGGCGGCATCACGTCGTAGCTGCCGGCCACCGCGCGCAGCATGACGTGGTGGAGGTCGGCCGCGAACACCGCGAGCAGGCCCGCGGTGGTCAGGAACAGCGCTGTCACCGAGGACTGCTCGGCCGCGATCGGGTCGAAGGTGAGCGCGTTGGCGATGCCGCTCTGGAACGCGAACACGGTGCCGGCCACGTGCAGCGCCGCCAGGATCGCGCGCGCGACCAGGCCGAGGAAGGCGCCCACCGCGATCTCCCCGAACAGGAGCGCGAGCAGGCGGAACGGAGACTCGGGCAGGCCCGGCAAGGCGGCGCCGAGGGCCGGCGCGAGCACGAGGGCGATCAGGCCCGCCAGCAGCAGGCGGTAGCGCGCCGGGACGTAGATCTCGCCGAAGCCCGGCATCACCATCAGCGCGGCACCCACCCGCGCGAACACGAAGAAGACGGCGAACAGCTCGGCCGGCAGCAGCTCGACGAGGGTCATGGCGGGAAGGTCAGCGGGAGGGCCATGGCGGCGCTCAGCCGCCCGTGGCGATGCGCGCGAACAGGTCCTGCGTGAACAGCGTGAGCGTGTTCAGCATGAACGGCCCGAGCACCAGCAGGGACAGGAAGATCACCAGGATCTTCGGCACGAAGGCGAGCGTCATCTCCTGGATCTGGGTGAGCGCCTGGAACAGCGAGATGACGAGGCCGACGACGAGGCCGACCAGCATCACCGGCGCCCCCAGCTTGAGAACCACGACGATGCCGTCGCGGGCGAGCTCGAGGACCTCTGCGGCGGACACGGTGCGTCCCCGCTCAGATCGGCATCCTGAGGATGTCCTGGTAGGCCTGGATCACGCGGTCGCGCACCGCCACCACGGTCTGCAGCGCGACGTCGGCGTTGGCGACCGCCATCACCACCTCGTTGAGGTCGGCCTTGCCGGTCATCGCCTGGGCGGTGGCCTTCTCCGCCGCCGTGCCGGTCTGGGTAAGGGACTCGGCAACGTCCGAGACCAGCTCGCGGAAGCTCTTGCCGGGCTGGGCGGCACGCGCTTCCATGCCGGGCTGGACGGCGTTGGCGGCGGCCTGGCGGTAGGCGTTGGCGGCGTTGATCGCGGCGATGGGCATGAAGGGTTACTCCGTCGGAACCGGGCGGCGACTCACGCGCGCAGAAGATCGACGGTCTTCTGCAGCATCGACCGCGCCGCCTGGATGATGTTGAGGTTGGCTTCGTAGGTGCGCTGGGCCTGCTTCATGTCCATCAGCTCGATCATCGGATTGACGTTCGGCATCAGGACGAAGCCCGCCGCGTCGGCGGCGGGATGGCCGGGGTCGTGTTTCTTCTCGAACTCGCTCTGGTCGGGCAGGATGCGGTCCACCGTCACCTTGCTGACGCCGAGCGCGCGATCGAGCACGTTGCGGAAGGTGACGAACTTGCGCCGGTAGGGCTCGGCGCCCTCCTCGGCCGGCATGTTGTCGGCATTGGCAAGGTTCTCGGCGACGACGCGCATGCGCGTCTCCTCGGCACGCAGGCCGGCTGCCGAAATCTTCATGGCCTTAAGGAGGTCCATATCCTTCCGTCTCCTGTCCTATGCCGGTCAGCCGCCCGGCCGCCCGAGCGCCGCCTTCAGCATGGCGATGTGCTTGCGGTAGAGGTTGACGGTGAGTTGGTGGTCCATGGAGGTCTGGGCCACTTTCATCATCTGCAGGCCGACGTCCACCGAGTTGCCCGACAGGGAAAACTCGCCCTCGACGTCCTCGGCGGTCTTGAACAGGCCCGCCGCGGTGGCGGTCGCGGGCGCGGCAGCGATGTGGCGCGCGCTGGTGCGCGCCGCCACGACGCTCCGGGCGGGCGCGTCGCCGAGCAGCTGGCGGAAGGTCGGCTCCTTGAGGTCATGGGCGCGGAAGCCGGGCGTGTCGGCGTTGGCGACGTTGTGCGCCAACACCTGCTGGCGCTTGCCGAGCCACGCCAGGCGCTGCGACATCATCTGGAAAAGCGGCAGCTTGCCGAGGTCCATCGCGGGCGCGAGGCTCCGGTTCGCCGTCCTGGCATGGGGCTGGGGCCGCGCCTCCGTGGCGCGATCCTGATGCGCGATTGTCCCACCTGTGCTATTAACGATCCGTAAATTCCGCGGGATTCGAGACAAATCCCGCGCAACGCGGCGGGACGCGGCCCCGGCGGCCGCCCCCGGGAAGGGCCCAGGCCCGGCAAGCTCCAGGAAGGACGGCGTATGCTCTACCTCACCCGCAAGATCGGCGAATCGGTCATCATCAACGACAACGTCGAGGTCACCGTCATCGAGGTGCGCGGCAAGTCGATCAAGCTCGGCTTTGCCTTCCCGCCGGAGGTGAGCGTGCTCCGGCGTGAGATCTACGACCGCATCCAGGAAGAGAACCGCGCCGCCGCGGCCGCCAGCGCCGAGGGCCTCCCCGGCGATCCGCCCGTCTCCGGCAAGGACGGCTGAGGCCCCGGCGGCCGGGAGGGGCGCGCACGCCCCCCCCCATTCCCGCCTACTTCTTCTGCGTGATCGCCTGCACGCGCTCGACGATCTCCGGGCGAATCCTGTTGAGGCCCTCGACCAGCGCGGCCAGCTCCTCGCCAGTGAGCGGCGTGACCTCGAGCCCCTGCCTTTGCGCTTCGGCTATGAACTGGGCGTCCTTCATGGTCGCGTCGAAAGCGCGCCGCAGCGCCGTCACGCGCTCGGCGGGAACCTCGGGCGGGGCTGCGATCGGCCGCCCCAATTCGGTGCTGCCGGAGAAGAAGGCGATCATCTGGCGCTGCTCCTCGGTCTTGGTAAAGGAGAAGACGCTCGGCACCCCCAGCCCCGGTACCGGCTTCTGCTCGAGACTGAATAGCGGCACGAACTCGCCGCTCTTGAGCCAGCCCGGATTCGTGCTCTCGAGCCCGGACATGGTCTGGCAGATTCCCTCGACCTCGCCGCGCTGTATGGCGAGGGTCACTTCAGAAGCGCTCTTGTAGCCCTCGACGACCTTGAACTTGGTGCCGAGCACGCCGTTGAGGACGACCGGGGTATTGCTCACCGCGGTGCCGATGCCAGCGCCGCCGACCAGTAACTCGTGCATGAACACGTCCTCGCCCTTCTGTACCTTCGCGCCCTTTCGCGCCACGCACACCCGATTGGTCAGCTCCGGGCTCCCGATCCAGTTGAACTCCGACGTGTTGAACTTGATGGACGGATGCTTGAGCAGCGCCTGCATCGGAATGTTCCGGGAGAACATGCCGATGGCCGTCCCGTCCCTCGGCGCCCGGTTGAACAGGTGGTTGGTGGCGATGATCTGCCCCGCGCCCGGCATGTTCTTGGGCAGTAACGACGGATTGCCGGGAATATGGCGGTCCATGTGGCGCGCGATCAGCCGCGCCCATTGGTCGTAGGCGCCGCCGGCGGCGGAGCCGATGATGAACTCGATCCTCTTGTCCTTGTAGAACTCGGCGACGGACTCGTTGGCCGCGGCCTCGGTCGCGGCGACCAACGCGACGAACGGCACCACGGCCACCGCCATGGACTTGTGAAGAATGTTCAGCACTGGAGCCTCCCTGCTTCGGGTTGACGATTATCGTTTGCCTTCAACGCTTGGCTTCACGGTCGGCCTTGGTCTCGACCCGGTCGAAGCCGTGCAGCGACAGGTCGATGTTGTTGCCGTCCGGATCGGTCATGCGGACCTCGGCGTAAGGCCGGTCGGCGGGCCGCTCGACGGGGGCGACGAGACCCCAATCGGCGAGCTTCCCCTCGATCTCCTCGCGGTCGTCGATATGGAAGCCGATATGGTTGAGGCCGGTCGGCTTTCCATCGGCCTTGTTGACCAGAAGCGCGAGAGAGACGGTACCGTCGCTCATGAACACGGAGCCCGTCTTGGACCTGTGAACCACTTCCATGCCGAAAACGTCGGCGTAGAACTTGGAAAGGCGGTCCGGGTCGAGCGTGATGATGGCTATATGCCTGAGCTTGATCATCCGGTTCGTCTTGGTCGCTTGTTCCGTCATGGTTTCCTCCGTTTAGCGTCGATTGCCACTTGGGCCGGGGATTAACGAAAGCCCGCCGCGCCGCCTTTCATCCGTATCGCGCGGGACACTACCCCCCACGCGACCGCACAGATTGCGGCCTCGACAACGCCAAGCTTCCTCGGGCCTTGCGGCCCGCGGCACAACGCGGAACACGCACGAAACTTGAGGGTTTTTTCCGAGCGTCTTGCGGAACGCCCCTCTCCCTGAAGCCGTCTTTTTCGTTCATAACGTCCGGAACCATTCCTGCGTCCGGCATTCGTGCGGCTCGCCTTACTCTCTAGCCCGAAAGCCTTGCCGGCCTCAAGAAACCTCGGTCCCTCCCGGCGGCACGACCGGAAAATCCTTCGGCCTGACAGGTGCTTAAGCGTTTCTTAAGCATGTTGCGGTGAGATGCCTACGGGATCGTGCGCAGGCAGCGCGCGCCATCCGCGTGCAGGACGCGCGCCTTGACCGGAACCGCGCGTGAAGCCGTTCGACGATACCGAAACGCCCGCGATTGCCACAGATGCCGTCCCGGCTCGACGCGACATCGCCGTCGCGCTCGGCCACGACCGCGACGGCGCCGCCTTGCCGCGTGTGATCGCTTCCGGACATGGTGCGGTCGCGCGCCAGATTCTCGAGATCGCATTCGCCCGCGGCATCAAGGTGCGCGAGGACGCGGACCTCGCCGAAGTGCTGGCGGCGGTCGAGGTGGACAGCGAGATTCCGCTCGCCGCCTTCGCCGCCGTCGCCGAGATACTGAGCTACGTCTATCGCGCCCAGGAAGCCGCACGGCACGGCACCGCCGGCCCGTTCCCGCATGCCGGCGCGGCATCCCCGACCGGAGAAATGCCATGAGCGACGCCGCCACCATCCGTGCCGAGCTTGCCCGCATCAACGAAGTCGTCGCAGCCGCCCGCGACCTGATCGCCGACGGCCAGTTCATCAATCTCGCGCCGCTCGAGGGAGAGGTCGAACGCATCTGCGGCGGGATCGGGGCCCTGTCCGGAACCGACGCCGAGATCGTCAAGCCAGCCCTGCTCGCCCTCATGGACGAGCTCGACCGGCTTGCGGGCGAAATGCGGGAGCGGCAGGGCGAATATGAAAGCGAGCTGCGCTCGCTCGCCTCCCACCGCAACGCTGCACGCGCCTACCACGCGGTGCCCGCAGCATCCGTCCCGTCGAAATCCGGCAAGTAATCCGCAGGCCCCGCGTCCTTCCTCATGTCGATCGGCACCTATCTCGATTTCCTGCTCGCCCTCGTCTTCGTCCTCGGACTGATCGGCGTCTGCGCCTGGGCCTACCGGCGCTTCGCCACGGGCGCCGTCCTGCCGCGCCGGCTCGGCGGCACGAAGGCACGCCTCGAAGTGATGGAAGTACGCGCGGTGGACGCGCGCCGGCGCCTCGTGCTGATCCGCCGCGACGGGGTGGAGCATCTGCTGCTGCTCGGCCCTACGGGCGAGACCGTGGTGGAGCGCGGCATCGCCCGGGTCGAATCTCCCGCGCCGGAAGCCGGCCGATGAAGGTGCCATTTACCGCCCTCCTCGTCGCCCTCGCCGCCGGCACCGTCCTGACGGTCGCAACTGCGCCCGCACTCGCCCAAAGCGTCAGCATTGACCTCGGCGGCGGTGGCGGCACCGCCACCGGACGCATCATCCAGATCGTCGCCCTGATCACGATCCTGTCGGTGGCGCCGGCGCTCCTCATCATGGTGACGTCGTTCACGCGGATCGTGGTCGTGCTGTCGTTCCTGCGCTCCGCCCTCGGCACCCAGCAAACGCCGCCCAACATGGTGCTGGTCAGCCTCGCCATGTTCCTGACCGCGTTCATCATGGCGCCGGTCGCGGAACGCTCCTACAACGAGGGTATCGCGCCGCTGATCGAGGAGCGGATCGACGGCGCGGAAGCCTTCGAGCGCGCCGTGGCGCCGGTTGCCGAATTCATGCTGCGCCAGGTGCGCGAGCAGGACCTGCGGCTGTTCTACGACCTGTCGCGCACGCCGGCGCCGGAAACCCCCGAAGCGACACCGCTCCGCGTGCTGGTGCCGGCCTTCATGATCTCGGAGCTGCGCCGTGCGTTCGAGATCGGATTCCTGATCTTCCTGCCGTTCCTAGTGATCGACATGGTGGTGGCCTCGGTTCTCATGTCGATGGGCATGATGATGCTGCCCCCGGTGATGATCTCGCTGCCGTTCAAGGTCATCTTCTTCGTGCTGGTGGACGGCTGGTACCTGGTGGCGGGCTCCCTGGTCCAGAGCTTCGGGACGTAAGTTCAGGCGCGTCGGGAAAGCGCTGCCATCCCACCGCGGTCCGGACTAGGATGCGACACCATGGAGCCGGACGACTACACCATCCGCACCATGGCGGCCGACGAGATCGGCCTTGCCGTGGACTGGGCGGCAACAGAGGGCTGGAACCCGGGATTGAACGACGGCACATGCTATCGCGCGGCCGACAGCGACGGTTTCCTTGCCGGCCTTGTGGCCGGCGAGATCGTCGCCATCATCTCGGCGATCCGTTACGGCACCGCTTTCGGCTTTCTCGGGTTCTATATCGTCCGGCCCGACCGTCGCGGGCAAGGCTACGGACTGCGCATCTGGAATGCGGCGCTGGACAGGCTCAAAGGCCGCAATATCGGCCTCGACGGCGTGGTGGCCCAGCAGGACAACTACCGCAGGTCGGGATTCGCGCTGGCGCACCGCAACATCAGGTTCGAGGGGGCAGGCGGCGGAGGGAATGCCGCTGAAGGCATCGTGCCGCTTTCGGACCGAGACTTCGCCGCGGTGGAGCGCTACAGTCGCCCGTTCTTCCCCGTCCCGCGCACCGCGTTTCTCCACGCATGGACGAAACAAACCGGTGCCCATACGCTCGGCCTCGTCCATGGCGGTGTCCTCGTGGGCTACGGAGTCATCCGGCCCTGCCGCGTGGGCAGCAAGGTCGGGCCCTTGTTCGCGGATACGGCCCAGGCAGCGGATACGCTGTTCGGCGCGCTCAGAGCCAAGGCTCCACCCGACACGCCCGTATTCCTCGACGTGCCGGAGACCAACCCCGCGGCGGTCGCGCTGGCGGAAAGCCATGGCATGACGCGCGTGTTCGAGACGGCACGCATGTACACCGGCCCGGCGCCCGACATCCAGATCGGGCGCACCTTCGGCATCACGTCGTTCGAGATCGGCTAGGCGCCATTCAATAGATAAGCGGGATCCAACGCCGGGTGCGCGCCTTGTAGGCGCGGTAGGCATCCCCGAACAGCTCCTCCAGGTGCGCCTCGTCCTCGCGCACGCGGACGTCGAACCAGTAGCAGTGGAACGCCAGCAGCGCGAGCGCCGCCCACGACTGGAAGGTGACGGCGAGGCCGGCCATGAAGATCATGTGGCCGAGGTACATCGGATTGCGTATCCAGCGATAGATGCCGCTGTCCACGATACGCTCGGGCGGCACGTCGAGGCCGGGCCCGCCGCCGCCGTGGCGGGTGCGGTAGTCGCCGCACAGGCGATACTGCAGATACCCCCAGACCAACAACGGCAGCCCCCATGGCACGAAGGCGAGATCGCCCGCCCGCAGCGCGAGCTCGATCGCGACGACGGCGAGCGGATAGACGACGAAGGTGCGGCGCGACGTGCTCTTGAGCCAGCACAACGGCGTGCGAGGGCGGCGCGGCGTCTGCGATTCGTACGATCCGGTCATGGGGGGCTCCCGTTTTTTTTGCGCCCCCTCATACGCCCCCGCGCGCCGCACGGCAAGGGGCGGTGCGGGAAGGGGTGTCTTCAGCCTTCGGCGGGGCGGGAAGCCGTGCCGCGTGTCATCAGTTTCTCGCGATAGCCCTGCATGAAGGAACGGAACCGATCGGCCTCGGCCACCCTGCGCACGATCGCGCCGTAGTCGGCCGGGACGGTGTCCGAAGACGCTGTCACCACGTCGAAGGACTCGCCGTAAGCCGTGGCGGCCATGCGCGCGAGGAAGTCGGCGCGCAACCGGGCGAGCGCCGCCCGATCGCCGGCAAGGGCATGGGCGATGGCGAGGGCCATGACGCTGGTGCCGGCGACCCTGTCGAGGCCGGCCGCATCCTGCGCGGTCGCCGCGACGATGCGCCCGTAGGCGCGCGCGGCGCCGGCCCAGTCGCGTGTCTTCCAATGGATGTCGGCGCGCAGGGTCTCCGCCTCCAGGCTGGTGTCGGCGGCGAGCAGCGTGAGCGCCTCCCGGTAGCGGGCCAGTTCGATCAGCGCGCGGGCGGTGAGATGGCGCCGCGCCGCGGCGGCTCCCGGAAAGATGTCGGCCGGCATTTGCCCCGCCACCGTCGCCAGGGCCTCCTCGGGCTTGCGGTCGAGCAGATAGACCAGGGCGAGGCGGTTCTGGGCGTCGAAGCGGTCTGCACCCTGGAGACGCTGATCGACGAGATGACGCAGCAAGGTAGCAGCCCGGTCCAGGAGGTCCACCTCCACCAGGCGTTCGGCCAGCCGCGCAATCAGCTCGTTGCCGGTCGCGCCTTCGGGAGTCAGCTCCCGGAACTGGTCGTAGAGCGCGAGCGCGGTGAGCGGCGGTAGACGGTCGGCGGCGCCTTCCGCGTAGAGCTTCACGAATGCGGCGCGCATCTGGTCGATCACGCCGTTGACATCGGGATGGTCGGGGAAATGGGTAGCGAGCTCGCGCAGCGTGGTGAGGCCGTTGCGATAGTCGGAGGCGGCGATATAGGCGGCGCCGAGGCGGCGCAGCACCGTGAATTCGAGGTCGTCGCCGCGCCAAGCGTAGCGCAGCGTTTCCAGCACCTCGATTGCCTGGGCCGTGTCGATTCGCTTCTTCTCCAGCAGAAGCTCGGTGCGCGCGAGGGTGGCCAGCACGCGGATGCGGCGGTCCGGTCCCGCGATCGCGCGCGACCATGCGGCGGCGGCACCGTCCGTGTCGAGGGCACGAGCGAGCAGACGGCCGCGCAGGTGGTCGATGGCGGAACGGCCGGCCCGGTCGGGGTCGAGCGCATCGAGGCTGTCGAGGTGGAACTTGGCAAGGCCGACGTCGCCGACGTCGAGCGCGGCCTCGGCCGCGAACAGGCCAAAGTGGAAGCGATAGAGCGGCGGATAGGCCCGGAACGCGCCCTCGGCACGCGTGAACAGACGTGAGGCCTCCGCCCAGTCGCCACGCGCCGCGGCGAGGCCCGCGCGCCACAGCGCCGCTTCGCCGAATCCGTCGAGGGCGGGATGGCCGAGATCGACGGCCGCGCGCTCGTAATCGCGCAGCCAATAGCGCGCCCCGCCCCGCAGCGCAAGGAAGGCCGGCTCGCCCGCGCGTTCCGGCTCGTCCTCCTCGATCACCTGGAGGATGCCGAGCGCATCGGCATATCCGCCATGGGAGAACAGCAGCTGCGCGAGCTCCAGGCGGGCCGCGTTGCGGGTGGCCGGCGGCGCCATCGCCGCCGTGCGCTGGAGGGCCTGCCGGTTGGCGGCGAAGCTGCCGTCCGTGCGGCGCTGCCAGCCCTCAATGTCGAACAGGCGGCCGAGCAGCGCACGGCCATCGTCGGCCGCGCTCCCCCGTGCCGGAGCGCGCACCACCGTGGGCACCACGCCCGACAGCGCAAGGCCCGCGCGCGCGCCGATCTCGATGCCCCTGGGCAGGGCATGGAAGGCAATGTCGTCCCCGAGCGCGTGTCCCGCGATTCCCTGGGCGGTCGCCAGCAGCTCAACCTCGGCGTAGCTGCGTGCAAGGCCGATGCCGCGCCCGGGCGTGCCGAGCGGCACCACCCAGAGCCGGTCGCCGACCTCCGGATCGGGCACGGCGAGCGGCGATCCGGCGTCCGCAACGGCCAGGAATAGGCGCGCGCCCGACGCGGCGCCGACATGGGATTCGACCGGCACGCCGGTCGCCGGCCTCAGTGGCGAGCGCTCCAGCGTCACCACCCAGGCCACGCCTTCGCGCGCGACGCGCGGGCTGACCCCTTCGGGAACGCGCATGCGGAACACGCTGGCCCCAAGCACCGCGGAAAGCTCAGGCCGGGCTACGAAGGCCGCGGCCGGACGCTCCTCGGGCCGGCGATTGGAATTGGGCGAGGGCGCCGCGAGCGCCGCGTCCCAGCCCTCGACGGCGAAGCGACCCTCGCGGCCGAACACGGCCCACAGATGGCCCGCGCGCGTGAACACGGCGGCATCCACCTCCTCCGGCCAGTGAAACCGGATTACCGCCGCCTCGGGCTCGAGCGTCAGGATCGTCGGCACGGCGTCGCGGACGATGGCAACGGTGACCGCACGGCCCTGGGCGGGCTCCTTGGTGGCGGGCAGCAGCGACGTCGGCGCGGCCTCGGATACGAGCGCAGAGGCCGCGGGCACGGGCGCCGGCACGCGCGCGGGAGGCGGTTCCGGCGCGGGCCGGGATTGCGGCGCCGTCGCGGGCTTCGGCTCGGACGCGGCCGGCGGCGGACGGCCCGGGGCCGGTCGCATGACGTCGATGACGATGCTGGTGCCGGAACGGAAGTGGCGCAGCTGGACATCCGCCGCGAGGTCGAACGCCACCGCGGTCCCGTCGGCGCGGGCGGCGATCCCGCGCACGAGCGGCGGCAGGTTGCGGCGGACGACGGCGAGATCGAACGCGCCCGGCCGGTCGAAGCGCACCACCGCCTCGCCCGCCGCGCGCGTCACTTCGTAATCGACCGCCCGCGCCCAATCAAACACGAAACGGTCGAAGGTCGGATGGGCGCCGCTGCGGACCGGCACGGTCGGGGGGGCGGCCACGGGATCGGCCGCCGACACGGGCGCGGCAGGCACCGCGAGCGACAACACGGCGGCGCAGACGACACGCGCTGCCATGCGGCGGCAGGCGAGAGGACCGAAAGGCGCGCGCAGAGACATGACGGTGGCGCCGCTCAGCCGTTGCCGGGCGGGCGGGCGGCGGCGCCGGTGGCGGGCAGCGGAGGCATGGCGG
>JBJHBM010000036.1:0-20309 GCA_050485485.1 Alphaproteobacteria bacterium | reverse complement strand
CCCCTGCCCGCCGCCGCGCCGCCGCCGTCTTGCGCGGGCGCCGCCGGCGCGAGGTGGCGCAGCCAGTGCAGCATCAGGAGCGCCGTCGCCACCGCCGCGGCCGCGGCCAGCACCTCCGTCACGCCGCCGCCGAGCGGCCCCTTGGCGGCGAGCTTGGCGAGCGCGCCGCCCATCAGCGGCAGGCCGGCAAGGCCGAGGCCGAGCAGCGCCGCCGCCCCCCGCAGCGCCCACCGCCACGCGCCGCGCGCGACACCGGCCGCGAACAGCCCGACCGCAAGGAACAGCGCCGCCTTGGCGAGCGTGTGATGGGCCGCGTAGAGCGCCACCACGCCGCCGTCGGGCGTGCCGTCCGGCAGCGCGGCGAGGCCCGCGCCGATCAGCGCCGCGACGAACCCCATCTGGCTCAGGGTCGAATAGGCGAGGATGGTCTTGGGGTTGGTCTCGCGCAGGCCGGCGGCGGCGCCGTAGAAGGCAGTGAGGAAGCCGAGCGCGACCAGCCCCAGGCCGATCCCCGGCAGCGCGGCGTCGGGCGGCATGAAGCGCAGCAGGCCGACGATGCCGGCCTTGACGATGACGCCGCTCAGCACCGCCGAGGCCGGTACCGGCGCCACCGGGTGGGCGCGCGGCAGCCACACGTGGAGCGGCACCAGCCCCGCCTTGATGCCGAAACCCAGCAGCAGCGCGAGCGTCGCCGCGAGGCGCCACGGGCCCTCGGCGATGGCGGCGCGCAGGTCGGCGAGGGCGAGCGTGTCGGCGCCGGCCGCCGCCATGGCGAGGCCCGCGAGCAGCGCCACCTCCCCGATCACGGCGAGCACGATGTAGAGCCGCCCGGCGGCGAGCGCGCGCGCCGTGCGGTCGTGGATCACGAGGCCGTAGGCCGGCAGCGACACCATCGCGAAGAACGCATAGAAGCCGATCCCGTCGCCCGCGACGAACACGCCGAGATTGCCGGCGAGCGTCAGGTACCAGAAGAACAGGAAGCCGCGCCTGTGTTCCGGCCGCGCGGCGAACTCGGCCCGCGCGTAGAAGCCGGCCGCCGTCCAGGCGAGCGCGCCCGCGCCGAGGAACACGGCGCCGGGCCGGTCGAGCACCAGCACCATGCCGAGCAGCAGGTCGTCGAGCGCGAGCGACGCGCCCGCCGGCACCAGCACGGCGGCCAGCAGCCCCGGCAGCGGCGCCCACGGCAGCAGGGCCAGCAGCACCCGGTCGGTGCCGCGCGCGAGCGGCGCCGCCGCCAACGCCAGCGGCACCAGGACGGCGAGGGCCAGCAGCGCCGTCACAGCGCGTAGTCCCGCCGCACGATCAGCGTCGCCCAGCCGAGCGGGCTCAGCCCGTAGGCCGCGAACAGCCCGGTCGCGAGCGCCGCCAGCGCGGTCGCCACCGGCGGCCCGATCAGCCCCGGCCACGCGGCCTCGCGCACCGCCGCCCCGCCGGTCCCCGGCAGGAACCACATGCGGTAGAGCAGCGGCAGGAAATAGGCCGCGTTGAGCAGGCTGCTGCCCACCAGCACCGCCACCACCCAGGCGTGCCCCGCCGCGAGCCCGCCGAGCGCCAGGTACCACTTGCTGACGAAGCCGGCCACCGGCGGCAGGCCGATCATGCCGAGCGCGCCGATGCTGAAGGCGAACGCAGTCGCCGGCATGCGCCGCGCGACGCCGTCCAGCTGCGACACCTCGCGGATGCCGAGCCGCTCGTCGAGCGCGCCCGCGCAGAAGAACAGCGTGATCTTCATCAGTCCCTGGTGCACCAGATGGGCGAGTCCCCCGATCGCCGCCACCGGGCCGAGCAGCGCGGCGCCGAGCACGATGTAGGAGACCTGCGACACGGTCGAGAACGCGAGCCGGCGCTTGATGTCGCTCTGGGCGAGCGCGCGCAGCGAGCCGTAGAGGATGGTGGCGGCAGCCACCAGTGCGAGCGGCACGCCGAGCCCGAGCGCGTCCACCAGCACCGGCCCGTAGACGTCCTGGGTGACGCGCACGATGCCGAAGGCGCCCGCCTTCACCACCGCGACCGCGTGCAGCAGCGCGCTCACCGGCGCGGGCGCGACCATCGCCTGGGGCAGCCAGCCGTGCAGCGGCACCAGCGCCGCCTTGACGCCGAGCCCCGCCGCCATGAGGACGAAGATCCAGCGCAGCGTGTCGGGATCGAGCCCGCGCAGCGAGCCGTGGGCGACGAACTCCACCGGCCCGCTCAGGCCCTCCAGCCACACGATGCCGACCAGCAGCAGCGCGCTGCCGGCGAGCGTGTAGGCGAGATAGGACCGCCCCGCCGCGATCGAGCGGGCGTCGCCCTTGTGCACCACCAGCGGCCAAGTGGAGAGCGTCAGCAGCTCGTAGAAGATGAAGAAGGTGACGAGGGTGCCCGACAGCGCGACCCCGGTGGTGGCGGCGACGCACAGGCTGAAGAAGCCGAAGAAGCGCGACAGGTGCGCCCCGCGCCCGAAATAGCTGATGGCGTAGATCGTGGTGAGCAGCCACAGGAGCGCAGACAGGGTGAGGAACAAGAGCGCGAGCGCGTCGATCCTGAGGATGAACTCGAGCCCCGGCACGAAGCTCAGGCGCGTCTCGTACACCGCGCCCTCCGCGACGCCCCTGAGCACCACGGCGACCAGCGCCAGCTTCGCCACCGCCCCCAGCAGGTTGACCGCCCCGCGCAGGCGGTGGCTCTCCTCCGCCAGCACGAAGATGATGACGGCCGGCACCAGCGAGGTGCTGAGAAGCAGGACCGGCAGCGCCGCGTTCACAGCCCCTCCACCGCGGCGCCCGGCCGCCCCACCTGCAGCAGCGCGAAGGTCGGATAGGAGACGATCCCGAGCGCGACGCTGACCGCGGCGAGCGCCAGCACCACCAGCTGCGGGAACAGCGCCACGGGCGCGGGCGCGGCGCCTTCTGGCGCCGTCAGCGCGCGGTTGAACGGCCGGAACAGGTAGGCCGCCGCCATCAGCCCGCCCAGCACGATCACCGCCGCCCACCACCACTGCCCGCTGGCGAAGGCGGCGGTGAGCATCAGGTACTTGGCGAAAAACCCGCCGCTCGGCGGCAGGCCCATGATCGAGAGCGCCGCGAGGGCGAGGGCGAAGGTGGTGAGCGGCAGATGGTGCGCGAGCCCCGCGAGGCCCGCGATGCGGTCGTCGCCCACGGCCTTGATGACGAGGCCCGCCGCGAGGAACATGGAGGCCTTGGCGAAGGCGTGGGAGAGCGCGTGGATGACGCCGCCCGACCACGCGCC
Organism: Alphaproteobacteria bacterium; assembly: GCA_050485485.1. Lineage (GTDB taxonomy): Bacteria > Pseudomonadota > Alphaproteobacteria > SMXQ01 > SMXQ01 > WHSO01. The sequence continues at coordinate 17,081 of JBJHBM010000036.1, read as the reverse complement.
CGCGCTCCACGGCTGGGCTGCGGCGCCGCCCGCCAGCGCGAACACGAGGAACAGGTAGCCGAGCTGGGCCACGGTCGAATAGGCGATCAGCAGCTTGAGACGCTCCTGCCGGTAGGCCTGCACCGACCCCACCACCACCGCGCCCGCGCCGCAGGCGCCGAGGACGTGCAGCAGCGGCGGGTCGGCGGCCGCCGGCATGACGTCGAACCACAGCCGCAAGGCGATGAAGAAGGCGCCCTTCGTCACCAGCGCCGACAGCATCGCGCTCGCCGGCGCGGGTGCGCCCGCGTGCGCCGCCGGCAGCCAGGCATGGAACGGGAACAGCGCCATCTTCGCCATCAGCCCGGCGGTCATGGCCGCGCCCGCGAGCCAGGCGACGATGCCGGGCTCGGTCGCGTCCTTGAGCAGCGCCATGTCGAGCGTGCCGTGGGCCGCGTAGAGCAGGACCGCTCCCAGCAGGTAGGCCAGCGCCCCGGCCAGCGAGAACATCATGTAGCGCACCGCCGCCGCCGCGGTCGCCGCGGTGCCCTCGAGCGCCACCATGGCGACGGCGCACAGCGTCAGCAGCTCGAGCGCGACGTAGAGGTTGAACAGGTCGTTGCCGAGGAACAGCGCGTTGAGCGACGCCCACATGGCGAACAGCAGCGGCCAGAAGGCGAAGCCCGCGCGCGTGCGCCCGTCGGGGAAGCGCTCGCGCGCGAACAGGGCGGTCGCGGCGGTGATCGCCGCCGCGCCCAGGACGAACGCCGCCGAGAGGCCGTCGATGCGGAACGCGATGCCGAGCGGCGGCGCCCAGCCGCCGATGCCCGCCACCGTCTCGCCCTGTACCCACACCTGCCGGCACAGCAGCGCGGCGACGGCGAGCCCGCCCGGCAAGGCGATCCACAGCAGCAGCGTGGTGCGGCGCGCGAAGGGGACGGCCGCGAAGGCGCAGGCGAGCGGCAGGGCGATGGCGACCGCCGCCAGGGCCGCTGCGTCCATGGGCTAGCCTTCCCCGCCCGGACGCTCCCCGGCGTCGCGGTCGAGCTCGAAGTGCCGCACGATCAGCGCCAGCACGAACGCCGTCGCCGCCAGCCCGACGACGATCCCGGTGACGATCATCGCCTGGGGCACGGGATCGGCGGCCATGCCCGCGTCCCGGAAGTCGGTCGCGCCGAACAGCAGGAACACGCCGCTGGCGGTCACGTTGAAGGCGAGCACGCGGCGCAGCGGCGAGGTCCGCGCGATCATGCCGTAGAACCCGAGGCCGATCAGGCCCGCCGCGCAGGCGGCGAAGATCAGGAACGAGGTCATGCCGGGCGCCTCGGCACGCCCGCGACGAGGAGCGCGAGGGTCGCGGCGATGGAAAGGGTCAGGATCAGCTCGATGGCGACGATCACGGGGGTCGCAACCGGCGCCGGAACGGTCAGGAACGCCCCCGCCGCGATGCCCGCGACCCCCGCCGCCAGGAACGCCGCCGGGCCCGCCGCGACCACCAGACGCGGCAGGACGGCGTCCTGGGACGGCGCCTCGGCCAGCCCCGCCATCGCCATCAGCAGCCACACCGCCGCCAGCACCGTGCCCGCCTGGAACGCGCCGCCCGGCTCCGTCGTGCCGGCCCAGACCAGGTAGAGGCCGACCAGCAGGCCCACGGGCGGCAGGACGCGGCCGAAGGATGCGAGGGTGCCGTGGCGGCTCACCGTCTGGCGCGGGCCGACGCGCCCGCCCCACAGGCCGTCGGCGGTGAGCGACCACAGCGCCACCAGCGCCACCAGCAGGACCACCGTTTCCAGGAGCGTGTCGTAGGCCCGGTAGTTGAGCAGCACCGCCGTCACGGGGTTGCCGACGCCCGCCGTCTCCAGCTCCGCCAGGGCGGCATCGGCGAGGCTCGGGCCGGGATGGGGCAGCGCCAGAACGGCGGCGACCAGGGCGACGGCGACGGCGGCGGCGAACGCACCCTTGGCGATCCGCAGCGTGCGCGGCCCGGGCGGCACGCGCGGCGCGGCCGCGAGCCGTCCCGCCGCGCCCAGCAGCAGCACCCCGGTCAGCCCCGCGCCGAGCGCCGCTTCCGCGAGCGCCACGTCCACCGCGCCGAGCCGCACCCAGGCGATTGCCACCATCAGACCGAACACGATGAACAGCACGATGGCGGCGAACAGGTTGCGGACGAAGATCGCGCCGCCCGCGACCGCGAGCAGCACCGCCGCGAGGACGGCGTCGAAGGCGACCGGCGCCGCCGTCATCGGCGGTCCGGCCCGTCGGGGTCGGGGTTGGGATCGGGGGTGGGGTCGGGGTCGGGGTCGGGATCGGCGAGCGCGGTGCGCGCGATCAGCTGCGCGACCGTCGCGGCGGCGAGCAGCGCGAGCGCCCATACCAGCACCAGCTTGACCGCCGCCCAGCCGTCGCCCAGCCGGGGCGCGAGGCCCAGCACCAGGAAGCCGAGGCCGAGGTTGTCGGCCTTGGTGAGGGCGTGCAGCCGCGTGTAGGTGTCGGGGAAGCGCAGCAGCCCGACCGTGCCGGCGAGGAAGAAGAACAGCCCCGTCCCGACCATCGCGCCGGTGAACAGGTCGAGCGCGCTCACCGGCCGTCCTCCGCCGCGTCCAGCTCGGGATCGCCGGCCCCGCCCCGGCTCGCGCTCTTGACGAAGGCGATGGCGGCGAAGGCGGCGAGCAGCGCCAGCACCAGGGCGACGTCGAGCACCGCCATGTCGTCCTGCGCCACCGCCAGCAGCAGCAAGACGCCGACGCCCGAGGTGCCGATCAGCTGCGCGCCCATGATGCGGTCGGCGCGCCGGGGACCGAGCAGGATGCGGACCAGGCTCGCCGCCACCAGAAGCATGAGGAACGCCGCCGCGAGGTAGAGAAGCTTAACCACCCTTCCCCTCCTCCCCCTCCTGCCGCAGCGCGCGCGCGAGGCGCGCCTCCTCCTCGCACAGGCGTGCCTCCATCCCGGCGCGCGCGTCGAGGCAATGGACCAGCAGGCGGTCGCCCTCGCCCCCCGCCGCGAGTGTGCCCGGCAGCAGACTGATCTCGCTGCCGAGCGACATGCGCGCGGCGCCCGGCGGCAGGGTGAGCGGCACCCGCAGCCAGCCGGCGTTGAGCGGCATCGCGGGGTGCAGCGCGCGGCGCGCCACATCGATCCCGCCCTTGATGGATTCCCACAGGAAATGAGGCAGCAGGGCGAGCAGCGCGAGCGGCCGGAGCGCGCGGCCGCGCGGCGGCAGCAGGCGCAGGCTGGCCCAGGTGGCGAGCGCCACGGCGGCGGCGCCGAACGGAAGGCCCCCGGGCGCCGCCCCCGTCAGGGCCAGCCAGACGGCCGCGAAAGCCGCGGCACGGCGGAGAATGTGTCGCACGGGCAGGCTCACCTCGTGTCGTCGGCGGGACGGGCGTCGGTAACGGCCGCGCCGGTGCGGCCGCTGCCCCGGCAGGTCGGGCAACGCTACAGGAGCCCATTGGGCCCTTCAAGATTTCGCGGGGAAACGGGCCGCGCGCATCCGCCTCTCCGGAGGCGATCCTGCGACGGTTCCGGCGGACAAGGCCCCGTTCGGCCCTCCAAGGAAGCCGAGGATGCGGAAGGCCGAACGGGTGTGCGCTTCGCACGGCGCGCCGGCGCCGCGCGGGCTTGTCCTAGAGAGCCCTGAAAAGGCTCACGACATTGTCGGGGGAGGCGAGAATCTCCTTGTTGCTTTTCTCCACGTCCTCGCCGCTCATCCAGTTGACGCTCTGGCGGGACCGCTTGGCCTCCTCCAGCAGCTTGGGATCGTGCAGCGCGGCCCGGAAGGCCTCGCGCAGCAGCTTCACCCGGTCGGCCGGAATATCGGGCGGGCCGTAGAACGGGCGTCCCGCTTCCAGAGGCGCGGCCATGATGGTCATGACCTTGGCGCGGTCCGCGCTCATGATCTCGCGCAGGTCGGGAACCGCCGTCAGGTCGGGATGGCGGCCCAGGCGGGCGATGACGCTCAGTCCCTCGTTCCGAATCCCGTCGAGGAGGCTTTCGTAGGTCCCCGTGGTGGCCTCGACGTCGCCGCGCACGATGGCCAGGACCTTTTCGGCGGTATTGGCATAGCCCGTGACCACGTCCACGGGGAATCCGTCGGACTTGAGCAGGACGACCTGCTGGACCGCCGTGGTGCCGGCGCCGGTTCCGGAGAACCGCATGACGCCGTTGTAGTTTCTGAGGTCGCGCACGGTCTTGACCTGATGGTTCCCCCGCGCGACCCAGATGAAGGTCTCCGACGCAGCGCTGCCGATCGCCGTCAGGGTGCGCACGTCGTACTGCACGCCCGTCGCGCCGAGGCGCTGGGCGACGGGAAGGTCGCGGTCGAGAATGCCGATCTCGGTCCCGTCGCGCTGCGCGCGTTGGGCGATGTAGTTGGCCGCGACAAGGCCGCCGCCGCCCGGCATGTTGGTGGCCCGGTGGCCGGGGTTGCCGGGCAGGTGGTTGACGATGTGGCGCGCCACCAGGCGTCCGTAGGTGTCGTTGCCGCCACCCGGCCCCGACCGGATCACCACGTTGATGGTCTTGCCTTTGTAAAAGGATTCCTGCGCGTCGGCGGAAGGCGTGCCGGCGGCGAGCCCAAACCCCGCCACGGCCAGGAAGGCTGCCGAGAAACCCCCCAGACGCGAAATGGATATCACTGCCATGAACCCTGCTCCTGTTTGTATCGTGAGATTATCGTTGTTGTCGTTCGGCGCGAGGCCGTCGCCCGGGTCGGACGATCGGTCGGCCGGATCGGCCGGGACCGGGAGGCCCGGGCCGCGGGACGGTTCCGTCCCATTGCCTTTTTAACATCATATGGGGAAAGAGCGACAAATTAAGGCCCGGCCGCGGCCCGCCGGGGGGCCGCGCCGATTCGGCCGTTGCCCCGGCAAGTCGGGCAACGCTACAGTGGCCCGCAAGCCCCTTCGGGATTCCGCGGAAAAGCGGAACGCGGACACCGCCGACAAAAGGGGCCATGGGAGGTACGATGAAGGCGGTCCTGATGACCTACCGCCGGGACGACGATCACTTGCGGCTCCCGGACGATTTCCCCGAGCTTCGGGCCGAGGTCGTGTGGTCTCCCGCCGAGATGGCGGCCGCCGCCGGCGACGCCGAGATCCTGATCCTCAACAACCGCATCTGCACGCCCGAGCTGGGCGCCGCGATCCGCGCGAACGCGCGCGCCCTGCGCTGGGTCCAGTTCATCTCCTCCGGCACCGAGCGGGGCCGCGCCATGGGCCTGCCCGACGGCGTTCCCGTCACCAACGCGAGCGGCATCAAGGGCGACACCATCGCCGAGCACGCGATGACGCTGCTGCTCGCCTTCTGGCGCCGGATTCCCGACATGGTGGCCGCGCGCCGCGCCGGGAAATGGATCCGGCTCGACGTCCACGGGCGCATGACCGGCGCCGTCGGCAAGACGCTCGCCGTGCTGGGCATGGGCATGATCGGCCACGAGGTCGCGCGCCGGGCCAAGGCCTTCGGCATGACCGTCGTCGGCGTCTCTCGCGCCGGAACGGCGGGCGGCGACTTCGACGAGGTGGTGCCTCGCACGCGGCTTGCGGACGCGCTCGCGCGCGCCGACGCGGTGGTGGTGTGCCTGCCCTCCGACGCCGAGACGTTCCACATGATCGGACGGGCGGAATTTGCCGCCATGAAGCCGGGCGCCGTGATCGTCAACGTGGCGCGCGGCGAGATTCTCGACCAGCGGGCGCTCACCGACGCCCTGGCGGCGGGAACCCTCGGCGGCGCCGCGCTCGACGTCACCGACCCGGAGCCGCCCGCCGGCGACAGTCCGCTGTGGACACTCGACAATGTCCTGATCTCGCCCCACGTGTCGGGCGGCGGGGCCGAGGGCTATCCGCGCTTCCGCAAGCTGTTCGAGGAGAACCTGCGGCGCTTCCGCGCGGGCGAGCCGCTGCTGGGACTGGTGGCGGGCCCGCCTTGCGCGCCCGAGGCCGGGGTCGGCGCCGAACGCGCGCGCACCTGACGGCGATGACGGCAACGAACCGGAGGAGACGCATCATGACGGAAATCAAGGTTCCCGAGACCACGGGCGACACCGAGGACACCATCGACGCCCCCACCAGCGCCATGCACCGGCAGATCCTGAAGATGGGCTTCGATCCCGACGTCCACAAACCGCAGCTGTTCCGCATGCGCGCGCGGCTGCCCAAGGCGGGGCGCGCCCAGGCGATGCTGGCCACCACCGACCGCATGTGGCTCAACATCAAGACCTATGCCGCCGACGGCGAGAACAAGCTGCACACCCACACCAACGAGGACCACGCCTTCATCGTGCTCCAGGGCAAGGCACGCTTCTTCGGGCCCGACGGCGAGGAGACGGTGCTGGAGCGCAACGAAGGGATCATGCTGCCGCGCGGCACGCTCTACTCTTTCATGGCGGAGGGCGGCGAGCCGCTTGCCGTGCTGCGGGTGGGCTGCGTCGTGGACGCCGCGCGCGACCCGTGGGCACGCGAGGACGCCAAGGGCCGGCCGATGCTCGGCAACGCCAAGGAAAACAATACGGTCGAGACCGAGTTCCTCGACCGCTACTACGAGTAGCCTTCATCAAACCCGGGACGCGGCCGTCCGCGTCCTCCGCGTCAAGGAGATTCCCCCGTCCCCCGGCCGTGTCCGCGCGGCCGGGCCATACCGATAGAGGAGAGATCGACATGCTGCCGATTCCGCACCCGGTCCTGCGTTCCGTCGCCGTCCTCCCGTGCCTCGCCCTCCTGTGCGCTGCCGTGCCTGCGGCGGCCGACCCGGTCGCCGACTTCTACAAGGGCAAGGAAATGCGCATCGTCATCCAGTCGGGGGCTGGCGGCGGCTACGACACCTACGCGCGGCTGGTCGCGCGCCACATGATCCGCCACATCCCCGGCGAACCCGCGACCATCACGCCTGTCAACATGCCGGGCGGCGGCGGCATCCGCTCCTTCAACTACGTGGCGACGACCGCGCCGCGCGACGGCACCGCGCTCGGCATGCTCAACCAGGGCCTGCCGATGTACCAGGCGCTCGACGGGCGCAACCTCGAAGGCGATGCCCGCCGGCTCCACTGGATCGGCAACGTGAGCAACTCCAACCAGGTGCTGGCCGTGTGGCATACCCACGGCATCCGCAGCATCGAGGACGCGAAGAAGCGCGAGGTGCTGCTCGGCGCGACCGGGGCGGGCTCCATCGCCGTGCAGCTTCCCGCCGCCTACAACGCCGTCCTCGGCACCCGCTTCAAGGTGATCGTCGGCTATACCTCGGCGGGCGAGATGAACATGGCGATGGAGCGCGGCGAGACCCACGGGCGCGGCACCAACCCGATCGCGAGCTACATCGGCGTCACGCCCCACTACATCGCCGAGAACAGGCTCAACATCCTGGTGCAGACCGGTCTGCAACGCGATCCGGCGATCCCCGACGTGCCGCTGTTCACGGAGCTGGCCGAAGGCGCGGAGAACAAGGCCATCGCCGCCTACATCTCCAAGGCGGTCGCGGTGGGACGGCCGATCGCCACCACGCCCGAGGTACCGAAGGAGCGGGTGGACGCGCTGCGCCGCGCCTTCGACCGCACCCTGGAGGACGCCGCCTTCAAGGAAGAGGCGGCGAAGCAGCGCCTCGAGATCAACGCGATGAGCGGCGAGGAGCTGCAGCAGCTGGTCGAGGACGTTGTGGGTGCGCCGCGCGACATCGTCGAGAAGGTGGCCAAGGCCATCGTCCCCGACCGGATCGAGAAGCGCGCGGCCGCCGAGAAGAAAAACTGACGGAACCGACAACCGAGGAGACACCCCTTCCATGACCGATTCCAAAGACGCCGCCGCCGGAACCACGGTGCGGCTCACGGCCGCGGACGGCCACCGGCTCGACGCCTACCTGGCAACGCCCGCCGCCGCCCCGCGCGGCGGCGTGGTGGTGATCCAGGAGATCTTCGGCGTGAACCCGCATATCCGCGACGTGTGCGACCGTTACGCGGCCGAGGGCTACCTCGCCATCGCGCCCGCCATGTTCGACCGTGTCGAGCGCGGGGTCGAGCTCGCCTACGATCCCGACAACCTCAAGCGCGCCCAAGGATTGCGGCGGCAACTGACCGACTGGAACCAGGCCCTCGCCGACGCCGAGGCCGCAGCCGACCACCTGCGCCGGGCGGGTGCGGGCAAGGTCGCCATCGTCGGCTACTGCTTCGGCGGCGAGGTCGCGTGGATCGCCGCCGCGCGCGGGCGCTTCGACGCGGCCGTCGCCTACTACGGCCATGCCATCGTCCACCTGCTCGACGAGACGCCCAAGGTGCCGGTCATCATGCATTTCGGCACCACCGACCACCTGATCCCGCTCGCCGACGTGGAGGCGATCCGGGCCGCGCGGCCGGACGTGCCGGTCTACGTCTACGAGGGCGCCGGGCACGGCTTCAACTGCGACCGGCGGCCGAGCTACCACGCGGCCTCCGCCGAGCTCGCGCTGGAGCGCAACCGCGCGCTGCTGCACGAGCACGTCGGCTAGCCGATTACCGGCGCCGCCGCGCGGTACGGCCCGGCGGCGCCGCAACGACGACCCGTACCGACGAAAAAAGGGAGAAAGCACATGATCGGTTCATCGTTGCGGACGGCGCGCATCCTCGCCGGCGCGGCGGCATTGCTGGCGCTCGCGGCGCCGGCCGGCGCCGCCGAATATTTCCAGGGCAAGACCGTGACCGCCATCATCGGCGGCGGCGGCGGCTACGACACCTACACGCGCCTGATGGCGCCGTTCTACGAAAAGCACCTGCCGGGCAACCCGAAGATCATCGCGCGGTCGATGCCGGGCGCCGGCACGCTGACGGCCGCCAACTATCTCTACGAGGCGGCGCCCCGCGACGGCACCGCCTTCGCCTCCGTGGGCGGCGGCACCGCCACGGCGGAGCTGTTCAGGACCAAGGGCATTCGCTTCGATCCCCGGCGCTTCACCTGGATCGGGAGCCTCAACTCCGAGGTCGGGCTGGTCTGCATCTGGCACACGGTGCCGGTCAAGACCATCGAGGACGCGATGCAGCGCGAGACCCTGCTGGGCGGCGGCGGGCCGACCTCGGGCAACGTCATCTTCGCCATCGTGATGAACCAGATGCTCGGCACCCGGTTCCGGATCATCGCGGGCTATCCGAGCCAGGACGAGATCCTGCTCGCGACCGAGCGCGGCGAGGTCGAGGGGGTGGGGAGCTTCCACTATTCCGGCATCGTCACACGCAAGCCCGATTGGCTCGAGGGCAAGGTGAACTTCCTGCTGCAGCTCGCCGACAAGCGCCACCCGGCGATGCCGAACGTGCCGACCATCTTCGAGAAAGCCAAGAGCGACGACGACCGCCGGGTGCTCGAGCTGATCTTCGCGCGCCAGAAGATGGGCCGTCCGTTCCTCGCGCCGCCCGACGTGCCGGCCGAGGTCGCCACCATGATGCGGCGCGCCTTCGACGCCATGGCCGCCGACCCCGCGTTCCTGGCGGAAGCCAAGCGCGGCCAGTTCGAGCTCAACGACATCATGACCGGCGAGCAGATCCACGCGCTGGTCGAGCGCCTCTACGGGGCCTCGCCGCAGCTGGTGGCGCGCGCCATCGAGGCCACCGACACCAGCCACATCCGCGCCCCGAAGAAGGCCAAGGGCGGCAAGGAAAGCCAGTAATACGCCCGTATTCGGCATGGGCGTACCGAATTGCGCCGGGCCTTCGGGCCCGGCTTTTTTTCGGGGGTGTTTTTCGCGCGCAGCGGGGGGTTCCGGCGCGCCCGATACGAATTTTGCCGCGCGCGGGGAACCAATCGGACGGACGGCGCGTTGACCCGTCAGGTATGCCTTCCCCTGGCATACCGTCCCCCAAGAGGCCGGTGCCCCTTCCCCGAGGGGCGCCGGCCTCACCCCCGCCCTCTCGGGAGGAGTGCGGTGATGGAACACACGATTTCGTGGATTCTGATCGGCTGCGCGCTGGCGATTGCGGCGCTCGACGTGCCGCGCACCATCTGGTCGGCGCTCTAGCCGCGCAAGTTCACATATAGAGGCGCTCGCCCTCCAGCCCCTTGTAGAGGCCGGCGACGAACTCCCCGTAGCCGTTGAACAATTGCGTCGGCACCCGGCGGTTCTCCCCGATCAGCTCCTCGCTCGCCTGGCTCCAGCGCGGATGCGCCACCGCCGGATTGACGTTGGCCCAGAAACCGTATTCGTCGGGCCCGACCTCCTCCCAGAAACCCTTGGGGCGCCGGTCGGTGAAGGTGAAGCGCACGATTCCCTTGACGTTCTTGAAGCCGTATTTCCACGGCGCGACGAGGCGCAGCGGCGCGCCGTTCTGCTTCGGGATCGGCTTGCCGTAGAGGCCGGTGGCGAGGAACGCGAGATCGTTGGTGGCTTCCGCCAGCGTCAGGCCCTCGACATAGGGCCACGGATACCAGAACTGGCTCTGGCCGGGGGCCACGTCCGCGTTCCTGAACGCCTCCATGCGGACGTAGCGGGCGCCGCCGAGCGGCTTCGCGAAATCCACCAGGGCGGCCATCGGGAAGCCCGACCACGGCACGGTCATGGCCCAGGCCTCGACGCAGCGGAAGCGGTAGACGCGCTCCTCCAGCGGCATCTTCGCGAGCAGCTCGTCGATGCCGATCTCGAACGGCTTTTCCACTATCCCGTCGAAGGCCACGGTCCAGGGACGGAGCGGCAGGCGCTGGGCGGGGCGGACCACCTGCTTGGTCGAGCCGAACTCGTAATAGTTGTTGTAGCTGGTGGCGACCCGCTCGGGAGTCTCGGGCCGCTCGACCCGGTAGCGCAGGTTGCGCGGCACCGGATAGAGCCCGGACGAAGGGTCGTCGGCGCCGGCAGCGGACGCGACGGCGGTCGGGGCATCGCCGCCGTCGCAGGCGGCGACGAACGGCGCCGCGGCGGCGAGCATAGGTCCCGCCGCGAGCGCCTTCACCAGACGGCGGCGCTCGCGGAACACGCGCTCGGGCGTAGCGGCGCTTTCGGGCAGTTCCCAGCCCCGTCGGCGGATGACATGCATGGCGACCTCCTCTCCTTGCGGTGGAGAGAAGGCGAGCATGCGCCTGCCCCCGCCCGCGGGCAAGCCACAGTTTCGTGAGAGTCCCCGAACGGCCGGTCGCTTCCGGCGGCGGGCCTACTTGCCGCGCGACCCCTTGGCCGCGGCGACGGCGATGGTGCAGATCGCTCCGGGATCGTCGAGCTTGAGCACGATGCTCTCCGACAGGTACATCTGGTAATGCACCCCGTCGGAAGCGGTGAAGCCGGCCCGCAGGTCCTGCCCCACCACGATCGAGCCGACCCGCGGATCGACCACCACCGCGCCCTCGATCGGCGCCTTGAAGATGCCCTTCTCGAACAGGCGCGACAGATGCCGCACCTGGGTCAGCTCCGTTCCTTCATAGTGGCGGAACAGGCCGTTGTAGAGTTCGGGCGCGACCGCGAGGGCGTAGGGACCGCGGAACCCGTTCTTGTCGAGCGCGGTCACCGCCGCGATCGCGTCCTCGAGCGGCGCATCCTGCTGGCTCCAGTCGCCGCCCTTGAGCTGGACCCGCTTGGGCTCGTTGACGAGCCCGTAGAGGTTGAAGCCCGGCTGGCCGTAGTAGACGAACTCCTCCTCGCGGCGGGCAACGGCCTCGGCGGCGCTTTCGACCGGCGCGAGGTCGAGCGGCTGGCCATGCTCCGTGTAGCCGGCGACACGGCGGATCGACAGGTTGAACGACTTGCGCAGCATCGGCACCGAGATGGCGCGGCCGAGCACGGCCCCGGCCTCGTCGGGCTCCGGCTGGCGGCAGAAGTCGTCGTTGCCGATCTCGAGGTTGGTGAGGCCGGCGCCATAGGGGCCGTCCACTTCGAGGAAGCGCCGCCCCGTCAGCATGGCGCGTGCCGACCCCACGGCCGCCTCGTCGATCTTCGCCCACAGGGCCTGGTCGAGCGGGCTGCTCTTGCGGTTGAGGTAATCCATGATCGTCTCCATCAGTCCTTGAGGTCGCCAACCGTGAAGGTGTGCTGCGGGTCGTCGGTCTCGTTGCCGCGATGCCCGCCGGCCGCGTCGCCACCGGCTTCGGCGGACTCCTGCCCGGCTGCGGCCTCTTCACCGCTCTTGCCGGTCGCCACGGCCTCGGCCGCCGTGATCGGTTTCGTGGTGAACAGGTAGTCGCGCAGCTCCTTGTCGAAATCGGCGTTGTTGCGGCGGATCCACTCGAGCGTCATGCAGGCGTGCTCGATCTCCTCGCGCATGTTGTGGAGCAGGATCTCCTTGAGCGCCCCGTCCTCGCAGTCGTCGGCGCGCTGGCGGTACCAATCCACCGCTTCCAGCTCCTCCATGAGGGACGCGATCGCCTGATGGAGCAGGACGGTTTCCCGCGAGAGCCGGTCGCGGGGGGCATGCAGCGTTTCGCTCGCCATGTGGTCTCCTTTCCGATGGGTCGGTTCGGACCCCGGCACCGGCGCAAGGGCGGCACCGGTAAAATGGTTTGCTATCTAAGTATGGGCCCCCGGCCGACGTCCTTCAACTGGTTTTTTATAGCGATTACAAGGAACAAAAAGCGCAACGCCCGCGCGCCTGACGGCGGCGGGCGTCCGCACGGGTCGTGCGCCACGCGATCAGTTGGCTTCGATCACCGGATAGAACTCCGACTTCGGCGCGCCGCATTCCGGGCAGGTCCAGTCGTCCGGCAGGTCCTCGAAGGCGGTGCCCGGCGCGACGCCCTGGGCGGGATCGCCGACGGCCGGGTCGTACTCGTAGTCGCAATCGCTACAGATGTATTTCTGCATGGGCTTGTCCTTCGCGCCGGCGGGCGCCTCGTCGGCGGCGGCGCCCCGGGCTTCGGCGATGTTGACGACCTCGACCGACCCGACCGCCAGCTTCTGGGGCTGGAGGTCGTTGCGGCGCAGCGGCACGGCGGGATCGAACGCGGCCATCTGCAGCAGCTCCAGGTCCTGGCTCTCGTCGGCGCTTTCGAACCAGTATTCTTCGCCCGCCGGCAGCAGGATGCCCTCGTGGGTGCCGAACTCGCCGATCACCACATCGCCCGGCCCGTAAAACCGCACCTTGCCGTTGAGCACCAGCCAGAAGCCGTCCATCCCGTCGTGGGAATGAAGATTGTTCTCGCCGCCCCGGCGCACGACCTGGACGCGGCCCCGGATCAGACGCGACTTGGCGAGCTCGACGATCATCTTGTCGCCGCTCACGGAGTCGGGCTTGCGATAACTGAAAGTGGTATAGCCGGCCCCCGGCCGGGTCTTGCCTACGCTTGCAACGCTCATCGGGCGGTCTCCTCAAGCTGTCCATCCCCTCGCGGGGGGCCGGCACGGGGCTGTTCCGCCCGCCCGCCTCCGCGGGCCTGACGCCGGGCCGTCCGCACTATAACGGCTGGAAATGCGCGCGCGACAAAAAATGGCGTACCGCCGCGCGACAAACGACTGCGCGCACCGCGTGAAAAAAAACGGCGGGCCGAGGCCCGCCGTTTCCGGGGAGATGCGCTATTGCGCGGCCGCCGCGCCGCCGTTGCGGGCCTGGACCACCCGCTCGGCGTCCCGGCCTGTCAGCTCGCTCAGGTGATCGAAGCGGGTCTCGAAGCTCCCGATCCCGAGAGTCGCCGAGCGCAGCTCGATGATAAGATCGGAAAGCTCGGCCTGCGGCATGTGGGCGGTAACTTCGTCCCAGCCGTTCCAGCCCGGCTTCGCGTCGAAGCCGAGAATCTGTCCGCGCCGTGTCGAGATGATGGCGTTGGCCTTGCTGGTGAAGTCCGAGGGCACCGAAATACGGACCTCGTGGATCGGCTCCAGCAGCACCGGATCGCAGCGCGGCATCGCCTCGCTCATGGCGATGCGGGCCGCCTGCTTGAACGCCTGCTCCGAAGAATCGACCGTATGGTAGGAACCGTCGGTGAGCGTGACCGCCACGTCCACCACGGGAAAGCCGAGCGGCCCGCGTTCCAGGTATTCCTTCACGCCGGTCTCCACCGCCGGGATGTACTGCTTGGGAACGTGGCCGCCGAAGATCTTGTCCTCGAAGGCGAAGCCGCTGCCGCGCGGCAGCGGGCGAATCTCTATGTGGACGTCGCCGAACTGCCCGTGCCCGCCGGTCTGGCGCTTGAAGCGTCCGTGCTCCTTGGTCCCCTTGCGGATGGTTTCCTTGTAGGGCACCTCCGGCGGGGCCTTGGTCGCCTGGATGTTGAACTTGGACGCGAGCCGGTCGAAGGCGATCGCGAGGTGCATCTCCCCCTGGCCGCGCAGCAGCATCTGGCGCGTGTCGGGTTCGTGCGTCACCTTCAGCGAACGGTCCTCCTCGGTCAGCTTCTGCAGGGCGCCCGACAGTTTGACGTCGTCGGCGCGGTTCTCGGTGCCGATGGCGAAGGCATAGACCGGGGTGAGCGGCGGCGGCAGCCCGGCCAGGGCCGGCGCCTTGCCCGACGGCGTCAACACCGCTCCGGTCGCCACCGAATCCATGCGCCCGAAAGCCACAACGTCGCCCGCCGAGGCCGAGGGCAGCTTGGCGGTTTCGGCGCCCTGCACCCGCAGGATGCCGGAAACGCGCACGCCGCCGAGCGTCTCGCCGTCCTTCACCGCGCCGCGCCAGACGCGCGCCATCGACATCTTGCCGACATGGGGCATGTGTATCGTCCGGAACACCTGCGCCACGGCCTCGCCGTCCTTCCCGGCGTCCTTCAGCCCCTTGCGCGCGGCGGTTTGGGCCGCTTCCGGAACCTCATGGCGCAGCAGCTTGAACAGGCGGCGCACGCCGTTGTCGCGCAGCGCCGCACCCAGCACCACCGGCACGATCAAATTCTCACGCAGGTCCTTGGCGAGATCGGCATAGACCTCGGTCTTTGCCGGAACCGTATCCTCGATCAGCTTCTCGAGCAGCGCGTCGTCGAAGTCGGCGAGCGATTCGAGCATCTCCGTACGCGCCTCGCTCGCACGGTCGGCGGCGGCTTCAGGCAACGGTATCAGGTCGGAGGGCTCGCCTGCCTTGTAGTGATAGGCACGCTCGCTCACCAGATCGACGTAACCGGTGACGTGCTCGCCTTCGCGGATGGGAACCTGGCGCAGGACGAGCGGCAGGTTCGAATGCCCCTGCAGCGCGGCCAGCACGTCGCGTACGCGATTTTCGGTGGAATCCATCTTGTTGACGAAGAGGACGTGGGGAATCTTCGCGTCTTCCAGATGCTTCATCAGCGGCGCGATGATCGCGGCGCGGGCGATCTCGGGTTCCACCACCACCACCGCCGCATCGGCCACCGCGAGGCAGTCGAGCGATTCCTGCAGCAGTTCCACCGACCCGGGACAATCGAGGAAACGCCATTCGTCGTCCATGAAGCGGGCATGGGCGAAGTTCGCCTCGACGCCCATCTCGCGGTTGCGCGCCTCGGGGCTGCGGTCGCCGACCGCCGTGCCGTCCCGGACCGAGCCCTTGCGCGGGGTGGCGCCCGCGACGTGGAGGAGGCTTTCGAGGAGGGTGGTCTTGCCGCCGAGATAGGGACCGACCAGGGCCACGCAGCGCGGGGCCGCGGAACGCGCATCGCTCATCAAGCTCTCCCGTATCTGGCCGGAACGGGCTTGCGGGCGGCGGTCCCCGGCGCCTGCCCTCGCGGCGCGCCGCGCAAGGCACGCACCCGGGTTCTGATCACCGCCCGGTCCGCGACCGGCGGGTCTGTTTATGCAGGAAAGTGTCTCCCGACGCCGGGCGGCGATGCAACCGGATTCTCGGACGGGCCCCGAATCCGCAAGAATCTTGCGATCGTCCGGGGCTCAGGCGAGTGTGGCGCAGGCGCGCTGGATGCGCCGGCAGGCTTCCTCCAAGACCGCGAGCGACGTCGCGTAGGAGATGCGGAAGCACGGGCTCAGGCCGAACGCCGCGCCCTGCACCACCGCCACGCCTTCCTGCTCCAGAAGCCATGTGGCGACCGCCGAATCGTCGGCGAGCGTCTTGCCGTCGCGGGTGGTCTTGCCGATCAGGCCGGCGCAGTCGGGGTAGACGTAGAACGCGCCCGCGGGCTTCGGGCATACGATCCCCTCGGCGTCGTTGAGCATGGCGACGACGCGGTCGCGCCGCTCGGCGAAGGCCTTGCGCCATGCCGGCAGGAAATCCTGCGGGCCGCCGAGCGCCTCGACCGAGGCCGCCTGGCTGATCGAGCACGGATTGGAGGTGGACTGGGACTGGATCGTGCCCATCGCCCGGACGAGCTCCTTCGGCCCGGCCGCGTAGCCGATGCGCCAGCCGGTCATGGCGTAGGCCTTCGACACGCCGTTCATAGTGAGGGTACGATCGTAGAGCCCGGGCTCGACCGCCGCGATGGTCGCAAACTCGAAGCCGTCGTAGACTAGGTGCTCGTAGATGTCGTCCGTCAGGATCCAGACCCGGGGGTGACGCAGCAGCACGGCGGCGAGCGCCTTGAGCTCGGCACGCGTGTAGGCGGCGCCGGTCGGGTTCGACGGCGAGTTCAGGATCAGCCACTTGGTCCGGGGCGTGATCGCGGCTTCGAGCTGGGCGGGCGTGATCTTGAACCCCTGGTCGAGCCCCGCCGCCACCGCCACCGGCGTCGCGCCGCACAGCAGCACGATATCGGGATAGCTGACCCAGTAGGGCGCCGGGATCACCACCTCGTCGCCCGGGTTCAGGGTCGCCATCATGGCATTGTAGATGACGTGCTTGCCGCCGCAGGCGACGGTCACCTGATCGGGCGCGTAATCGAGCCCGTTCTCGCGCTTGAACTTGGCGGCGACCGCCTTCTTGAGGGCGGGGGTGCCGTCCACCGCCGTGTACTTGGTCTCGCCGCGCGCGAGCGCGGCGGTGGCCGCCGCCTTGACGTTGTCGGGGGTGTCGAAGTCGGGCTCGCCCGCGCCGAGGCCGATCACGTCGCGGCCCCGGGCCTTGAGCTCGGCGGCGAGCGCGGTGACGGCCATGGTCGGCGACGGCTTGATGGCGGACAGGCGCCGGGCGAGGAAATCGGCGGAAACGGTCATGGCTCTAGCGAACCCCGGGAAGCGGCGCGGCGCGCGCCGTGAGTGGCACGCGCGCAAGCTATCACAACGGAAAACGCGCGCAACGGTGGAACGGCGCGAACCGCGCGCAAAGCGCGACCGCCGCGCTCACGCCGCGCCGACGCCGAGCCGCGCGCGCCGCGCGACGGCCCGCCGGGCCC
>JBJHBM010000035.1:0-20947 GCA_050485485.1 Alphaproteobacteria bacterium | reverse complement strand
TCGCGCGCCACCAGCACCAGCCGGCGGCCTTCCGCGGCGAGCCGCCCGGCCAGGGCCCGGCCGAGCCCCCCGGTCGCCCCGATGATCACATGAGCCATGATGCGCGGGCCATCGGCCTCCCCCTCCGGCGCGCCGGGAACGCGGGGCGCGCGGGGCTAGGGTTAGCGGGCTCCGGGCCTTGCGACAAGTCCGGACTGCGGCGCCGGCGCCGCGCGGCCCGGTGCGCGGCCGGTTTCGCTGGCCCGGCGCCGCCCGAGGTGCTAATGCCTCCCGCGGCGGCCCTCCGGGGTCGCCCGCGCGGGTGCGGCCCTCGCGGCGCTGCGGCCCGTTCCCTCCGGGTCCGGAGTGTCCCGACGCCCTCGTTTGCGTGTTTTTCGACGTCTCCAGGAGGAATTTCATGTTGCGTAATCTGTTGTCCGCCGCGCTCGTGACAGGCGCGGTTACGGCCCTTGCGCTGCCGTCCGGGATCGCCCAGGCGCAGTCGGCCGAAGCGTTCTACAAAGGCAAGCGTCTCACCATGATCTCGGCGTCCGACGTGGGCGGCGGCTACGATTCCTATGCCCGCCTGCTCGCCCGCCACATCACGAACCATATCCCCGGCGATCCGCAGATGATCGTTCAGAACATGCCGGGCGCGGGCGGCGTCCGGGCCGCCAACTTCATCTATGCGGTGGCACCCCAGGACGGCACCCACATCGGCAGCTTCCACCGCGCGGTCGCCTTCCTCGCCTTCATCGGCCAGTCCGGCGTGCAGTACGATCCGGCCCAGTTCCAGTGGCTCGGCTCGCTCAACAACGAGATCGGCGTGATCCGCGTCCACAGCGACGTGCCGGTGCGCACCTTCGAGGACCTGAAGGCACGCGAGGTTCTGCTGGGTTCGAGCGGTCCCAACGATACCGAGATCTATCCGGCGCTGATGAACAACACGCTCGGCACCAGGTTCCGCATCATCGGCGGCTACAAGTCCACCAACGAGATCGATCTCGCCGTTGAGCGCAAGGAAGTGGAGGGCGTCGCCCCCTCGTTCTCCTCGCTCAAGGACCGCTATCCCAACTGGCGCGATCTCACCCATGTGATCGTGCAGATCGGCACCAAGAAGCACCCGGATCTCGCCGACGTGCCGCTGATCTATGATTTCATCTCCGATGCCGATACCAAGGCCTTGTGGGACATCGCGCTCGGCCAGAAGGTGATGGGACGTCCGTTCGCGCTCGGCCCCAAGGTCCCAGCGGACCGTGTCGCGCTGCTGCGCCGCGCCTACGAGGCGACCGTGGCGGATCGGGCCTTCCTCGCGGAAGCCGAAAAGACCCGGCGCGAGATCGTGTCGGTCTCGGGCGAGGAGATCCAGGAGATCGTCACCTCCACCTCCAAGCTGCCGAAGGAAACCTTCGACCGCCTCGACAGCCTGACCAAGTACAAGGGCAGGTAGTCGCTCCGGCGGCGCCGCACCCTGGCCCCCGCTCCGGCGGGGGCTTTCTTTTTATGGCCGGGGGCTTTCGCGCCCACCCTTCCGCGCTTCGGCCCTGAGGATGTAGAAGGTGCTGCCGACGATCACGGCGGCGCCGGCGACGCTCCACAGGCCCGGCAGCTCCGCGAACAGCAACACCCCGAAGATCGCCGCGTAGACGATCCGCAGATAGTCGAACGGCAGCACGACGGTGGTTTCGGCCACGGTGACGCCGTGGGTGATGCAGCTCTGCCCGACGATGCCGAGGAAGCCGACCATCACCAGCAGCACGAGCTCGTGCGCGGTGGGCGTCTGCCATACCAGAAGGGCCGCCGGCAGCGAGAACACCGCGCCCCAGAACGCGTAGTAGAACATGATGACCTTGGTGCTTTCGGTGCGCGCAAGCTGCTTGATCGCGACCACCACCAGGGCGCCGAACAGCGCGCCCAGCGCGGCCACCAGGGCGACCGGCTGGAACCCTTCCCCGAATGGACGTGTCATCAGCAGGATGCCGCCGAAGCCGATCACGGTCGCGATTCCGCGTGCCCAGCCCGCGCGCTCGCCGAGAAACAGCGCCGCCAGCACGATCATGAACAGCGGGCGCGAGAACTGCAGCGCCATGGCGTCGGCGAGCAGCATGTGGGTGATCGAATAGAAGAAGCAGAAATTTCCGAGAATGCCGATCCCGCCCCGTGTCATGTGCTTGAAGGGATAGGCGGTGCGGCAGATGTCGAGCCCGTGGCGCAGCGCCAGCGGCAGGATGAACAGGAGGCCGATGAACGAGCGAAAGAACAGAATCTGGAAGCTGTCGAGCCGGGCGCCCAACGTCTTGACCAACGCCGCCATGCAGGTGAGCAGAAAGGCGCCGAGCGTGACCAGGATCACGCCGCGCGTGTTGCCGTTGAGAATCGCCCAGCGGCGCGCGACGGGCGCGGCCCAGGTGTCGTAAGGTGGAATATGCAAGTCGTCGTCCAAGCCGGTGGGAACAGGGAGGGGAAGGTACAGGCGAACACGGCCGGACGCCAAGGGGGGACTGCATGGGCGCCCGGCCGTCCTCGGCCCCGCCGCAAGGCGATGAAAAGAAAAACCGCCTTCCCGCGGGGCAGGAAGGCGGCTTGTTTGTCGGGACGAGGTGGCGTCCCGGGCCCCGGTCAGAACGTGCGGCTGAGCGTCGCGATCAGCTTGCCCGAATCGTTCTGATTGAACGCGTTACGCAGATTCGATTCCGGCTGGTCGCTGTCGATCCACGCGACCTGGAAATCGAAGCCTGCGAACCGGGTCGAGACGCCCGCCAGCCAGTGGGCGTAGTCCTTGAGGCCGACCCGCGCGTTGCGGTCGAACCACTGATAGCCGGCCGCGAGGTTGACGGTGAAGAAGCGTCCGGCGGGCACGTCGAGAGTGGCCTCGAGGTGCTGGGCGCTGCCCGCGTTGCCGGTCCAGGACGGGCTGTAGCTGAACTTGGCGCCGGCTTCGGCCATGCCGAAGTCCCTGCTCACGCCGACGTAGCCTTCCCAGAAGTCGAGGCGGTCGCTGCGCGAGCTCGACGGATAATGGTAGTAGATTGCGCCGACGTCGAGGCCGACTCCGGCATCGCCGACGTCGCCCGACCAGCCGGTATAGAGGTTGGTCTCGACGTTGCCGCCGAAGTTGATGCTGGAGGCCCACGTGCCGACGTAGAAGCCGGAGCCGTGGTTGAAGTCGATGCCTCCCTGAAGGGCGGGATTTCCGTTGCCGCTCTGTGAGGTGCCTCGGAACAGGTACTCGGTGACGATCCCAACGTTCGCGTTGAACGTGCCGCCGAGATCCTGCTCGGTAAACAGTTCGTCGGCCTTGGCCGCGGAGGAGAAGCCGAAGGCGACTGCCGCCGCGGCGATCAGGAACTTGGTTTTCATGTCCAAACCTCGTGTTGCAACACTGACTTTTGGTGATTGGCCTAGACCTGGCCTTCTTGGACGGTCGGAGCCATCCACTTCCTCCCCCACACGTAAGGACAGCCTTATCCGGCCTTTATTTCCGCAAAGGTCGCGAATCGATCAGGCGCCTGTAACAATCCTTTGAATTCAGGCCGTTAGAGAAAAGCTCGCCGCCATGAATACGGCTCTTCCGGAGCGCGCCGCCGCCCCCTGAAGCTTGTGAGTCGCGGAGCGTTCAACTAGCTTGGCGTACGCCCTCGGTTTTGTTTCCCGCCGCTTTCCAGTTCCGCGAGGCTTTCCGTGTCCGGCTCGCCGCATCCCCCGATCCGCGCCGTTGCCGTGCCGCTCGGCGCCATGTTCGCGACCCAGACGCTGATGGCCGTGGCCGGGCTTGCGGTGCCGGTGTTCGCGGTGCATCTCGCTGCGGACGTGGGCGTGCCAGCAGGCTGGGTCGGGCTCTACATGTCTTGCGTCTTCGCCGTCGCGATGTTCTCGGGCGTGCTCGGCGGCGCTGCGGTCGAGCGCCTCGGCGCGGTGCGCGTGGCGCAGGCCTGCCTCGTGATCGCGGGGCTCGCGCTCGCGCTGATGACGCTCGCCGCGGTCCATTGGGTGGTGTTGGCGGCGTTGATGATCGGCTTCTCCTATGGGCCGCCGACGCCCGCGAGCTCCCATGTTCTCGCGCGCACCACGCCGGTGCGCTGGATGCCGGTGGTGTTCTCGCTCAAGCAGACCGGCGTGCCCGCGGGAGGCGCGCTTGCCGGCGCCGTGGTGGCGCCGATGGTGGCAGCATTCGGCTGGAAGGCGGCGTCGCTGGCAGTCGGTGCCGCATGTCTCGCGTTGGCGCTCGCCCTGCAGCCGCTGCGCACACGGCTCGACGCGGACCGTGATCGTGGTCGCCCGCTCGGGCGTGACCTGGCCGGGCCGTTGCGTCTCGTGCTGGGCGATCCCGCGCTCCGGCGGCTCGCGTTTCTGGCTTTCGCCTATTCGGCGGTGCAGATGGCGCTGGTGGCCTATCTCGTCACCTTCCTGGTGGAAGCCATCGGCCTCGACCTCGTGGCGGCCGGCGCGGTGCTGGCGGCGACCCAGGCGGCGGGAATCGCCGGTCGCGTGGTGTGGGGCGGGGTTGCGGCGACTCTGCTGTCGCCGCGGGTGCTGCTGACGCTCCTCGGCCTCGCGATGGCCGTGGCCTCGGCCCTGGTGGCGGGCTTTACGCCGGGGACTCCGGCCTGGACCATCTACGGCGCCGGCGTGCTGTTCGGAGCCACCGCCATCGGCTGGAACGGCGTGATGCTGGCGGAGCTCGCGCGCATATCGCCCCCGGGTAGAGCCGGCGCCGCGACCGGCGGCTCGGTGTTCGTCACCTTCGCGGGCGTGGTGTTGTCGCCGGCCCTGTTCACGGCCGTTCTGGCGCTCGGCCTCGGATACCGCACCGGCTTCCTGATGCTGACGGCGCTTTCGCTGATGGGCGCCGTGCTGGCCTTCCGCCACCGCGTCTAGCGCGGCCTCTCCATCAGGTCGAGGAAGCGCGCAAGTCCCGCCAGGGCAGGGGCGGGATGCAGGATCAGATCGACCGCCACCGGCCGCAGCCACGCCCGGTAGCGTCCCTTGGCCTCGAAGCGGCGCCGGAACAGGCGGCGGTCGAACGCTCCGCCGAGGCGTGGGATCACGCCACCGCCGATGAAAACGCCGCCGCGCGCGCCGAAGGTCAGGGCGAGGTCGCCGGCGAAGGCGCCGGCGAGCGCCGAGAACATGCGCACGGCCTCGCGCGCGTGACGGTCGCCCCGGCCCTGGGCGCGCGCCGCGATCTCCCCCGGCAAAAGGGAAGGGGGTGGCGGCGCGCCGTCGATCTCCGCGAGCGCGCGGTGGAGGTTGACGAGGCCGGGGCCCGACAGCGCCCGTTCCGCCGAGGCATGGCCGAAACGTGCCGCGATGCGCTCGATCACGGCGGCCTCGCGCGCGGTGCCGGCGGCGAGGGTCGCATGGCCGCCCTCGCTCGCGAGCGCCACGGGACCTCCCGGCCGGCGGGGGTCGTCCGGGACGAGGCAGGAAACGCCGAGTCCGGTTCCGGGACCAAACAGCGCGCGCGGGAAGCCGCGCACAGCGCGCGCGCCGCCGATGCGTTCCAGGTCGCGCGGGCGCAGCCCGGGCAGGCTCCAGGCCAGCGCCTCGAAATCGTTGAGCACGGCGAGGCGCTCGAGGCCGAGCGCGCGTTCGAGCGCGCGCGCCGAGAACGCCCAGCGGCCGTTGGTGAACGCGACACGGTCGCCGGTGATCGGGGCGGCGAGGGCGAGCGCTGCGACGGCGGGCGCGGGAGCGTTCGGGACGGTTTCGAGATAGCCGGCGACGGCCTCCGCCGGCCCTTCGTAGTCGGCCGTCTTAAGGACGCGGACGCGTGACGGCGCACGCCCCGGAAGCTGCAGGGCGAAGCGCGCGTTGGTGCCGCCGATGTCGGCGAGCAGCCGCACGCGCGCGCTCATAGGGAGAACGGCGCGCGCTGCAGCACGCGCAGGAAGCTGCGGCGCCAGGCCGTGACGTCGGTGCGCTTGATCACGCTCATGGCGGCCTGCCAGCGCGCGCACCGTTCCTTGAGCGGCATGTCGAGGGCACGTCCGAGAGTCGCAGCGACCTGTTCCTCGTCGTAGGGGTTGACGATCAGCGCGCTGGTGAGCTGCTCCGCCGAGCCGGCGAAGCGCGACAGGACCAGGACGCCGGGATTGGCAGGATCCTGCGCCGCGACGTATTCTTTCGCCACCAGATTCATGCCGTCGCGTAACGGCGTGACCAGCCCGACCCGGGCATGGCGATAGAAGCTCGCCAGCGCGTCGCGGCGGAAGCTCCGGTTGAGGTAGCGGATCGGCACCCAGTCGAATTGCGCGAACTTGCCGTTGATGCGCCCGGCCTCTGTTTCGAGGGCATGGCGAATTTCGGTGTACTGCGCGACATCCTCCCGGGACGGCGGGGCGATCTGCATGAAGCTCACGTGCCCCTGACGCTCGGGATACAGCGTCAGCATCAGTTCGAATGCGCGGAAGCGCTGTACGAGGCCCTTGGAATAGTCGAGCCGGTCGACGCCGATGATGAGGTCGCGCTGCTGCAGGCTGCGCCGCAGGCGCTCAACCTGGGTCACGCTGCCCGGCGCCCGCGCCATCTCGGCGATGTTGTCGGCGTCTATCCCGATCGGGAACTTGGCGGCGTGGAACACGTGGCGGAAGGCGCGCACCAGCCCGCTGTCGTCGAACACGCCGCGGGTCTCGAACTTGATATAATGGCTGAAGGTTCTGAGATCGGTCGCCGACTGGAATCCGACCACGTCGTAGGCGCTCATGGCCGAGACGATCTCGTGATGGTTGGGCAGCGCCACCATGATCTGATGGGATGGAAAGGGCGTATGCAGGAAGAAGCCGAGGCGGTTGCGGGCGCCCAGCTTGCGCAGCTCCTCTCCCAACGGGATCAGGTGGTAGTCGTGCACCCAGACCAGGTCGTCGGGTCGCAGCAGGCGCTTGAGCACGGCGGCGAAGCGGGCGTTGACGCGACGGTATCCGCGATAATGGTCGCGGTGGAACTCCGTCAGGTCGAGCCGGTAATGGAACAGCGGCCACAGGGCCGAGTTGGAATAGCCCCGGTAGTATTCCTCGTAGTCCTGCTGGCTCAGGTCGAGAGTGGCGTACGAGGTTCCGGCCGAGGTCGCGCGCCCGGGCTCGTCGGACGGCTTGTCCGAGATCTTGCCGGACCAGCCGAACCACAGCCCCCCCGATTCCTTGAGGGCGTCGAGCAGGCCGATGGCGAGGCCGCCCGCATGGCTGCCGCTGCCCTGGGTGCGCGTGACGCGGTTGGAGACGACGACGAGGCGGCTCATAACGCCTCCTCCCATCCGCGGCTCAACTTCATGGCGGAATTAATGAGGCCGACCATCGAATAGGTCTGGGGAAAATTGCCCCACAGCTCGCCGGTGACGGGATCTATGTCTTCCGAGAGGAGCCCGCAATGGTTGCGCCGGACCAGCAGGTTCTCGAACAGGTCCCGTGCCTCGTCCGTGCGGCCGAGGGCGGCGAGCGCGTCGATGTACCAGAAGGTGCAGACCAGGAAGGCGGTTTCGGGCGTTCCGAAATCGTCCTCGGTCGAATAGCGGAAGATGTAGCTGCCGCGCTTCAGATATTTCTCCACGGCGGCGACGGTGCCGGCGAAACGCGGGTCGTCCGCTCCGACGAAGCCGAGCGTCTGGAGCAGGAGGAGGCTTGCGTCGATATCCTTGCCCCCGAAGGATGAAACGAAGCTGCCGAGCCTTTCGTTCCACGTTTCGGCGATGATGCGGTCGCGCAGGCGCGTCGCCTCGCCGCGCCACCATGCCTCCCGTTCCGCGAGGCCGAGACGCCGCGCGATCCGCGCCAGCCGGTCGCAGCCCGCCCAGCACATCACGGCGGAGTGGGTATGGACGCGCGCGATCGAGCGGTATTCCCAGATGCCGGCATCGGGCTGGTCGAAGCGTGCCATGCACTGTTGGCCGACCTGCTCCAGCTGCTCGAACATGGCGACCCCGCCCGGATGACGCAGGCGCTGATCGAAGAAGAAGTGGGTCGTCGCCATGATGACGCTGCCGTAGACGTCGTTCTGGACGTGCTCGTAGGCTTGGTTGCCGACCCGGACCGGTTTCATGCCGCGATAGCCGGCCAGCGTCTCGACGATCCGTTCCTCGAGGCGCGCATTGGTGGCGACGCCATAGACGGGCTGGAGGAATCCGTCGCGGCTGGTGGCGACGACGTTGGTGATGTAGCCGAGGTATTCCTCCATCGTGCCGGTCGCGCCGAGGCGGTTGAGCGCGTTCACGACGAAGAACGCGTCGCGCAGCCAGCAATAGCGGTAGTCCCAGTTGCGGCCCGAATCGGCGGCCTCCGGCACCGATGTGGTGACGGCCGCGATCACGGCGCCGGTCTCTTCGAAGGTGCAGAGCTTGAGGGTGATGGCGGCGCGGATCACGGCCTCCTGCCACTCGAAGGGGATGGAGAGATAGCGCGCCCATTCGATCCAGTAATCGATCGTGCGCTCCTGGAACTCGCGCGCCATCTCGCCGATCGGGCGCGTCAGCGTTTCGTCGGGACCGAAGATCATGGTGATCGTCCGGTCCAGAACGAACGGCGTTTCCTCGCGCACGAAGACGAGGGAAGCGTCAGTGGTGAGGCGCATGACGCCGCCGTTCCCCGTCACATAGCGGATGTGATTGGAGCCGTGGGTCACGTCCGGCTGGCGCGCGCCATAGTCGGCAGTGGGCCGCAGCCGTACCGTGATGCGCGGGCTGCCGGCGACCGGGCGTACTTGGCGCACGATCATGGCGGGACGGTAGACGCGGCCGAACTGCTTGAAGCGGGGGGCGAAGTCCGTGATCTCGGCCGCCGAGCCGTCCGCGCCGCGCAGGATGGTGGTGAGCACCGCCGTGTTGCGGACGTAGCCTTGCTCGGTATTGGTCAGCCCGTCCATCTCTATGGCGAAGAAGCCGCGCCCGTTCCCGCCGTCGAGGAGACTGCAGAACATGGGATCGCCGTCGAAGCGCGGCAGGCACGACCACACGATGCGGCCGCGCCTGTCCACCAGCGTCCCGTGGATGCAGTTGCCGATCAGGGCGAGGTCGAGGCTGCTCATGCGGCGGGGCTCCCGGCGGCGTCGCGGCCGGACGCCAGGCGTCGGGCGACTTCGGCAAGCCAGTTGTGGATTGCCGCGACGCTTGCGCTACGCCACGCGGCCGCGGTCTGCCCGTTGCCGACCCGCACCGTCACGCCGCCCATCGCGTTGACGGCGACGAAGCCGTCCTCGTCGGTCACGTCGTCGCCGACGAAGACCGGGTGCCGTCCCCTGAACGGCGCCTCCTCCATGAAGGCGCGGATGGCGCGGCCCTTGTCGGCACCGCCCGCCCGCAGTTCGCGCACCATCTTGCCGCGCTGCAGCACGACCCCGTCGGCCCCGTTCGCAAGCAGGCCCGCGATCAGGGGCTCGGCTTCGGCTTCCGCTTCGGGCGCGTTGCGGAAATGGAGCGCAACGGCGGGACCCTTGTCTTCGACGACGGTGCCGGGGTGGGTCGCAGCGAAGGCGGCGAGGGCCGCGCGGATCGGGCCGAGGGCGGCGGGCTCGGCCGGCGCCGCGCTCAGCGTGCCGTCACCCGCGCGCCGTTCGAGCCCGTGGAGCCCGGCGACCGGCAGGCGCAGCGGCGCGAATAGCCTGTCGATGTCGCCGATGCTGCGTCCGCTCACCAGGGCGAGCGCGCCGCCCGTGCCTTGCGCGAGGCGCGCGAGAAGCGACCGCGTTTCCGCGCCGATGGCGACGGCATCGGGCGTCGGCGCGATATCGGCGATGGTGCCGTCGATGTCGAGGAACAGCGCCCAGCGCGCGCCGGCCTCGGGCAAAGGCGGGAGGGACGGGACGGGCGAATGGGACGGATCGGGGCTTCGGTCTGCCATGTCGCGTGACGAGGCCGCCTGGACCGACGGCGCGCCCGCTCACCGGCACAAGCGCACCGCCCGCCCCGCGGCGGGACTGTGGATGGTCGTCCTCCGTGTGTAACGGGTGGAAGCTGCGGTCGCAACCCGTTAGCGCGGCCCCATCAGCGTTGGGCGAGGCGGGCGGCGCGGGCCGCCTCGTGGCGCGCGATGAGTTCCTGGCGGCGCGCCTCGGCGGCGGCGCGCCGGACCCCGTTCCATAGCGTCATCACCTTGCGGCGGTAACGGTCCCGTAGCTCGGGCGTGGCTGAATGGTAATGCCCGACCGCGAGCGACCAGGAGCGCCGCACCTCGAAATGGTGCGCAAGCAGGGCGGCCGCGTAGGCGACGTTGGTTTCGGGGTCGAACGCGGCCTCGAGGGAGGGAAATGCGTCGGGGTGCCAGCCGAGGTTCACCTGCATGCAGCCGACGTCGATGTTGGTGACGCCTTCGGCGCGGAGGCGGCGCACCAGCGCCACGGCTTCGGCCTTGGTGGCGGGCCTCCAACTGCGGTTGCCGGACGTCACGGTCCAGGGCCAGGCAAAAGTTGCCCGGGCCTCGGGGCTCCAGCGGCCCGATTCCGCCACCGCCACCGCTGTCATCAGGTGGCCCGGGATGTTGTGGCGCCGCTCCGCGTCCGCGATCGGCGCGGTGCAGAGTTTCGATTTCTCCTCAAGGACTTGTAGGGCCGGCACCGGTGCCGCGAGGACCGGTGCCGCGACGGCGGCGAAAGCCGCCGCGAGGGCGGCGGCGTGGCGGCGGAGAAGGCGTCGGGCGATCATAGCGCCCAAGGCGCTGCAAGCGCCGGGCCAGAGGTGTTCCGGCCGCACCCCAAAGCAGCTGATTTCCTGCATTTTCAAGTCTTATATAAAACATTTGACTTGGGCGTGACGGCGTGGGATAAGACTCCTGCGTCCGTGGCCCGGACCGGGGCCGTGGACGTAATACCCTTCTTGGGCGTTTCCTCCCTACACTAAAGGCCGCACTTCGGTGCGGCCTTTTTTTTGGCTTTTCGGGACGTGGCAGCTCAGGCGACGGCGAGGCGGCCGAGCCCTTGGACGAGGCCTGGCAGCGTCGCCATCAGCGCATCGATGCGGTGCGTGAGGTCGTGAATCCCGGGCAGGCGCTCGTAGGTATCCTCGTTCATGTAGAGCGCGCGGTTGATCTCGATCTGGAGCACGTGGACACCGGCGCGGGGCCGGCCGTAGTGGACCGTGGTGTAGCCGCCCGAATAGGGCATGTTGCGCGTCACCGTATAGCCGGCGGCGGCAAGTACGCTCTCGACGTGATCGGCTATGGCGGCATCGCAGGCGGCGCCGAAGCAGTCGCCGAGCACGAAGTCGACGCGGGAGCGGCCGGGGTCGGCGTCCATCGGGCCACCCACCGACGGCATCGAGTGGCAGTCGATCAGCAGGCACCAGCCGAAGTTGCGACGGGTCTCTTCCACCAGACCCTGCAGGACGCGATGATAGGGGCGATAGAACCGATTGATGCGCTCGGCGGCCTCGGCGAAGGTGAGCTTGTCGCGGTAGATTTCGGCACCGTTGGCGACCACGCGGGCGATGGTGCCGAGCCCGGCGGCGACCCGTGGGCTGTGGGCATTGACGTAGGAGGGCAGCGGCTCGGCGAACATCGCCGGGTCGAGTTCGAACGGCTCGCGGTTGGGGTCGAGGTAGGCGCGCGGGAACAGGGCCTTGAGCAGCGGTGCGCCGTGGCGCGGCGCGGCGCCGTAAATCTCGTCGATGAAGCTGTCCTCGGACTTGCGGAGCGTCGCGGCCTCGAGACGGGATGCGCGCACGAAGCTCTCGGGATAGTCGGCGCCGCTGTGGGGCGAGGCGAAGACGACAGGCAGTGTCTGGCGTGCGGGCCGGATCACCCGCAGCACATCGTCGAGCGGCACGTCGGTCCCCGCCGCCGCCTCGGGCGCGGCGGGGCGCAAGGTGTCTGAAGCATGGTTGGGCGAACTGGCCATGAGCCTTTCGTGTTTAGCCGAATCCGGCGCCCAAGTCACGGTCCCAGCGGCGGGCCAAGGTCACGGACGGCAACCGTGCCGGGCGGCATGGATGTAAGAGAATAGGGGATGGCCGTCGGGCTTGCCGGCACGGCGATGCCCGCTTGCCGCCTGCAGGCCCGCGATTTACCTTTTGCCAACACCGCTGCGCGAAGCTGCGGCTTCGTACCCATGCCCGCCTGTTCCCGGAGGTCACGATCCCGTGAGTCGCATCCTGCTCGCCGAAGACGACACTACCTTACGGGTGTTCCTCGCCAAGGCGCTCGAGCGCGCCGGCCACGATGTCTTCGCGGTGGGCGACGGGCTCGAGGCGCTGGCGGCCGCCCGCACGGTGCAGTTCGACCTGATGGTGGCGGACGTGGTGATGCCTTCGCTCGACGGCTTCCAGCTCGCGGCCCGGGCGCGCTCCGCCCATCCCGACCTCAAGGTCATGTTCATCACCGGCTTCGCCGCGGTCAGCCTGAAGGCACGCGACGAGGGCTTTGCCGAGGCCAAGGTGCTGTCCAAGCCGTTCCATCTGCGCGAGCTCGTAGAGCGGGTGGATGCCATGCTCAAGGCGCGCACCGGAACGTTTTAAACCCTTCCGGCGGCGATTGCAGGGTGTGCTTGCCCCCTGCTATCGTCGCGGCCAAGCCGGCAATCGAGACCGGGTGTCAGAAACCCCTTTTAGGCGAGGCATCCGATGATCGTGCGACCCATCGCGCCCATGGCGGCGCTCCTCTGCATGGCTTTCCCGGCCGTCACGGCGGCCCAGCAGCTTCCCGACGGCCCCGGCAAGGGGGCCGTGCAGGGCACCTGTACTGCGTGCCATCAGCTCAATCTCGTGGAGCGGAGCTCCGGGTACACCCGCGAAGGGTGGCGCGAGCTGATCCTGACCATGATGGATCTGCGCGGCTCGCCGCAACTCGACGAGATGACGGCCTATCTCGCCACCCATTACCCGCCCAACGGGCGGAACGCGGCCAAGCTGGTTCCGGGCGACGTCCGGATCGCATTCCAGGAATGGGTGGCGCCGACCCTCGGCCAGCGCACCCGCGATCCCGCCGAGGCGCCGGACGGATCGATCTGGTACGCCGGCCAGTGGGCCGATCTCGTCGGGCGCATCGATCCCGCGACCGGCGCCATCAAGGAATTTCCGCTGCCCGACGGCGCCAAGGCCCATACCGTGCTGGCCGACCCGCAGGGCAATATCTGGTACGCTGGCAACGGCAACGCGACCGTCGGCAAGCTCGATCCCGCGACCGGCGCGGTCACGGTCTTCAAGATGCCGGACCCTGCCGCGCGCGATCCGCATTCGATGGTGATGGATGCGAGCGGCACGCTGTTCTTCACCCTGCAGCAGAGCAACATGATCGGGCGCCTCGTGCCCGCAACCGGCGAGATCAGGCTGGCGGCGGTGGCGACGCCGCGCGCGCGGCCCTACGGCATCAAGCTCGATTCCAAGGGCGTCCCCTGGGTGGCGGCCAACGGCTCCAACCGCGTCATTCGCGTCGATCCGGAGACGCTCGAGCTGCGCGAGTACGAGCTGCCCCAGGCCAAGACCACGGTGCGCCGTCTCGCCTTCGACCGCGACGACACGATTTGGTACGTGAACTCGTCGCTCGGCTACCTGGGCCGGCTCGACCCCGCGACCGGGGCGGTCAAGGAATGGCCGACCCCGAGCGGGCCGCGCGCGCACCCTTATGCCATTGCGGTGGTTAGCGGCATCGTCTGGTACAACGAATCGGGCGTACGGCCGGACGCGCTGGTGCGCTTCGACCCCGCGACCGAGTCGTTCCAGAGCTGGGCGATCCCGTCGGGCGGGGTCCATGCCGGGATCGTCCGCCACATGCGGGTCGCGCGCGACGGCAGCCTGCTGATCCACCAGAGCAGCACCAACCGCGTGCTGCGCGTGACCGTGGAGCGCGCCGCCGCCGGGCGGTGAGGCGCCGCCGTAATCCGTCGGTCCCGCCCGAACGCAACAGCGCTTGGCCGGGCGGAAACGATGGGGTATAACCGCGCCCGCCGGTCGTCCCGGCGAACCCGCGGTCCGGCCGCCGTCCGGCGTTCCGGGAAGGGGGAGGGCGCGTAGCTCAGCGGGAGAGCACTACGTTGACATCGTAGGGGTCGCTGGTTCGATCCCAGCCGCGCCCACCATTCAATCCATTGATATTCATGCGATTTAAGGAGGCCATCCCGCCCGGGCGGTCCCAGCCGCTTGGAATGCAGCTTCCTTATCTTAATCTTACTGCCGAAAAATATACTCAAAATGAGAAAAAACATGCTACTTTACACCAAGTAGCTATTGCTTTATCCGTACAGCCCGAAAGTTGCACAGGCGCCCCCGATAAAGGGCGGCCGGCAGGGTCCGGGCAGAGCATCGTTACTGTGGTAGTCGATTGAGAGGAATTTGGCATCATGGCCAACGACAAGGCGAACGCGAAGGCTCAGGAAAAGGCGGCCGAGAAATCCGCGAAGCAGGACGATAAAAACAACGGCTTCGACAACGGCGACAACGGTAAGGGCGGCCACGGCCCCGCTGGGCACATCAGCAACGGCCACGACGTTCTCGTCGGCACGCCGGGCGACGATTTCATCCACGGCGGCAACGGCAAGGACAAGGTCTTCGGTGGCGACGGCGACGACTACCTTCACGGCGGCAACGGCAAGGACAAGGTTTCCGGCGGGCCCGGCGACGACGTCGTCAAGGGCGGCAACGGCAAGGACAAGCTCAAGGGCGGCGACGGCGACGACACCATCTACGGCGGCAACGGCAAGGACGAGATCTACGGCGACGCCGGCGACGACACCATCTACGGCGGCCGCGGCAAGGACTTCATCGCCGGCGGCACCGACAACGGTACCTTCCAGATCGCCTTCATCACGTCCGAGGAGTTGCTGATCAACGGCAGCTTCGAGGACGGGCCGGACATGAATCCCGAGAGCTTTGCCCAGTTCGAGAACGGTCTCGTGCCGGGCTGGACCAACCTCGGCGGCGACGTCATCGAGGTTTGGACCCCGCCGCTCACCGACTTCGGCATCGAGATCGAGGCCACCGACGGCAGCCGCCTTATCGAGACCGACGCCGAGGGCGGCCAGGACGTCTATGCCCAGACGGTCACCCTCGGCGTCGGCGGCAATCTCGTCCTCACCTTCGACTACGCCTCGCGCCCCGGCGTCGATCAGCCGGGCAACGACACCGATTCCTTCGAGATCTGGTGGAACGGCGAGATGGTCGGCTACTTCGACCCCGACACGACCGAGTGGCAAAGCGCCACCATCGAGCTGGTGGGCGTCGTCGGCGACAACCTGCTTGAGATCCGCGAGGCGGGCGCCAACGACAACCACGGCGCGCTGCTCGACAATTTCTCCCTGGTCTATGCCGAGCCTGCGGGCCTGCTGATCTCCATGGATGGCGGCGACCAGCTGTGGGGCGGCAAGGGCGCCGACACGTTCTATTACGCCTTCGGCGACGGCGTGGACACGATCCACGATTACAGCAAGAAGGAAGGCGACAAGATCGTCCTCAAGCTCTACGACGGCATCACCCACGACACGATCTTCCACGGCGGCGACGCCTACATCCTGTTCCAGGACGACGAGGGCTACGTCGAGAACGCGGCCATCAAGGTGGTCGGCATCTCGAGCCTCGACCAGCTCGATATCCAGCTCGTCTGAGGAGCCTCCTCAACGACCGCCCGGCCGGGGAGCCGCGCTTCCCCGCCGGGCGGTTTCGTTTTCGGCCTGCGGCGCGCGCGGCTGGGCCGCCGCCGCTCCAGACGGCGGGACATGCCGCCTTTATGGGCGGTGCGCCCGGAAATCAGCGCGAGACCTGCTCCAGGATCCAGACGGCGAGGCGGCCGGTGAGGCCGACCACCACCAGGAACAGGCCGAGGGACGCGAGGAAGACGCCGAGGGTCACGGAAAAGGGCCTTTCGTGTTGCGGGCACGTCGCGGGCGCGTGGGCAGCCGCGGAATGCCGTGAGGGCGCCGCGCCGGCGCCATGAAGACAAACACGCAAGTCACGGGCCAGTTCCGGCGCCCGCTCCCGATCCCGTCGCGCCGGCCCGCCGCCGCGCGGCGGCTCTTCTCAGTCGCGCGCTTCGCGCGCGAGCGGGTTCGCCATCAGCCGCCAGAACCCCTGCTCGGCGTCCGTCCGGAACGCGGGCAGGCCGATGGTCATGGCGTCGTGCCCAGCCGCCGGCTGGGCGCGGTAGGTGCCGAACAGGCGGTCCCACCAGGAGAGGCAGAAACCGTAGTTGCTGTCGGTCTCAGCCCGCGTCCAGGAGTGGTGGACGCGATGCATGTCGGGGGTGACGAGCACGGCGCGCAGGGCCCGATCCGCCGCCTCCGCGAGGCGCACGTTGCCATGGTTGAACATAGCGCAGGCGTTGAGCAGCACCTCGAACACGATCACGGCTGCCGCCGGCGCCCCCAGCACCGCCACCACTGCGATCTTGAGCAGGATCGAGACCAGGATCTCGACCGGGTGGAAGCGCAGCCCGGTGGTGAAGTCCACGTCGAGGTCGCTGTGGTGCATCCGGTGCAGCCGCCACAGCAGGGGGATGCGGTGGAAGGCGACATGCTGGGCATAGACCGCGAGGTCGAGCGTCAGCACCGAGAGCGCGAGCGCGAGCCAGCCCGGCGCCGCAACCCAGTTGAACAGGCCCCAGCCGCGCTCCGCCGCGAGGACCGCGAAGCCGGCCACCACGGCGGCCGGGAACACGACCCGCACCAGTACGGTGCCGGTGGCGACGACGGCTAGGTTGACCGGCCAGCGCCGCCGCCGCCCGCGCAGCTGCGGGCGGCGTGGGGCGAGCGCCTCCCACCCCGCCATGAGGACGGCGACGGCGAGGAAAGCGGCGAGCCGGATGACGGGTTCGTGGTCGGCGAGCATGGCGGCGGCAGGCGTCGGTTTTGCGGCGGCGGACGGCGGTCCCGGGCCGTCCGGAGGCGAGGATAGCATGGTCCCGCCGGCCCGCGCCCGCCGCGGTTGACAGGCCCGGCGGGAGCCCCTATGTTCCGCCCGCGCCGTGGGGCACCGACCCCGGCGGAAGACCGGAAAGGTGCGTGAGATGAAGATCCTGAACTCGCTCAAGTCGGCCAAGATCCGCGACAAGAATTGCCGCATCGTCCGGCGCAAGGGCCGTATCTACGTCATCAACAAGAAGAACCCGCGCCTTAAGGCCCGCCAGGGCTGACCCCCGCTCCGCGCGCGGACTCTCGACGGCGCCGGCACCCGAAGGGGCCGGCGCTTTGCGTTTCGGGAACGAACCGGCGCGCCCCTTCCGCTCAATCCTTCTGAATGGTGTGGATGCGCAGCACGTTGGTCCGGCCCGGCGTGCCGAACGGCACGCCCGCCGTCACCACCAGGGTCTGGCCCTTGCGGGCGAAGCCCTCGCGCTCGGCGATATGGGCCGCGCGCAGCACCATCTGAGAGAACGAGCGCACGTCGGCGCTGTGGACGGCGTGGACGCCCCATACGAGCGCGAGACGCCGTGCCGTCGTGAGCCGTGCGGTGAGGCACAGCACCGGAACCGCGGCGCGCTGGCGCGAGGCGCGGAGCGTGGTGGAGCCGGACGAGGTGTAGGTGACGATCGCCGCCGCCGAGATGGTGTGCGCCACCTGGCGCGCGGCGCTGGTGATGGCGTCGGCGTCGGTGTTGTAGGTCTCGACGCGGGTGCTCTCCATCAGGCGGCGGAAGTGGGGGTCGCGCTCCACCCGGCGGATGATGCGGTCCATGATCCCGACCGCCTCGGGGCCGTAGCCGCCGACGGCGGTTTCCGCCGACAGCATGACGGCATCCGCCCCTTCGTAGATCGCGGCGGCGACGTCGGAGGCCTCGGCCCGGGTCGGGGCGGGGGCGGTAATCATCGATTCCAGCATCTGGGTCGCGACCACCACCGGCTTGCCCGCCTCGCGCGAGCGCCGCACGATGAATTTCTGGATGCTGGGGACGTCTTCCGGGGGCATCTCCACGCCGAGGTCGCCGCGCGCCACCATCACGCCGTCGGCGAGCGCGATGATGTCGTCGAGCCGCTTGATGGCGGCCGGCTTCTCGATCTTCGCCATGATGCCGACGCGGTCCCTGACGATCTCGCGCACCTCGGCCACGTCCTCGGGCCGCTGGATGAAGCTGAGGCCGATCCAGTCGGCGCCGTTGGCGAGCGCGAAGCGCAGGTCGCGGCGGTCCTTCTCGGTCATCGCCTTGACCGGCAGCACCACGTTCGGGACGTTGAGCCCCTTGTTGTTGGACAGCACGCCGCCGGTAATCACGCGGGTCTCGGCGTAGTCCTTTCCGGCTTTTTCGACCTTGAGACGGATGCGGCCGTCGTCGAGCAGAAGCTCGGCGCGCGGCCCGATGGCGGCGAACACCTCGGGATGGGGCAGGCACACGCGTCCGGCATCGCCCGGCTTTGCCGTCATGTCGAGACAGAAGCGGTCGCCCGCCTTGAGCGTCGCCTTGCCCTCGGCGAAGGCATCGATGCGCAGCTTCGGCCCCTGCATGTCCATGAGGATGCCGATGGGACGGCCCGCGCGCGCCTCCAGCGCGCGGATCGCCTCGATCGAGGCACGGTGGTCGGCGTGGCTGCCGTGGCTGAAGTTGAGCCGGAACACGTCGGTGCCGCGGCGGAACAGCTTTTCGATCTGGCGGGGGGAACGGCTCGCCGGCCCGAGGGTGGCGATGATCTTTGCGCTACGGCGGCGTTTCATGGCGGCAGAGTACAGCCGGGCCATGACACTTTCCAGTACGTCGTTGAGTCTTCATGCCTTTTTAGGGGCTCATGGCAGGCCGTCGATTGATCGCGACATGTCCGCACCGCTATGATCGCTTCCGGCAGGGAGGACCGAAGCCATGAAGATGCCGCTGCCCGACGCGGCCACCATCGCCCGGCGCGCCGAGATCGCGGCCGCGCTGCGCCGCCTGATGCCGGAAGGCACCGTGATCGACCGCGCCGCCGAGCTTTCGCCCTACGAGAGCGACGGGCTCACCGCTTATCGTCAGCAGCCTTTGGTGGTGGCGCTGCCCGGCAGGCGGGCCGAGGTAGCGGTGGTACTCGGCTATTGCGCGCGCGAAGGGGTGAAGATCGTGCCGCGCGGCGCCGGCACCTCGCTCTCGGGCGGCGCCCTGCCGCTCGCGGACGGCGTCACGCTCGGTCTCTCGCGCCTCAACCGCATCCTCGACGTGGACTTCGCCAACCGCACGGTGACGGCGGAACCGGGCGTCTCCAACCTTGCCATAACGCATGCGGTACGCGGCCGCGGCTTCTATTACGCTCCCGATCCGTCGAGCCAGGTCGCCTGTTCGATCGGCGGCAACGTCGCCGAGAACGCGGGCGGGGTCCATTGCCTCAAGTACGGCCTCACCGCCAACAACATCCTTGGGCTCGAGGTGGCGCTGCCGGGCGGCGAGACGGTGCGCCTCGGCGGCAAGGGCTTCGACGGCCCCGGCCTCGATCTGATGGGCGTGGTGGCGGGTTCGGAAGGGCTGCTCGGCGTCGTCACCGAGGTGACGGTGCGGATTCTGCGCGTCCCCGAATCGGCGCGCGCGCTGCTGATCGGCTTCGCGCGAGTGGAGGACGCGGGCGCCTGCGTCGGCGACGTCATCCGCGCCGGCATCGTCCCCGCGGGCATGGAGATGATGGACCGGCCGGCGATCCACGCCGCCGAGGCCTACGTCGGCGCGGGCTATCCGCTCGACGCGGCGGCGCTGCTGATCGTCGAGGTGGACGGCCCCGGCGCGGAGGTCGCGGCTGCCGCCGACCGGGTGGCGGAGATCGCGCGTGCGGCCGGTGCCACCAGCTTGCGCGCGAGCGCCTCGGAGGAGGAGCGCCTCGCGTTCTGGGCAGGGCGCAAGGCGGCGTTCCCGGCGGTCGGGCGCATCGCTCCCGACTATTACTGCATGGACGGCACCATTCCCCGCGCGCGCTTGCCGGAGGTTCTGGCGCGCATCTCCGAGATGTCGGCGCATTACGGCCTTGGGGTCGCCAACGTGTTCCACGCGGGCGACGGCAACCTGCATCCGCTGATCCTCTACGACGCCAACGCCCCCGGCCAACTTGAGCGTGCCGAGGCGTTCGGCGCCGAGATCCTGCGGCTGTGCGTCGCGGTCGGCGGGGTGCTGACCGGCGAGCACGGCGTCGGCGTCGAGAAGCGCGACCTGATGGACGAGGTGTTCACGGCCGACGATCTCGCCCACCAGCAGCGCGTCAAATGCGCGTTCGATCCCGACGGCCTGCTCAACCCCGGCAAGGTGTTCCCGACTCTGCACCGCTGCGCCGAGCTGGGCCGGCTCCACGTCCACGGCGGGCGCCTGCCCCATCCCGGCATCGAGCGGTTCTGACGTGGCCGCGCCCTTTGCCGTGCCCGACAGCGAGGCCGCGCTCCAGGCGGCAGTGGCCGACGCCTGCGCCGAAGGCCGCATCCTCGCGGTGGACGGCGCCGGCAGCAAGCGCGGCCTCGGCCGCCCGGCGCCCGCCGGGGCGCGGCTCTCGACGGCCGGGCTTGCGGGCATCCTCTACTACGAGCCGGGCGAGCTGGTGATGGAGGCGCGCGCCGGCACGCCGCTCGCCGAGATCGAGGCGGCGCTCGCCGCCAACGGCCAGCAGCTCGCGTTCGAGCCGCCCGACCTCGGCCCCCTCCTGGGCGGCGCGCCCGGGAGGGGCACCATCGGCGGCGTGTTCGCCTGCAATCTTTCGGGTCCGCGCCGCGCCGCCGCCGGTGCCGCGCGCGACCATCTGCTCGGCGTCGGCGCGGTGAGCGGCCGGGGCGAGTCCTTCGCCGCCGGCGGGCGCGTGGTCAAGAACGTCACCGGCTACGACATGGGCAAGCTGCTGGCGGGCTCCTTCGGCACGCTCGCCGTGCTCGCGCGCGTGACCTTCAAGGTGCTGCCGCGCGCCGCCGCTGCGCGCACGGTGCTGGTGTTGGGGGCGGCGCCCAGCGCGGCGCTCGCGGCGCTCGTAGAGATTGCGGGCGAGCCGTGGGAAGCCACCGGCGCGGCCCACCTCGGGGCGGACGCGGCGGCGCGCTCGGCGGTCGGATATGTCGCGGGGGCGGGCGGCACCGTCACCGCGCTGCGGCTCGAGGGCGCGCGGGAGGCGGTCGCGGCGCGCGCCGCGGCGCTGCGCCGCCG
>JBJHBM010000034.1:0-21782 GCA_050485485.1 Alphaproteobacteria bacterium | reverse complement strand
GCGCTCGACCGCCTCGCCGCAGCGGCGGCGGCAGGGCTCGCGCCGCTGATGGGCGATGCCCATGCGCCGCCGCCGATCCAGCCGGTGCTCGCGCTCCACGGCGTCGACGGCGCGCCCGGCGACGGCGACGTGAGCCTGCGCCGCGCCCTCGCCTACGTGCTCGAGCGGCGCGGCTACCGCATCGTGGACGACCTCGGCGCCGCCACCGTGGTGCTCGCGGGCGCGGTCCGCGTGACCCCCGCCGGCGCCGCCACCGAAGCGGTCAGCATCGTGTGGTCGGCGCTGCGCCCCGACGGCAGCACCGTCGGAACCGTCCGGCAGGACAACCGGGTTCCGGGCGGCAGCCTCGACGGTCCCTGGGGAATCACCGCCATCCACGTGGCCGAGGCCGCGGTGCCCGGCCTTGAGCGCCTGATCGCGGCCGCGCGCGCACCGAAGGCCCCCTGAGGGGCCGCCGAAGGGGGGCTCAAGCCACCCGAAAGGTCCCGAAAGGCCCCCGGCCGGGCGCGACGGAAGCGGTTCAAACCGGCACGGGAACCCTCTATAGTGCGCCCGCCCGGCGGGGGAAAACCGGGCGCGGAGCCGCCCTCCGGCACCGCCGCATGCAAGAACTCAGGGCAACAGATGAAGCTCATCGCTGGCAATTCCAACAGGCCGCTCGCCGAAGCGGTGGCCGCATGTCTCGGCCTGCGCCTCACGCAGGCCGCCATCCGCCGCTTCTCCGACATGGAAGTGTTCGTCGAGATCCTCGAGAACGTGCGCGGCGAGGACGTGTTCCTGCTCCAGTCCACCTCCTATCCCGCCAACGACAACCTGATGGAGCTTCTGATCACGCTCGATGCGCTGCGGCGCGGCTCCGCCCGGCGCATCACGGCGGTGATCCCCTACTTCGGCTATGCCCGCCAGGACCGCAAGACCGCGCCACGCGCGCCGATCTCGGCCAAGCTGGTGGCCAACCTGATCACCACCGCCGGCGCCGACCGCGTGCTTACGCTCGACCTGCACGCCGGGCAGATCCAGGGCTTCTTCGACATCCCGGTGGACAACCTCTACGCCGCGCCGACCTTCGCCAAGGCGATCAAGGGCAGCTACGACAACGGCGAGCTCGTGATCGTGTCGCCCGACGTTGGCGGCGTGCTGCGCGCGCGCGGCATGGCCGAGCGGCTCGACGCCGACCTCGCGATCATCGACAAGCGCCGCCCCCGCGCCGGCGTGTCCGAGGTCATGAACATCATCGGCGACGTCGAGGGACGGCGCTGCATCCTGATCGATGACATCGTTGATTCGGCCGGAACCCTGTGCAACGCCGCCGTGGCCCTCAAGAAGGCGGGCGCGGTCGAGGTCTCGGCCTATGTCACCCACGGCGTGCTCTCGGGCGACGCGGTGGGCCGGGTCTCGGCCTCGCCCCTGGCCCGGCTGGTGGCGACCGATTCGATCCAGGCGACCGAGGCGGTGCGGCTGGCGGCGAAGATCGAGCAGCTGACCGTGGCCCCCCTGCTGGCTGAGGCGGCGCGTCGGATCGCCGAGGAATCCTCGGTTTCCAGCCTGTTCGACTGACGCCGAAAAACGCTTT
Source organism: Alphaproteobacteria bacterium (assembly GCA_050485485.1). Taxonomy (GTDB): domain Bacteria; phylum Pseudomonadota; class Alphaproteobacteria; order SMXQ01; family SMXQ01; genus WHSO01. The sequence goes on along the minus strand of JBJHBM010000034.1, from coordinate 20,209 downwards.
TCGGGCTATCCAAAAACCCGATTCTGCCGTATACGGAGCGGCTCATCGGGCCGGCACCCCTGGAGGCCGGCCGCAACCTAGGAGATATCCCAAATGGCTGACCTCATCGCGCTTTCGGCCGAGCCTCGGGACCGGGTCGGGAAGGGGGCCGCCCGGGCCGTTCGCCGCGCCGGAAAGGTGCCCGCCGTGATCTACGGCGGCAAGGAACCCCCCCTCTCCATCGCGGTCGACCCCATGGCTGTCATGAAGCAGCTCGCCTCCGGCGCGTTCTTCACCACCATGACGGAGCTCGACGTCGCCGGCACCGCCCACCGGGTGCTGGCGCGCGACGTCCAGTTCCACCCGGTCACCGACCGTCCCGAGCACGTGGACTTCCTGCGCGTCACCGGCGACACCCTGATCACGGTCGAGGTCCCGGTCGAGTTCGAGAACGAAGAGGCCTGCCCCGGCCTCAAGCGCGGCGGCGTGCTCAACATCGTGCGCCACGAGGTCGAGCTGGAATGCCGCGCCGACGCGATCCCGCACGCGCTCCACATCGATCTCTCGAGCTTCGACATCGGCGACAGCATCCACATCAGCCACGTCGCCCTCCCGGACGGCGTGAAGCCGACCATCACCGACCGCGACTTCACCATCGCCACGGTGGCTGCGCCGACCGTGGTGCGCGACGAGGCGATCCAGGCCCAGGCGGCGGCCGAGCAGGCGGAAGCCGAGATGGCGGAGCCGGCCGAGGGCGAGAAGCAAGAGGGCGAAGGCCAGTAGCCCTCCCCTCGGGGAGCTGACAATTGCGCCTGCTCGTCGGCCTCGGCAACCCGGGCGCGAAATACGCCCGTACCCGGCACAACATCGGCTGGATGGCGGTGGACGAGATCGTCCGCCGCCATGGCTTCGGTCCCTGGCGCGCGCGCTTCGAGGGCCGCTGCGCCGAGGGCACGGTGGCGGGCGAGAAGGTGCTGGCGCTCAAGCCCGAGACCTTCATGAACGACTCCGGCCGCGCGGTCGGCGCGGCCGCGCGGTTCTTCAAGCTCGCCCCCGCCGACCTCGTCGTGATCCACGACGAGGTGGACCTCGCGCCCGGCAAGATTCGCTTCAAGGTCGGCGGCGGCCACGCCGGCCACAACGGGCTGCGCGACATCGACGCCCACATCGGCCGGGACTACGCCCGGGTGCGGCTCGGCATCGGCCACCCCGGCGAGCGCGACCGGGTCCACGGCCACGTGCTCGACGAGTTCTCCAAGGCCGACATGGCCTGGGTTACCCCGCTGCTCGACGCGGTGGCCGAGGCCTTCCCCCTCCTCGTCGCGGACGGCGGCGCCCGCTTCCTCACGCGCGTCGCCGCGATCCTCAACCCGCCGCCCCCCAAGGCGGCCCCCAAAACGGCAGGCGGCGAGCCGGGCGCGACGCCCGAAGGCACAACCAAGGACACGTAGGAATGGGTTTCAAGTGCGGCATCGTCGGGCTGCCCAACGTCGGCAAGTCCACCCTGTTCAACGCGCTCACCGCGACCGCCGCGGCCGAGGCCGCCAACTATCCGTTCTGCACCATCGAGCCCAACACCGGCCGCGTCTCGGTGCCGGACGCGCGGCTCGACGCGCTGGCACGGCTCGCCAAGTCCGCCAAGGTCGTCCCGGCCCAGCTCGAGTTCGTGGATATCGCGGGGCTGGTGGCGGGAGCCTCGCGCGGTGAGGGCCTCGGCAACCAGTTCCTCGGCCATATCCGGGAGGTGGACGCGATCCTCCACGTGCTGCGCTGCTTCGAGGACGACGACATCACCCACGTCGCGGGCCGGGTGGACCCCTGCGCTGACGCCGAGGTGGTGGAGACCGAGCTGATGCTGGCCGACCTGCAGAGCCTCGAGAAGCGCGTGGACGGGCTGGTCAAGCGTGCCCGCGGCAAGGACGCGGAAGCCGAGGCCCAGCTCGCGCTCGCGCGCGAGCTGATTCCCGCGCTCGAGGCCGGCACGCCCGCGCGCGCGGTCGCGGTGGCGGAGGCCGCGCGGCCCGCCTTCCGCCAGCTCCAGCTGCTCACCGGCAAGCCGGTGCTCTACGTCTGCAACGTGGACGAAGGCGCAGCCGCCACCGGCAACGCGCACACCGAGGCGGTGGCGCGTAAGGCCGCCGCCGAGGGCGCCGGCGCGGTGGTGATTTCGGCCGCCATCGAGGCCGAGGTGGCGCAACTCGCCGACCCGGCGGAGCGCGCGGCCTTCCTCTCCGACATGGGGCTCGCGGAGCCTGGCCTTCACCGCCTGATCCGCGAGGGCTACCGGCTGCTCGGGCTGATCACCTATTTCACGGCGGGCCCCAAGGAGGCGCGCGCCTGGACCATCCCGGCGGGGTTCAGGGCGCCCCAGGCGGCCGGGCGCATCCATTCCGACTTCGAGCGCGGCTTCATCGCCGCCGAGACCACCGCCTACGAGGACTACGCCGCCTGCGGCGGCGAGGCCCAGGCCCGCGCCCAGGGCAAGATGCGCACCGAGGGCAAGGAGTACGTGGTACGCGACGGCGACGTGATGGAGTTCCGCTTCAACGTGTGAGGTTGGGCAATCTTCGCCCGAGAACTGTCGCCATCTAGACATTTATTGCCATCTTGATGGCAACCTATTCATCGCCTATATTCCGGGAAGCAAGGAGGTGCCTTATGGCCAAGCCGCAGCTTTCCGTCCGCAGCGCCAAGGCGCGCGATCTTGCCCACCGCCTCGCGCGGCGCGAGAATCGCTCGGTCGCCGACATCGTCGAACGCGCGCTCGTGGCCTACGAGATCCGCGAGACGGGACGCGAGCCAGCGCCCGTCTTTTATGCCCGGCTGTCTGCGAACTACGGGACCGACATCGATCTTGAGTCCATAATCCACGAGTCACGGCGTGCCCATGCGGGGCCACAGCTTTGATCTTCCTCGATACCAACGTCGTGTCGGAGACTTTACGGACATCGCCGAACGAGGCGGTGGTCGCGTGGCTCGTCCGGCACGATGCCGAACTGGCATTACCGACCGTCACGATCGCCGAGATCGCATTCGGCATCGCGAAAATCCGCCCGGACGAACGAGCCCTACGCCTAGAGCAGGGGCTTGCCGACTGGCGGCATCGATTCGCCGATAGGATTTTCGGGCTGACCGAGGAGGCGGCACTGGCCTATGGCAACATCATGGGCGAGGCATCCCGGCAAGGGCTTAGCATGTCCGCGCCAGACGGCATGATCGCCGCCATCGCCCGGATCAACGGTGGACGGCTCGCCACCCGCAACCAAGTGGATTTCCGGACGACGGGCCTTGAACTTGTCTCGCCGTGGGATTTCTGACCGGTGTGAGAAACAGGAATCTCGTCTTTCAATAGCCAGCCCGGCGCCGGCTGGCCGCGAAAGCCCCCTCGGCACTTGAGGAAATTCAATCTTTCCCGGCCATGGTCACGGAACGGCCATTTGCCAGCCCGGGCCCCAGCCTTTACAATTTGCCGGATTTCGGGGGACCGGGGGCGACCCGGTTCCGAGGGGCCGGTCCGAGGGCGTGACGTTCCCGAGGGGCGGTTGCCCGCCTTTTCCACCAAGAACTCAGGGAGAACCCAGCATGGGACAGATGGTCAAGCTTAAGTCCAAGGACGGTTTCGAGCTCGACGCCTATCGCGCCGACCCGGCCGGCAAGCCCAAGGGCGGCATCGTCGTCATCCAGGAGATTTTCGGCGCTAACAAGCACATCAAGGAAGTGTGCGACGGCTTCGCCAAGGACGGCTACATCGCCATCGCGCCGGCGCTGTTCGACCGCGTCGAGCGCGGCCTCGAACTCGGCTACGGCCCCGAGGACCAGGAGAAGGGCAAGGCCACTCGCGCCAAGCTGAACTGGGACGATTCGCTCGCCGATTCCCAGGCGGCGGCCGAGGCGATCCGCAAGGACGCCGGCAAGGTCGCCATCGTCGGCTACTGCTTCGGCGGCTCTGTGGCATGGCTCGCCTCGACCCGCGGCAACTTCGACGCCGCCATCTCCTACTACGGCGGCAACGCGGCCGACTTCGCCAACGAGAAGCCCAAGTGCCCGATCATCTGCCACATCGGCACCGAGGATAAGGGCATCGGCCCCGAGAAGGTCGAGAAGATCAAGAAGGGCCAGCCCCAGGTGCCGGTCCACATGTACGAGGGCGCGGGCCACGGCTTCAACTGCGACCACCGCGGCTCGTACCACGAGGCCTCGGCGAAGCTCGCGCGCCAGCGCACGCTCGACTTCCTGAACCAGCACATCGCCAAGGTCAGCGCGTAACCCGCGTCGCACCGACCGCGTCACGAGGGCCGGCGGGCGACCGCCGGCCCTTTCCTTTGGGCGGCGGCGGCGCGAACCGGCCTACCCTGCTACCCCCTACTCCCCCAGCACCCGGCCCGCGACCGCGTCGAGCCGCGCGAGCAGCGCCGGATCGCGTGCCTCCGGCGCGGTGACGAGGGCGTGGTCGAGGGCACGGTGGCAGCCCGCCGGGCAAGGGTCGGGCCCGTCGCGCAAGGCGGGGGCGAGGCGCGCGACCAGGCCGCGCGCGGCTTCGACGTTGGCGAGCAGAACCTCGATGATGGCGTCCACCGTGACGTCCTCGTGGTCCGCGTGCCAGCAATCGTAGTCGGTGACCATCGCCACGGCCGCGTAGCACAGCTCCGCCTCGCGGGCGAGCTTGGCCTCCGGCATGTTGGTCATGCCTATCACCTGGGCGCCCGTGGCGCGATGCATGCGCGATTCGGCGAGCGAGGAGAACTGCGGCCCCTCCATCACGAGGTAGGCGCCGCCGCGCACCACCGGGATGCCTTCCGCCCGGGCCGTGCATTCCACCGCGTCACCGAGGCGCGGGCATACGGGACGCGCCATAGAGACATGGGCGACGAGCCCGGTGCCGAAGAACGACGACGCGCGCCCCACCGTGCGGTCGATGAACTGATCAACGACGACGAAGGTACCGGGCGGCAGATCCTCCGCCAGCGAGCCGACCGCGCCGATCGACAGGATCTCGGTGCAGCCTGCACGCTTGAGGGCGTCGATGTTGGCGCGGTAGTTGATCTCCGACGGCGGGATGCGGTGGCCGCGGCCGTGGCGCGGGCAGAACGCCACGGGCTTGCCCGCGATCTCGCCGAACAGAAAATCGTCGGAAGGTTCGCCGAACGGGCTTTCTATCCGCCGCCATTCACCCCCCGCAAGCCCGGGAATGTCGTAGAGACCCGACCCCCCGATCACACCCAGCCGTCCGTCCGTCATGCGCGCGTCCCCCTTCGGTTACTTCGGCACCCAGATGTAGACGATTTCGCGGACGAGATGTAGCTTGCGCCTCAGCCGAGGGGGAGCCGACATGAGATGGGCCATCGTCATCGCCGCCGACGCGGGCTACTTCGACTACGCCAAAGGCACGGTGCTGTCGATCCGCCACAAGGGCGGAAACGCGGCGCCGATGTTCTTCTTCGACGTGGGGCTCGCACCCGGGCAGCGCGACTGGCTCGAACACCAGGGCTGCACGGTGCTGGCCCCGGACTGGGATATCGCCTTCCCGGGGCAGGAGACATCGCCCGCGTTCTTCCGCGCCATGACCGCGCGCCCGCACATCCCGCACCATGTGCCGGGCTTCGACCTCTATTTCTGGATCGACGCCGACGCCTGGGTACAGGACTGGGCCGCGGTGGAGACCTATCTGGCGGCCGCCGAGGAGGTGGGCGCCGCCTTCACGCCCGAGATCGACCGCGCCTATTCCTATTTCTGGGACGGCGGGCACGCGAAGCGCTGGATGCGCGGGTGCTACGAGCGCGCCTTCGGCCTACAGGCGGCGGACGCCTACGGCGAGCTTCCGATCGTCAACTCGGGCGTGTTCGCCGCACGCGCCAATTCGCCGCTCTGGCCGGCGTGGCAGGCGGCGCTGACCGAGGCCCTGCAGCGCACGCGCGACTTTTACGTCGAGCAGACGGCGCTCAACTATGCGATCTACGAGAAGGGCATCCCCGCAGCGTTCCTGCCGTCCTGGTGCAACTGGCACGCGACCTTCGGCAAGCCCAAGCTGGAGACGGCGAGCGGCGCGCTGCTGTCGCATCTTTACCCGCCGACGCGAATCGGCATCGTGCACCTGTGCGGGAACGTCAAAAAGGACAACCCGGCCGAGATCGAGACCGAGGCGGGCGACCGCCGGCGCGTGGACCTGCGCTACCCGCGCTGGCGGGAATAGACAAGAAAAAGGCCGGTCGGACGCGGGGCTCAGTGCACCCGCGACCAGATGCGGCGCTTCACGGCATAGAGCAGGCCGGAGAGCACGATCAGGAAGAACATGACCTTGAGGCCCATGCGCTTGCGCTCCTCCATCTCGGGCTCGGCCGCCCAGGCGAGGAAGGTGGTCAGGTCGTGCGCCATCTGCTGCACGGTCGCCTGGGTGCCGTCCTGGTACTGCACGGCGCCATCCGAAAGCGGCGGTGCCATCGCGATCATCTGGCCCGGGAAGGCGACGTTGTAGCTCATGCCTTCCGGCACCTCGGTGCCGGCGGGCGGCTCGCCGTAGCCGACCAGGAGCGCATAGAGATAGTCCGCGCCGTAAGGCCGCGCCTTGGTGATCACCGAGAGATCCACCGGGTAGGCGCCGTTGTTCGCCGCCCGCGACGCGTTGGCGTTGGGGAACGGCGACTTGAAGCGGTCGAAAGGCTGGCCCGGGCGCATGAACATCTCGCCCTCGTCGTTGGGGCCGTCCTGCACCTCGACGGACGCGGCGATCGCCTTGATCTCCTCGTCGTTGTAGCCGAGCGCCGCAAGGTTGCGGTAATGGAGCTGGCGCATGGCGTGGCAGGCCGCGCAGACGTCCTTGTAGACCTGGAAGCCGCGCTGCAGGGCGGCGCGGTCGAAGGTGCCGAATATGCCCTTGAACGACCAGTCCTGGGCCGGCGGGCGCGGCGCCTCCGCCGCGAAGGCGGGGCCTGCGGCGAGCGCGAAAACGGCGGCGGTGACGATCTTCTTGAATGCGGTCATGTCGCTGCTCCTCGCCTAGCCCTTCAGCACCGGGGCGGAAATGCTTTCCGGCAGGGGCCGCGTCTTCTCGTACTTGCCGAGCAACGGCAGGATCACCAGGAAGTGCAGGAAGTAGTAGGCGGTGCCGATGCGGCTGAGCAACAGCGGCACGCCCTCCGCGTGCTGGGCGCCGGCCCAGCCGAGCAGGATGCAGTCCGCCACGAAGATCCAGTAGACCTGCTTGTAGATCGGCCGGAACCGCGCCGAGCGCACCTTGGAGGTGTCCAGCCACGGCAGGGCGAACAGGATGAAGATCGAGCCGAACATCGCGATCACGCCGGCGAGCTTGGCGTCGATCAGGATGACGTTCGTGAAGGGGATCACCACGTCGGGCACCGCGCGCAGGATCGCGTAGAACGGCAGCAGGTACCATTCCGGCACGATCGAGGGCGGCGTCTGCAGCGGGTCGGCGGGGATGTAGTTGTCGGCGTGACCGAGGAAGTTCGGCGCGAAGAACACGAAGGCCGCAAACACGATCAGGAACACGGCAAGGCCGAACATGTCCTTGGCCGTGTAGTAGGGATGGAACGGAATGGTGTCCTTGTCACTCTTGACGTCGATGCCGAGCGGGTTGTTGGAGCGCACCTTGTGCAGCGCGACCAGGTGCAGGAACACAACGCCCAGGATCACGAACGGCAGCAGGTAGTGCAGCGAGAAGAAGCGCTGCAGAGTCGGGTTGTCCACCGCGAAGCCGCCCCACATCCAGGTCACGATCGCGTCGCCCACCAGCGGGATGGCCGAGAACAGGTTGGTGATGACGGTCGCACCCCAGAAGCTCATCTGGCCCCACGGCAGGACGTAGCCCATGAACGCGGTCGCCATCATCAGGAGCAGGATGACGATGCCGAGCCACCACAGGAGCTCGCGCGGCGGCTTGTAGGAGCCGTAGTAGAGGCCGCGGAAGATGTGGATATAAACCACCAGGAAGAACATCGACGCGCCGTTCATGTGAACGTAGCGGATCAGCCACCCGTAGTTCACGTCGCGCATGATGCGCTCGACCGAGTCGAAGGCGTGATCGACGTGCGGCGTGTAGTTCATCGCGAGGAAGATGCCGGTGACGATCATCACCACCAGCACGATCCCGGCGAGCGAGCCGAAATTCCACCAGTAGTTCAGGTTCTTCGGGGTGGGGTACTCGTTCAGCTCGTGCTGGAGGAAGGTGAAGACCGGAAGCCGGTCATCGATCCATTTGACGACCGGTCCCTGCGACCGCTGGCTCGACGCGCTCATGTCCTGACTTCTCCTAGCCGATGCGCAGGGTTGTATCGTTGGCGAACTCGTAGGCGGGAATCTCGAGGTTCAGCGGCGCGGGCCCCCTGCGGATGCGCCCCGATTCGTCGTAGTGCGAGCCGTGGCAGGGGCAGAACCAGCCGTCGTAGTCGCCCCGCGACTCGCCGCGCTTCTGGCCCAGCGGCACGCAGCCGAGATGCGTGCAGACCCCGACCATGACCAGCCATTCCGCCCGCTCGACACGGTCCTCGTCGCGCTGCGGATCGCGCAGGTCGGCGAGGTTGACGGCGCGCGAGCGCGCGATCTGTTCGGGCGTGCGGTGGTCGATGAACACCGGCTTGCCGCGCCACTTGACGGTAACGCGCTGGCCCACGGCAATGGGCGCAAGACCGACCTCGACGGTGGCCAGCGCCAGCACGTCCTGCGACGGATTCATGCTGTCGATCAACGGCCATACCGCGAGGCCGGCGCCGGCGGCGCCCATTGCCGCCGAAGCCAGGGTCAGGAAATCGCGGCGGGTCTCGCCGTCTCCCTTTCCATGGCCGTGAACGGTATCGGACATCTGGAATTTCCCTCTTGCGGCCACCCGGTGGCATCCGGGGACAGGTCCGGACGGGTGGTTTCGGTGGTGCAGGGTGTAATATAAAACCGCCTGCAAGCAAAGCCCTAATCTGGCCTTTTTTGGCGTTTCCGGGGCGACTCGGGGCACGCGCGGCGACGGGAAAAACCGACCATGAGACTCGCCCTCTTCGAGCCCGACATCCCCCAGAACGCGGGCGCGCTGCTGCGGCTCGGCGCGTGCCTCGGCGTGGGCGTGGACATCGTCGGCCAGCCCGGCTTCGTGCTCGCCGACGCGAAGCTGCGGCGTGCGGGACTCGATTACGTCCGCCTCGCCGACATCGGGCGCCGCGCCGATTTCGCCGCGCTGCGCGCCTCGGTCGCGCCGCCGGGGCGCATCGTGCTGCTGACGACGCGGGGCGATACCGATTTCCGCGCCCTCGACTGGCGCGCCGAGGACGTGCTGCTGCTCGGGCGCGAATCGGCGGGCGTGCCCGAGGCGGTCCATGCCGCGGCCGACGCGCGGGTGCGGATTCCCTTGGCCGCGGGCGCGCGCAGCCTTAATGTGGCGACCGCCGCCGCGATCGTGCTCGGCGAAGCGCTGCGGCGCACGCGCGGCTTTCCCGGCGACGCGCCCTGACCCCCTGCCCCACGGAACCGATCCTGTCCGACGATACCGCCTCCGCACCCCCGCACCGCAAGGACGCCGCGCGCGCCTGGTTCGAATCCCTGCGCGACCGCATCTGCGCGGCGTTCGAGGCGCTCGAGGACGCGCTCGACGGGCCGGCGCTGCTGCAGGTGCCCGACATGCCGCCCGGCCGGTTCCGGCGCACCGCCTGGACGCGCCCCGCCGACAGCGCGGGCGCGAACGACGGCGAAGGGGATGGCGGCGGCGGCGTGATGGCGCTGATGCGTGGGCGCGTATTCGAGAAGGTGGGCGTCAACGTCTCCACCGTGCACGGCCGCTTACGGCCCGATTTCGCCGCGCGGATTCCGGGCGCCGATGCCTCCGGCGGCGCATTCTGGGCGTCCGGCATCTCGCTGGTGGCGCACATGCGCTCGCCCCACGTCCCGGCGGTCCACATGAACACGCGCCACATCGTCACCGGCACGGCGTGGTTCGGCGGCGGCGCCGACCTCACACCGATGTTCCCCGACGGCGCGGAGGCACAGGCCGACGCGGCGCTGTTCCACGGCACGCTCAAGGACGCCTGCGACCGCTTCGACCCCGGCTACTACCCGCGCTTCAAGGCGTGGTGCGACGACTACTTCTACCTGCCCCACCGTGGCGAGCCGCGCGGTCTCGGCGGCATCTTCTACGACGACCTCGCGAGCGGCGACGCGGACGCCGACCTCGCCTTCACCCGCGCCGTGGGCGAGGCGTTCCTGGAGGCCTACCCGCAGATCGTGGCGCGGCGCATGACGCGCGGCTGGACCGAGGCCGAGCGCCACCACCAGCTGGTGCAGCGCGGGCGCTACGTCGAGTTCAACCTGCTCTATGACCGCGGCACCCAGTTCGGGCTCAGGACTGGCGGCAATACCGAGGCCATCCTGATGTCGCTGCCGCCCGAGGCCCGCTGGCCCTGAAAAAACGGCCGCCGCCTGCGAAAAAAGGCTTAATTCCATACTAGAATAGTGTGACTATGTGCATTGGCGCGGCCGGGCAGGCCGTCCGCGCCGCGGCAGACCGGAGGTGGCAGCGACCGCGCAGGGGGGGCCGTCGCATGAACGGGGCCACGCACGAGACGGCGATACGGGAAGCGCCCGGAACAAGGGCGGGCGCGAACGCGGGCTACCGCCTGATCCGCAACTTCGCGATCCTGTCCGCGATCACCATCGCGGTGGCAGCGCTGCTGCTGATCCTGGTCCAGCGCAACATGACGGCGACCCAGGTCCGGCACGTCGCCGAGAGCCACAACGCCCACTTCACCCGGACCGTCGCCAACCAACTGTGGAACGATGCCGCGCCGCTGCTCGCCCAGGCGGCCGCGCTCGGGCCCGCGGCACTCCCCGGCGACGCCCGCTTCCGCGCGCTCGACCGCGCGGTACGCGACGCGCTCGGCGGCACCGCCGTGGTGAAGCTCAAGATCTACGATCTCGACGGCTTCACCGCCTATTCCACCGATCCGGCCGATCTCGGGAGGAGCCATGCGGAGGATCCGAGCTTCCGGACGGCGCGGGCGGGCGGCACCGCCGTGCAGCACGACTTCCGGGCCCGCTTGCTCGGCATCGACGGCCCCGTCGAAGACCGCTGGATCCTATCGAGCTACCTGCCCGGCCGCCCCGGCCCGGGCGCGGGCGAGGTCGCGGGCGTGCTCGAAGTCTACACCGACATCACGGCCATCCACGATGAGTTGCGCACGGTCGCGCTGTGGAACGTCGGCCTGACGTCGGCCGGGTTCATGGTGGTGTTCCTGATCCTGCTTGCGATCGTGTGGCGCGCCGACCGCACGCTACGGGCGCGCCATGCCGAGAACCTACGGCTCGCCGCCGGCAAGGCGCGTGCCGAGGCCGCAAGCCGCGCCAAGGACGAGTTCCTCGCCAACATGAGCCACGAGCTGCGCACGCCGCTCAATGCCATCATCGGCTTCTCCGAGATCATGGGGGGCGAGCTGCGCGGACCGATCGGGCGGACCGAGTACCGCGACTATGCCAACGACATTACCCGCTCGGGGCGCAGCCTGCTCGGCTTCATCGACCGCGTGCTCGAGCTGGTGCGCGCCGAGAACGGTACCCTGCTGCTCGACGTCGCCGAAGTGAACATCAACTTCGTGATCGAGCGCGCGCTGGCCGCGCTCGCCGGCGACGCCGAGCGCGCGGGCGTCGTCCTGGAGGCGCGCCCAGCCGGCACCCCCCTGATCATCGCCACCGACGCCGCCCGCCTGCACGGCGTGCTGCTCGACCTCGTCTCCAACGGAGTCAAGTTCACCCCGCGCGGCGGCAAGGTCACGGTCACAGCCGAACGCCGCCGCGACGGCGCGGGCGTACGCATCACGGTGCGCGACACCGGCATCGGCATGCGCGCGGACGACGTGCCGGTCGCGACCGCGCTGTTCGGCCATATCGAGGACGTGATGTCGCGCTCGCACCCGGGGGCGGGGCTGGGGCTGCCCCATTCGCGCCGGATCATGGAAGTGCTGGGCGGCGATTTCGCACTCGAGACCGCACCCGGGCGCGGCACCACCGTCACCCTGACGCTGCCGTGGCGCGGCTCCACCGCCGACGGCAGGCCGCCGCCGCTCTCCGACGCCGCGCAGTAGGTCCGGCCCGCCGCCTCAGGGACGCACCGCCGCGCGCAGCTTCGCGAGGCATTCCTCGCGCCCGGGACGGAAATCCTCCGCCAGCCACCAGTCCTCGACCGCGCGCAGCGCGGCGCCGAGCGCGGGTCCCGCATCGAGGCCGAGCGCCTTGGCGTCCTCGCCGCCGACCGGAAGCTCGGGCGGCACGAAATCGTCCGCGACCGCGAGCAGGGCCGCGTAGGCGGCGTCCACCCCGTCGCCCGCGCCCCGCGCACGCGCCGCCGCCCACGACAGCAGCACCCGGTCGCGCCACGGCGCCGCCCCCTCGCGGTAGATCGCCCGGCGTGCCGTGGCCGGGGCGAGGTCCGGCGGCACCGCGACACCTCCCTCCGCGAGTCCCGCCAGCCGCTCGCGCTCGGCACGCGACATCCTGAGCCGGCCGGCGACGGCGCGCGCGCCCTCGGCGTCGGTGGCGAGCGCAGCGGCGAGACGCCGCACCGGGCTCGGCGGGACGATTCCCCGGGCTGCCTCGATCGCGGCGAGCGCGCCGAGCCGCGCGTGGTCGACGGCCTCCGGCACCACCTGCCGGAGCACGCCCGCGCCCGTCATCAGCCCGAGCGCGGCGTCCGGCCCGGGCCCGGTCAGGATGCGGCCAAGCTCGGCCCAGACCCGCTCGCCCGAGAGACCCGGCACGAGACCGGCGAGTCTTTCTGCTGCCGCCAGCGCTGCCGCGTCGGGCGCGCCGCGGCCGTAGCGGGCATGGAAGCGGAAGAAGCGCAGCACCCGCAGCACGTCCTCGCGGATGCGTGTCTCGGCGTCGCCGACGAAGCGCACCCGCCCGGCGGCGAGGTCGCCGAGCCCGCCGAAATAGTCGTGGACCTCGCCGGCCTCGGTCATCGACATGGCGTTGATGGTGAAGTCGCGGCGCGCGGCATCGGCGCGCCAGTCGTCTGTGAAGGCGACCTCGGCGCGGCGCCCGTCGGTGCGCACGTCCTCGCGCAGGGTGGTGACCTCGTAATGCGCGCCGCCCGCGATCGCGGTCACGGTGCCGTGGTCGATGCCGGTCGGCACCACCCGGACGCCGGCCGCTTGGAGCGCGGCACTCGCGCGGTCGGGCGGAAGCGTGGTCGCGATGTCCACGTCGCCGTCGGGGTCGCGCCCCAGCACGGCGTCGCGCACGCAGCCGCCGACGAAGCGCACCGCGCCGCCCGCGCCTGCGAGCGCGTCCATCACGGCGCGCACGCCCGGCGCCGTCATCCAGGGCCGGGGGGGGATGGTACGGGCCGCCGTCATGCGGGCGAGACCGTCAGCGGGCTTGGCCGGGAACGATCCTGCCGTCCTCGAGGCGCGGCGGGACGTATTCCATGCCCGGCGTTCCGCCGCCGCCCACCAGCGCGAGCGCGAGCAGCACCACGATCAGCAGCGACACTCCCGCGCCCAACAACACCAGCCACGGCATTTCGGCGAAGGTGGGCGGCGGCTCGGCGCGCTTGCCCGCGAGCGTGCGGCGCAGCTGCAGCCAGTTCCACACGAGATAGAGCAGCGTCGGTGCGATCAGTGGCAGGACATAGGTGAAGAACAGCCGGAACATGCCTCACTCCCCGATGCCGAAGGCGGTCGCGTCGGGGCGGTAGCGGCCTTCGTGCCAAAGCTCCGACAACTGGACCAGTATACGAGCGGTAAAGCCGAAGATGAACCGCTCGCCGTAACGAATCGCATACATATGCCGCGGCTTGCCATCGGCGGGGGAGACCCGCAGGCTTTCGTGGCGGGCGGGATCGAGCACGTGATCGAGCGGCACCTCGAACACGTCGGCCACCTCGTCGGCCTGCGGCACCGGCACGAACGGCACCACCAGCGCGACCACCGGAGTCACGCGGAACTTGGATACCGTCCCGCGCACGTCGAGCGCGCCGAGGATCGAGAGCACGCCGCCCTCGGGCAGCCCCACCTCCTCGCGTGCCTCGCGCAGCGCGGCCGCGACCGGCCCGCGGTCGCCCTCCTCCAGCCGTCCTCCCGGAAAGCTGATCTGCCCCGCGTGGTCGCTGAGATGGGCGCAGCGCTCCGTCAGCAGGACGGTGCCGCCCTCGGGCCTGTTCACGATCGGCACCAGCACGGCGGCGGGACGATAGAGGCCGCCCTCCCCGGCCACGTCGAGGAACCGTTCCTCGTGGCCGAACCCCATGCGGAAGCGCGGCGCGGCATGCGCCGCCTCGGGCGCCATCAGGCGCGGACGCAGACGGTCGGCGAAGTCATGGGCGGACAGCGTCATGGCGCCGCCGCGTCCGGCACCAGCGGAAACGGCGTGCCTGCGCTCCACACGCCGGGCACGCCGTCCGGCCCCGGCTCGGCACGCGCGGCGAGCTCATAGTAGACCGGCCGCGCGAGGCGGGCCTCGAGCCCGCCGCCGAGCGCGAGATAGGGACGCGGAGATTCGGGGTCGCCCCGCACGATCAGCGGATGGGCCCGGTTGAGCACCACCCAGTCGCCGACGTTGGTGCGCAGGCGCAGCCGGGCGCTTCGGCCGCTTCCCTCGACGGCGAGCTCGACCGCGAGAAACGGCGCGTCCTCGACCTCGACCGGCACCCTTTCGGCGGGCGTGACCAACCAGTGGGCACCGTCCGGCTCGCGCCGAAGCGCGCGTGCGAACAAGCGCACCAGCGCGGGCCGCACGATCGGCGCGCCATCGTGGAACCAGGTGCCGTCGGCGGCGATGCGGAACGCGCCGCCCGCGCGGGCTTCCGGGGCTTCCGCCATAATTTCAGCCCATTTCATCCATATCGTGTGCCACGGAAATCATCCTATACTTAGAGTCGCAGTCCGTTGCGTCCACATTACCGGCTGGCGCGCGCGACCGGAAGAACCCCGGAACCCGGGGCCTCCCGCCAGCCGATGCGAAGGGAACCGCCCCGTGACCGTGACAGATTCTTCCCGCACCCCCGAAGATGCGACCCGGCTCGCCGCCGACATCGAGGCACTGGGTGCGCGCATGCAGGACGTCCGTCAGGCAATCGGCGAGATCATCTTCGGGCAGAACCAAGTGGTAGACGAGGCCCTGATCACGCTACTGGCGGGAGGGCATGCGCTGCTGATCGGCGTCCCCGGCCTTGCCAAGACGCTGTTGGTGCAGACCCTCGGCAGCGTGCTCGGACTCGAGGACAAGCGCATCCAGTTCACGCCCGACCTGATGCCCGCCGATATCCTCGGCTCCGAAGTTCTGGAGGAGTCCGAGGCCGGCGCCCGCTCGTTCCGCTTCATCGCCGGGCCGGTGTTCTGCCAGCTCCTGATGGCCGACGAGATCAACCGCGCGAGCCCGCGCACCCAGTCGGCGCTGCTGCAAGCGATGCAGGAGCGCGCCGTCTCGGTGGCCGGCGTCACCCACGGCCTGCCGCGGCCGTTCCACGTGCTCGCCACCCAGAACCCGCTGGAGCAGGAGGGCACCTACCCCCTACCCGAAGCGCAGCTCGACCGATTCCTGCTCCAGATCGACGTGCGCTATCCCGACCGCGAGTCCGAGCGCGCCATGCTGATCGCCACCACCGGCGCGACCGAGCGCGCCGCCCGGCAGGTCCTGACCGCCGAGGAACTGATGGCCGCCCAGCGACTGGTGCGCCGCGTGCCGGTCGGCGAATCCGTGGTGGACGCAATCCTCGCGATGGTGCGCGCGGGCAGGCCGGGTGAGGGCGATACCGACGTGGACGCCACCATCGCCTGGGGCCCCGGACCGCGCGCGAGCCAAGCGCTGATGCTGGCATGCCGGGCACGCGCCGTGCTCGAAGGCCGGCTCGCGCCATCGGTGGACGATGTCGTCGCGCTGGCCCATCCCGTCCTGCGCCACCGCATGGCGCTCACCTTCGCCGCCCGCGCCGACGGTATCACCATGAACGAGGTGATCGACCGTCTCGCCGAGCCGATCGCCTGACGCCGGCCCGATGGCGCTGGCTCCGGGCACCCGGCACACCGACCCTGTCCTCGCCCGCCTGCAGCGGGCCGAGGCCGCCGCCGGTGCCCTGCCGCCGCTGCTGGTGGCCGCCCAGCGCATCGCAGCCACCGTGATGCACGGCGTCCATGGCCGGCGCCGGATGGGGCCGGGCGAGACTTTCTGGCAGTTCCGCCATTACCAGCCGGGCGACCCCGCCCAGCGCATCGACTGGCGCCAGAGCGCCAAGGCCGCCAACGTGTTCGTCCGCGAGCACGAATGGGTGGCGGCCCAGTCGGTATGGCTGTGGTGTGATTCGTCGCCCTCGATGGACTATGCGTCGAGCCGCAGGCTACAGCCCAAGTCGGAGCGCGCCAAGCTGCTCACCCTCGCGCTGGCCGCCCTCTTGATGCGCGCCGGCGAGCATGTCGCGCTCTCGGGTGAGGGCCGTCCGCCCGCCGCCGGCCGCGCCGTGCTGCTGCGCATCGCCACCCGGCTCACGCGCGACGGCGGCCAGCAGCCCAACGTGCCGCCGATGGAGCCGCTGCCGCGCTACGCCCACATCGCCCTGTTCTCCGACTTCCTGGGCCCGATCGAGGAGATCGAGGAGGCCATCGCCACCTATGCCGCGCGCGGGCTCGCGGGGCATCTGGTGCAGGTGCTAGACCCGGCCGAGGAATCCCTGCCCTTCTCGGGCCGCATCCGTTTCGAAGGCATGGAGAACGAGGGCAATACCCTCATCAACCGCACCGAGACGGTGCGCGGCAAGTACCGCGACCGCCTGGTCGAGCGGCGCGCGCGCCTGACACGCCTTGCGCGCCGCAACGGCTGGTCGTTCACCCTGCATCACACCGATCGCCCGGCACAGGAAGCGCTGCTCGCGCTCTACGCCGTGCTGTCCGACGCGCCGCGTCAGGCGCCGGCATGAGCGGCGGAGGCGGACCGTGCTGACGCTGGGCGCGTTGTCTTTCGCCGCACCGTGGCTGCTGGTCGCGCTCGCAGGCCTGCCGATCCTTTGGTGGCTGCTGCGGGTGACGCCGCCCGCGCCCCGGCTGCTGCACTTCCCCGCGATCCGCCTGCTGTTCGGCCTCAACGAAGACGAACAGACCCCGGCACGGACCCCGTGGTGGCTGATCCTGCTGCGCATCCTGATCGCCGCGCTGGTGATCCTGGCGCTGGCCCATCCGCTGTGGAACGCGGGCGACCGCTTCTCCACCAGCGGCCCGGTCGTGCTGGTGATCGACGACGGCTGGGGCGCCGCACGCGGCTGGGACGAGCGCCAGCGCGCCATCGACGGTGTGCTGGCCCAGGCCGAGCGGCTCGGGCGCCCGGCGATGGTGCTCGCCACCGCCGCGCCCGCCGACGGCGGGCCGGTCACGCCGAGCCGGCTGATGGGCGCCGCCGAAGCCCGCGCCATAACCCAGGCGCTGCAACCCAAGCCGTGGCCGGTGTCGCGCGCTCGGGCGAGCGCCGCGTTCCGGGACGCGAGCTTCCCGGAACCCGCCAACATCTACTGGTTCGCGGACGGCATCGACGACGGCCAAGCCCGCGCCTTCGCCGAGGCGCTGCAGCGGCGCGGCCCCGTGACCATGATGCGGGACGCCCCAGGCGCGGGCGCCCTCGCGCTTGTGCCGCCCGTGCCGGGCGATCCGCGCTTCGCGCTCCGCCTGCTGCGTGCGGGCCCGAGCGGAGGCGACGAATACTGGGTACGCGGGCTCGACGAACGCGGACTCGCGGTGATGCGCGAGCGCATCGCCTTCGCCGAAGGCGCCACCTCCGCTGAAGTTGCCGTCAACATCCCGTCGGAGCTGCGCAACCGCCTCGCCCGCCTCGAGATCGAGAACCTGTCGAGCGCCGGCACGGTCGCGCTGGTGGACGAGCGCTATCGCCGCCGTCCGGTGGGCATCGTCTCGGTCGCCGCCGCGCGCTCCGAGTCCCAGCCGCTGCTGGCCGAGATGTTCTATCTGGAACGCGCGCTCGCGCCCTATGCCGAGGTGCGCCGTGGTCCGGCGGAAGAACTGCTCGCCCGCCCGCTCGCCGTGCTGATCGTTCCCGACGGCGCCGGCCTCGGCGAGCAGACGCGGGGCGCCATCGTGCGCTGGATGGAGCAGGGCGGCACGGTGCTGCGCTTCGCCGGTCCGCGCCTCGCCCAGACGCCGGACGAGCTGACACCGGTCCCGCTCCGACGCGGCGACCGCACCCTCGGCGGCGCGATGTCGTGGGCGCAGCCGGCACGGCTCGCGCCGTTCGACGACGCCTCGCCCTTCGCCGGGCTCCCGGTGCCGGAGGACGTGGTCGTGAACCGCCAGGTGCTGGCCCAACCCGCGCTCGACCTGCCGGCGCACACCTGGGCCCGTCTCGCCGATGGCACCTCGCTGGTGACCGCGGCCGAGCGCGGCAGCGGGCGCGTCGTTCTGGTCCACACCACCGCCAATACCGACTGGTCTAACCTCGCGCTCTCCGGCCTCTACGTCGAAATGCTGCGCCGCGTGATCAGCGTGAGCCAGGGCGTCGCGGGCGGGCGCGCCGAAGCCCTACCGCCGCTGGCGACGCTCGACGGGTTCGGACGCCTCGGCGATCCGCCGTCCGTGGCCCAGCCGCTCAAGCCCGAGGCCGAACCCCGTCCCGGCGCCGGCCCCCGCCCGCTCGCGGTGAGTGCCGCCAATCCGCCCGGCCTCTACGGCACAGAGACTGCGCGCGTCGCCCTCAACCTCGGCGCCGGGCTCGAGCGGCTCGCGCCCATAGCCGGCCTGCCGCCCGGCATCGCCACGCTTTCGCTCACGGCGCCGGGCGAGATCGATTTCCGCCCATGGCTGCTGGCGCTGGCGCTCGCGCTGCTGATCCTCGACGTCTGGATCGGCCTGGTGCTGCGCGGGCTGGTGCCCGCCGTGGGACCGCTGCGCCACCTTGCCGGCGAGACGGCCGCACCGGCAGGACGCGCCGCGGCGCTCGCGCTCGTGCTCGGCGCGGCGCTCGCGCTCGGCGCGCCCGGGGGTGCCCGCGCCCAGGGGATGACGGTACCGGGCGCGGACTCGCGGCTGCCGCTCGACGTGCAGCGCGCCATGGAGGCGACCTTCGATACCCGCCTCGCCTACGTGCTGACCGGCGACGGGCGCGTGGACGACGTGAGCCGCGCCGGGCTCGAGGGCCTGTCCATGACCCTGCGCACGCGCACTTCGGTCGAGCCCAAGTCGCCGCTCGCGGTGGACATCGAGCGCGACGAGATCGCGTTCTTCCCGTTCCTCTACTGGCCGGTCACAGAAGGCCAGCCCGCGCCGAGCGCCGCCGCGCGCGAGCGGCTCGCGGCGTTCCTCGCCTCGGGCGGGATGATCCTGTTCGACACCCGCGACCGCGCCTTCGGCGTCGGCGACGGCGGCGGCATGTCGGGACCGAGCGCGGTCAAGCTGCGCGAAATCCTACGCGGGCTCTCGATCCCGCCGCTGATCCAGGCGCCCAAGGACCACATCCTGACCAAGGCGTTCTACCTGCTGAACGACTTTCCCGGCCGCTACATCGGGGGCGCGCTGTGGGTCGAGCAGGAGGCCGGCTTCGCCAACGACGGCGTTTCCTCCATCGTCATCGGCGCCAACGACTACGCCAGCGCCTGGGCCATCGACGCTGCGGGAAACCCTATGTTCCCGGTAACGCCAGGCGGGTCGCGCCAGCGCGAGATGGCGCACCGCTTCGGCGTCAACCTGATCATGTACGCGCTCACCGGCAACTACAAGTCGGACCAGGTCCATGTGCCGGCGATCCTCGAAAGGCTGGGGCAGTAGATGAACGTCGGCACCACCATCGCCTTCGCGCCGCTGGTGCCCGTCTGGGCGCTGGTGGCGTTCGGCGTCGCGGCCGGCCTCACCATGGCCTTCGCGCTGACGCAGCGCGCGCGCGGCGCGGTGCCCCGCGCGCTCGCGCTCGCGGCGCTGATCGGCCTGCTCGCCAATCCCGCGCTCAAGGAAGAGCTGCGCGAGCCGATCCCTGACGTTGCCGTGATCGTAGTGGACGAGAGCCCGTCCCAGGGGATCGCGCCCCGCCCGGAACAGACCGAGGCGGCGCTCGAGGCGCTCACCCGGCGGCTCGAGCGCGAGGAGGCGCTCGAGGTGCGAGTGGTGCGCGCGGGACGGCCGGAAGCCCCCGCCGCCGGTGGCCAGCCGCCGCGCGACCGCGGCACCCGGCTGCTCGAGGCGCTGACCCGCACCCTCGGTGACATCCCGCCGCAGCGCTTCGCCGGTGCTGTGCTGATCACCGACGGACAGGTCCACGA